>WVZH01000161.1:0-680 GCA_011772595.1 Anaerolineales bacterium
AGGCGTAAGGGCGTGCCTAACCTGTATCCTCAGAGATACGTGAGTTGATTGCCAAACGCCTGCTGGAGATGCTCTTGTCGCTTTGACGACGTATAGATGTTTCCGCGAAGTCCCGCGTTCTTTGCGTGGGGGGAGACCGGCTCGATCCAGGGGAGGTTACTCATCCTTCAGGTGGTATTTAACCTTGACAACTGCAGCGCTTTCATAGATGTTAGGCAGAAATCTCCAATCTAAGAAGCGACTCACTCAACTAGCAGCACAACCAAATCCCAAGAAAGAAATGCGACAAGAAGATTAAACAAGGTCTCTACAAGGAATTGCTTCATCACATTTGAACCAAGCGCGACTTGCTTAAGATCCCAACTCAAGTTCATCATCCTGGCCATCCGCGTCGATACCCTGGTATATTACGATAATCTGGGTAGACTGGACCAACTTCGGATCGTGGACCAGATAGACATGAAACCAACAGTCGTGATCGTCGGCGCCGGCTTCGGCGGACTATTTGCAGCTCGTCATCTTGCAGGGAAAGCGGTGGATGTGGTCTTGGTCGACCGGAATAACTTCCACACATTCACCCCGCTGCTATATCAGGTCGCAACCTGCGTGTTGGATCCCAGTGAGGTGGCCTTCCCCATTCGCAGCATCTTCCGTAAGAGTGGCAATGTCCGTTTCCTGCT
>WVZH01000161.1:836-1464 GCA_011772595.1 Anaerolineales bacterium
GTCGGGAGGCGCTGACCACCCTGGCGGTGGTCGGTGGTGGGCCCACTGGAGTCGAGACCGCCGGTGCGCTCTATGAGCTTTATAACCATGTTCTGGCGAGAGAGTATGGCAGCTCGGATATGCTGAATGCGCGCGTCGTTCTAATTGAACAGCAGCCGCACATTATGGGAGCCTTTCCATCACGCCTCCGGAAAGCGGCGCTCGCGCAACTCGAATCGATGGGGGTTGAGGTGCTCCTGAATAGCACGATCGCGAGGCTCACGCCTGATCAATTGCAGCTCACCGATGGGCGGTCAATTCCGACCAAGACCGTTGTGTGGGCGGCTGGCGTGAACGCCTCTCAGGTAGCCGAGATGCTTCCGGTTCAATTGGCAAACCGCAGGACCGTTCCAGTCGAACCAACCATGGAAGTCATCGGCCAGCGCCGGATCTACGCAGTCGGCGATATGGCCTACTTGGAGGATCCGGCCGGCGAGCCCTACCCGATGTTCATCCCGGTGGCCAAGCAGCAGGGAATCCTTGCGGCGCGGAACCTCCTGCGGCATGTCAAAGGGATACCACAGCGACCATTCAGGTACCGCGACCGCGGTCTCATGGCGACCATCGGACGCCGCCGTGCGATTGCTTG
>WVZH01000585.1 GCA_011772595.1 Anaerolineales bacterium
ACCATGGCGGAGGGTAACTAATACAGTTAGGAATCGCTCGATCTGGTTTTTCCTTTGACACATCTTTTTATCCTGCTAAAATGGATACAGTCGACAAAGCTAAACCATCCGTGAGGGTGGGACGGAAAGCCACGGGTCTTTGAATGTCAATTGTTATAATCTGAAAGTGGCATATTAATGTATAATTAAAGCCTTATAACCATTTATGGGGAGAGGTGGCAAAAGTGAGGAGGTCAGCCATTCAGGAGAAGACGAAAGATCTGCTTCTCGCTTTAGGCCTGCTGGCTGTTGGCATCGTTGCACTCGTAGCAATCAACGCGTCGAAAGAGGGAAGTCGTATCGCCAGCGCTGCGGCGCTTACGTATGCAGCGATGCCCTCGATCTATGCATGGCTGCTGATCTCTCTTGTCGGCCTGTTTATGGCCACGACTCTTCGGGGCATGTGGATCGAGCGGTTGGCCACGAAACGCGACGAAGAGGAGGAGACGGCCGCTCCAGGGAACGAGGCGCAAAGCGATCTCGAAGCTTCGGCCGTTCGCCGCAAGACGATCCTGCTCCGCACCTGGGGGACGCTGGGGGTGTTGCTGGCCTATGTGCTGCTGCTTGAATATGTGCATTTCATAATCCTCACGACGCTCTTTCTGTCCGCAATGTTTTTGGTCTTCGGGCAGAGGTCGATCAAGAAGATCATCGCTCTCTCGATCTGCGGCGGTGCGGCTTTCTACTTTCTTTTCATTTACCTGCTCAACCTGCCTATTTGACCAACGGGCGGTCCGGAGAATTGAGCCGTGATCGAAGGACTAATGGGGGGTTTTGCCAGCGTCTTGGAGCCCCTTAACCTGTTCCTCCTCTTCGTCGGAACGGCGATGGGGATTCTGGTCGGCGCGTTGCCAGGACTCAGTTCGCCGATGGCGATCATCGTCCTGCTGCCGCTCACGTTTTCAATGGAGACCCTGCCGGCCTTATTGACGATGATGGGCGTCTATGTGGGCACCAAGCTCGGCGGTTGTTACCCGGCGATTCTGTTGCGCACCCCCGGTACCCCGGCGGGCGCATGTACGGCTCTTGACGGCTACCCCATGGCTCAGCGTGGACAAGCCGGTCTCGCGCTCGGCTATGCGACGATGGGATCGACATGCGGCGGCATATTCGGATGGATCCTGGCAGTGACCTGTGTACCTATTCTGGCTTCGCTTGCCGTGAAATCCAGCAACGCGGACATCGCGCTGGTCGGCGTCCTCGGTCTGGTCATGGTCTCCGCTTTCGTGCGCGGTTCTACGCTGCGAGGGCTGATCGGGGTGACGCTGGGCCTGTTAATCGCCACCGTCGGACTCGACCCGATCCAGGCCACGGAGCGCTTCACGTTTGGATCCTACAACCTGATGTCGGGCGTCCCCTTCGCGGCTGCACTGGTCGGTTTCTTCGGGATCGCCGTAGTCTTGAGTGATATAAAAATGATCGGGCGGCGTTCGCACCTGATCACGACCAAGGTTACCCTTGAGCTCCCGACGTGGAAGGATCTGGCAAAGCGTTGGCAATGCATCGCCATTGGCGGATTGTACGGTACCGGCATCGGCGCGATACCGGGTGTCGGGGCCGAGATCTCCCCCTGGATCGCCTGGGCCACCGTGCGTAACAAATCGAAGAATCCGGAGAAGTTCGGTACCGGGGTGCCCGAAGGGGTGCTGACGCCGGAGGCGACGAACAACGCCAACACCGGTGGGACCATGGTGCCGATGTTGACCCTGGGGATTCCGGGCGACGGGTCCACCGCCATCATGCTTGGCGCTATGGTGCTGCATGGGTTGGAACCCGGGGTGACGTTGATGAAGAACAGCGGCGACGTCGTCTACGGCATCCTTGCGGGGTTGTTAGTCGCTACGATGTTTATGTTCCTGATTTCCTGGAGGGCGATCCGTTATTTCATCCTCTTGCTGCAGCAGGACCGCTCGTGGCTATTCCCGTTTGTCTTGGTGTTGGCTACGCTCGGTGCCTTTTTGACCATGAACACGCTCTTTCCGGTCTTCATCGCCATCATTTTCGGCGTGGTAGGCTACATTTTCGAATCGCGGAACTTTCCAGTCGTGACGGTTGTCCTCGGAATCATCCTCGGGCCGATTGTGGAGGAGAACATCCGGCTTGCTCTGGCGCTTTCCAACAACGACTGGGCTACCTTTGTCGCGACATGGCCGCGGCAAGTGATGGTCGCTGCCATTATCGGCCTGCTCGCCTACGAGGTCTATAAGGGCCTAACTTCCAAACCCACGGTGCGGAAGCAGGGGGTTCAGCCCCAACCCATAACATCTCAAGGAAAGGAGGACCAAAAATGAAAAGATTGTACAATATTTGCATTGTTGTATGGGCCATGGCCTTTGGTTCGACGCTATTGGGCGTGCCCGCGCAGGCCACCGATTATCCGAACAAAACCATCCACATGGTTGTGCCGTGGAAGGCCGGGGGCGGCACTGACAGCATCGGCCGTGGTTTCGCAGAGGCGATGAAGACCGTTATCGACCAGTCGGTGGTCGTGGACAACATCTCCGGCGCCGGCGGTGTGACTGGCACTGTTAAGGTCGCACGGGGAAAGGCAGACGGCTATACACTGCTCATGAACGGCACGACGGACATGACGGCCGTGTTGACCTTCAAGGATGTGCCTTTCTCGCTGGACGATTTCACCTATATCGGCGGGTTCTTCACGAGCCCAACGTGGGTCCTATCGCACAAGGACCGAGGGTACGAGGACCTCGCGGACTTCCTCGCCAAGGCCAAGGCCAATCCAGGTAAATTGACGCTTGGCACCGCCGGTCCGGCAGGCGCCCAGATGCTCATGGCGAGCGCAATCAAGGGCGTCAGTGGCGCCGACTTTCGGATCATACCGTATTCCGGGGGCAAGGACCTTAAGAAGGCGCTGATCGGGAACCAGGTTGATGTCGGGATCATTCACGCGCCGGTGTTGCTGGCCGAGGTGAAGGCCGGACTGATTAAAGTCCTTGGAACCGGCATGCCCCTTGACAAGGTTACCTATCCGCCTGTTCGGGATACGGCGACGCTGAAGGACATTGGCATTCCCATTGAGATCGGCATAACCCGCGGTATTTACGTTCCCAAGGCTACGCCGAAGGACGTTGTAGCCAAGCTGTCCGAGATCGTTGAGAAGGCGGCAAAGAGCGAGTCCTTCAAAAAGTTCGGCGAGACGTTCGGCTTTGCGCCGGTCTGGATTCCCGGATCGGATTTCGAGAAGCAGATCCGAGGTGAACTGGAGCTGTTCAAGGAGATCAAGGTCAAGTACATCGATAAATAGAAGCCTGGGTGGGAGCCACGAAAACGGGCCGGTGGCCGTTCCGCCACCGGCCCAACAGATGAATTCGTCCACTAACAACCCGGAACTGTCGGATGGCCTCGTCAGAAACTGAATCCCGAAAGTAAAAGCACGTAAGCAGAAGGAGGGAATCGATGGCAAAAGCAATGATCAACCCGGTTATGGATCCACGGGGCAAGCAGAAAAGACCCATGCTTCAGTTGGCGCCTCGGGTCAGCATGGACGACCTGTGCAAAGGTCCGATCCTTTTTTACGACAATACCAAGCTCGGCTTTGTCAATTACATGGAGGTCTTTAGGCGGATTAAGGTGAACTTTGCCAAGGAGGGCATCACCAACTTCGTCGATTTTCGCGAGACGGTCCGCGGTAAAACCAACCAGGAGCTTAAGGACTATGCGGCGAAGCTTGCCGAGGCCAAACCGGTGGCAGCGATCCTGGCACTGGGCGACATGGGGACCAGCCCGGCAACGACAATCATCACCATTGCCCTGGAAGAACTCGGGATACCGAGCCTTTATATCACCGCACCTCCGGGCAGCAACCTCGTCAAGGCGGTTGCCTTTTATCGGGCTGGACAGCTTTGCCTCTGCTCATTCGATTTGTATCAGGGCAGCACGGTCGAAGAAATCGACGAGATGGTTGACGCCCAGATGTCCGGCATCTACGAGGCCCTCACCCTGCCACCAGATCAGATCGGTAAGAGGGCGTCCTTAGACTTCAAGCTCGACGCCGTGGCGCCGGCGGAAAACGGCCTCCTGGAACTAGTGCATAAGATCGACCTAGAAGAATCGGATCTGTCCGAACCGGCGGCCGGTATTGAGGCGCTGACCGACCTGTTCAACGAGCTTCACATGGGTGACGGGCTGCCCATCGTACCGCCGACCGAGGCGCGCTTTGAGCGGATGATGTCCTACTGTCCGTTTGCCTGCGAGATGGTTCTCGCATATGGGATCGGGCCGAGCGGGAAGGACATCACTGTGAAGGACGTCGCCGTCTGTGCCATCATGGCCGGCTGCAAGCCCCAAGCGATGCCCGTCCTCATCACCGCTTTCAAGGCGATGTCCAACAAGAAGTATAATTTCCTCCAGTCGGTGACGACGTCCCATCCAGGTGGGAATCTGGTCCTGGTCAGCGGTCCCCTTGCCAAGGAGGTGGGCCTCCATGGAGGAGCGGGATGTCTCGGCCCCGCGTTCTCGGCCAATGCGACCATCGGCCGCGCCGTTAATCTGATCATCATCAATACCTGCCGCTCCGTTCCTGGACATTCCGACCTGGCGTGTTTATCGTCCCAGGCCGAGTATACCTATTGCTTCTGCGAGAACCCCGAGTTGACGCCTTGGCAGACCATTAACGCGGAGCGCTATGACGATCAGACGACGGCCGTGTACGTGCTCAAGGCCGAGCCTCCCCATGACATCATCGACTTCCTGAGCCAAACGGGCGGCGATCTGTTGGACGGCATCGTCGACAGCTGCACGACGCTCGGCTCCAACAATGCGTTCATACCGGGGCCACTGATCGTTGTCGTTACGCCGGACCACGCTTGGCTACTCGACCGCGATGGTTGGAATAAGGATAAGATCCGCGAGCACATACACGCCCATGCCAACCACCCGACCCCCATGGTACGGGACAGGGGACTGGTTCCGGTCCGACCTGCGTCCTTTGCGGAGCGGCATCCTATGCCGGTTACCCGTGAGCCTAAGGACATCGAGATCGTCGTTGCTGGCGGTCGGGGCGGCCATTCGGCCGTCATCCTCCCATGGGCTTTGCACAGCGAAGCCATTGTCGAGCCGGTGGTGCTGACCGATGGCAAGGTGGCCAAGAGTATTGAAGATTTTAAGGTAGAATAAGTGAATCATGTGACTTGGTGAAGTCTCGCAAGGTGAGAAAAGGCCATGATACTGAGCCTCATCGGCGTGAGTCCAAATCCTGGTCAATAGAAATCAATTTTTGTTGGGAGGCAGGTCATTTTGGCCTGCCTTTTTTAGTCATATTTCAAGATGAAGTAGATACCCCGCCTCAACCGGCTATTCTATCGATTTGTGTTAGAATTCTTGACCAAGTCCGAAAAGGGCGAATTACCGTATGTTAGGATCATTGCCTGACTC
>WVZH01000156.1:0-3266 GCA_011772595.1 Anaerolineales bacterium
AAGATAAGTGCCCCCTATCGTCAACGCTCCTATAGACCTTCAACATCCCGCCGGGGATGGGTGTCTCGCCGAGCTCGTGCTCTTCGTCGTTTTTGAAGCTGAGGAACCTGACTACGGAATTGCCGTATCGCTGCTGCTCATATTTATACAAATTCACCACCGGCACCTCATCAACATCGAAGCTAATCAGCCGTTTCGACCAGCCGGTCGGAATCGTCTCCGTACCTTCAATGGTATAGAGGAAATACTCGCTGAGACCTTCTTTCTTAATTTCTGGCGGCCTTAATGCGGCTGCTTCTGCCTCGACAAATGCTCCTTTGGCCATCAGTCTCACTTCCCGGGCCGGCGCTCTCGGCACTGTGGGCATGGGCACTACTTCACCGGGTCGGCCGTAGGGATATTGTCTGCGGGCAAGCTCAGCAATCTCATCGAGTATGTGGACCCTGCCGACAATAAGGCGAGTCTGGGCGTTTTCGTAGTCTTCGCCGCTGTTATTCGTTACCCGCACGTAGCCCTGCAGGCGCATCGTCTTCTCGTCTTCAGTGAGTGTCCCCATATAAAACGCCCGCCACGATAGTCCGCTGGTCAGGTACGTAATCTCCACCGGCACCTTGCCGCTTACGCCGCTTTCGATATTCCACAAGCCCAGGTTCCTTACTCTCGGCGGATAGGTCAAATCAGCGATGTCAATTTTATCTGCGTTGGCTTTGGGCAGCATCTCCAGACTGGTCGGGTCGATGAGCGTATTGGCCCAGGAGAACTGCAGCTTGTTTTTGCCGTCTTTTAGCGTAAGCGCTCTGCTTTCACGCACCAACGTCATATCCGCTGAGTTATAAATCGTAAGCTGCACCGTATCGCGCGAAGGCAGCGTAACCAAATCGACCTTGGCCCGGCTGACGCCGGTCATGGCAATGACGATTAGAAATATCAACATTAAGCGTTTCATTTTGCTGCTCCTTTAGTCTGACACACTGAACTTATTATCTTCTCATAAGCGTTTGCGGCCTTGGCTCCGGTCTAATAGTTACTCCCGGGCGTATGTTTCGGCGGTGGTAGTGCATCGTCAGCTCTCTTGTGGCCGGGCCGGCCTCGGTACGGGCAGGCAGTTTAATCTCAAACTCAAGAGTACCAGCGTCCTTCTTCTTGTACTTCATATTGCACCTTTCCATATCCCACTGGCCGGGGATATGCTGTATCATCGTAAGCACAGCGGGACCATCCTTGAAATTCTCAATCTTCGCGGTGATGATTTCATCGGTGTCGTAAAGAACAACCTGCTCTCTGTTGTTCTTTCGCACGTTAATTCGGGTGTCCTTCATTTTGCGCTGTGTAACGACGATGTCCCTGCTGTCACCGATATAAAGTTCGGTCTTCTCACCGACCGGCACCAGTGCCGTTACATCTTCACCCAAGAAGATGGTACTTTCGTGGCCGTCATCCTGGAAAAGTCGTGCCTTACCGCCCCAGAGTGCAAATTGGCCCAATCCGCTCTTGGCCTCGTTTACAATCCGATAGCTTACGGGGATGCCAACATTTCTATTTTCCAACTGCTCGGGGTCCCACGGCAGCTTGGCCGCATCGAACGTCCAGACCTTCGTAATCGGCACCTTCGGAGCTTTTAGAAACAGCATCTGCTTTGTCTCCTCATGGTCGATGCCCTGCTCAAACGCCTCACCGTAGTCCAGCAGCACCCGCGCCTGGTCGAAATCCTCACCTGAGAAATTGCGCAGCACCAGGTAGCTTTTCAAGTCAACCACAGTCTCAGCCTTGTCGGCCACGGCCTTGTAAGTAATCAGCCTGTCGATATTGCTCAAGAGATAGCTGATTCGCACGGTCTCGNNTGGATGGTCGAGCGTCCTTAGCCGAATCGAGTCGGCGTCGATACTGACACCTTTCCACGAAAAGTCCACCTTGTTGAGCCCTTTCTGCAGGGTCAGGACACGCTCTTCTTCAATCAATGTCGCCTGCGGATTGTCCAGGCGAATGACCGTCGCCGCCCGCTCAGGCAGGGCCACCAACTTGATCCTCGCTTCAGCGATGGTGACAGCCGCCAACACCAAAACCATTGCCAGAATTTTGTTTCTTTTGCCGTTCATAATTCAATCTCCTAAAAAAATTTACTTTTTACTTTCTTGTGCTTATTTCTTAACTTTCAGTTTTTTTCAGCTATTGCTTCTTCCCGCACGCCGTGATACGTCGTTACCGTATATGCAAATGTCCGCTTGCTTCGCGGCTCAAGATTTACCCTGAAGCGCGCGTGTGTGGCATCGTGCTTTTCGTAAGAGACCTCCCGGTCGTCGAATCTAAGTGTCCAGTATGCAGTGCCGAAGCCGCGGGTAATTTCAATCTCTATCGGCAGCGTGCGAGTATTGGTAATCTCTATTTTCCAGGTTCGTATTTCATCCCAGCCGGTGATGTTGCCCCTACTGTCGAACATGAAATTATCCGTCTTGAAGTCCATCAGCTTCGGCTCGACCTTGGCCAACCGGGCCGGGCCAAGATTCAACTCGACCTCCTCATCGACCGGAATATATTTTACGCTTGTCCCACCAACATACGAAAGATGACCTTCGTCATCAGCCCGCCTACCCAAAGGCTCGTCCGTCGGGCAGGCCTGGCTGTATATCTTAACATTACCATTCGGAATCGGCGTATCGCCGAGATTGTGCTCTTCGTCGTTTGCAAACTTAACGAATCTTATCGTCTGGTCGCCCCAGCGCTCTTCGTCGTATTTATAAAGACTCTCGACCTTAATATCCTGGGCTTCAAACGAAAGTAATCTCTTTCCCCAATCGTTAGGTATGGTCTCAGTACCCTCAATCGTGTAAAGAAAGTATTCACTCAAACCCTCTTTTATAATTTCCTTGCGTTTCAAGTCCTCATCCCTAAAAAGTGCCCCAGCTACCGGTATATCTCCCAACAACGGCACTTTCTCTGTCGCTCTTCCCTCAAATCCATACCATCGCACTTCTACTCCTGGCCTGCCATATGGATATTGGCGTTTTGCCAGTTCGGCGATTTCGTCGAGGATATGGACTTTGCCGACAAGCAGCCGGGTCTGGGCGTTTTCGTAATCTTCGCCGCTGTTGTTGCCGACCCGCACGTAGCCTTGCAGGCGCATCGTCTTTTCATCCTGCGAGAGCGTCCCCATATAGAACGCCCGCCAGGAAAGTCCGCTGGTAAAATACGTTATCTCAAACGGTACCTGGCCGCTAACCTGCGAGCGAATGAGCCAGCGGCCAAGTTCCCGCAGCCTCGCTGGAAAC
>WVZH01000156.1:3279-3677 GCA_011772595.1 Anaerolineales bacterium
CAGTGTCAGATTCCGCCGTTCCCGCACCAGGGTCAAATCAGCGGAATTGTAAATAGTAAGCTGCACCTTGTCCCGCCTCGGCAGTACGACTAATTCTATCGCACTTGCCGGTGCAAAAGGCGGCTTATCGGCTATTGCATCGGCTGCAGCTTCCCCAAATGCGGCATACCTGTCGGCTTCTTTTCCCTTCCGCGCCAGGGCAAGCGTTGTCCTGGTAGCGGCGTCCTGAGCCAAATCCTCGGTTAATACCATCTGCTTTTCCTCTGCAAGGTCGGACCTGAATTTCTCCGCCGGCTCGCTCGGGGCTTTCGCAAATTCACGTTCTTCGGTCACATCCTTTTTCAGAATGGGAACTGATAGCAACAGCAAGGCGACCACAAGTACCGCAGCAGCAGCTC
>WVZH01000549.1:0-1196 GCA_011772595.1 Anaerolineales bacterium
CTGAAACCCTTATGACAAGCCACAGACGCGATATGGAGCCCCGGGCGGGATTTGAACTTGAGGTAGAAAAGCACCTAATGTGTGATGGGATAAAATTTAACCCCCCCACACACACCAGGAACATAAACAATAATAGAACCCCTTACTAAAATGCACTTGAAATTCTAAATTGGAGAAAAAAAAGAATCTAACAACGCGCGCGCGTGGCACATCGATCCGAGACTGGTGGCCGAACCAGTTGAACCTGAATATTCTGCACCAGCATTCCTCCCTGTCCAATCCGATGGGCGAGGAGTTCAACTACGCTGAGGAATTCAAGAAACTCGACCTGGAGGCTGTGAAGAAGGACCTCTATGCGCTGATGACCGACTCGCAGGACTGGTGGCCGGCAGACTACGGTCACTATGGTGGATTCCTGATCCGGATGGCGTGGCACAGCGCAGGCACCTACCGCAAAGGCGATGGCCGCGGCGGCGGTGGGTCCGGTAACCAACGCTTTCCGCCTATCAGCAGCTGGCCAGACAATGCGAACCTCGACAAGGCGCGTCGTTTGCTTTGGCCGATTAAGCAGAAATACGGCAGGAAAATCTCGTGGGCCGACCTGATGATCCTCGCGGGCAACTGCGCGCTGGAGTCGATGGGCTTTAAGACGTTTGGCTTCGGCGGCGGACGCGAAGACATTTGGGAGCCAGAAGAGGATACTTACTGGGGACCCGAAAGTGAGTGGCTTGGCGACAAACGCTACACCGGCGACCGGGAACTCGAGAACCCACTAGCCGCCGTACAAATGGGCTTGATCTATGTGAACCCAGAAGGGCCGAACGGCAACCCGGATCCAGTCGCATCGGCCCGCGACATTCGCGAGACCTTCTCGCGCATGGCGATGAACGATGAAGAGACCGTTGCACTCATCGCAGGCGGGCACACATTCGGTAAATGTCATGGTGCTGGTAATGCATCTCATGTAGGTCCAGAGCCGGAAGCAGCCAGCATCGAAGAACAGGGCCTTGGCTGGAAGAGCAGCTTCGGTAGCGGTAAGGGTAATGACACAATCACCAGCGGACTAGAAGGTGCATGGACGCCGAACCCTATCAAGTGGGACATGGGCTATTTCCACATGTTGTTCGACTACGAGTATGAACTCATCAAGAGCCCCGCAGGCGCCCATCAGTGGAGGCCAAAGAATGTGGCTGACA
>WVZH01000549.1:1221-1645 GCA_011772595.1 Anaerolineales bacterium
ACCGCTGACCTGGCATTAAAGGCGGACCCAGTCTATCAAAAGATCGCACGACATTTCTATGAGAATCCCAATGAGTTCGCAGATGCCTTCGCTAGGGCATGGTTCAAACTTACTCACCGTGATATGGGCCCCAAATCTCGTTACCTTGGCCCAGATGTTCCTGATGAGGACCTGATCTGGCAGGATCCAATACCGGTTGTAGATCATGAGTTGATCGATTATCAGGATATCGTTGACCTCAAAGGTAAGATACTAGCCTCGGGACTCTCGATCTCTGAACTGGTCTCAACTGCTTGGGCGTCTGCCTCCACGTTCCGTGGCTCCGACAAGCGCGGCGGTGCGAACGGGGCGCGCATTCGTCTTGCGCCGCAAAAGGATTGGGAAGTCAACCAGCCGGCCCAACTGAAGACTGTGCTGCAGACCC
>WVZH01000209.1 GCA_011772595.1 Anaerolineales bacterium
GGCCAAGACCAGGTGACGGGTCTCCCACGACCTATCACGCTCTCCACTGGTGAGGTTGTGGAAGCGATTCGTGAGACACTGCAATTACAGATTAGCGCAATCCGAAACGTTCTCGAGCGGACGCCTCCCGAATTGGCTTCGGATGTTATCGATCGTGGCATGGTCGTTTGTGGAGGAAGTGCACTACTTCGCGGGATGGATAAATGGCTCACGAGGGAGACCGGTGTGCCTGCCTATCTAGCTGAAGAGCCAGTTGCGAGCATCGCCAAAGGTGCTGCGCGCGCACTGGGCATGCTGGATAGATTGAGGCGCACGCTACCCCAGGCTTGAGCATCCATCTGCATCTTTTTTGTTAATAATCGAATTTAACCACCAGCTCGCCATTCGGCGAGCTGGTGGTTTTTTACAATTCTTGCTCCGAACTATCGCAAGTTTCAAGGTAAGTAATACGTCATATGTTGTAAGTGTAGAACGGGATCAATGTATTGAACTTTTACGTTGTCTGGCACGGTGATCGATGTGGGTGCGTAGCATAAGATGGCTTGGATGCCGGCCTCTACCAATTGATCGGCAACCGATTGTGCATTGATGGCGGGAACAGACAGCATCGCCACGCGAATCTGCTTTCGGCGAATGGTCTGCACCATGTCATCTGCGCCGTGGATGATGAAAGGACCTATTTGCTTTCCTACCTTGCTGGGATCGTTATCGAAAACGAGTTCGATCTTGAAGCCACGATCGAGAAAGCCTCCGTAGTGAGCGATCGCCCGGCCAAGGTCACCTACTCCTATTAGTGCGACCGCCCAAACTTGATCGACCTGTAAGATTCGCAGCAACTGCTCCGAGAGATAACGGATGTTGTATCCAGTACCCTGCTTACCGAATTCCCCAAATTGGGACAGATCCTTTCGGATTTGAGCAGAGGAGATGCCAAGACGTCCTCCGAGTTCTTGGGAGGAGGTGATCTCCTTCCCCTCGAGCGCCATTTCCGACAAGGCACGTAGATACAAGGGCAGTCGTCCGACAACAATGTCTGGTACAGTGGATGCGGACATGCCTCCCTCCGTTGAGTCTCTTTGCGCTGCGCCAACTCTATCACAAGACCCACCCAGGTGCAATCTTGCACTGGGTTTTGGGATTTTCGCTGCAAGGTATAATCAGAGGCAGGATCGAACAAGGGCGCACGACGTATGGTGTGATATGTTTTTCGATGAGGCTAAAATCTTTGTCGCTTCAGGTCGCGGTGGGGCAGGAATCGTTCATTTTCGACGTGAGAAATACGTCTCTCGTGGTGGACCTGATGGAGGCGACGGCGGAAAGGGGGGCGACGTCATCCTGGAGGTCGATGCGAAGTTAAACACGCTTTCCCCATTTCGCCGACGGATCCACTTCCGGGCAGGCGAAGGCGGTCGTGGAGGTGGGAACAATAAAACCGGCCGAAATGGGAAGGACGTCATCATCGCCGTTCCACCTGGAACGGTAGTCCGCGAGGATGAGACTGGCGGATTGTTGGGAGATCTCGTACATCCGGGTCAGCGGCTGGTCGTGTGTCAAGGTGGTAGAGGGGGGCGCGGGAATGCCCGTTTTGTTTCCGCGCAGAATCAGGCACCGCGCATGGCTGAAAAAGGAGCTCCTGGGGAGGAACGTTGGCTACAACTAGAATTGCGGCTTATCGCCGATGTGGGCATCATCGGTGTGCCCAATGCAGGGAAATCTACCCTGCTTGCGGCCGTTACGAACGCACGTCCAAAAATCGCATCATACCCTTTCACAACGTTACAGCCAAACCTGGGGGTGGCGGAATTGGACATCGATACCGTGCTAGTTCTTGCCGATATTCCTGGGTTGATCGAAGGGGCTCATGAGGGAGTGGGGTTAGGGTCCACTTTCCTGCGTCACATCCAGCGAACGAAGGTGCTCATTCATTTAATCGATGGGCTATCCGCGGACCCACTCGCGGATTTCTCGCAGATCAACGCGGAGCTTGCACTGTTTGACGAGGCTCTGACGACCAAACCGCAGGTGATCGCCATTAATAAGCTTGATCTTCCTGAGGTGGAAGCGCGCTGGCCAGCTCTGGAGGCGCAATTCCGCGATCGTGGCCATCAAGTCTTTCCAATCTCCGCGCTCGCCAAGCGAGGGCTGCGCGAACTGTTGTATCAGACGAATCAACTACTCGAGCAGGTTGAGGTGGAAACCGTAACCGTCCAGGAATTGCCACTCTATCGGCCAGAGTCTGATGCGACCGAATTCGAAATCGTAAGAGAGGGAGACGAAAGTTGGCGTGTGAAGGGCAAAGCCGTGGAGCGCGCTGCAGAGATGACTTATTGGGAGTACGATGAAGCGGTGCGGCGTTTCCAACAGTTGCTCGAGCGGCTTGGTGTTGAAAAGGCCTTACGTGAGGCTGGTGCTCGGAATGGGGATACCGTGCATATCGGGGAGTATGAGTTGGAATGGCAGGATTAATCGGCGTTTTCGGTGGGACCTTTGATCCGCCGCATTTGGGACACGCCATTTTGGCGGATTGTGGGCGCGGTGCTTTAGGATTGGATCGCGTGCTCTGGGTCCTAACACCAGAACCGCCTCATAAACCCGATTGGCCGATAACGCCTGTGGAACATCGCCTGGCAATGGTTATGGTCGTGATTGAGAACGACATGGGCTTCGAACTCTCGCGCGTGGACCTTGACCGGCCCGCGCCACACTATTCTCATGGGACCATGGAGATACTCCGGACTCAATACCCACAGGCGCAGTTGGTTTATCTGATGGGATCGGATTCATTGAAAGACCTCAATAAGTGGAACCAACCGGAACGATTTGTCCGTCTTTGCGATGCGCTTGGTGTGATGCAAAGAACAGGTGCCAGCTCCGATGTAGATCAACTTGAATCCGAAATTCCCGGGATCAAAAAAAAGCTCCGTTTCTTCGAAGCTCCCTTCATCGATATTTCGGGAAGAGACATCCGCCAACGCGTTCGCGAGGGTGCACCCTATCGATACCTGGTAACGGATGCGGTAGCGAAAATTATCAAGGAGCGTGAACTCTACCGAGTGCCGCCCATGTAGGCGGGTGGGATCTGGTGAGGAGAAGCCCTCAATTACCCTCCGAAAATGAGTGCCAGGATCCAATCAGGGTTCAGACCCGTTTGTGACAGGGAGAGCAGGATCAGCACACCATGCTGACCAGGATCCGGGGTAAAGACGTGCACCTTCAAATCCCAAGTGTGTCGTGACGAGCACATTAAGGCAGGCGGTCACACCGGATCCGCAATAAAAGACAACCGAATTCGGGTCGTTGCCCGAGATGAGGGTTTCGAATTCGGCGCGTAAACGTGCTTGGGGGAGTAAGTTCCCCTCTTCATCTAGATTGGCACCCCAAAAGTGGTTTAAAGCACCAGGTATGTGCCCTGCAATCGGATCGTACGGTTCCTCCTCACCCCGATATCTCTCTGGGGCACGAGAATCGATAAGGCGCAACTCCTTTGAACCAAGGTTCACGAGTAGATCCTTGGCGGCGATACGCATCTCTGCCCGAACTTCAGGACGGAACTTTTTCGGGGATCGACTCTCAAATCCACTGCGCAGGGGATAACCAACTCGCTCCCATGCCGGTAAGCCTCCTTCAAGTACTGCCACAGCATCATGTCCCAAGTAGCGTAAGGACCACCATAATCGTGCGGCGAATCCGCCTCCTCTGGCATCGTAGGCGATCACTTGGACACTTTCATCAATACCCCAATGCCCGAATAGATTTGTCATCTCCTCGATAGAAGGCAACGGATGTCGTCCGTTTGTGCCGTCCGGAGTGGTTGAAAGATCGCGCTCGAGATGAGCGTAGATTGCGCCCGGGATGTGGGCTTCGAGATAAGCATTCTCTGCGATCGAGTCATCTGTGAGGTCGAAACGGCAATCGACGATCGCCCAGGAGAGATCGTCGAGATGGCGAAATAGCGTTTCGACGTCGATAAACGTTGAGTGGGTCATGTCTCGCTTGTTTCTTCGGGCTCCTCTTCTTCCAATGCAACAAAATCTCTGGGAGCAGCGCGCTGCAGCTGTTCCAGGGATATCGGTGTGTTTCGACGACATCGAGGACATCGTGCGTCGTAGTGGGTGCCCTCGCTCTCCTCGAGTGCCTGCAAGGCGAATGCGATCTCCTCCTTTTTAATTGCGTAACTCCAGTTGCATCGAAAACAACGGATCTGCATGTTTACCTCCCACTACGATTCTACTCGCTAATTGTTGCTTGTGGGGAGATGTGGTTTTGCGTGGAGCGCCGCCAAGTAGCGATTCCTATGCCGACTAAGATCAGCAATGCACCGCCGATTCGCAACATAGGGGGTGATTCATCCAATAGCCAATAGGCCCACAGGGTCGAGGCAACGGTCTCTCCCAGAAGTGCTATAGAGACCAATGCGGCGGACAGATAGCGTAGAACCCAATTGTAGGTTGAATGAGCAATAAGTTGAGGTACGAGCGCTAGCAGAAAGAACCATACGAAAGTCATGGGTGCATAACCAGTGAGCGGCGTTTTTGTGACCAACGCAGTAAAGATCAGCCACAACGCCGCTGCACCGTAAACGAGGAATATGTACGGCAATAGATCGAGCCTGGATCGAAGTCGCCGACCGATTAAAAGATACAAGGCACCTCCAACTGCTCCGCCCAGTGCGAGAAGGTCTCCTTGCAGTGCCTTTCCTTGGAAGAACGTAGAGAGTGGTGGGCAACTTAATCCTGCCTCCCATACACAGGCGTCGCTCAAGGCGATGATTATGCTTCCCGTGAAAGAGATGACGATGCCAATCACGAGATTGCGCCCGATCGACTCCTTGAGGATGAGGGGGGACAGCAGGGCCACAAAAAGGGGTGAGGTTTGCACGATGGTAACCGAGCTCACGACGGATGTGAATTCAAGTGAAGCAATCCACAAAGCGAAATGCATGCCCAGGATTGAGCCCGAGAAAATCGCCAAAAGGATTGCGTCCCGAGGAAGATCTCGGAACGCTCGCCGGTGTCGGGTTAATATGAAAGGTGAAAGCAGGAGCGTTGCGAGTCCCAGTCGATATGCGGCAATGGCTATTGAGGGTGCATCTTGCTGCGCGAAACGTATGAATATCGAGGAGGTAGAAGCGGCGAGAACACCGATCAACAATCCAAGTTTCGGTGATGGTGAAAACCGAGTGCTTTCACTGTCGGCAGTGTTTTTTGAAAACTTGGACACATTCACAGAAACAACCCGAGATTTGTGTTGTATGCCCGCCAGTCTGGGAAAAGTGGATTTGTATCGGAGAGAATCTGCAATCGCAAAACCAAAGCCCCACGGCGATCCCCACGGTGATACAATTTATAGGACACCCCTGTTGTTCAAGCCTGTTCTTGACAAAATTCGATTCGGGGGTCTACAATCGCCTTGACACGGGCGGACCATCATCCGTAGATCGTACTGGATTTGTCTGGCCCGGTCAATCCAACTACTTTCGCCAAAGGGAGGATACTGTACCATGAGTTATCAGTTACCCGAATTGTCGTACGCCTACGACGCCTTAGAGCCTCACATTGATGCCCGAACGATGGAAATCCATCATTCCAAGCATCATTCTGGCTACGTCGCCAAAGCCAATGCCGCACTTGGGGAGTATGCGGATTTGCTCGGGAAGCCTGTCGAAGACTTGCTAGCCGATATGGACTCAGTCCCGGATGCTATTCGCACGGCGGTTCGCAACAACGGCGGCGGTCATGCCAACCACTCACTTTTTTGGAAGATCATGTCTCCTGATGGAGGCGGTGAGCCGACGGGAGATCTAGCGAACGCGATAACCAAAGCCTTTGGGGATTTTGGAGCTTTCAAAGATCTGTTCTCAAGTACGGCAGCAGGTCGATTTGGAAGTGGATGGGGATGGTTGGTTCTGGATGGTGCAAGTGAACTGAAAGTGCTTTCTACGGCAAACCAGGATTCCCCATTAATGGACGGAATGAAACCCATTCTGGGAATCGATGTCTGGGAGCACGCATACTACCTGAAGTACCAGAATCGTCGACCTGACTATATCGTGGCTTGGTGGAACGTCGTTAACTGGGCGCACGTTGCTGAGCTTTTCGAGACCTTCAAAGGGTAGGTCTTCACAAGGTTTGATACACATTGTCCAAATACAATATTGGAGGATCGGAACATGACCCACATCATCACCAGTTTGTGCCTCCGTGATTCCGGATGCGTGGATGTTTGTCCGGTAGAGTGCATCGTGCCTGGAAAACCGGTTGACAAGTGGCCGTGGTACTACATCGATCCAGACACCTGTATCGATTGTGGCGCTTGTATTCCGGAGTGCCCCTACGAGGCGATATTCGTCGAAGAAGAGACGCCTACAGATTTTACAGCCAGCGGTGGTGAGTATCAGAGCATGCCGGCTGGTACAGAAGGCTTCGAGACCGTCTACGACGGCGAGAACCATCATGGGGAGCCTGTCCACCTCGAGCATACACGTGTCTTGGAAGCCGGTGAAGTCGTTGATCTCACTCCTAATATCCAACCAAACTACGACTACTTCACTGACGGCCCGGGATACGACGCACTAGAAGAGTAAGCTGCGCGCTTTCTCCAGGAGGGAGCCGAGAGGCTTCCTCTTTCTTTTTCTCATAGAGGAGTATTAGCATCGCAATTGAATGAATTGGGAATGGACAGCATTGGGCTAATGACTGTAAGAGGTGACCACATGAACAAGAAAACGCGCCTTGAGGGGGATACCATGGGAGATATACCTGTACCGGTGGATGCCTTGTACGGGGCTCAGACCCAGCGTGCAGTAGAGAATTTTTCTGTCTCGGGGATGCGGCCTTGGCGTGCATTTATCTGGTCCATGGGGATGATCAAGCGAGCCGCGGCAATGGTCCATCTCGAGCTTGGGCTGCTCGAGGATGCAAAAGCCAATGCGATTGCAGAGGCAGCGAGAGAGGTCGTCGAGGGGCGCTGGGACGATCAATTCGTGGTTGATCCTTTCCAAGCTGGTGCTGGTACAAGCCAGAACATGAATACCAACGAGGTGATCGCAAATCGGGCGACACAGATCTTGGGTGGAGTGCTGGGGGAATATATCGTTCACCCAAACGATCACGTCAACATGGCACAGTCGACAAACGACACCATTCCGACGGCTATACGTCTGGGATGTCTATGGCGATTAGAGGAGCTCCTATCGGTTGTCAAGGCACTTGCAGAGGCTTTGAAAGAACGAGCAGTCGCATTCGACGACGTCCTCAAGTCGGGGCGCACGCACCTCCAGGACGCAGTCCCGATTCGATTGAGTCAGGAATTCGGCGCATACGCTCGTGCCGTCGAACGAGATGGCGATAGAATTCGCCGGGCAGCCGAAGGGTTGCGCAGGCTAGGGATTGGAGGGACGGCGGCCGGAACGGGTTTGAACGCCCATCCTGACTACCAAAGCCGCATGGTTGAAACTTTGGCAACATTAACCGGTTTGGAGTTACATCCATCCGATGATCTTTTCGAAAGCATGCAATCCATGGCGGATATGGCCGATTTTTCGGCGGCTCTTCGTACCTTGGCGATCACGTTGACCCGTGTTGCCAACGATTTTCGTCTGCTCTCTTCTGGACCTTCAACGGGGTTCGATGAGATCCATTTACCGGCTGTACAACCGGGATCGAGCATCATGCCTGGTAAGGTTAACCCGGTGATGGCAGAGATGCTCAATATGGCTATGTTTCATGTCATCGGCTGCGACGCGACCGTGGCCCTGGCCGCGCAAGCTGGACAGCTTGAATTGAACGTTATGATGCCCGTCATCGCCCATAACCTGTTCGAAATGATGCAGGTGACAATCGGTGCGGTAGATGCCTTCACGGAGCGATGCGTCCGAGGGATTCAGGCCAATCGAGAGAAAGCAGGGATGTGGCTTGAGCGTAACGCCATCGTTGTCACCGCGCTCAATCCGATCATCGGGTATTCTGCAGGTGCGGATCTGGTAAAAGAGGCGATCTCGAAGGATCAGACGGTGCGTGAGCTGGCTTTAGAAAAAGCAAACAGAGGGGAGTTGCATCACCGTCAGGAAGATCGACCTGTGACCGTGGATGAAGTCAAGGCAGCCCTGGACGACCTTCGGCGCTTGACGGAAGGGGGGATCTTTCGCTAGTCACCTCTACCTTTATGTTCTCTCTCCACGCAAGATTCTCCGTATTGTGATCATGCTAACGTCGCCAGGATACGCCAAATCTGAGCGATGAAAAACGTGATCGCAAAGCCTAAGCCTAAAGGAAGTAATGCGGATACCAAAGTCCACTTGCGGCTACCCGTCTCTTGGTAGATGGTGAACAGCGTCGTGCTGCATGGGTTGTGTATCAAACTGAAGAGCATCACGTTTACTGCGGTCAGCAACGTCCAGCCGCCGGCGCTGAGGATGCCTAGCGTGGCGATCTCCGAATCGAGCTCGAACATCACACCTGCGCCTGCACCGACACCCTGCATTCCAGTCACCAGGACGGTGAGCATAAGAACAGTCGGAATGACGATCTCGTTAGCTGGAATAGCGACGACGTACGCGAGCAAAACAACCCCGTTGAGACCTAATAAGAATCCTAGAGGATCGAGGATGTTAATCAGGTGTTCCGCCAGGCTAGTCCCGCCAATGTGGGCGTTGGCAATGATCCAGATAATCGCACCCGCAGGCATGGCGAAAACAACCGCACGCCAAAGGACAAATATCGTACGGTCGATGACGGAGGTATAGATCGTCTGCAAGATGCGAGGTGGCCGGTAGGGAGGGAGTTCGAGACTGAACGTGGACACCTCACCTTTCAACCACGTCCTCGAAAGCATCCAATTAATGAGAAATGTTAACACGACTCCAAGTAAAGCAACTCCGACAACGGTGAGGGCTGATATGAAGCCAGCGAGACTTGCAGGCACAAGAGTGCCAATAAAGATTGATGCGAGTAGTATTTGCGTAGGCCAACGTCCGTTGCACAAAGCAAAGTTGTTCGTCAGGATGGCGATCAACCGCTCCCGTGGGCTATCGATGATCCGAGTTGCGATCACTCCAGCTGCGTTGCATCCAAAGCCCATCATCATGCTCAAAGCTTGTTTGCCGTGCGCACCAGTTCTTCTAAAGAGCCTGTCGAGATTGAAAGCCACACGAGGGAGGTAGCCGAAGTCCTCGAGTAGGGTAAACAATGGAAAGAAGATTGCCATTGGGGGGAGCATGACGCTGATCACCCAAGCCGTCGCGAGGTACACGCCATCTATCAGGATCCCACTCAGCCACCAGGGAAATCCGAGAGAGCCGGCGCCACTCTTTAACACGGGATAGATGGTATCTAAAAGCAGCGAGGAAATCCATCCTGAGGGAATGTTGGCGCCTGAGATGGTGAGCCAAAAGATGAGCGTGAACAAGAGCAACATGATGGGGAAGCCCCAAACGCGGCTTGTGACGAGTTGATCGATAGCGCGATCCAGGTCGAATCGTGGTCGTTCATCTGGGTGAGTTACCGCACGATCGGCGAGGCGTGCCGCGTCGGTGTAGATTGCTTCCACGAGCTTCTCATGAAGATTGCCGCCAATTTCCCAGCGCAGCGCCCTTGCGATTGATAAGACCTCGTCAATGGAAGGCTTTCCAGGCTTCTTCATCAAGTGTGTTCCCGGATCGTTTCGGGTTTCTCCTTGAGGTCAAAAGATATGCTGTGCGACAGATCTCCAAGTTCTCCCTCGCGAATTGCTTCGATGATACGCTCATCACCGTCCAGAAGTCGCATCGCTACCCACCGTGAATTAGGCAATCCTGGGAACAATGATGCGACTTTTTCACTCAGTTCGGAGATTGTTCTTTCTAACGCCGCAGAGAAGGACTTGATTTTGTAAGGTTGGGGGTTGTTCTTACCCGTTGCCACATCGGCGATGGCATGGAGCAAGTCAGTGAGACCCTCACTGTATCGTGCTACAGTTGGAACGACTGGTACACCTAAATCGCGTCCTAAACGACGTTCATCGATTTGAATGCCATGGCGCTTGGCCTCGTCCATGAGGTTAAGGCAGATGACAACACGGTCTGTGATCTCCAAGACTTGTAGTGCCAAGTTTAGGTTACGCTCCAGCCGAGTCGCATCGGCGACCACGACCGTCACATCGGGTTGACCAAAGAGAATGAAGTTCCTGGCGATCTCCTCGTCGAATGTCATGGAGAGCAGGGAGTATGTTCCAGGGAGATCGACGAGTTTGTAGCGCCGATCCTGGAACTCGAAACCGCCTTCCGCGCGGCTTACGGTTTTTCCAGGCCAATTCCCGGTGTGTTGACGCAATCCGGTTAACGCGTTGAACACCGTGCTCTTCCCCGTGTTCGGATTACCGGTGAGTGCGACCACGTAATCCCAGTCTTCCATGTCCACGCCGAGTTTCAACAGGTTGGCGGTGTGGTGGACGGGGCAAGTTTCACACGCAGCGGAGGTATTCGACAGCTTGTTTGTCATACATCAGCCTCAATGATGTCGTCGATGTAGATCAGGTCGGCCTGATCTTTTCGCAATGCAATGAGAGCCCCACGGATGCGGTAGGCGATCGGATCACCATTTGGACTGGAGAAATCGGCTTGCACGATCGTGCCACGTAGTAATCCAAGATCCATCAAGCGCCGTCGTTCTGCCCCCCGACTCGCCGGTGAGATACCCAGCACTAGCGCTTTCTGACCGGGCTCGAGGCAAGAAAGCCGCTTACAGGGGAATACATCTTCGGCTTGCTGCTCGGGCTCAAGCACAACGGAGAGGTTGTTTGCTACGATCGGGGCTAAAACGTGTTCGTCGCCGTTGGCCCAAAAGCGGATACGCTCCGTTGATTTTTCGATCACCCAGATTTGCATGCCGGGGTGTAATCCTACGGCGACGATTTGCGCGAACAGTTCGGCCGGTTCATCTTCAATGTGTACGATGCGGATTAAGGTATTTTCGTCGACTGATGTGAGGGGTATACCGCCATGGGAAACATACTCGCCGTCTGCTGTAGGAATCGGATCACCATGAGGATCGTGCGTCGGGTGGCTTAATTGCGCCGAAAGCGCATTTAGTTCTTCTGGTGAGAGTCGATGCTCATGAGTTTCAGCGCGATCGTGCCATTCGGCCTCGGACAGCCCCGTTGTCTCAGCCAGGTATCGCTCCCAGACGCGATGAGCACGCAAGATGTGGAGTGCCGCATTTCGCCCGTTAGGTGTCAATGTGGGGCGTCCCTCTTGGTAAGTGAGCAGTTGGCTCGTTTCCATCTTCACCAGAATCTCCGCGGCCTTGGAAGCTGAAACCCGTAGAGCACCGGCAACACTCTTCACACTAATGTGGTGCCGTTCCATCTCATTGCTGTGGATGTGTTTGAGTGCATCTTCGATCAATACCCGCTCTGTGAGACGGCGATTGTGTAAAATCCGGTTCACAAGTCCACGTTCGGGCCAGAAGAGCGCGAGGCAAATTGCGAACGAGGCCATTGCGATGAGAAGTGCGATAAGGGGATGGATCATCCTGCCAATTCCTTAATCTGACCGAGCACAGTGCGATACGAACAAAGACTTCGGTTCCAGAGAGAGATAGATTAAACTAACTATAATATTTGACGAACCTAACTTGGACAAGATTCTATGGCTAGTTCATGGAACTGTCAAGCCCAGAGAGAGATCCTCGGGCGCCAGCAAATTGTGGCAAGCCGGTACACCTCGATAAAAGGCGGTATGATAGAACTGTATCCTCGTCAAGGCTATGTGATGACTGGTTCCATTGGACACGGGTGTTGATGATGCAAGTGTCCCCCAAAATCCTTTCTCTCGAACTCGATGATTGGCGATCGATGCGGGAGCACGTCGACGCGTGTCTGCCCAATGAAGCCTGTGGCTTTCTTTTTGGAAGTGGGGGGAAGGTTCGAGTGGTTATTCCTGTGACCAACATTGATCATAGTCCTTTTCGCTTTCGCATGGACCCGAAAGAGCAGATCGAGGCGATGTTTCGAATGGAAGCCGAAGGCTACGAATTGATCGCCATCTTTCATTCCCATCCGCGAGGACCACAGGGACCATCCGAGACGGATGTCGCTGAAGCAGCCTACCCTGAAGCTTTTTATCTCGTATGGGCTCCGGACGGCGCTGATTGGGGGTGTCGTGCCTTTACACTGGCAACCGATGGGCCAAGGGAGATCCCAATTCATATTTTGAAATGAGGAACTCCGATCATGACAGGGTGTTTTCTGAAGTGTAAGCCAATCGGAAAAGGAGGCAGGTGGTTATGCGGATTGGCGAGCTAGCAGCAGTGTTGGTGGGAGCATACATTCTCGGTTCATTTCCAGTCGGGCTGTTGGTGGTCAAACTTCTTCGCGGTAGGGATATCCGCTATTGGTTCAGTGGTAGGACAGGTGGCACCAACGTCATGCGCATGGCAGGATTCTGGGCAGGATTCTTTACGGCCCTAATCGACCTGGGGAAGGGCACACTTGCCGTGTTCCTCGCTCGCTGGTTGACCCCTGGACAGCCGGGGACCGAGGTCGCTGCCGGTCTCTTGGCTATCGTGGGGCATAATCATTCCATCTTTCTTCTCGAACGCAAGGAGGGCAAGTTGCGGTTGCGTGGTGGTGCTGGAGGCGCAACCACGGGCGGCGTTGTTTTAGGACTATGGCCGCCTGCGTTATTAATTCTCGTGCCCATCGGATTAGGCATGCTCTATGGTGTCGGGTATGCCTCTCTGGCGACGATGAGTATCGGTATTGCCACGACCTTGATTTTTCTCATACGCGCGCTGACCGGACAAGGACCTTGGGCTTACGTGGTCTTCGGTGTCATTGCTGAGGGACTTCTTATTTTTGCTCTTCGTCCTAATATCCAAAGGCTATTGAAGGGGGAAGAACGACTGGTCGGCTGGCGTGCCCGTAAAGCTCGTCAGCAAGAGCAATCCAAGCAGGTAAACGGCAACGCTCAAGTTTAAGGCTTCTGGGCATTTGAGTACTCCCACTTCTCTCGAGCGAACAAAATCCAGGCAAGGGGACATCTGGAACTGCCACTCACATGAATTATTCATTGCGAGGTGGACCTTGACCGTATCCTAGATTGAAGCTGAGCCGTCTGTTACGTAGGCGCAGGCGTTTGATCATGTCAAGCTGAAAATGAGCACGATCGCAACCGTGAAAACCGCGGCGAACTCCCACACGCGTGATCTTTCGAGCCGACCTTGTTGATGCATGAGCGTGAGACCGCTCGCCAGGTAGACAAGCAATCCGAGTAGGAGTGCGCCACGTAGTGGAGGGAGTGGCCAGTAATGGAGCCCCCAAGCGAGCTGTGTGGTGATTGCACTCATGAGGAGTGCATACTGTGGGGCTGCCCTGTCCCGCGGATTAAGGTTATGGAGTCGCCAAGCGACAGCGGCACTTGCTATGAATATCAAAGGGATTGAGAAGGCAGCGCGCAGGTCCGCAGTCAGGATGGCGAAGAAAGCACCTATTAAAAGGAGGTATGCCAGTGCTGAGAGGCCTACGGAGGCCGTATCGAATCGTGGGTCTCTTGCATCGACAACGACGTATTCTGCCATCAAAACTGCAATCAGCAGCACGGCTGTAAGTATCAGGCCGATCCACAGCGGTGGTCCTCCGGGGATGCGCGTCAGGATGGCTCCGGAACCGAGTGCGGCCAAGCCGGGGATGATCCAATGCTCGGAAATCGATTTTCCATTTTCAAAATTCGGGTGCGATCGAATGAGCCAATCAGCCCCAGCGGTGGCGAGAAGCGCTGCCAGGGTGAGCATCACGAAGTTAGTGTTGAATTCAAATCGGATGATCAGACCAAGGATTGCGAATTCGGCGTCCAACGTGGGCAAAACTACGATGCGGATTAACGTATATGTGAGTAAGACCAACGCGGTCAGCGTGCTCACACGATCTCGATCTGGTTGCGGTAATTCGAGCATCTCGCTGGCATTCTAGCATTCGAACGCAGACCTGTCTATGCTGGCGAAAGAGGATGGGTGTAATCCATGATTGTCAGGACACAATCACAGTGGAGAAGGAGGTCTCGTTAATCAAATCAAACCCATAGCTGGTTTCGTTAGATTACCCAAGTGGTGTCATTGCGAGCTGAAGGCGATGCAATCTCCTNNCTATGCGTTTTGACAGCCCTGCAACATACAACACAGACTTGTATAATGGGGGCCATGTTAATCCCTCTGTTGTTCCTGGCGTGGACGATGGGTGGTCTCATCAATCTGCTTGCCGATAGTCTCCCATTCACACGTCGACCGCAGTTGCCACATTGTCATTCCTGTGGAGCACCTTACTCTCCTGTGGCTTGGCTCTCGGTTTCCGCCATTCTGGCTCGGGTCTGGCGATGTTCCTATTGTGATTCACCTAGAAACTTGCGCGCCCCGATCGTGGAACTGGCTTCCATCCTGATTGCTCTTTCTCTTTACCATCGTGAACCCTATATGGGAACCATTTGGACAGGGCTTATTATCGCTGGCATCTTTCTGCTGATTGTGGTCATTGACATCGAACATCGCTTGATCCTGCACATCGTCAGTGGTCCCGCCGCAATCATTGGTGGGCTATTTGGATTCCTCGATCCTAATAAAGACATTGCCAAAACAATTCTTGGCGGCGCGGTCGGTTTGGGTGTCGTTCTCATACTCTTTCTCCTCGGAGCGTTGTTTGCAAAATTCGTTGCCGTTCGACGTGGCGATGACCTCGACGAAGTGGCATTCGGTTTTGGCGATGTGACTTTGGCTGGTGTAATTGGCCTTACCGTTGGGTGGCCGGGTGTGATCGTCGCACTCTTTATTGGGGTTCTTATCGCGGGGGAGTTCAGCATGGTTTATATCATCGATCGCTACTTGCGAGGCCGCTATCAAGCATATCTCCCTATCCCCTATGGCCCGTTTCTCGTCATTGGCGCGTGGATCATTTATCACGGCGGACCTGCATTGGTATATCAGCTCTTTCCTTGGGGTCCTCTCGTCCTTCTCCTTCTTCTCACCCTCGTCTTTGCGGCGAAGCACCTCTTCGAGCGGATAAAAGCCCAATAACCACTTCTGGGAGTCCTAAAACTGGGTCGAAATGTTCCCGTTTTGTTACAAAACTGTTTCCGTCTGGAAACAACCTGATACGCTGGTCCATGGGTACTAGGAAGAGCCGCGGGGTCGCACCTTATAATGTAAGCCAGATGACAAGAATGAATCCAAAACAATAAAACCGTGCGAGAGGCGTGATGAAAATCAAGCGCAATGTTATAAGAAAGAAGCCGGGTCGCAAGAAATCGATTGGGCAAAGCCTCGTCGAGTTCGCGGTGTTGCTGCCCATTCTGATCATGATGCTTTCCGGCCTGGTGGAATTCGGTTTTTTATTAAATATCTACTTGGATCTCATTGACGCTGCGCGAGAGGCCGCCCGCTTTTCTGCCAACGACGATCCCGTGCGCCTCATCGACGGAACACCAACGGATCTGAATCCTCTCTTCTATTCCAATGCCCAAACACTGACGAAGGAAAGCCTCAAAACCTCATCCGATGACCGCATCGATTGGTTACCGCCTTTTGATGATTGCGACAATATTGATGGCGATATTGTCATCTCCACATTCTCCATCCTCGATGGGGTCATTGACACTCGATATCCGACGATTTATGGAGATTCCGGTGTTAGCCTTTGTGGCCATTATTTCTCCGAGTTTACCACGGCGGAGGTTAACGCCAGGTTGGACGCCGCGGCACCGAATGCGGGGTTGGTGCTGGTGGAAATCTTTGTTAATTACAATCACGTTCTAGGATTACCTTGGATAAGAGCCTTTGTTCCAGATCCCGTCTTGTTACACGCCTACAGTTTTATGCCCAACACGGCTGTGGAACCGACGCCAACACCACCATGAGAGGCAGTATGAAGAAAGAGCGACTTCAACGTGGACAAGCGATGGTTTTGCTCGCGCTGGCCTTTGTCGGCCTGGCGGCCTTCATCGGGCTGACTGTTGATGCAGGCATATTATTCATTCAGGTTGGTCATCTGCGGCGTGCCGTGGACTCCTCCTCGCTGGCTGCTGCAAACCAGTTTCGCGAGGGGCGAAACACTGCGGATATCGAGGCCGCGGCAAACGAATTCATCAACCTGAACAGCCTGAATCCTGCGGATGCAGACGTTTTCATCTGTGACCTCATCGATCCTGGATCTGTTTATCATGATCCAACGCTTTGTCCAGATCCGGGAGATCCGCCGCGTAAGTTCGTGCGCGTAAGAGCGCAAATGCCGGTCAACTTTGTCTTCCTCACCATTATTGGATGGCACGGCATTACGATCCACGCGGACACAATCTCCGAAACGGCCTCCGTGGACATCGTGCTTGCCATCGATACGTCCCCTTCGATGACCTTCGACGCCGCCTGTGATGACGGTGATGATGACGACGGCGACGGGTGGGACGATGAGTGTGAGGACTACGATGGTGATGGCTGTCTGCCTACCGAACCGTGTGATACCGGCACCGAGGCGCAGGAAGATTGGGGACCCAATGGGGTGCCGGATGACTTATTCAGTGACCCGGCGACGTGCAACGGGCCGCCGCGCGAGTGTCACCCATTCGAGGAGGTTCGTGATGCGGCGCTGGCGCTTGTCAATCGCATGTATTTCCCCTACGACCGCATGGCCGTGGTTACCTTCGATCGTACCGCCCAAGTCCAAGTGAATCTAACGTCCAACAAAGCCGATGTTGTCAATGCCGTCAACGCGCTGGAGGTGGCGCTCTATCCAGACCCTTCGGAGTGCGACCTCTTGGTTGGTGGCGACGATGCCAGAGGCTGTACATCGACGAACATCGCCGGGGGTTTACGATTGGCCGGGAATGAGTTTGGTTTGTCGACGCGCGAGGAAGCGGTGTGGATCGTCATTGTGTTGAGCGATGGCTCGGCAAACGCAGCACAGACCGCCGACGTCCCTCCAAAGTGGATTTGCCCGGGCAGCCCCGGAGCTCCGACGTGGGTCGCGCCGCTCTGTCGAGACACCCAATTCGAGAAAGGTTTGGGTGCATCCGGTTACGACCCAGAAGATGCTGCAGAAGACGAGGCGCTGTTTGTAGGTTGCCCTGATGCGCTTTCGCCACAGCCCGCAGGATGCCCCAACCCGGGTCAGGGCGCCGTGATCTTTACCATCGGACTGGGTGACGACGTGACCAATTCCACCACCTGCGCCATTCCACCCTATGCATCGTGTGAGCCTGATCAGGGAGAAAAGATCCTGCGTTTCATTGCTGGTGTCGGAGATGACAACGACCCCGATACGCCCCCCGCCATTGATCCTTGCGAAGGAGTAACTACAGGTCAATCGTGTGGTAATTATTATTACTCACCTACAGGATCCGGACTTCTGCAAGTTTTTGAGGCTATCGCCTCACGAATCTTTACTCGTATCACTCATTAGTTAGGGGAAGCGTAAGGAAGTTTAAGATGGTGTATCGATGGATCAAGAAATTGCGATCGAACCGCAGCAACTCTCGAGCACAGAGCCTGGTTGAATTTGCCCTCATCCTTCCCGTCCTGCTGATGCTTATCTTCGTGATCGTCGAGTTGGCGCGTCTCCTGCACGCCTGGCTGGCGGTCGAGAATGGCGCCCGTTTCGGGGTCCGCTACGCAATAACCGGCGAGTTCAATCCCACGTATTGTATAGGGTTCCCCGGGGACATCTGCGATGATCAATCCGAGGAGGACGCCGCCCGCATCCCATCGATCAAGGATACAGCGCGCGCCGGTTCGGTCGCCATCTTGCGCGACGAGACCAAAGCCGTCGGAGAACCCGGGTTCTATAAAGTGACGGTCTGTTCCAGTCGGCGGGATGCCTTTGATCAGCCCATCTTCCAGTACAACGAACCGGATCCGGGTAACGACCCTGCAATGTGTATCCGTATCGCAGATAGTGTGCCGATGGAAGACGGCGGAGGTCCGGGCGATCGCGTATCCGTGACAGTCGAATTCGAGCACCCTCTGATCGCTCCGATCCTGAGTTCGTGGTGGCCGCACATTCACCTACGTGCGAGGCGACAGGGCATCGTCGAACAGTTCCGGGTTGCCAGGGTTGTCGGGTTGCCGGCCACGGTTGTCGAACCCTCCTTCACCCCGACCGAGACCTACACACCGACGATCACATCGACACCAACGGAAACGGCCACTGTGACGCTTACGCCTTGTAAGGTGCCACCTGTTGTCACTATTCAACAGCCTGTGTCAGGGGAAGTCATTAACGATAAGATCCCGTCGTGGGTCACGGCGTACGATCCCGATAACGAGGATACCTTAAACTGTACGGCACCCGGAGGCGATGGTGAAGGAATCGTACAGGTCCAAATCGTGTTCTATTATTGGAACGGTGTTTGGGAGCAAGTGCATTCGCAAACGGAATACAACGTCTGTTATTGTGGTTTCGGTGGCAACTGCCCATGCGGAGAACATCCTGCGGTTGCTAATAAATGGCCGGGTGGGATTCCAGTCACAAACGGTCTTCACCGCATGATGGCTCGCGCCCAGGACGATGAGGGCGTGTGGAGCGATTGGGAGTACGTTGATTTTCAAATCAACGCTCCCACGCCGACACCCACGATCACGCCAACGGCAACGAAGACTCCGTCTTGCTCAGGCGTTAGCTTTGGTAATTTTCAGTTCCTCAATTATGGTACGATTACCCAAAGAATCAGCAACACGACTTATCCTGGTCTTGAAGTTACAAGAATAATCGTGGATTGGGATCCGTTGGAGGCGCTCTCGGACTTTAACAATTGGAACATACGTGTGGACTGGATGTGGTGGGAACAAATATATGTGAACGACGGCAACGATTACAGCTCAACGACTCCCTCTAACGTTAGGATGCCACAACCAGTTTACGAAGGTTTAAATGCCAACGAGATTCGGGTCGATTTCGATGGTGTATTTAATGGCTATTTCGATGGTCCACCTCCCAATTTCTCGTCCGCACAATTCGGTTGGACAGTCGAGTTCGATGATCCTTCGTGTAATCTATATCGCGCTGCCGTAGATATCCCCCTCCCGACGATCACCCGCACCCCGACGGTCACACGCACACCGACCAGGACGGGCACACCGACCAGGACGAGCACACCGACCAGGACGCCCACCCGAACCCGGACTCCGACCGCCACACCGCCGCCCAATTGCAATGACATCAGAGTGGTGGACATCTGGAAAGCGGGAAGCGACAATATCAGGATGAGCGTTCGCAATGACAATCCGATGGCGGTCTCCATGAACATGGCGGACCTTTTCTGGACCAAGACCTACTCCGGCATGTACGTCGACTGGTTCGAATTCAAGAGCAACCGCTTCTACGGTGGCAATGACTCCTCCCCGGATACAACCGGTCGATCCGCCAGCCCGACCATTTTGTTGGATCCTGGTGCGACCGGTGTGTTCGATGTCGATTTCGATGGCAACGACGGAAACATCGGCGGAGCGTTTGGGGTAAAGCTCTATTTCGAAGGCGGAAGGTGCAGTGTTTCCGATTCGGTCAACTTACCCATGCCGACGGTTACCCGCACGCCTACGAAGACGTCCACGTCCCCGCCGGCAACAGCTACAAGCACCGTAGGCGCTCAGACTCCTACTGCGACGAAGACCCTCCCGCCTCTCGACTAGCGTTCGCTGTGATACTACCCTGTGGCCCCACTCGCTGGGGCCACAGTTTGGTTTAAGCTAACCTTCAGTCAGGAGTTCGGATCAGATTTGTGGGCAGTGCTCCCTCCCCCGTCAGTTTCTTATAGTAAATCCCATGAAGTTCGCAGACTCTGCCTTGCGCTTCGCCCTGAGCAATGTCGAAGGAGGCGAAAGGGTAGCTTCCAGACACCATTAGGTTCAAATGTGTGAGTGGACTGAAAAGGAGAAATTCAGGTCGGCCCCTGTGCTTGGCCGATAGGGATCAATTCCCATGATTCGTAGCGAAAACGTGCGATGAAGAGAACCAAGGGCTTTTAAATCCTATTTTCATCCAGGAGATGTAGGGGCGCATCGCGATGCGCCCCTACACAATGATTTATCAATGCTTCGCCCCTACCTGTTTTCTAACCATCGCCTTGCTCCGTCAACGACGCTGACATACAATCCAAAGATGGAGGGTTTTTAGACTTGAAAAGGCCTGTGCGAAAAGTCTGGCCGTGGCTCATGATGGTTTCCGGGTTCACCTATTTGATGTGGAACCGGCAAGCACTATCCTACGTAGCACAAAATAGCATCGCCTCACTCGTCGTATTATCCACATTCACCTTGGCGGCATGGGTGACCTTGCAATCTTCTTGGCAATTAATCCCCCCGGAACTGCAACGCGCGTGGCGCCTTCTCGGAGTAGCGCTCACGCTTTGGGTTCTGTCGCAAACGTTGGATGTGGGATCCTGGGTTATTCTGCAGCGATCGGCGAGCTTACCATCTGCGCGGGATTTTCTCAAATTCTCCGGATACCTGGCGGTGTTGGCAGCGATCCTCACATATCCTGCGTCACTTCCAGAAAGGTTCGGTCGGTTGCGGGAATTCCTCGACAAGTTAATTCTAGGTGTGGCAGTGCTGGCTCTCACCTGGCTCGTGCTCCTTCGACCAGTTCTGGAGGTTGGGTTGGCAGGGGCTGTTCGAATCTTTTGGTTGGGCATCGGTCCGGTTTTCAACCTAGTGATCCTGGTTCTTCTCCTACGACTTGGGCTGCTCAGTCATGACGCACAGGAAGCCGCTATATTCTGGGTGTTCGCTGCGGCAATCCTTTTCTTCACAGTCGGTGATCTTTCCTATGGGTTCCGTCTCATGCAATTCGAGCAAGGGTCGGGAGGATTGGTTGAGATTGGATGGGTGCTCGGTGGCATGCTTTTAGCGGTAAGCTCGCTGCGTAGGTTGGCGGTTCCGTATTTCCAGCGTGAGCTGTTTCACACGCAAAGGCCTTCTACTTTTAAATCGAGGTTAGAGACTTGGCTGCCACTCATCTTCACCTCCATTGTGGTCGGATTCGCAGGTTTCTCCTCGCTATTTTCTGGCAATGCGGATTGGCATGCAATTGTCGCCTCGATCGTGTTGGGTCTACTCTTGATTACTCGGCAGGGAGTGATCGCGGGTCAATTTGAGATGCGACAGTATGCGGCACTGGTAAACGCCTCAGCGGATCTGGCCTTCATCTGTGAAGCCGATGGTCTACTTCGCTTGGCCAACCCTTCGCTCTCTATCTCCCTCGGTCAGACTATTCGCCCGGAAGAGACATTATATTTACGTGAATTTCTTTTCGATCGAATGGAAACAAAGCAGATCCTCTCAACTGCACTGGAAGATGGCTGGACCGGAGAGGTTGAGTTCCGCCGAAAGGATGGAAGCGCCTTTCCAGCCACCCTTTCTTTAAGACCGGTTCGCGATGCCGGGCTAGGGCGAACGCTACTCGCTGCGACAGCGTACGATCTGACAAACGTTCGCGAACGTGAAAATGCGTTGCGTGACGCGCTAGAAGATGTTGCAGCAGCACGTCAAGAATTGGAGACACTCAATATTGAACTCGAGGCCAAAGTGGAGGCACGCACCAGTGAGTTGGAAACCATGGTGGCAGATCTGGCGAGACTCAACGAGGAACTGAAAGAGCTCGATCGGTTGAAGACGGAATTCGTCGCACTTGTGTCTCATGAATTGAGGGCTCCGCTTACGAANNCATGCGGATACGCGTAGGCTGTCGCGCTTTGTCGAGACCATCCTCAACCTTTCGGCTTTGGAGGCCGGTCGCTTCCAACTCGAGCTTGTCCCGCTGCCGCTTGATACGATCGCTCAGAGCGTCTGCTCTCGGTTTTTGGAAAAGGCTCAATTAGAACGGTTGAAGCTCAGCTCTAACGAGGTCCTTCCCAATGTGATTGCCGATGAACAAGCCCTGGCGAGTGTCTATTTCCACATTTTAGATAATGCATTGAAGTACGCTTCAGAAGGGGAAGTCATGTTGGAAGCATGGGAGCAAGGATCAGAGGTGTATGTTGCCGTCGACGATGACGGTCCTGGCATCCCAGCAGAAGAACGTGAACGTATTTTCGAGATGTTCCATCGATTAGACGCCAGCGATTCGAGGGAGGTGTACGGCTATGGTTTGGGCCTTCCTATGGTGCGACGGCTTCTGGAAGCCATGGGAGGAGGGATAAAAGTGGAGGGGAGTCGTAGGGGTGGCGCGCGTTTTATTTTCTGGTTGCCGCGTGCTGGCGAGTCACATATAGAATAGTTCCGATGAGCTTATGTGCGAATTGCAGTTCCTTTTCCCGTTGCACATCCTTGGTGGAGTATCCCGGCGCGGTTTACAGGACTACCGTGTGGGAAGGATCCCTTCCGGACAACCCGCTTGCAGCAATCTGCCGAGTAGTGAAGAATGTGTCAACTTATGAATCGCGATTATGACTTGGAGGGAATTCGTGTCTGCCAAAATCTTGGTGGTGGATGACGATAGGACGTTGCTTCGTTTTCTTGAAGAATATCTAGTGCGCGAGCGATACAAGGTCGTAACCGCCGATCGCGGCTCGAAGGCCATGCGCGCCTTTTACGAGCAACAACCCGATTTGGTGGTATTGGACGTGATGATGCCAGGTATGGACGGATGGGAAGTCTGTGCTCGGATTCGTGAGCTGGCCGACACACCCATTATCCTGCTGACGGCGAAGACTTCCGAAGCGGATAAGCTGCGCGGCTTTCGTCTGGGGATCGATGATTACATCACCAAGCCATTCAGTCTGCCCGAATTGGAAGCGCGAGTGCATGCCGTTCTCGCGCGCACGGTCTCCTCGCGTCCTGACGAACCTGCCCTCTTCAAGGCGGGTCCGTTGATCGTGGATATGCGTAAGCGCGAGGCCATGTTGAAAGAAGTTAAGTTGGATCTGACGCCGACAGAATTTCGGCTCCTAGCAGCGCTGGGGAAGCGTGTGGGGGAGGCGGTTTCCAAGAACACGTTGATAAGTGATGTTTGGGGTCCAAGTCGGCAGGGTGGGGGGAGCGCCCTTCGTCGTTACATTTCCTTGCTGCGCGAGAAAATCGAGAACGACCCCAGCAACCCAACACAACTCGTAACTGTTAGGGGGTTCGGATATCGCCTCGAACGCTAATCCTCGTGAATCCGACTCCTCTTTCCAACGGGCTGTCGGTATAGATCTTTCCAACACGGCTGCACAACTCGAGATTTCTACCTGAAAGAGCGCAATGCAATGCGCCCCAGTGTGTAATCATCTCTTTCCTGTCGATATAGGGCGACCCACCGGCTCTCAACAGTCCCTTCTCCCTTGAGGGAGAGGGGTAGGGTGAGGGTGAAATCTCCCTTGAAGATTTTCCATTGGGGCGACCCACCAGGTCGCCCTTACAGATTCGAAAAATGATTGGAGGGTCTCAACAATTCCCTCTCCCTTGAGGGAGCGGGGTAGGGTGAGGGTGAAATCGAACATGAAAATCTGCCCAAAACCCAGCCGCTCAGGTCACCCCAAAGCCCCTATGACCGCGGTACTCGAAACCCAGTCGCTGTTGTAGGTAGATTGCAAGGTTGATTGTTGGGCTTCTCAGCTATGATGAAATCGGATGACTGTACCTGGAGAAGGGATTCTCTGGCACAGGTTTATTACATATTTGTGAGGAGTTTATGTTAGCGCGCGTCATGACAAGACCAGAAGAAAGCATTGAGAAGACGGCGACAATAGGCCGGGTTTTGATCGCCGATGACGATCCCGACTTCCGGAAGATTCTGGTTCGCAGAACCAAGCAAATCGGCTTGGAAGTCGTGGAAGTGGAAGACGGTCAGAAAGCCGTTGAAGCCCTGAAGAAGGAATCTTTCGATCTCATTCTGGTGGATCTATACATGCCGAAGTATACCGGTCTGGAAGTCTTTCAAGTCGCTCATGAGATCGATCCTGATATCGAGGCGATCATTTTAACGGGCAGTGCTACGCTCGAAACCGCTGTAGAAGCACTTCGCATAGGCGTATACGACTATTTAACCAAGCCGCTCGAATCACTTGCGGCCCTTGAGCTAGCGGTCAACCGTGCGCTTGCGCACCGTCATTTAAAGATGGAAAACGCCAGGTTATTTAAAGAAGTGCAACGCCTTGCTGTCACCGATCAACTGACCGGTCTTTTCAACCGCCACAAAATGGACGAGGTACTTGCTTTCGAGGTCGAACGCGCGCACCGGTACGATCGGCCGCTCTCCCTGATTATGATCGACTTGGATGGTTTGAAGCGCGTTAACGACACCCATGGTCATTCAGCAGGGGATGAGGTTTTGAAATTGGTCGCGAATGGGATTCGCAATGAAATTCGCACCGTCGATTTACCGACGCGTTTTGGGGGCGATGAATTCGTGGTCGTGCTGCCAGAAGCCAACTTGGAAGCAGCTACACAAGTCGCCAAGCGGATTTGCGCATTGATCACCAACACCAAATTTATGGGTGAGTTAATCTCGATCAGTGCGGGTGTGGCGCAATGGACTCCCAGATATCCGACCGTAGAAGGCTTCCTGGCGGCGGCCGATCAGGCGATGTACGAGGCTAAACGGGCGGGTGGAAGGCGGATTTTTGTACTCAAGAATTAGAAGTCGTTGTGTCTACAAGGGGTAGGTACCGAACATGATTGTAAAAGGTTCATGTAATAGCGCTTACATGCGCAGTCGGCGCTCATGTAAGTGCAATACGTCTGAATTAACTGGGTTCAATTAGAGGGGAGGCTAAGATGGAAGCAATGCGTGAAAAGATCATCAAACAGCCTGTAGAAGAGTTGGAGCAACGTTTGGCGGGGCGGTTGAACGCCCAGATGCTCCTACGCTTCATCTCGAGCTTGCGGGCTAAGCTAATCGTGCCGTATGTCCTGTTGACGCTGGTTATTGCCATGGTTGGTGTTTATGTGGTCACCCGGCTGGTGACGTCCTCTATACGCGAGCGTTTCGTCAACCAGCTTTTCGAGGCCAGCCGTGTGGCATCCGACGGCTTGGTGCGAAGGGAGCGAGTCCACCTGGTTGATCTGCGCCTGATGGCCTTCACAGATGGTGTCCCGCAAGCCGTTGAGAGTCTCGATGTTGATAGCCTGAAAGCGATGCTCTTGCCACTGGCGATGAACAACAAGACCGAAGCCGTAACGATCATCAACCTCGAGGGTAAGGAGATTCTCACCCTTGCCGTTGACCCATCCACCGGACTCTACCTCGAATCTCACGGGGGCGATTTCTCCGGCTTTAGTATGGTTACCAAAGTCCTTGAGGGCAAGGCAGACGAGCTGGGCGACAAGTTCGCAGATATTCTAAGGACTACGTATGGAGCGTACCTCTTCACCAGTGCGCCCATCCGCACGAGTTCTGGGGACCTGGTCGGTGCTGTGCTCATCGGAACACGGATGGAAACACTTTTAGGTGAACTGAAGAATCAAGCCCTTGCTGACATGGTCTTGCTAGACAACTCGGGGAAATTGGTGGCGACCACCCTCGTGATGCCCGAGGAGGGTCCTGAGGTGCTCGAGGAAGATCCGAGCATTCTCGAAGGTGCCGAGGGCACGGAAACGATCGATCTCAAATTGTACGGCCGCGATTATCAGGCCGCCGTTGCCCCGTTAATCATCCGGCAACAAGAGATGGGCATCCTCAAAGTCGTACTGCCGAGTAATTACATCGTCTCGACGATCGCCACCAGCCGTAACGTATTTAGTCTGATCTTTTCCTTAGGCACGGTGGCGACCATCATCATCGGATATCTGCTTGCCCAGAGCATCGCCAAGCCGATCCTGCGTCTACGCAACATCTCACAAGCCGTTGCCGCCGGTGATCTCGAGCAGACCACAGGATTGAGGGGCAGCGACGAAATCGGAGAGCTGGCGAGCGCCTTCGATACCATGACGGGTCGCTTGCGTGAACGTACGGCTGAGGCTGCTAGGCTTTACGCCGAAACTGTCAGGAGAAATGAGGAGTTGGCAGACGCCAACGCTCGTTTACAAAGCGCCCAGGCTCAATTGGTTCAATCGGAAAAGCTGGCTTCTGTAGGTCAATTGACCGCCGGCATTGTCCACGACGTAAAGAATCCATTGGCCGTGATCAAGGGGTTGGCAGAAGAACTGCATGAGGAATTGGGTCTCGATCGAACCACAAAAAATCAGTTGAAGACGATCCGTGACAGCGCCTCTCAGGCAAGCACCATCGTCGGGGATTTGCTCAAGTTCGCGCGGCAATCTACACCTGAATTGTCACGTCGTGACATCCGTGAAACCATCGAGAGTTCCCTGCGGCTGACGGAGTACCTCACACGCAAGGGCGGTGTCGATGTCATGCTCGATATGCCGAAAGAAAACGTCATAGTGACCTACGATGCCACACAGATCGAACAGGTGCTCATCAATCTGATCACCAACGCTGTCCAAGCCATGCCCAATGGAGGCACGTTGCGAGTCAATCTCGGCAAAGCCGAAAAGGCCGTCGCTATCGCGGTGATGGATACGGGCATGGGCATTCCCAGGGAAAATCTTTCCAGAATATTCGACCCCTTTTTCACGACCAAAGATGAGAGCGAAGGCACGGGCCTGGGTCTCTCGGTGAGTTACGGTATCGTCTCCAGACATGGTGGGCGTATCGAAGTTGAGAGTAAAGTCGGTCGGGGCACAACGTTCACGGTCCTGCTCCCGGTTGTGCCAACGGTTAGTGAAGGCGAAAGAACGGGATGAGCATGGAAGGTGTGTAACCAAGGCTCATCCGTCGGTGATCCTCAAGCCGGCTGGAGGAGGGATCATTAGCTGAGGGGTGGCTAGCCGTGACGGATTGAGGCGTGGGTGTGGAATTTGTAGACGAGCCGATTGAGGAACAGAGTCGCAAAGATCAACTGAATGAACTGGCGCAATGGCTGCTCATTGTGCCGATCATTCTCTTGCTTTTATTCGGTTGCGGCACTTGCAGTATCCTTGGCGGATCCAGAGTCCATGCCGACACACGGTCACAATTGAGGGCCGACTACGGTCCCTGGCCCTTCATGGTCATCCATCCGGTTAACCCGGGGATCATCGAAGAGATCCAGCGAGATGCCGAGCGCTACCCAGGGCCAGGAGGCTATCCTCCTCAACCGATTATTCAACCCGGACCATTCTGGGGCACGGCCACACCGACCGTCGTTGGAATGGTCGGCACAGCGACTCCCAGCCCGACCTCAACCGCTTCACTGTGGCCCTCCGCCACACTATCTGCGACAGCCAGCGCTACCTGGTGGCCATCTGAAACATTTACGCCAACGAGCGTTAATACAAGCACGAGTACAGTCACCCCCTCCGCCAGCCCAACAGCGGCGCCGTCCCTGACTCCAGCGCCCACGTCGACCGCCTGGCCACCCCCTCCCGTACCGCCGCCAAGATCTCCACCGAACACATTCTGGTTCTACAACTCCACTGTCCCCTTCAGCTACATGATGTACACCAGCCCGCCGAGCGGACCCTTCCGCAGCGGAACGACGGTGACCTTCTACTCGCCGCAATACGCAGCCGGGCAGAGGCTGGCAGCGGGGACAACGATCGTGCGTTTCTACGCCTACAATCCGTCGCCGTCTAACGTGGTGTTCAGCGTACAACTGAGGGCGGGAAGCACCGTGTTGGGGACAGGCTCCTTCGCCTTGCCGCCGACCGCTTCGACGGCCCGTTTCTATTCCGCCTCCATCCCCACAGCGCAGCACGATTTCATCGGCGGACAACGATTGATCCTGCGCTTGAGCGTTGGGTCACCAGGTGCGATCTTCTGGGACGGGGGCTACAAGGACTCAGGTGTGCAGATCCCTGGGGTTGTGACGCTGCCGACGGCGACGGCAACGCTATCGCCGACGATCACGGACACACCGACGATCACGAACACGCCGGTGCCTTCGAATACGCCTGCGCCGACCAACACCTCACCGCCGCCGCCTCCGACCGCAACAGACACGCCCGTGCCGCCGACGGATACACCCGGACCGACATCGACACTGACGGACACGCCGACGGTGACAGACACACCCGTCGACACAGCCACACCAACGGACACACCAACCGCGACAGACACACCCGTCGACACGGCGACTTCGACAGATACGTCCACGCCGACGGACACGCCGACGGATACGCCAACGGATACGCCTACACCGACGGATACGCCGACGCCGACGTATACGCCAACGGATACGCCCACGCCTACAGACACGCCAACGGATACGCCCACACCGACGGACACACCGACACCGACGGACACGCCGACGCCGACCGATACACCGACGGACACACCGACACCGACGGACACGCCTACAGATACGCCTACACCGACGGACACGCCGACGCCGACCGATACGCCGACGGATACCCCGACACCCACGGACACGCCGACGCCGACGGATACGCCGACGGATACGCCTACACCGACGGACACACCGACACCGACCGACACGCCTACAGATACGCCGACACCGACGGACACGCCGACGCCGACCGACACGCCCACGGACACACCGACGCCCACGGACACGCCGACGCCGACGGATACGCCAACGGATACGCCTACACCGACGGACACACCGACGCCGACGGACACGCCTAC
>WVZH01000141.1:0-243 GCA_011772595.1 Anaerolineales bacterium
CCTCCATAGGCTGTTACACCTACTTCACCCTGGCCATGGATAGCTCACCCGGCTTCGGGTCTAATCCATGCGACTAAATCGCCCTATTCGGACTCGCTTTCGCTACGGCTCCACCTCGCGGCTTAACCTTGCCACGCAAAGTAACTCATCGGCTCATTATGCAAAAGGCACGCGGTCGCACAGAAGAGACTCTCGCCCGAAGGCAGCCTCCTCACCGTGCTCCCACTGCTTGTAGACACATGG
>WVZH01000141.1:365-540 GCA_011772595.1 Anaerolineales bacterium
CACTTTCGCCTACGGGCCTATCACCCTCTATGGCGAGCCTTTCCAGTACTCTTCGACTAGAGCACGAGTTTGTAACTCTCCGAGGAAATCGTGCTTTCCTCCAGCGAGGCCCCTCTACCCCGAGCATACAACGCGCACGAGCTTGACATATGCCCGGTTTGGGCTGTTCCCTTTT
>WVZH01000141.1:585-1212 GCA_011772595.1 Anaerolineales bacterium
CACACCCTATGTGTTCAGGCATGGGTGTTGCGACATTACTCGCAACGAGTTTCCTCATTCGGGCATCTCCGGATCTAGGCCTGCTAGCGGCTTCCCGAAGCTTATCGCAGCTGGCCACGCCCTTCATCGCCTGCTGGCACCAAGGCATCCACCATGCGCCCTTGGTCGCTTGACCACACGACTGGGGAGAAACACACCGCTACCCCTGCTTCCTTATTCTGTTGTCAAAGAGCATGTTTGCGCGCTGCAGTGCCTGCTGCACTCCGCGCACAACTTCTTCTTCAACCCAACCGCCCGCGCCACAACTCACGCTACCTGGTGGAGATGAGCGGATTCGAACCGCTGACCTCCTGCTTGCAAGGCAGGCGCTCTCCCAACTGAGCTACACCCCCGACCCATCTAACGCTCATCCCACCCTCGGCACGGCCTGAAAGCTTGGTGGGCCTACCTGGATTTGAACCAGGGACCTCACGCTTATCAGGCGTGCGCTCTAACCAACTGAGCTATAGGCCCTGAGCCTTGAATCCTCCGCTGTCAGACACGCCCCACGGGTACCGCGCAGGCAGGCTGGATAATAACTCTGAAGCGCATTGTTAGGGGCGAGTGCCGACCTTGGAGTTTGCGTTC
>WVZH01000141.1:1241-1508 GCA_011772595.1 Anaerolineales bacterium
GGTTAGCCCAGCGACTTCTGGTACAGTCAGCTTTCGTGGTGTGACGGGCGGTGTGTACAAGGCCCGGGAACGTATTCACCGTGGCATGCTGATCCACGATTACTAGCGATTCCACCTTCATGAAGTCGAGTTGCAGACTCCAATCCGAACTGAGACCTGCTTTTTGGGATTTGCTCCACCTCGCGGGGTCGCTTCCCTTTGTACAGGCCATTGTAGCACGTGTGTAGCCCTGGGCATAAAGGCCATGAGGACTTGACGTCATCCCCA
>WVZH01000055.1:0-124 GCA_011772595.1 Anaerolineales bacterium
ACGCTCAAAACCTGCAGCTAAATTTGCGAAGATAGTTTCAGAAAACCAAATTAACCTCATTTTACACGCTTTCCACGAGCGAGAGGGGAGAATCGGTAATCTCATATGTTTTGAGCCACCCCGA
>WVZH01000055.1:237-934 GCA_011772595.1 Anaerolineales bacterium
AATGATCTAGTCCGCGCACGCAGATGTCAAAACCGCCGAGGTTTCTTTGGATAGGGCTGGAAGGGTGTCCGAGGTTCCATGCTTAGCCAATCTGTTTCTTCATCTAGATGTGATAAGGAACGGAGTAGATCAAAGGTGACCCAACGCGAAACCTCGGGATAGCGTTGGTACTCCCATAGTCCATGTGGACCTTGCAGTTCCTTCACAAATTTGACGTTATCTGCCACACGTTCGTCCTGTAGACCCGCACCAATCCGCCAAGAAAGATCTAACATCTGGGCAACATCGTACCGTTTGAAATACGTGAAGCCTCCCCGATGACGCTCAGCACCAACAATTCGGGCAACTTCAAATCCTAGAGTGTGCATCTGCCGGTGTTCATGAGCCAACAACAAATCCAGTCCACGCTGCGCCGCATGACTTGTCCGTCGTTTTGGGTGCAAAGCTAGCGCATTTACCGCTGCCGTCGTATTGGTTCGGCACCCAAATTCCGAATGCGCCAAGCGGCGATATCCAGCAGCGAAAATGTACTTCTCACGGTGTTTTCCGGAGGGCCATCCCCCTTGCGGCAGCTGTTCTTCAACGAGCCAGTCGTAGGCCTGTTCGGCACGAGAATCGGTGGCATAACCCGCCCGAGCCAATCCGAGCAAAGGTAGAGCAGTTTGAAGAGGAATCATATGATATTTGATTTCGGATA
>WVZH01000055.1:998-1190 GCA_011772595.1 Anaerolineales bacterium
TCTTGAAGTTTCTTAAGCTCTTGAACTTCGACATCATCGTCAGGACGGTGCAGCAAATCGCGTAGCGCCAGAAGTCGCAAACTAGCTGAAGGATCAGCCAACAGCAGTGCTACCCAAGTCATGATCTCATCTCTAGCACTTCTCGGAGATACGGAGCAGTTGGTGTATTCGTATTCGCCACTTCTTCAGGTG
>WVZH01000055.1:1380-1580 GCA_011772595.1 Anaerolineales bacterium
GGCGATCTTTAGCCGTTGCACTTCTCCAGCCGACAAAGCATAGGCAGGTTGGTCCCACACCAGGTAGCCTAGGCCTACTTGTCGAACAGCGTTCAGAGGCTTCGTAATCTGTTCTTCGTCTTTGAAAAGCTCATAAACTTCATCTAAAGTCATCGCACCGATCTCGGGCAAAGTGACATGCTTGACGCGAACATCCCAAG
>WVZH01000150.1 GCA_011772595.1 Anaerolineales bacterium
GCTGCCAAGGATCGAGATTGGGAGAAGGTCAACGAGATTGATGCCAAAATGGCGCCTTTCTTCGAACTTAGACGCAAACTGTCTACTAAGCATCAGGGAACCGTCTCCATCACCCTTACAAAAGAGGCGTGTAGAATGTTGGGGTTGCCTGGTTTTCCGCCTAGGAAGCCGCTGCTGCCCCTGGAAGAGGATGAAAGACAGGAGTTGCGGATAGTCCTCGCAAAGATGGGCATTCTCAGATAACTAGACGAAGTACGCAATGTATGCTTGCGCGCACATCACGAATAGCCTTATAGGGTTCACCATCCTTCTCCATGATTCTACGTGTGTGGGCGTATGGAGACAGGAACTGCTCGGAAGGGGACGTCGATCCTTAGTTACGGGCTGTTGGTGATGACAGCGACCCACACGTTGACCCATGTGTTCCAGCACATCCACCTCGCCCTCTTCCCGGTCATCCGGACAGAGTTCAACCTGTCGCTTCTGCAGCTGGGCATCATCGCCGCCATCCCTCCCCTCTGCCAAGCCCTATTCTACATTCCAACGGGCCTGCTCTCGGACCGATTCGGATCGAAGAAAATGATCTTCGTAAGCTCCTCCGTCGCTGCCCTCGGCAGCTTAATAGCCAGCCAAACCGTCGGCCCCACGATGCTGACCCTCGCCGTCAGCCTTGTCTACATCAACACAACGATCTACCACCCAGCTGCTTATAGCTTCACAAGTAGGCTCTTCAGGACTCGAGACCGGCCAAAAGTTCTCGGCATCCACGGCTCCGGTGGCACCTTCGGTATAGCCATCGGTCCCATCTCCGTGAGCATCCTGATGGGAATTTTCGCTTTTGGCTGGCGGCAAGTCTATCTCTTTTGGTTCGTCCCCATCCTACTCGGCATCGTTGCTGTGTTAAGGATCAGATATGAGCCCACCGAGGACATGAGAGACGACGCCTCCAAGCCGGAGTCCTCGCCCAAAAACAACTCCCTGTACACCGTGAGCCTTTTCATGTTTCTCGTCTTCCTCGCCGTAAGGATGACTGCGGGACAGATGATCGGGGCCTTTCTCCCCGTCTACCTCGTCGATGAGAAAGGACTCAGCGACGTCCTCTCGAGCCTCATTTATGGAAGCAGCTCTCTCATGGGACTGGTGGGAGCCCCTGTCGGAGGTTTCCTAGCGTCGAGATTCGGCGAGAAGAGGTGGCTGCTCATCGTCCTTACCCTCTCCTACGTCTTTTTAGGTCTCGCCGTAGCCGTGCCCAACATCGTCATCTTCGTCGTCCTATACCTCTGCTACGGTTTCTGTACTTTCCTCGGAATGGCCGCGAACTCCGCCATCATGGCCAGGCTTTCTCCGAGCCAGAGGCGGGGCCTCGCCTACGCCTTCTTCTTTATTCCGGGTAGCATCATGGGTGCAGTGGCCCCGCTCATAGCTGCTTACATCGCCTTCGCTTTCGGGTTGAACAGCATCTTTGTTGTCGCGCTGGTTGTATACGTCGTCGGTCTCGCCGTGCTCAAGCTCGGCGTCAAGATCTGATGCTCACGCGCATGCGCAAGGTTAATAAGGTTTATTCGTTTTATCGATTCACTCCAAAAGGGGAACATAGATGGATAAACTGATTTTAGTCGATCCTGACAAGTGCACTGGCTGTGGAACGTGTGAAGTTGTTTGTTCCTTGAAGCATGTTGGGGAGTGTAACCCAGCGCGTTCCTTGATCAGAGCTCTAAGATATGAGAAGATGGGCTC
>WVZH01000081.1:0-1161 GCA_011772595.1 Anaerolineales bacterium
AGACCTGCGTGCAGCCAGTGAGCGAGTGGCAACAGGCGGGCACGTCATCGAGACGGAATGCGGCCTGATCGAATATGGGGATGCCGGAAATGGCCCGCCTGTGTTGGTGATCCACGGGGCAGGGGGCGGTTATGATCAGGGATTGCTCCTTGGTAGCCTGATTTTGGGCGAGGACTTCAAGTTGATCGCTCCTTCACGCTTTGGCTACCTGAATTCCCCGATACCGGAGGACAGCTCACTTGAAGCGCAGGCGGACGCATTCGCGTGTCTGTTGGATGCACTGCACATTGACGGTGTAACAGTGGTGGCCATTTCCGCCGGTGGCCCATCCGGGTTGCAGTTTGCCCTGCGCCACCCTGAACGGACAGCAGCATTGGTGATGGCTTCGGCGATTAGCTATACCGACCCCTCTACAACTGAGGACAGGAGAGAAGCAAGCATCAACCGCATGATCGGATCCGACTTCATTTACTGGCTTGCCATCAACACAGCACGCTCCCCGCTGCTCAGCCTGCTAGGGGTATCGAAGGAAGTCCAGGCGGGTCTGACATCAACGGAGATAGCACAAGCGGGCCAAATCCTGGAGGCAATGTTACCTATGAGCCAACGGTTGGACGGAGTCCTGCTGGACCAGAGCCGTGACGTACCACGAGACTTTCCACTCGAACAGATCAAAGCGCCCACCTTGGTCATCCATGCTCGAGACGATAGTCTGGTCGATTATTCGAACGGGCAACACACTGCGGGGAAAATCACCGGCGCGGAGTTTATGACACTAGAGGATGGGGGGCATTTCCTGCTGGGGCGTTCTGATGAGATCAGAACCAGGATCATGGCATTCCTAGAAGAGAGAGCAATGGATAGGGAGCGGACATCCAGAGTCCCGTAACTCAGGAAAGAGAGCGCCGCCCAACCAGTCACTGAACCCGACCGCGCCTAGCGGCGCTCGTGGTATCGCGGCGTTTCGATTTTGTTTGTATGTAGCGATGTATTGAGGTAGACTTTGCTCAGTCGGCGGGGCGGGTTAGCTCGGCCCTGTTAGGTGCCGTGTGGGCTGGAAGCGCGGCATGAAGTTCCAAGGTGACGGGAAAAGGGGGAAGCTCTATTGAAATGGACAATGAACGACCTCTGTCGCTCCAAGATGCTACATCAGCTAATCTT
>WVZH01000081.1:1206-3210 GCA_011772595.1 Anaerolineales bacterium
CATATAAAACGCGTGGCCCATCAACTTTAGCGCGCCTCTGGCGGCTCATCAAAACTGCAATCAAGGACTGGAAAGCCTTGAAAGCATATCAAAACCTTGCCCCAGTGAAGACCGCTTTGGAGCGAGCAAATTTGGAATTGGGAAAGTTGGATTATCACAATCCTATGTATGTTCGACGAACTGAGGAATTCAACCAGAGCATGATCAATATGACCAAAGCAAGATGGTATGCCACCAATGCAATGGAGACACGCTCTAAGGAAGATTGGGCTAAGGCATTCAACTATTTCAAACAGGCCAAGAAGATGGGGGAAGAGCTACAAAGACGTCTTGCTTCTGGTGTTGCTGAACCTATCGATTATGAGCCATCTATTCTGACCCAGGAGGGCACCGAGATCTTTTTTGCCGATGGGGTTCCACTCGTGCCGGAAGTCTGCCCCGTGGTGATCTTGAAGGGCTCGGATTTTGAGATGGGTTACCAGTATGCGAAGCAGCTTGTCGATATATTTGGCCCTTGGATCTTGGTCAAGAAGGCCGGCCGCAAGTTTACAGATGAGCAACTCGGCTACATCAAGGAATGGGAGAAAATGATCGCCGAGTTTGCCCCGGAGATTCTGTCAATTTGTGATGGTTGGTCGGCGGGCGCAACGGATGCTGGTGTCCCGATGTCGTACACCGATGTCTTGGCGCTATGGACCGGAGACCTTCCTCCGGAAGTTGATTATTTCGGATCCGGTGGACCGAGGATGGCCAAGGTGCCTCCTTTAGCCTGCTCCGGTGTCGCTGCATGGGGCAGTGCCACCGTTGACGGCAAGCTTGTGGCAGGAGCCACAGGAGATTTCGATGCTACTCACGCTGTCACAATCGTTGCATTTCCTGAGACAGGCAACAATTTCATTTTCACACCCTTTGGCGCAACCGGTGATGTTCCGCTCATTGGTGGAGTCCACCTATTTGGCCATCCCGGAATGAATAACAAAGGATTGGCCTACGTCCATCACGGCGGCACACCGAAGATGATCGAGCCAAAGAAATACTGGGGCTATGGGCTCAGACGAACGACGTCCGTTCTGCATATTCTCCGTTTCGCCAACAACGCCAGGGAAGCGAGGGATCTGGAGCTCAGCTACCCAGTTGGAGACGTGGGTATTGACAGTGGCACGGTAGGTGGATTCTACGCCGACAGCACGTACGGGTATGTTCTAGAAAGCCGTAAGGATCCTGTTCTCATCCGCGAATCGGGGTTAATGGGAGAGACAGACTTTCTCTACTCCGCCAACAGCGCGCTTCACCCCGAAGCCATAAAGGCGGAGTGGATGCAGAAGAATAAAAAGAACTGGCTATGGCANNNAGCCTGCGGAGCAGGTATTTTTTCAACATGCTCAATCAAGGCCTGGGCCGCATCGACTTCGAGTACATCAAAATGATTTATCGTAAATCGGGGGTCATGCCCGAGGGTACGTGGAAGAAGAATGCATCGATTTGGAGGAAAACAGGTGAATGGGGTGAGATCTCCGGAGCGAATGCCTCGAACGGAACAATTGGCATCATGAAGCCGGATAACGGTGACCAGGGGAGGTACGCTTTCTGCATCGGACAGGCCACTCGAGGTATCGCACCGACTTCGCCTTTCTTCGCCTCATTTAATCCTATCTACGGTGAGACCAACGCTTTTTGGGAGTTGAGGCTTGCCTCCAGCCCTGAAGAAGTCACAGATCACGCCTGGAGAAAAGCCGCGGAGGATATCCGCACAGCGAGTGAGGCATTGAGCAATCTATTAACGAACGTGGATGCCGCTTACAAGCCTTTGAAGGATCTGCTTGATCGCGCGGAACGTGAATTTGAGAGGGGCGAGCACTTTAAGGTTTCGATTGGGAGGGAAACCGGTGAAAATGCGATCTATATCTTGGCTCGTGCTACAAGAGCTTTTACAAGAGCTCAAGTTCGGGCAAGACAGGTCTCGAATGCGCTCGTCCCGCCACCGCGCACTCCTGAGGACTTAGG
>WVZH01000081.1:3228-5379 GCA_011772595.1 Anaerolineales bacterium
GTACTGTCATCGGCTATGGGAGAGATCGTAGGCGGCGGAACGTTATGATCATCTTCATGGTCGAATATCAATGGAGTAAAGTCAGATCCGTGTGCGATTGGCACAACTGCTGATGGTGGAAGAATTGAAAGGAGCAAATTTTGGCTAAAAACAAAGTACGCGTGGGTGTCAATGGCTATGGCGTCATCGGTAAACGTGTCGCTGACGCTGTTCTGTTGCAGCCGGATATGGAGCTCGTTGGGGTGAGTGATGTGGCGACCGATTACAGGGTGAAGACCGCTTCTATTCTCGACTTGCGGGTTTTCTCCTCCCTGCCTGAAAAGGTCGGTGAGATGAAAGCAGCCGGCATACGAGTTGAAGGCACCTTGGATGATCTCTTAGCTGCGGTAGATGTGGTAGTTGATTGTACACCGAAGGGGATTGGCGCCAGGAACCTGGAGCGCTACCGGGCGGCCGGTGTGAAGGCTGTTTTTCAGGGGGGCGAGAAGCACAGTCTAACGGGTCACTCTTTCGTGGCCCAGGCCAACTACGAGACGGCCCTGGGCCGGGACGCGACGCGCATCGTCTCTTGCAACACAACCAGCACGGTTCGCACCCTGGTTGCGCTGCGCGACGCTGGCCTGTTGAGGAAGGCTCGGGGCGTGCTGGTGCGCCGCGCCACCGACCCCTGGGAGTCGGATCACAGTGGCATCATGAACACCGTGGTGCCTGAGCCGCATATCCCCAGCCACCAGGGGCCGGACGCCCAGACGGTGGTGTCAGACCTGGACGTGGTCACCATCGCAGCCAAGGCGGCTCACACCCAGACCCACAACCACTATTGGGTAGTGGAATTGACCCGCCCGGCCCGCCGCGAGGAAGTCCTGGAGGCCTTCCGCGTCGCACCGCGCATCGCTTTCATCCGTATGAGCGATGGCATCGTGGCCCTCAACAGCACGATCGAGCTGATGAAGGACCTTGGTCGGCCCCGGGGCGATATGTGGGAGGTCGCCCTCTGGGAGGATGTTCTGACGGTCAATGGCCAGGAGTTGTACTACACCTATCAGGTTTACAACGAAGCCATAGTCGTTCCCGAAAACATCGACGCGATTCGCGCCCTCGCAGGATCCACTGAGAGGGGGGAGGACTCTATCCGCATAACAGACGAGACGCTGGGGATGAGGCGTGATTTCCTAGCTGGCTGAAGAGTCAAAACCCACCGCTTATGGCTAGCGAAGCGCCAGGTTAAATGCACACGTTCTCCTTGCGATCGACGAACCATCGGTCGCTGGCAGGGAGGGCCAAAGGAGTAAGCAAAATGCCCGCAAAAAGCAGGCAGCATCGAATGCCAGTCCAACGAACCGAAGAGCGGGAATATATCTTGGCAGAATTGCCCTACGGCAAGATCAAGGGTGTGTTCCCTCTTCTAGTGGCCGATCTCGAGCCCCATGCAGTAGAAGCGCATTTTGCGAATGGACTGTTGATCGTGACGGGATCGACGCGTGCACTGGATGCTTATCTCCGTGAAAAACAGGGGGAGCAAGGGCGCGAGGAGGCCTTCAGCCCATAGCCCATTTTCTTACCTCGGGACATTTCGAGTGACTCTGTTGAACGTACCTTCTGCGGGCTGATGGCACATCAGATGCAGCGGCGAGAACAGGAGACCTGGTACGGCGCTGACCGCCCTGCGCAAGAGGAGCTAAAGGAGTAAAAGAGATGCTGAGAATCAGTAAGAAGTCGAAGCGAAGTGTTGACCGTGTCCTTGATACTGCCATTGAGTTTTTCGGTCTTGGCGGAATCGGGCTTGACCTTGTTGAACAAAGCGATTCCCATCTTTTCTTCCAGGGCGGTGGCGGTTTTGTGGATGTGACGGTTCAGCCGGAAGACAAGCATACCGACGTAAACGTCCAAACCCGGGAGTGGGAGTATCAGGTAAAAGAATTTCTGCGGAAGGTCTGAACGGGAAGTTCATGGGCACAGTCCATACCCCTAGCCGTCCAGAGCGGATGAGAGCGGTCGGACGCTGTGTGAGCTTCCGGATTCAGTGGTGAATAAGGATGACATTCTGCTCGCAGTCGGAAAGGATGATTACCTGTGCGGTGAACACGGACAGGGGGAATAAGGCGTGATCGACAAGTTAAGCGGAACGCCAACTTGGGCGTCAGCAAAAAC
>WVZH01000081.1:5422-6809 GCA_011772595.1 Anaerolineales bacterium
GTGGACGCAGTTATCTTTGACCCAGACCACGAAGAGACCAAGGAAGAGCTGAAAGCCAAGTACCTTCGCTTTCACCCTGATCGCCCTCCGACAGGCGGTTGGGATTGAATGATCGGAAAACGTACCGGACCTTCTGCGAAAGGTCGGTTCGACACAGAGCGAGAAAAAAAGGAGATTAGCCAACAATGTCTGTAAACAATATGAGCTTTCGGATTGCTGGAAAAGCTGGTCAGGGCGTGGAGTCTAGCGGTGCCGGTTTTGCCCTGGCGCTGGCGCGGGGGGGGCTCAACGTCTTCACGATGCAAGACTATATGTCCCGTATCCGCGGAGGCTTGAACTTTTCCCAGATTCGGATCGCCCCCTATGAGATCTACACCCATACCGATGATGTACATCTTCTCCTGGCAATGAACCAGGAAGCCTTCGAGACCTATCGGGGTGAAGTCCATCCAGGGGGAGGGATCATCTACGATCAGGAGATGAGAGTGGATCCCCATGAGGTAGAGGAGCAGGGCGTTAGTGCCTTTGCTTCGCCTTTGGTCGAAATAGCCGAAGAAATGGGGGGCAATCGCGTGATGGTCAACACCGCCGCCATTGCTGTGGCGGCGGGGATCACGGGCTATAGTTTTGAAAAGATCGGTGAGGTGATCGAGCAGAACTTTGCTCGGAAGGGCAAGCAGGTCACAGATACAAATTTCCGGATTGCTGAGGTGGCCTATGAGTTTGGCCAGGACACGTATGCCTCGCAATTTGATTATCAACTCCAGGTGGTCGAGGCTCCTCCAAGAATGCTCATCCATGGCAATCATGCGTTCAGTCTTGGGGCATTGGCATCTGGCTGCCGGTTCGTGTCCGCGTATCCGATGACGCCTGCCACCACGATCATGGAGTGGATGGCTGCCCGCGCCAAAGAATACGGAGTCCTGGTGAAGCAAACGGAGGACGAGATTGCAGCCCTCTGTATGGCCATTGGGGCCAACCATGTGGGAGTCAGAGCCATGACCGCAACCTCCGGAGGTGGATTTTCGCTTATGGTGGAAGCCTTGGGGCTTGCGGGTATGACGGAGACACCTGTGGTGGTCGTGAACGTTCAGCGTCCTGGGCCTTCCACGGGCCTTCCCACTCGGACCGAGCAAGGAGACTTGCGCTTTGTGATCCATGCCTCCCAGGGTGAATTTCCCCGCTTGGTCCTCACCCCCGGAACGGTGGAACAAGCTTTCGAGGCAGGTGCCCGAGCCTTCAACCTGGCGGAAAAATATCAGACGCCGGTGATCGTTCTCTACGATCAGTTCCTGGCCAATTCCAACCGTGTCCTCGGGTTGGACGCCCTCGACTTCGAGCGGGTCAAGATCGATCGTGGGGACCTCTTGAGCCCTGAGGACCTTGA
>WVZH01000081.1:6981-7106 GCA_011772595.1 Anaerolineales bacterium
CTCAGGGAGGCAGTCGACTGGCTGAACGATGACGGCATAAGTGCCAACATGCTTCACTTGCCGCAGGTCTGGCCCTTTCCGAAGGAGGAAGTGGAGGAAATCCTGGGAGGGGCGAAACGGGCGAT
>WVZH01000279.1:0-197 GCA_011772595.1 Anaerolineales bacterium
CGACGAATGGTCGAGGAGGACAGGTACTGCGTTGATGTGCTTAACCAGCTCTCTTCCATCATCGCGGCGGCTCACAAGATATCCTCCATTATTCTGGGTGACCACATACGGGGTTGCGTGAGCGATGCTTTGCGACGCGATGAGCAGAGTGACGATTATGTGAATGAACTCGTCGGCGTCGTCGACAGGTTTACTGG
>WVZH01000279.1:265-1683 GCA_011772595.1 Anaerolineales bacterium
TATGCCTCTAAGTAAAGGTTTCATTAGTTGTGTTTAGGTACAAAGTGGGGTTCGATGGACGAACAGTTACTGACAACGAAGCTTTTTATGCCACTTGTACCTCGTAACTGGGTACGTAGGTCACGCCTAAATGAGCAGTTGAAGTCGGGGCTTGCCTTCAAACTAACACTCGTATCAGCTCCTGCCGGATACGGCAAGACTATGCTAATCTGCGACGGGCTTCGTGTTGCCCAGACACCAGTAGGATGGTTATCGCTCGATGAGGCTGATNNTACGGCAAGACTATGCTGATCTGCGACGGGCTTCGTGACGACCGGACACCAGTGGGATGGCTATCGCTTGATACAGCTGACAACGATCCCGCCCTTTTTTGGGCCTATTTCGTTGCTGCTTTGCAGACGGTTCATGCTGAGATAGGGAAACCTGCCCTGAGCATGTTACGCTCACCTCAACCTCCTCCAGCAGTGTGGATAGTGAACTCACTTATTAACGAATTGGCCGAGAGTGAGACGGATTTCGTATTGGCACTCGATGACTACCACGAAATTGACAATCAGTCAATCCACGAATCAATGAGCTATCTGGTAGAACACATGCCGCCGAACATGCATCTGTTCATAGCCACCCGTACGGATCCGCCATTACCTCTCGCTCGCCTACGAGCACGTGGCCAAATGACAGAACTCCGGGCTGCCGACCTACGATTCACATCTGAGGAGGCAACGGAGTTCCTAAACAAAATGATGGACTTGGGGCTCTCCAATTCTCAACTGGAAACCCTGGAAAACCGTACTGAAGGTTGGATAGTAGGTCTGCAGATGGCAGCCTTATCTATTCAAACCACAAATGATGTGGACGCTTTCGTTGATTCTTTCGGTGGCAGAACCCGTCACATTTTCGACTACCTGATTGAAGAAGTCATCAATAGACAACCCCCCGATATAAGAGATTTTCTTCTGCAAACGTCCGTCCTCGACCGCCTCACAGGTCCTCTTTGCGATACTATAACAAGACGCGATGACAGCCAAGAGATACTGCAAAGGCTGGAACGCGAGAACCTTTTTTTGGTACCCCTCGATAATGACAGGAGCTGGTATCGCTATCATCAGCTGTTTTCCGACTTGCTTAGAGCTCAAATAGTCAGGCAGAGGCCAGATTCCATAGGCGAATTACACTCGAAGGCGAGTCAGTGGTTTGAGGATGAAGGACTAACAGTCGAGGCGGTGAATCATGCTATTGCGTCTCAAGATTTCAACCGTGCGGTAGAACTTATTGGGCCGATGGCGATGACGATGATTGCCCAAAACAAGCACACTTCTGTTTTAAAGTGGCTCTCAAAAATACCTGAGGTGCGGGTAGCGGAGCAACCTTGGTTGTGTATAGGAGGTGCCTGGGCTTCTCTGCTAATGCGGTGCTAT
>WVZH01000288.1 GCA_011772595.1 Anaerolineales bacterium
CAAAGTGAAATGGGCGCTGGGCAGGTTGCAGTACTCTTCGACCTGGAGTTCAGGCAGGCCTGGCGGCAGAACGGCCAGGAAATCGCTGCCCTGCAAAGTGGGTATCGCCCCGCCCGCCGCCTCGTCGCGCTTCATGGCGATGGTGCCGCCGGTGGTCAGGATTACGATGGTGGACATGGATTGTCTCCTCTTGGCTGACACTAAAGGACGTGCAGTTCGCAGACTTTGCGGAAGTGGTGGCCATAAATGGCAAGGGTGATGGCCAGTGGGAACAACTGGGGGCGGCGAAAGAGCGTCCATAACAAGAGCTTCCAATAATGGACGCGCTCCTTGCCCACGATACCCAGGTGGTAGATGGAACGGAAGAACGCCAGGATGTACTCAAGGACCTGCTTAAAGTCCAACGAGGCTTTAATCTTGGGCGGCTTGTACTCTCGCAAGAAGGTCTTGACGCGCTGATAGTAGTGCTCGGGTGAGTAAATGTGTTGCAGTATATTCTTGTATCCCTCGCGCAACGTGTCAAGGTTCATGTTAGGAATAAAGTTCATCGTGCCGTCTACGTTGTCTCCCGATATTCGATTGAGCAGGCGGCCCTCTTGCTTCAGACGTTCGTAAAGCCTTGTGCCAGGCGGGGCTTGAAGCAGGCCAACCATGGCCGTCACAATCCCGCTTTTCTGGATGAAATCAATTTGCCGCTGAAAGATGGAGGGCGTATCATTGTCAAAGCCGACGATAAAGCCGCCCTGCACTTGCAGCCCGGCTCGCTGGATACGCTTCACATCTTGGACCAGGTCACGGCCTTTGTTCTGATTCTTGCTACATTCGGTCAGGCTGTCCTCATCCGGCGTCTCGATCCCGATAAAGACCGTATCAAACCCCGCCTCGACCATCATCTGCATCAATTCCTCGTCGTCGGCCAGATTGATGGAGACTTCGGTGTGAAACGGTATCCCCCCCTTGTCTTTCTGCCATTCGATTAGCGCGGGCAACAACTCGGTCTTGAGACACCTTTTGTTCCCAATGAGGTTGTCATCCACAAAGAAGACGGCCCCACGCCACCCCAGGTCATAGAGACTGTCCAACTCGGCAATGATCTGCTCGGCGGTCTTGGTGCGTGGCCGGTGACCAAATAACGCCGTCACGTTGCAGAACTCGCAATTGTAAGGGCAGCCTCGGGAGAACTGGATGCTCATCGTGGCGTACCGGCCCAGATCGGCTAACTCCCACAGAGGAACCGGAGTCTTCTGGATGTCGGCAAACTCGGATGTCGTGTAGACGCGCCTGGCGCGCCCCTGCTCCAGATCCGCCAGAAAGGGTGGGAGGGTCACCTCGGCTTCATTCAGCACGAAATGATCAACCTCCTCAAACTGTTCGTACTCGCTCGCAAAGAGCGGTCCTCCGGCGACGACTTGGACGCCTGCTTCTTTGCACCGGGCAATGATTTGACGTGCTGACTCTCTTTGCACAACCATACCGCTGATCAACGCGTAATCAGCCCACGCCAGGTCTTTCTCAGTGAGCTTTGTCACATTGACGTCTATTAGGCGCTTTGTCCACTCTGGCGGCAGCATCGCGGCCACTGTCAGTAGGCCCAGCGGTGGCGAGGAGGCCCTTTTGCGTATGAACTTGAGGGCGTGCTTGAAACTCCAGAATGTATCTGGAAACTCGGGGTAGATCAACAGAACGTTCATTTAGTTTTTCTCCTTAAATCAGGTTTCATCAGCCGCACAAGATGGTAATCTTTTTGCAATTGAGCTAATTCAGCAACGCCGATTGGCTTGTCGCCGTAATGAACGCGCATGTAAGCCAACGTAATGCGGGATAAGGCTTCCTCTGCCTCTGGCCCAAAGGCTTTTTTCAGTGTGGGGAGATAGTCATCGGGCGGCCAGGCGCGGTGGCGTGGATAGCCGCGCCGGTTAGCTATGCGGCAGAGGTTGGCGTAGATGTTTTGCACGGAAATAGCCGCTAGCAACTGGCGGCTCAAGCCGTAACGCTTCACCAGATTGGACATGTCGCGCAGCCACTGTGCCCCGCGGTTCAGCACACCGCCGCCTAGGGTGACGGTTTCGTCGCTCTCCTCCTCGGCATCTTCTTTAAGTTGACGGCGGTCAATTTTGTTCAGGTAAAGCAACACAAACCCTAATACCAGCACAATCACCAGCCCGATAGCGATGTAGCGCATGACGGTCCAAACCATCAGCATCTCTGGTCGGGGTTGGACGTGGCTTGATTCGAACAGCGCTTCCGCCTGGTCGCCCATCGTTTTTATCACCCCACCCCAATCCATATCGCGAAGCATTTCCATCAACCAGAGTAGCAAAGGCTCCAACGGTACTAACACGAGCACCGCCACCCACCATAAAACGTGTTCTAATACCGTCCACAGCGGATTGAACCAGCGCAGGAACGCTTTGATCTTGTCCGGTGTGTAGAAAAGAGATAACCACGCCGCGATGCCCACAGTCAGCCCCACGCTCAGAAACACCTGTGCCAGCCGTCGTGGT
>WVZH01000323.1 GCA_011772595.1 Anaerolineales bacterium
CTGGACGGGCTACGTGGACTGGCTGCCCATCCGAGTAACCTACACGGAAGGCGCACCTTCAGTGCCTAAGGTTATGCAATCCGATGGGCTCTCCGCGTGTGTGGGTGGAATGTAGATGGGCGTAAGTCCTCGAAAACTCAAGTCGGTGCATCCCTGGTGATCTTGTGCGCGTGGAATGGTTTGACGCCAGCATCGGGAAGAGTCTAGCCAGCGGCACGATTGATGTTCCCGTGAAGTCGTGGGGAATCTTTCTCGGAGTTTTGGGTGAGAAACATAAGCATGTGATTCTGGCGCAGAACAATTTCCGGTACACCAACGGGCTGTATGACATTGATTATACGGCGGTCCCCGTTAGCTGGACCATCAACGTGACGGTGAACAAGAAGCAGGAAATCGCGGCTGAAGAGGCCAAGGTGCTGCTCACGTCATTTTTGAGGGGTCGCAGCCGAACCCTGAAAAGGAAGATTGTCAACCATGAGAAACTTCATTAAACAGGCGCTGACCAGGACCATTTCCGTGCGGGTGGGTCGAGGAAAAACCCGCCAGGTAGAGTTGGCTCCGAACGAGAAGCTCGTCTATGGGATGTACTTCGCCATCGCTGCTCTGATTGCCTTGACAACACTGGAAGCGACGTACATCCTTGTCCTCCGCAGCTTCAGCACCGAGATCTTCGCGGCCATCAGCCTGGTGATCGGCACAATCCTGGGCGCGTTCTTCGGACACAAGGGATGACTATGCCCAAGCCCGCGAAATACTATTGGACTCGAAAAGAGGAAGCTCGACTCCTCGAGTTGGTGAAGGGCGGCATAACCGACCGCGGAGTACTCGCTAAGGAACTGAACCGGACACCCGGAGCCATTTCGAAAAAACTCGACCGAATGGGAGTTGTCGGCTGGATCAAAAAAACCCAAAGTAAGACGACAAGTGCAATCATCTCGAAGGATCTGCTCACTCATGAAGAGGCATTGAAGATTCTAGCTGGAGCCTTGGAGCTGCTTCGTAAACCTGGTCATGACAAATTGGAGCTGCAACGTCTCCGCATCTTAGTTAAGGCAGTATCGATGTACGACGCCATACTGGAGAAGTTTGAACGATGGATTGAGATTGAGCAACGGCTGCTGGAGATGAATAAGAAGATTGAAGAGCTACAGAAAGCCAAGACGGTTCAATCCTGATTTTCGCGAGTCCGAACTCGACTTAATGGAGATGCGCCTCAGCGAGATCTGGGCAGCAGCGGAGAAAGAACGGGAGAAACTGAGCGAGGATCCGGTCACGTTTTTCGAGCAGGTCGTGGGATTCAAACCCACTGCGTATCAACATGACCTTGCGGAAAAGTTTGTCAACAGCCAGTTTGTGGCGATGCGGTGGAATCGCCAGAGTGGCAAGAGCTGGATTGCCGCGGCGCTCTTGCTTAATTTTGCGTTTACGCATCCGGGCGCGTACATCGGGATTGTAGCTCCGGGCTGGCGCCAATCCAAACTGGTGATTCGCCGAATCCGGTACTTTCTCCGGAAGCTCCCGAAGGAGGTGTGCCCCAAGCCCCAACGGACCGTCTTGTACTTCGCCAACGGGTCGATCATTGAGGCCTTCCCCAATAACCCGGACACCATCCGAGGCCCCACCCT
>WVZH01000577.1 GCA_011772595.1 Anaerolineales bacterium
TTCGCCACGTTTGACGCGTTCATGGTCTGCGAGAATTTCGGGAGGCTACCGGAGCAGCTGCATTTGCTGCTGCATTCCAGCCAGAACAGCTTGACCTACCCAGGTCGACGCAACGCACCCGGCGTCAACGATCCCACCATGGATACGCTCTGTGAAACCGTGAAGTACAGCCTCGATCCCGACGATGTAGAAGTTGCGGCGAAACAAGTTCAGGAGAGACTGTATGATCCCACGTTGCTGAACGCGGACAACTTCGCGTTAGCTTACATGTGTCTATACACGAAGATCCATTTTAATAGCTACAATCCTGATCTTCGGTGCATCGTCAAATCACATGGCTACGGATCGGATAACAAGTGGACGTTCCTCAGCATCTACTGGGAACCAGGTACAGAGAGGCTTGAAGATGTAGACGGAGACATGCTTATGGAGACCGTTGTAACGTGGATCTTAGGTCGGCCTCCGGGCAGCTTCAACCCGCTATATGCTAGCACCAAGTATGAATGGGAGATTCTAGCTCGCGCCTACGACGGACTCACCCACGTGAACCCGTACAACCACTACGATATCCCGTGGATTGCCACCGATTGGACCATCACTGAGGTTGTGGGCGGCATGGAGATTGACCTCACGCTGCGCGACGACGTGTACTGGCAGGACGGCTATCCATTCAACGCCTCTCACGTGGAATTCTGTCTGGAATTCCTTCGCGACTACAACATCCCACGATACGTGAACCCCTGCGAGACCTTGGTCGACGTTGTGGTGCACGATGCAACGCACTGCACCATCGAAGTCAACGAGGCGGGTCTCGCCCTCTTCTATGGGTATGCCGGGCTCGGTGCACTGCTTCCGCGGCAAATTTGGGATCGCCCGTGGGCCAGTTTGGCGGCGTTGCTCGCTTACGCGCCTGAAGCGTGGGCGTATGGCACGGACATGGCGCCTGGCTACGCGCCGGGTCCGTGGGCTTCCCAAGTTCCCACCAACCTGCTCGGCACAGGCCCCTGGATATACCAGTTCTACGACTGGATAGTCGAATACGCCGAGATGTGGGCCAACAGGAACTACTGGTTGCTGCAGGGTGAAGTTCGAACGCTCAGGATCGACATGTTCTGGGAAGTCGGAGACTTCGACCGCAACGGCCTGCAAGGCGTCGTTAATGTCTTCGACCTCACGTATGTGTCCTTCGCTTATGGAAGCTTTCAGGGTGAACCCAACTACCACCCCAATGCAGATTTTGATCAGAATGGTTTCGTCGACATGCGAGACCTAGCCACGTGCTGTTATCACCTGCAGTGGCAACGATATTACCCATAGCAACACTCTGCGCGCACGCATTTTATTAATATAGAATTTTTCCCATCCTTAATAATTTAAGGAAGGGAACGGTCCGTACTTGGGGAACGGTTGTCATGCGCGCGGA
>WVZH01000501.1 GCA_011772595.1 Anaerolineales bacterium
GTTCGAAGGGGCTCTGCCGATTCTGGCCGAACTCCGAGAATTGAAAGCTGAGATCGAGAAGCACCGCACGTCATTCGTAATTGATCCAGACGCGGCGAAGCGCTCTATCTTAACGTAGTGATTGCGCACTCAGAGTACCAATCGTTCGGGAAGTCTGGATTTAGGGATTTTCTCCGGTAGTCCTGCGCAGGGCAAGCGTATAGGAATGCCTGCGGGCGAGTACAGATTTTGATTAGCGACCATCGTCGCTAGCTGCTCCTTAACAGATTCAGACGAAACAGGCCACAGTTGCTGCCAGATTTGGAACAAAGGCATTGGGAACTGATAGGCGAATGGACGGTCGAGAGGAATTTGCACCCCGGCATAAGGTCCATCGGCATCGAAGACCAACATCTGACCCTTTGTGTTGGTCAACACCATGGCTGACGTCCTGGCTGCGACGCGTACCTGGGTGGTCACCTGGTGCAGTCCTCGGCTGAAACGCCCTATCTCATCACGGACGAGATCGGCCATCCAATCGCCGGCCCAACGGACGAAGTTGGGCCAGAAGACGAGGGCAAACTGCCCCAGGAGGCGGATGCCAGCCGGTGAACGGACGCGCAATTTGGTGAAGCTGAAAGTGCCTTTGCCTTGCTTGATCCCGGCTTCCACATCCTGGCGTTGGTGGTAGGTCGGAAACAACTCGGCCGTGGGTAACGCTTCGACGTCGCTGAACGAGACGAGCGTGCTGAACTTCAACTCATCCCCGGCCGACCAGCGCAATAAGGTCAAGCGGACCGGGTAAGGGCAGTCACCGAGCGTCTGCCGGGCCATATCCAGGGTTTGTGTGCGTGACCCGGCCTGCTCCCACGGGGCATGGTCAGGTACCTCCTGGCGTAATACCTGGGTGGTCTTGCCGTTGTGGGCGATGGTGTAGACGTCATAGCCCATCTCGATCAAGTAGGTCACGTTGGCAGCATCTCCAAAGCCACCGTCCAACAACCAGCGTAGCCGAACCGGGTTGGGGTTGGTCGCATTGTCTACTTCCAATTGCGCCAGCCAATTCAAGAGTGCATCCCGTTCAGCCGTCAGAGCTTCTAGCCGCTGTTGATGACGACGGAAGGCACGCCGGGCCTGACTTTCTTGTTCGAGGGCGGACTGGAGTTGACGTTCCCAGCTTGCCTTCTGTTTGCGCGCCTGGGCCAGCTTCGAATAGGGAGGCACCCATTTGCCCTCGTACCGCGCTTCGAGTTCAGCTAATCGGGGTCGGAGGGCCTGCAACTGATGCCCCAGGCGTATCTGGCGCTTGATTTGCTGCCGGATGGTGCTCTGTTGCGCCTCACTCCAGCCTTGCTTCTGCGTCATCTTGGCCTCGATGGCTGCAATGCGCTGCCGCAAGAGGTCAGTTCGGCGCCTCGGACGACAACCCAGGCGTGCTTCCGTGGCTTTGGCCATCTCACCCAGGCAAACGCTCGACACCGTATCGCCCGAATGGTGGAAAGCCGTGACGTGTACTCGGTGCCGCATGCCTTTGAATGTTACCAGCGCTGCCTGGTGCCCTTTGCGCAACTGATTAGCCATATGCCCAAACACGGTGTCTGGCGGATAGGTGGTGCTGTAGGCACTGACGGGACGCCCAGTCAGATCGCCACACAGAGTCAGATATGCCTGGCGGCAAAGCACTTCGTGCACCGCGCTGCGAATGTACGGCTGCATAATGGCATCCAGTTCAGCTTGCACTTGCTCGACTAGCAGCTCATCCACTTCATACAGAAAGCGGCTGACCGTGGTGTAATACCGGAACTCGATGTCCCAGGCATCTTGAACCGCCTGCTCGCCTGCCAGTGGATGCGGCCCCAAGTTCAGATCTTGCAAGTACTCGTAGCCCGCCAGTGATGCCAATCCAAACTCCAATATCAGGTCGCCGCCTGGTGCCGCATCCTTGTGCCGACGTAGCGCGACCGCTGCTCGCAATCGCTCGCTCAGCCCCAGCAAGCGCGAAAATCGACCCCACGGGATCAACATGGCATGCTGGGTAGCCTGGCAAACGGTGATGGCTTCGTTTTCGTCTGTTATGCTCATCTCGATTTCCCCCTCCCACCACTGATGGACCTATTGTCAGGGAAATCGAGCCGGGTGTAAAGTCGTTTAATTTAGAGCTTCAGAACGATTCGGCGCCTGAGTGCGCAACTGCTACGTTAAAGCACGAAAGCATGTAGATATCACCTTGGACTCAGTTTAGGCGCGAGAACAGTGCATT
>WVZH01000237.1 GCA_011772595.1 Anaerolineales bacterium
TCGATCCCCTTCCTGCTCCTGGGGCTCGTGATCGCCGTGATCCTGCTTTATCGCCATCCTACTGCGGCCAAGTGGGGGAGACGATGGCTCACCGTGCTCGTAATCTTCTACTGGATTTTGAGCACGCCTCTCTTCGCCCTTGCTCTCGAAGCGGCACTCAGCTACGGATACAACCCGATTGTTTCGACCGAGGCGTTGGATGGTGTGGATGCACTCGTCATCCTTGGCGGCGGCAGCAACACGTATCGTGCTGGTGATCAAGAGGTCAACGCGCTGAGTGAGGCCAGTGTTCTGCGCGCTCTCGAAGGAACCCGGCTGTACTCGCAGATGGAAGAACCCTGGGTCATCGTCTCCGGGGGGATCAACGAACGTGCAGGGATGCTTACACCCGAAAGCGAGCCAATGCGCGATCAACTCGTTAGAGCAGGCGTCCCCTTGGAGCGCATTCTGCTCGAATCAACCTCAAGTAACACCTACGAGCAGTCGCTCAACCTGGGACCGATTCTTAAAGCACATGGAATCGATCGCTTCGTGCTGGTGACCTCACCGACTCATATGCGACGTTCTCTGGCGACATTCAAGGCACAAGGATTAATTCCCACGCCCTCCACCTCCGCACAACATCAGGAAGGGTTCTTGGATGCACACAACCCGGTTCTCCCTAATCACGACGCCTTGCATGCAAGTCGACTGGCCATGCGAGAAATCATGGCGTTGGTGTTTTACCAACTGAGCGGTCGCCTTTCCCCGCCCTGAACTCCGAAATAAAGGCCCTTCCCCTCAATCCGTTGATTGGACACGGATTGATGCTTCAATGACTGTGAACCACCATCATCGCCATTTGAGTATTACGAACCACCAATCCAATCATGTGATTTCATCTCTCATCGGGAAAATCAATTTCTGCCGCATCTGGTGAGGGGTGAGATCCAACGGTGCTAAAAGTCGTGCCCTGTGGGCGCCACGCTCTACCTCGGCATCGAAATCGACCGTGGCGAGTGCGATCAGCAGGTGTTCGGGGGAAACAGCTCGATCACTCTGCCTGATGGACTCCTGTCGGGCATGAGAGAACACCAACTTGACCCGTGAGGTGATCATCAAATCTCTTCTTTTGGGCAATAAAGGGGAACTCGGTAAAGCGTTGAGAAGTGCCTGGGCCCGTTGTCTGACACGATCAATGCATGAACCGTTATGCTCGAACAGCTTGATGATCAGCTTGTCCGCAGTCTCGAGATAGGCCATTAAAATGTGGGCGATATCCACGTAGGGATGACGGTAGTCCAGGGCAATCTCGTACGCTTGTTGGATGATCGCCGCCGCTTGATCGTTGAATGAATCTTTCAAGGTCACATTCAACTTTGTAAAATCCCTTCTATGAGTTCCGAGCATAATGATCTTTGCAACTGGCATCAACCCCTGGCTCATTATCCCCTATCTTACCCCTGCTCTCCTAGATCGCGGATCGAATGCATCCTAATTGTTGCGCCGTAGGTGCTCTGGATGCTGATATTGGATAGAAATCACTTCGACACCTTTTGGCACCAGCTCAGGTCTGATCCCGTGGATGAGTCCCCAATCCAGCGCTTCTTCCGGGTTTAAGATCGTTCTCTCTGTCATCGCCTTATCAACTTCGTCAATGCTTTTTCCCGTGGTCTCGGAAATCACGCCGGCGATGTTCTTGAGATCATTCCGCATGCGGATGAGGCTTTCTTCGAGCTGCCTGTCGTCGACCTGCACGTCTTGCTTGATAGTCGTGCTTGCCCCGTGCAACATGAAGCTAGCTCGTGAGACAGAGTATCTCATCGCCCCACTACAGAAAATAACGAAACTGATTGAATCGACGTTTCCGAAATTGTGGGTTGTAACCATCGCCGGAATGCCCTTCAGATAATTGTAGGCGCTCAAGCCGTGAAAGATCGATCCACCATTGGAAGACATCAACAAATGAAATTCGCGTTGTCCCTCACTCATTTTTCGATCAACTTGAGCCAACAACTTGTTCACTGTGACATCCAAAACCGGGCCAAAGAAACGAATCGCTGTCGGTCGTCGTCGTGCCATTTTGCCCCTCTTTCCTCGTCTTGGGGGATCATCATCGAGTCGCAAGCACCATTCATAGCGGCGATCTCCAATCCCCGGTGTCAACCGCAGAACTCGTACCGCAAACACTTCAACTCAGTGAAATACGGCGGTTGCAGCTTCATGGTTGGCATAAACATAGGGGTAGGCGTTTGGGTTGCACCTGGTGTTTCGTTGGGATGATGCGCTCCATCTGTGGGGTTGTCCGGACGGCGCAACTCGAAATTATCGAATTTGAACACCACCTTTGCGCCACCGCTGTGGAGGACGATCGCCACACCTGACCTTCCGGCTCGCAATTTTGTATTTTCAGCTTCACCTACATAGTGGTCATTAATGAAGAAACGAAAATGGGTCCCTTCTGCTACGACAGTCAATTTGTTCTCCTCACCACGCATAATGACAGGAACCCGGGTCCAAGGAATCAAGGTTGTCCACTCATTATCGAAATACAGGAGGAATCTGAAACGTTGATCATCCCTTATACTGAAAACGTAATAATTCCTGCCTAGTTTTCGAAATATCAACCCAATCTCTGTACTCATGGGATCATTCGGTATTTGAGCCCTTACTGTCAAATAGAAATCTTTGACCAATTGATGGTCGGGATAGAAACACCATATAAAATCCTCATGGGCAATTACGTCCCATCGATATTTACCATCTGATAGAGACCCATAACCTGTCCACCTTTCATCGCCGAATTCACCAACTGGCCAATTGTTCATATTTTCGTCAAAAGAGTCGAAGACAAGGAGAGGCCACTGAGAGCCTACTTGTTCGACATTAATAAAGACATTTTGTGCGGTAGCTGTAGCCCTTGCACTCACACGTGTCGGCTCTACATGTTTTAACCTGTCCTCAACGCTGGGCCTAGATCTTAGTATCGATCCAGAAATGCCGTTGATAATCGCGTGAATTAATAGCCAGATAAGCCACGACGAACACCCGCCTGGGGTTCCCAGTGTTTGCCCAAATGGAGATCGACGCTGTGCAGTCCGAGGGCGTGGTGGGGTCTGGTGTTGTGTATTGCTATGGGGCGGCGGCCGCTGACGCCGCGGGTTCTGTGGAGGTGGAGATTGTTCCCATTCCCACCGCGGTGGGGTCTGGGAACGCTGATAGCGAGAATAATAAGAAGCCCGGGTAGAGGTGTATGAAGTTCGATAACCCGACGCTAACCCTCGCCAGCGGTCATATCTGGCTCGCTTGATCGGATCACCCAAAACCTCATAAGCTCGGTTGATCTCCTGCATTCGAAGCTTTGCCGTCGGACTTGGGTTTAGGTCAGGATGATAACGCTTCGCCAGCTTTCGATACGCTGTTTTGATCTGCTCGGAATTCGCCGACGGCTCGATTTCCATGATGCGGTATAGATCTTCGTGCACGGGCCTCACACTTGACTCCAATCAAGCTGTTCTCGCCAGGTTAATCTGCATGTATCTTCTTATAGTCGATCTCGCGTATTTTTTACGTCTTAGGGGAGTTATAAGAATCACTTATCTTACAGGTAAAACCTCGAAGCTAAGGACCTTCAACACGCTGTGTGGGGGCAGCACAAGATGCTTGCGTACAAACGATGCAATTAGCTAGATTAACAGAAATGCAGCAAATGCACAGGTTTTAGCAGAGTGCTATACTCTAGAGATCCTGCAACATCAGAGGTCCCAACAAAGCGCATCATCCGGAATTTCATCTCGGCCTAGTAGCAATTCACATGCTTGAAATTCGCTTGCTCGGAAAGTTCGAGGTTCGACGCGACGGTGAGATCATCGAAGTCCCATCGCGCTCTTCACAGTCACTTTTGGCCTATCTCGTTTTAAACACCGGAAGCCGGCAACGGCGGGAGAAGCTGGCCGGCCTTTTATGGCCGGACACCGAAGAAACAAAAGCCAGGCGACACTTGCGTCAGGCACTCTGGCGCTTACGGAAACAGATCGGCCACGAATACTTCCTGGCCGATAGGATCACTCTCGGTTTCAACCCCGACTCCGAATACAGCCTGGACGTCGATGTTTTAAAAGACGATGCCCCTTGGTCTTGTGCACAAATTGATTTGGTCGCTAACATCACGGACTATGCTGGAGAGCTGCTGCCAGGCTTTTATGACGGCTGGGCGATTTCGGAAAGAGAACGACTCAACGTCGTATTTGATCTCAAGATGCAGCTTCTGCTGAATCGCTTAATGGGAGATCAAAGATGGGAGCAAGCGCTGCAATGCGGCGAATGCTGGATTAGCCGGGGCCACATCCCTGAACCGGCATTCCGAGCGCTCATGATCGCTCATCATGGACTGGGAGATTCCTCTCGCGTCTCAGAGATTTTCCAACGTTGCACTGATGCGCTAGGCATCGAACTCGGCGTTGAGCCCTCCCAAGAAACCCGGACACTGTACGAACGCCTTTTAAGGGAGGACAAACCACTTGACGTACTGCCCCCAACGCCTCGCCACAACCTCCATCAACCGCTAACCTCCTTTGTCGGCAGGGAGGAAGAGCTCATCCAGATCCGCGAGCGATTAGCGGATCCTGCATGCCGCCTTCTGACGCTGATCGGTCCTGGTGGCATCGGTAAAACGCGTTTGGCGCTTCAAGCTGCGCACGAAATGCTTCCGGAATTCTCCCATGGCGTCTTTTTTGTCCAACTCGAGCACATCGACTCCAGCGACCTCATCCTGCCTGTCATGGCAGATGCGCTCGGATTTTCTTTCTCCGAGGGAGAGGAGCCGGAGACCCAACTAATGGATTACCTGCGGGAGAAGGAATTGCTCCTGATTATGGACAATTTGGAACACGTCCTCGATGGTGTGGGTTTCCTTGCCCAGATCCTCAAAGAGGCATCAGAGGTCAAGTGTCTGGCTACCTCCCGTGAGCGCTTAAATCTGTATGGGGAGTGGAGTTTAGAAATCCCCGGAATGGATTACCCACACCCAGAGGTTACGACTGAGATCCGAGGGTTCAGTGCGGTCCAATTATTTGGAGACCGAGCAAGACAAGTTTCCCCGAACTTCACGCCTTCCAAGACAGATTATCGTGCGATCAGTCGCATCTGTCGAACGGTTGCAGGGACACCCCTTGCCATCGAACTGTCCGCAGCTTGGGTTCCCTCCCTCACGTGTAAAGAAATCGCAGATGCACTTGAAGACAACATCGGCTTTTTAACGACTTCAACGCGCGATATCCCAGAGAGGCATCGCAGTCTGCGAGCCTCCTTCAATCACTCCTGGAATCTGCTCTCGGACGAGGCAGGAAATGTCCTTCGAAAGTTGAGCGTTTTTCGCGGTGGATTTCAGAGGCAGGCGGCGAAAGATGTTGCCGGTGCATCTCTGGCAACCCTTTCGAGCCTGGCGGACAAATCCCTCTTAGAAAGGTCTGACACCGGGCGATATGAGATCCACCCACTCCTGTGGAGGTTCATTGACGAGGAGCTGACAAAGTCAACCGATAAACAACAGGAGGCTCAACAGCTCCATTCTAGGTACTACATCGAATTCCTAAACAAGCGGGCAGGGTTTTTGAGAAGAGCAGATCAAGATGAAGCCCTGCGTGAAATCGGCGATGAGATTGACAACATCCGTGTGACATTAAATCGGGCAATTGCGCAAGATGACGTTCGCGCGTTGAAAAAAGTTTTGGATGTCCTACGCGTGTTCTTTGATGTGCGTGGATGGTATCAAGAGGGTGAACACATTTTCGACCAGATAGCCAGACGCCTCGAGCTCCACCTCCATCACGAGGACCAGGCGGATGTGGAGAGAGCACTCGTTGTCAGTAAAGCCATGGCCGGCCAGGCCTGGTTCTGCCATCGTCTCGCGCACCGGGTGAAGGCTCTGAAAATCCTGCGCGAGTGCCTTCCATTGGCGCGAAGATTTGGATTTGCGGACATTGAAGCGGACGTCATCGACAGCTTGGGTGTCATCGCTCAAAGGCAGGGAAAATATCAAGAAGCCAGAAGCCTATTTGAAGAAAGCCTGGCAATCTGGAAAGAACTCGGAAGCTCTTGGTGGCAAGCAGCGGAACTCGCTTGTCTCGCCCACGTCGAGAGGAGCCTAGGCCACATAAAGGAGGCAAAGCGGCACGCCGACGAAGCGCTTTCTCTAAGCAAAGAATCGGGCAATCAATGGGGAATCTCCAGCGCCCTTTGCGCACGAGGGGCGATCGCCATTGAGTTGGAAGATTTCCAAGAAGGCGAGCGTTACTATAAGGAGGGCTTGGCGATCAGTAGAGAGATCGGTTTCGAGGGGGGGATTGCGCGAGCATGTTTAGGTCTGGGCCGGATCGCTTTTCGACATCATGAATTTGAGCAAGCGGCAACGTATTGCCACAGAAGCCTGGCAATATACGTGGAGCAGAGTAAAGGGATCGAAATTCCTTCAGTGCTATGCTTGCTTGGCAACATCCACGCTGCTCAAGGGAACCTAGAAGAATCGAGAAAGAGTTTCGAGGAAGCGCTGGAACTTGCCTTGGAAATTGAATCGCAACCCGAAATCCTTCGTGCCATGGTGGGATTGGCGTCCCTCCTGATAAAAAATGGTGAGAAGAAAATAGCCGCCCAGTTGCTTCGGTCCGCCCTCACCCATCCGGCCTTGAAAGCCGTTGATAAAGGAACAGCCGAGGAGCTACTCGCCGAATTGAAATCGGACTATTCTCCAAATGAGTCGATCACCGAACTCGAAGAAATGGAGGACATAGAGATCGGTGAGCTTGTGAAGATCATCTTGGGGGACCGCTACCGCCATTGAATTTTGTCTATTAAACAACTGAAAACCCTCTTTCGGACGTAAACTGCGACTTATGCAATCCATTCATCCTTGTAGAACCGGAATAAAGCAAGGTGAATGACGCACATCTGAAAGACGAGTGCATACCCGACTAAACTTGCCCCTTCAAAGCGGTACTCCTGACCTTGATCAATCGCACCGAACTTGCTTTCTTCGCATTCCCGAGCTCCTTCCAGGAAGGACGTTGCCTTCCCGATCGTCGGTTCACCAAACTCCGCTTTTCGTAGCAATATCGCATCAATCGCATAGCACTTGACCAGATTGGGATGAAGTGACTCGTACGCCGATGCGCGTGAAACGACGTCTAGTCCGACAGGATCACCATTGATAAAAAACAAACTACCTCGCTGTTGCGGAACACGTTCAAAAGCCTGAACATATGCAGACAAGTCTTTCATTTTCGCCTTGTACACATCAAGCATGGCGTGAGTTGGTGAAGACGTTCCTGCTTCTCGATGCATGCCATGAATGCGGGTCCACACACGCCGCTGGTCGGACGCATGACCTCTATCTGTCTGCAGCGATCCTTTTACACTGTGCGCCTTTCCTGCCCTACCGCGGTGAGACATCATGGTATCGGCATGAGAAAAGATGGGTGAGGTATACGCCCAGCGACCCTGCTCCTTGCAGCTAACTGGAACAGCAATCCCCGAATTCTCCTTGACAGGAATCGAGGTGTTCAAAACCCAGTTTTGCTTAGCACCAACCAACTCTTCACCACCGAGCAGCAACAAGAACTATGGAGACGTGTTGACGACATTGAGCGTTGGCACAGATCCGTGGCGGGAGACTTCCGTTATGATGATTTGTTTTTCCTCGATGGCCTCCTTAAGTAAGACATAATCAGGGCTCTCATCGACGTCGACGAACAAAGGAAGGACGCCCATGTTCTCAGTTGTCTGTGGCTCGCCAAACCGCAACCCTGACAAGTAGTTTACAAAGAACGAATCCATGCTCCTTCCACCGTCCTTTCTGCCGCCAGCCACTTTCAGTCCATTCATAGATCTCTACCTTCCGTTTGTCCGACGCACTTTTCGCGGCCTCGAGTTCACCCGTCTGCATCTAGCCATGCGAATGAGCTTGGCCTTTCTCGAGGCGGGTTTCAAATGCGGCGCGCACATCTTGGTCACATCGAGAAGCCGTTGATTAACCTCCTCCTGGTAAGCACTTCGTTTATGCGTAATCACGGCCCACCGGGCACTCACCACCCACACAATTAGCGCCGCTGTGACGGATAGGAACATCGATGGAGCGGTTTTCGCACGCCTTGGCTTCCACACGCCGTTGCTTTGAACCCGTTGGTCTACAGTGACCAGGTTGTGATCAGGCATAGCGTAGACATTCGTTCGAACCCACTCGTTGCCATCACGCTTTAGGCTTTCTTTCAAAGCACCCATCTTGACCTTCCTTGGGTATCGTCAGTTTCAATTCATGTGGGATGCATTCAGTCTTATCTAACCAAACATCTGTCTCTCTAGCGTATCTTGTGCGTATAATCAAGCCCGGTCAATCTCCATCTAATCAGACAAAAACCGATGAACCCGAGAATAGAAGACAGAAGCGATTTATAATAGACGCCCCAACCCATGCCTGGGTCTGCGGGGTTCGAGGATAGTGAAGACCAAGCGAGACGTTTATGACAGAAATGAAACCTTGGCAAACATTGCGCAGTCGTCTCATGCTTGATCACTCGCCGTGGCTGCGCGTCTACGCAGACGATGTCGAGTTACCGGACGGGCGCGTGATTGAGGGCTATCTGCGGTTGGAAGCGCGGGGCTATGCCATGATCGTGCCCGTGGACAAAGACAGCAGAATCGGCTTCATTCGTTCGTACAAACGCGGCGTCAACGACATCGATATGCAGCCCCCGGCGGGCATGCTCGAAAGCGGTGAGGACCCCTTCGAAACTGCGCAACGTGAGTTGAAGGAAGAGATGGGTTGCGTGGCCTCGCAATGGATTCCGCTAGGCGCGTATATCATTGGCGGTAATGTTGGGATGGGACGGGCGCATCTCTTTCTGGCGACGGGTTGTGAGCAAATCACAGAGCCCGACTCGGGGGATTTGGAAGAACAAGAGGTTGTCTGGCTCCCCATGCACGAGGCGCGTCGGCGATGGATCGAAGGGGAGTTTAGACAGATCGCAACGATGGCCGCCCTGGGCCTGGCCTTCGCTCACCTCGACCCGGACGANNAGACCTGGAGAGGGCCGCCCTACGAGGGGAGCCTTCGTATGTCTGGCGAGCGGGTCAGGAACGCCGACTGCGGTTGATCTTCGAGGCTGCGGGAGAGCAAGCGCGAGGCAGGATTCTGGACGACGGCTGCGGCGTTGGCATGTATTTGCAACACCTCACTGAACATGCAGCACATGCTTCAGGGGTCGAGTTCGACCGCAAGCGAGCAATCGAGTCAAAAAACCGTCGCCTGGACGTTGTGCTGGCTGACGGAGAACTGCTGCCATACGCCAGTGACAGTTTCGATCTGGTGCTCTCACACGAAGTCCTTGAACACGTGGAGGATGACCGGGCTGCTCTTGAAGAGATTGCACGCGTACTGCGCCGACCTGACCTTTCCACACACAAAAATGGCGGGCGATTGATTCTCTTCGTACCTAACCGCGGCTATCCTTTCGAGACCCATGGCATCTACTGGCGGGGACACTACCGCTTCGGCAACATCCCACTCGTTAACTATCTTCCACGCCCATTGCGTAACCGTCTCGCGCCTCACGTGCGCACATATTCCCGCCGTGACTTGGATCGTCTCGTCGTAGGCCTGCCCATGCGAGTGGTTTCCCGGACGGTGATATTTGGCGCCTATGACAACATCATCGCCCGCTGGCCGACACTAGGCCGCGCCTTGCGCGCCGTACTACATTTTCTCGAACGAACGCCTCTGCTCGCACTGGGACTGTCTCACTTCTGGGTGTTGGAGAGAATATAAAGAGGAAAATCACCTGTTGGCGTGAGCTCCGTTGGAGGTTTAAGCGGATGGGTCAGCTGTGTGGCTCGATCTCGCCCACTACGTGGACATCAACTGGGACGCCTTCAATTTCGGAGGGAAGCAAGTCTTCGGGTTCTAATTGAGCTCTCGGTACTTTATGGGTGACGAGGACGATGATCGCAATATGCCCTGTCGATTCACCACCTCTCTGACGAAACCCGACCCCAAC
>WVZH01000500.1:0-832 GCA_011772595.1 Anaerolineales bacterium
GTAACGCCACGAAGCTCTTGAATATGAAATGATAGGAACGGTTAAAACTGGCGCTGACCGGGGAATCGCTCAGAATCCGTAGTTTTCGCGACGATCGGGGACATTACACCGCGCGGCCTCTGCTTTCGGAACGAGATCCCGCTAAGCGCCGCTATGATTGCGCTCCGGGACCTTGTGCGTGCTCAAGAAACCCGCCTCTGGAAGGAGACAGGAGGAGCTGCAGGGACATGCTCATCCCCCGGAGCAAGCAGGGAGACAGATTGACCCTTACACGAAGCTCGGATCTACTCCGGGTGGTGATCGGCTGGGCGCCCCCGGCCGATCTTCACCAGATGCCGCAAGATCTTTTTGACCTCGGCAGGATCAGTGATCACGGCAATTACATTCATGGGTGAATGGCAGCGTGGACACTCGAGGGGGGCACCGGGGCGCGCAGCCCTCGTACACCTGAGCGATCAGCCTGGCCCAGGTACGACTGCTTTCTTGATCAGGCACAGCTGTTTCCTCATACCACGATTGAATCGGATCAGAATCCTGTAGGCACTCGGCTTTCCATCCGGCAGGGGCGAGCCGCATCACATGGGGCATATCCGGCCATTTTCCCTTTGTGCGGGAGGCATACAATCCATACCGTCGAATATACTGCGATCCGCGCGGTGGGACGTGTTGTGTGAGCTCCAGCAAGAAACGGGTCACAGGGAAGGATTCGATTTTTCCCTTGAAGAACTCATTGTCGGAAGTGTAGACGATCACCGTGGCTTCGCCATTCTCTTCGATGCTTATTTTCTTCAAGGACAAAGGTGGACGGGCGATGTATTGGGAGAGAGCCTCT
>WVZH01000500.1:939-1246 GCA_011772595.1 Anaerolineales bacterium
CGGCGAAAGTACTCCGACATCCTGTGGAGGTTCCCGAGGGGGATATGCACGAACCTGCCGGCCTCATCGAAGCCGCCTTCCAAAACGAGGCAGTGGAAATGAGGATTCCATGGGGGCGCCCAGCCCGTAAAAACTCGCCGCTGGTCTGATAAGCTAAAACCATACCGGTCTTGATGCCCGTATGGGCTGCTTTGCTGTAAAACCGTTTGATGATGGCGAAGATGAGTCGGCTGATTTCCGAGAACAAGCGGCGGTTGTGCCGAAAATATGGGCGCAAAATTCGAGGAACCGTCCAAACGAACTGCCT
>WVZH01000324.1:0-137 GCA_011772595.1 Anaerolineales bacterium
ACCCCGCTGATGATGAGCTTCGCCCACAACGTCAACGCCCGAATCAAGATCGTCGCCGCCGCAATGGTGGCCGGAGGAACCCCGGGCAACAGCAGCCGATACAGCGTCGCCATCACAATCTCCACCACCCCGACTTC
>WVZH01000324.1:352-1165 GCA_011772595.1 Anaerolineales bacterium
AAGCTGACCACCAACCCGGACGGTTCGTACTGCACAATAAAAACCACGGACCCCACGATGAGGCCACCCAACGTCGTCGCCATGGAAAGAATGCGGTGGCTCACCACTGAAGCCACGATCTTCCCCGTATCATCGTGAGAATCCTTGTGCATCAGATACGCACGGGACACTTCGCCGCTCACCGATTCAGCGGGAATCAGCAAGTCTACGAACGCGCCGACCCACGTGAACAGCAACGTCCTCCGAAATGTCGTCGTCACGGAAAGCACCCGCAACAGATCCGACCACGTCAACGCGTAGAAAGTCGTGCTCAGCAGGAACGTGAGGAAAGCCAAGGCGTAGACCACCGGATCGACGAGCAGCAGAATCGTCGTGAACTCGCTGAACCCCACGAAAAAATAGGTGTAGATGAGAAACACGAACAACCCGAGCAGCAGAAGCGGAAAGCCCTTGCGCAAGATCGAACGTCGCTCAATGTCCATCGACGGCCACACCAACAATGCATAGAGCAAGATGCGCAACTCCGTTTTATCTTCTTCGCAACGAAAGTCGATTCACAAGAGAAGACCGAAGGCTCTCACCAACGGACGCGAGAACGCTGCCTGCAGCCACACCAGTCCTGGCCATGGCCACGCCGCCGAGAAACCCATCCTTGCCCCGGGTCAGCACCGGGTTCTGGCCGAAAAACGGGAACGAAGCGCATCCGCCACCGCAGCTCAAAGCTTTAATTGCGTCTGCTGCCCTTCCTAGCTTATGGACATCGTCCCGTTCATCATCACCATCATCGTCGTCACCGCGTCGGGAGCCCTAGCC
>WVZH01000312.1:0-43027 GCA_011772595.1 Anaerolineales bacterium
GGATAGCTCGTCTATTTCGAAGGATATTACGTAGATAGAAGCATAGCAGCCACAGACGGAGATGACATGGCAAATCTTCCTGAGCTGAACGACGAGAATTTTGAGGTGGAAGTCCTGCAATCAGAATTGCCGGTGCTCGTAGATTTCGGCGCCGAGTGGTGCCATCCTTGTAAGCAGTTGGATCCCATCGTGGAGGAATTGGCTTCGGAATGGGAAGGCAAAGTTAAGGTTGTCAAACTGGATATTGATTCCAATGTTGATTCCACAATGCGCTTCGGTGTTATGGGCGTACCCACGCTTATCCTCTTCATTGATGGGGAACCTGTAGAGCGCCTCATGGGGTTTGTTCCCAAAAAGCGTATTCTCGATAAGCTTGAACCCCATTTTGCTGAGGCATAGCGGATAGGGAAAGACGTTTTTATTGACAGGATCAGGCGGACTGCTTATACTCTTGAAAACGAAACTTCTAAAAGCTGAGAAGAGGGCGAGTAGTCGTCGAAACGGCAGTCCAGAGAGCGGGGGAAGCTGAGAGCACCGCCTGTACGCCGACGATGAATGGGCCTCTGAGCTGCAGGGTGAAATGCCGCGCTTTCGAATCAGAGGGCGCTTCGCTGAGTAGCCTGCGCCGGAATTGCCTCCGTTACCCTGGCAATGGGCATCGCGAAATGATCGCCCTCAATTTGAGTGAAGCTGGCTCGACCTACCCCGTCGTTTCACCGGCGGGGACTTTCTTCTATGGTCGAGAGGCTTAAACAGGGTGGCACCGCGGGCGTATTACGCTCGTCCCTTTGTGGGACGAGCGTTTTGTATCGAGTGTTGGACCCGCGCACAACGGGTGTAAAGGAGTGACGCATGACAGAAGAAAGAAAACGCATCCTGACGGGAGACCGTCCTACCGGCCGTTTGCATCTCGGTCATTATGTAGGGACCTTGGAGAATCGATTACGCTATCAGGATGAATATGAGAGCTTTTTTATCCTTGCGGATTTGCACACACTGACGACACAACCTAAAAAATCTGCAATTGAGGCGCTGCGCGCGAACGTTCACGAGATCGTTCTCGACTATCTCGCGGTGGGGATCGATCCGGAACGCAGTGTGATCTTCCTGCAATCTGAAGTTCCGGAAACGTACATGCTCAACTTGATCTTCGAAATGCTGGTCAGCGTACCGAGGCTTGAGCGTCTTCCTAGCTTGAAGGACATGGCTCGTGATGCGAGCCTAGAGACGATGCCCTTTGGTCTCTTAGGGTATCCGGTACTTCAGGCAGCGGATATCCTGCTGCCGCGTGCGCATCTGGTACCGGTGGCGACCGATAATGAAGCGCATGTTGAGGTCACCAGGGAGATTGCCAGGCGGTTCAATCACCTGTACGGTGAGGTTTTTCCCGTGCCGGAGGCTATGCTGGGTGAAGTGCTTGTGGGCACTGATGGCCAGGCGAAAGCCAGTAAATCACTGGACAATGTGATCTATCTATCCGACGATGCCGCTACCGTGGCGAGAAAGGTTCAGGGAATGTTCACGGATCCTGAACGTGTTCGAGCCGACATACCTGGGAAGGTTGAGGGTAATCCGGTCTTCGTCTATCACGACGCATTCAATCCCAACACGGACCAGGTTGATGAGTTGAAAGAACGTTACCGCAAGGGCAAAGTAGGAGATGTGGAGGTCAAGCGGAAGCTCACTGAGGCGTTGAATGAATTCCTTGAGCCGATCCGTACTCGCAGAGCACAGAACGCAAAACAACCGTCGGTCATCGAGGATATCTTGGTGGCCGGTACGAAACGTATGCGCCAAGAGGCGCAAGAAACCATGGCGCAGGTACGTGATGCGATGGGTTTCTATTCCTTACCTCTGGAGAGTTGAGAGGACGATCAATCGCCCAAAGTCTGCCCAGGAAGGGGGATTCTATCTGAGCTTCAAAAAGCGCACTTCAGGATTGGCTGGTGTATAATCCCATCACTTGCATCTCTTCGATCTACGGATTGGTGAAATGGCGAATAAAAAGATCCGAATTCTGATCGCAAAACCTGGTCTCGACGGGCATGATCGAGGTGCCAAAGTCGTCGCTCGCTCGTTGCGCGACGCTGGTATGGAGGTCATCTACACAGGGCTACGGCAAACGCCGGAGATGGTGGCGGAAGCGGCACTGCACGAGGACGTTGACGCTGTTGGATTGTCGATCCTTTCCGGTGCTCATATGGCACTGGTGCCTCGGGTCATGGAATTGTTGCGTGAACAAGGCCAGAAGCATGTACAGGTATTCATTGGAGGGATCATCCCAGACGAGGATATACCCCGTCTGAAGGAATTGGGCGTCGCTGCGATTTTCGGCCCCGGCACGAACACACAAGACATTGTGGAAGCTGTTGACACTGCGGTAAAAGCTGCACCGGCTCGCACTTAGTGCTTTGAATCCCATGGAATTAGTCGAACGGGTCCTTAGTGGTGATCGATTGGCACTTGCTCGTCTGCTAACTTTGATCGAAAACCAAGAACAGGAAGGACATGAGGCGCTGGCGGCCTTATATTCACGTACAGGTCGAGCACATCTCGTTGGTATCACAGGGGCTCCTGGTACGGGTAAATCGACCCTCGTGAACCAGCTCGTTAAAGGCATTCGATCCTCCGAAAAAGAAAGCGATTCGAAACCTATTACAGTTGCCGTGGTGGCCGTCGATCCTAGCAGTCCTTTCAGCGGTGGTGCAATCCTCGGCGATCGCATCCGCATGCGAGATCTGGCTGGAGACGAGGGTGTCTTCATCCGCAGCATGGCCAGTCGCGGTGCACTCGGTGGGCTTGCCAGGACGACAGCAGGTGTGGTTCAGGGCCTCGATGCGGCTGGCTTTGATGTGATCCTGATCGAGACAGTCGGGGCTGGTCAGGCGGAAGTAGACATCGCCCGTACCGCACATACCACTGTGGTGATCTCAGCACCAGGCATGGGAGATGAAGTACAAGCGATCAAGGCCGGCATCATGGAAATCGCAGACATCCTGGTGGTGAATAAAGCCGATCTTCCAGGAGCCGATAATGCAATGCGGGCCTTGCGAGCCACTCTGGAGATGTCGCCGACATCTTCAGTGCGTATGGGAGATACTGCAATGGGTACCACAGAGGACGAGGTGGAATCCTCCGTGCCGACCTGGTCGGTCCCGGTTCTGAAAACGGTCTCTACATTAGCGGAGGGGATCGATGCGTTGTGGGAAGCCATCCGCGCACATCGAGAGTATCTCCAGAGGTCAGGGGAGCTAGAGATGCGTGAGCAGGAGCGCATTCGAGCGGAGATGGACTTGCTACTTCGCGAGAGCCTGGCGGTGCGATTTCTGGAAAGTCAACCGGACGGAAAATACGAGCAGGTTCTTCGGCGAGTCCTTGCGCGAGAACTATCCCCTCGACAGGCTATTGATAGTATGTTAGAGGGTGGAATAGATTGATACTCGGAAATCGAGTTCGATTACGCTCGATCTTAAACGCGATGACTTACCGCGCTACATCAATTGGTTCAACGACCCCGAGGTTCGCCAGGGTTTGAATATGTTCTTGCCCATGAGCCTGGTCGAAGAGGAGAAATGGTTTCAAAGAATCTTGGATAGAGATCCCACTGAACGACCGCTTGCGATCGACGTCATGGTAGGAGACGAATGGATTCACGTTGATGGTTGTGGGTTATTTGCGTTCGATCATCAAGCGAGGAAAGCCGAGCTTGGGATTTCGATCGGGGATAAGTCCTTCTGGGATCGGGGATTCGGGACAGAGGTCATGCGTACGTTGTTGCGTCATGCCATTGATAACTTGAACCTACGACGGGTCTCATTACACGTTTTCGAGAGCAATCCGCGCGCCATTCATGTCTATCGGAAATTGGGATTTCAGGAAGAGGGTCGCTTACGCCAAGACAGGTTCTCTTAAGGTCAATACGAGGATACACTGATCATGGGTCTCCTGAGGGACGAATGGAAGATAAGCGAGGAGGGGTAGTACCGTCATGAGTGCCGTGTACGGATATGGTGACATCAAGCTGTTTGCTGGCAGTGGAAGTTTGGAGCTTGCGAAGGAGATCAGCGACTACCTGGGTGTGCCCTTGGAAAGTTATGATCTGATTCAGTTTCCCAATGAAAACCTGTTCGTACGTCTACTCGGAAGTATCCGTGGACAAGATGTGTATCTAATCCAGTCGATGTGTTCTCCTGTGCACCAGAATCTCATGGAGATGTTGATCACGATTGACTGCCTAAAGCGCGATTCGGCTGGGAGGATCACTGCCGTATTTCCCTATATGGCTTACGCACGCTCCGACAAGAAGGATCAGCCACGTGTACCCATCAGTGCTCGATTGGTAGCCGACATGATCGAAGTGGCGGGTACGGATCGGTATGTTACGATCGATTTACACGCGGGCCAGATACAGGGTTTCTTCTCCATCCCTGGCGACGTNNGCCGTCGTCGCGACGGCTGATCTAGGTTTTGCTAAGAAGGGTCGGAATTTTGCCGCCAAGCTAGGTGTGCCGTTGGCATTCGTTGAAAAGCGGCGCGGAAACGCCGATCCCCGTGCCAAAGCGACGACGGTGATCGGGGACGTCTCAGGGAAAGACGTGATCCTGGTCGATGATGAAGTGCTCTCCGCCGGTACGATGTCGGAGGCCGTGAAAATCGTAAAGGATCATGGTGCCCGGGACGTCTACCTCTCGTTTACCCATGCGTTATTGGTCCCCCCATTTACGGAGAACTTGAAGGATCTTCCGATCAAAGAGATCGTGACGACCAACACCGTTCCCATCCCACCCGAGAAACGACTTCCTAACATGACCATCTTATCGGTGGCGCCATTGTTGGGTGAGGTGATCCTCCGAGCGCACGAAGGTCGCTCTGTGGGTGAGCTTTTCAACGAATGACTATCGGATAATCTTCAGCATATTCGGATGCAGGATTAAACGATGAATGATGATTCGATCGAGAACGAACACTCGCTTCCAGGGACATCAGGTAGATCAATCCGAACGTACGCCAGTGTCACTTGGAGAATCATCACAAAGACCGCCAAACTCTATGATGAGCACGACTGCGCCATTCGAGCAGCGGGAGTCGCTTATCACCTCCTCCTTTCGATCTTTCCGCTTCTTCTCTTCCTTGTTTTTCTTGGTAGCCACCTGCTGAGTTCCGACGAAATTCTTCCTTCCATAAGAGCATACCTGAATGCAACCATCCCCGCTGCTGCTCCTGATGTGGAGCGCGTGCTCGATCAAACCTTGCAGGCGCGCGGCTCTTTCGGCTTGATCGGTGCGTTGCTTCTCTTATGGAGCGCTTCGGTTTTGTTCACCTCAGTGACGGAGACGATGAACGTCATCTGGCGGGGGCCGCAGCGTTCTTTCTGGCGCCGAAGGTTGATCGCCATTGTGGCCGTACTCGCCATCGGTCTTCTGTTCGTCATCTCCATCTGGCTCAGCCCGTTAACGGTCTTGCCGCTGCCAGATGAGACATCGCTCAGCGGCCAGGTCTTGAGGTATGTTTTGGATCCCGGATTGATCATCTTGTTTCTTTGGTTAATCTTCCGTGTGCTACCCAATAGGTCGGTCGATCCACAAGCGGCTTTCGCGGGTGCCCTGCTTGCCGGTATCGTATGGCGAGCCGCAAGGAAGGGCTTTGTCTGGTTTTTAGCCTCCGGTTTGGCGAATTACGGTCTCGTCTACGGATCTGTGGCCTCCGTCATCGTCTTAATGTTGTGGGCCTACATGTCAGGCGTGATCCTGTACCTGGGTGCGGTCATCGGATCGGTATTGGAAATGATGTTCGTGGTTGAGAGTAGCGAAGGTTAAGCGATCGCAATCACCTGGAATGATCCCACACAGCCATCTTTACCCCTTTGACCTGCTGACGGTAACTTTATTCAGAAATCTCGATATCGCACAAATGTTGTTGCGATCCTGGCCGCGCAAAACAGGCCTGTCTTTTATTAATGGCCAGAGGAGCGATTATTGTTTCAAAGAGAATGGTAAGCAGATGGTCGCGAGTTCGTGACTTTATTGACTGATGCTGTGGTTGAGATGGGCAAGCACCGTAAACAGGGGGTAGCCTTGCGGGCACTGATATGCGCACATCCCGCACCCTCCACAGTTTATGATCCACTCGACATCGGTCTTCAGCTTTCTGAGGGAACGCGTTCCCAACCATTCAGGATCGAAAAGCGGACATTTAGCTTCCAGACGTTGCAGACATGAAGTGCAGCTGCGCAGGTGCTGTGCGAGACCCTCGATCGAGGCCTGACTTTCGTCGAGGTGAGACTGTGCGTATGCCAGTGAGCGACCGCGCCAGTTTGCCAGCTTTTCCAGTACACGCGCCCGCCGCTTGAGGATTTCGTCTGGGACCTCCTCTGTGGCATCATCGTTAAAGCCGAGTTGTCGGCTGATGGTTTCGTCACGAAAACCGATCAGGAGGTGGCGGTTGGTCTCCAGTCCCAGCACTTCGATGTGGACATCGACATCTTCCGGGTAAGGTTGTTCACATAGCTGACAGCCACGCTGATAGCGGCTGGGAAGAATCCCACCTTGAGCTGCGAACTGTAGCGCATCACGGCTGAGACGGTCGAAATCATCCGCTCTTCCTAACCGCCAGTCGAAATCTTCGGCTGGAAAAACCGCCAAGCAGTCGCTGCTGATAATCAACGTCTGGGTGAGGTCGAGCGCCTGGCGCTTGACGAGTATTTTGAAACTGCGCAGTTCACAAGGTCTGAGCACGATACCTATGTGCTTATGGGGGTATCGAGCGAGCAGTTCTACCCCCTGCGGAGCAGCGTTGGAGATCATGACAGGCGCAAAAGGGTCGGCCTTTCGAAGGTCGTTCTTTGTTTCCAAATAAGTTGCCGTGGGAGGAAACTGCTTTTCAGACCATGCGGGAATGAACATGCCATCAAGTCTTGCCTCCCTCCACATCTGGTCAAGAAGGGTGCGAGTCGTATGGAGAGGGCCTTGCTCATCAACTTGGATCAGTCGCTGGACGGCCATCATCTACGCTCCTTATGAACTTGCTCGGAGACTCATTCTCTATGTTGTTCTGCGAGGATCTCAGCAATATCCTGAACGCTAATTTGTTCTCCCACCCCTTTGGAACGAATGGCGTCGTCGAACATGATCAAGCAGTAAGGGCAGGCGGTGACCACGATGTCTGCATCGACCTCAACAGCCTCAGCCAATCGCCGATGGTTGATGCGTGTGTTCGGGTCGATCTCCATCCACATGTGTCCACCCCCACCACCGCAACAAAAGCCATCTTCCATCGTGCGCTCGAACTCCACCCGTTGGAGGTTGGGAACACTGTCGAGAGTATTTCGTGGTTGGGTGTAAATCTCGTTGTATCGACCTAGGTAGCAGGAGTCGTGATAAGCGAAGACCTTACCCTTGTAATGGGTCTTGGTTTGTAGTTTACCAGCTTTGCTGAGCTCGGAGAGCAACTCGGTATGATGCTGCACCTCGTATACCCCTCCGAATTGTGCATATTCGTTCTTGATCGTGTTGAAGCAGTGTGCGCAAGGCGCGACGATGCGATTGAATTTCACGGATTGAAGGGTGGCGATGTTTTCTTCCGCCATAATCTGGAAGACGTACTCATGTCCAAGTCGGCGTGCTGTCTCCCCGCAACATCCTTCAGCGGCGCCGAGAACGGCGAAATCGACGTCGGCTTTCTGTAAGAGTCGAGCGAAGTCCTCACCGGCTTTTTGACTACGGCTGTCGTAAGCATATGCACAACCGATGAAGAGCAGCACGTCGGTCTCTTCCCCGGGTTGAAGGACACGAATATCGAGCTGCTTGATCCAGGGTGCGTGATTTTCTTTTGGCAACCCCCAGGGATTGCCTCGGCGTTCCATCTGTGTGAGGGCTTCGCCGACCGAGATCGGCACTTCCCCGGTCGTAAGCGTGAGGTAGCGGCGCATTTCGATGGCAGCCGAGACGGGATCGATGAACAACGGGCATACCGAAAGACATGCGCCACACGTTGTACATAACCAAGGTGTTTCCTTGCTGATGTCCCCACCAAGAAGTTCGGAAATGCTTCCATTATTCGTGGAGATCAATGCACGATGCATCGTGTCGTACAGGTCTCGCATCAAGGATCGAGGAGAGTAAGGCATCCCGCTGAAGGTCGCAGGACAGACATCTTCACAGCGGCCGCATTGAACGCAGGCATCGAACATTAAGAGCACCTGGCTTTGGAACTCATCGATTCGTCCAACCCCGAGCTTCTCTGCGGTTTCGATGTCTGGGATGGGTTCCAGCGCTCCTGACGTGCGTTGGGAACGAGATAGGATGTTGAGAGGGCCGCTAATTAGGTGGCGTAACTTGGTGAAAGGTAAGCTGGCGACAAAGAGCATGCCCGTCGCAGCGTGCATCCAGAAGAGAACAGGGTGAACTGCGACGGCTGCGGTCCCTGAAAGTCCGACAGCGGTAAACACCCCAGCTACCAAGTTACCAATCGGAGACCAACTACGCCAATCCGGGTTGACGTTTTGCAATCTAACCGCTTCGGAACCGAATCCAAGCAACGAGATCAGCAGCAATAACGCCAGCGCGTACCAGTCGTCCCAGCGATTGACCAGGTAGAAGGGGCGACGGATCAAACGTCGAAAAGCAGCCATTAGCACGCCAATGATGATCATCCCCCCACCGATGTCCATGATCAATTCGAACATCAAGTAAGCGCTGCCGCGCGGCCAATCCAGTACGAAGGGCAGAAATAGTGGGTACTGAAGGATGTTGATGATCGTGCCGAGGATCTGGACTGTCATCCCCCAGAAGATCATGAAATGCATGATGCCGGGGTAGATGCGTTTCAAGACTCGGTCCTGCACGACGGCGTGCAGAATAAATTCGCGCAGTTTGGTCCGCCAGCGGCGGCCGTTTATCGAGGGGGTGTCTTGCTTGGGCGGGGTTGCGGCTTGTGTGGTCACGCTCCACCTCCGATGAAGAGCGTGTTGTCTTCGGTGAAAACGCGAATGGGTGTGAGCGCTTCCGGCGGTGGTCCTGAGATCACAGAACCGTCCTGCGGATCGAAGTAACCCTCATGACACGGGCATTCAATCATGCCGCTTTCCGGATTCCACTTCACGATACAAGCAAAGTGCGTACACACAGCGGAATATGCAACGACGCCCATTTTAGGAACGTGGAGCACCAGGGCAGGGTAGCGGCCGAACGGTATGGTGACCGCTTTCCCTTTCGGGAAGGTATCCGCGGCCCCCACGGCCTTGGGTTCGGCAGGCATGTCCTCTAGCTTGGGAGTCCAGAAGAAGGCCGCGATGGGGCCAACAAGAGCTGCGATACCGGTTGCAACGAGAACCCGGTTGAAAAATTTAAGGATCCCCCTCCGAGAAACGGATGGCTTTTCGTCGAGAAAGCGTTTGCGTTGCGCCATCACCACTCCTACGATCTACGATGGATTGAAAACGCGCCCAAATCTCGCCTATCACGAGTTGGCGCATCGATCGAGTGTGTAATCGCTATTATGGAAAGGTTATGCGACGGATTTTATGAAAGATAGTGCAGAGTTTCACGTTGTGAGGGGAAAATCGTCATTCTGGATCACAGGATGCCAGTTTGTCTACCGGGACCAAGGTGGAGGGTTCACTGGATTATCAAGAGGCATTCAATGCGAGCCTCTGAGAGCGCGTTCTGTGGGGTACAAAATTCGGTCTACGTAGAATCTCGAGCAGTACTTGGAGATTACGGAGGACTGAGTTCGATTTCGCGCGGCTGCTCTACACGCCGGAAGAGGAGTAGGAAAATGGATGCCGCTACGAGTCCCACAATTCCCGCGGCATACCAGACCCAACGCGGGTCCGTGTTGTCCATGATGAGACCTGCAAAGAGTGGTCCCAACGCGAAGGGGATTGCCCAGCTTAGTCCAGAAACAGCCATATAGCGACCGCGCATGTCCTCAGGCGCTAATCGGGCGACCAGTGCTTGAGACACAGGCACGTGTAGCATTTCCCCGATGGTGATAATGACCATGGCGAGCAGAAAGGCGGAGTAGGCTGTGACCCAACCGTACATGGCGAAGCCGATGGCGTAGAGAACGCTTGCTGTAGCCAAAACGGCCATCGGGGGGTATTTCGTGATACGGCGCGTGATTGCGAATTGGAATACCACCACCATCGCTGCGTTCAAGCTCAAGATGTAACCGAAACCTTGTTCCGTAACCTGATGAACGTCGCGTAGGTAGACGGCCAGTGTGCTGTTCATCTGTGCATACACAATCACCACTAAGATTGAAGCTCCGATGAAGGTCATGAACAAAGAATCGCGCAGCACCTTCCCATAACCAGAAAAAGTAAGTGCAAACGATTCCCTGGGCTTGCTGGTTGGCCATACCGGGCGAGTTTCAGGCAGTATAAAGAATACAATCACGGCGACGATCGTACTCGCGACGGCATCGCTGATGAAGAGGAAAAGATACGATTGCGCCGCAAGGAACCCTCCGATTGCTGGGCCAATTGTCACGGCCAGGTTCAGGGTCACGCGTAGAATGCCAAAACCCTGCGCACGCTGTTGGTCTGGGAGGATGTCGGCGACCATTGCCTGCTGTGCAGGACCACCGACGCTGGATAACAAACCGACGATCACTGTTCCTGATAGGAAGAGATTAAAGTCATTGATCAATCCCATCCAAAGCGTCGAGAGTGCGCTGAAAATGAGTCCGAATAACAACATGGGTTTTCGACCGATGCGATCCGCTAGCGCGCCGCCGATGGTGGATCCCACCATGCCAGTGATGGCAAAGATCCCGAAGAGCAGACCAACGGTCGTCATTCCAACATTGAACTTGCGAGTGATGTAGAGTGTGAAGAAGGGAAATAGCAACGCACCCCCCAAGCGATCGATGAACGTTGTCGCGACGATCGTCCAGAAGTGATGCGGATACTCGTCTATGAAGGACTTGATCCGTCTGAGCCGCCTTCTAAATGGCATACGTTCTCCTGGTTAATGTATGGGTGCGTTCCCGACAGCACACAGAAATCGTCGGGTCTATGGGCCCGGCGTCCTGAGCTTGTGAACGATTAGGAATGGATCTCAACATTGCCCGATTTGGATGGATCGAGAGGTTCCTGGTAGTCGATCCCACCTGGCAAGTCCTAGGATTATACCTATTTTTTTCTTGCAACTCTTACGTTAGGTGAGTGATCACACCGGGGACTTGCGATCAGGGATTAGGGATTAGGGATCGGGAGCAGGCCTTATACCTGATCCTTGATCCCCAATCCCTTTCATGGGACGAAATGAGCAGAGCGTTATTGCAATTCGAATGTCACCGTGATCCGCGCCGTGACGGAGATCTGGCCCGGAGCTAGACCTTCATCGCTCATGGCAGGGTTACCGTTCACTTCCTGAATCACATTTTGCGCCACCGCGCCGCCCCAGCGTGACCCCCACCATCCTGAGCTGTACCAAGACCACCAACCGATATGATCCTCACGTATGGTCTGAGGCAATCCGAGTTTCTGATCTAATTCACCGGCCATGTCTGCCGCTTTCTCTCGTGCAGCGTTGACCGCTAAAGCGCGCGCTTGGTCGCGATGCTTACGCATCTCCGTTGTGCGGAATTGAATCCCGTGCACATAGTTTGCGCCCGCGTCGATCGCATTGGCAAGCAGATCCTCGAATTTGGTGATATCACGCAGGGTGATGACGATCGACTTGCGTGCATAGTAGCCGACGAGTTTGTTCTGATAGTGATAGCCGTCATACACAGGTTCAATACTTATGTGATCGGTTTGAATGTGCTTCGATTCGATGTCGAATGCTTGAACGGCATTGATCACCTTGCGCACACGGAAATCGTTCTGATTTTTCGCAACATCAAGTTGTTTGTCCCACGTTTCAACCCCGAGGGTGAGGATGACCTCGTCGGGTACGACCCTTACTTCCGCGTCTCCGGTTACGGTGATCGTTCTTGGTTCGGTTTTCTCGGCTCGCAGGCCTTGATTGAGAGGCGTGACCAAAACACTCAAGAACGCCGCGGCTGCAAGTATTCCTGATAACTGTTTCATCGTAAGACCCTCCTGTTCAACTTCCTATTGGTCAATTTACGGATATGAAATCAAATCGTTATTGCGGTTTCGTGACCAGAAGGTGTCGCTACGCGAACAGTTTAGGAACGGGGATGGGAAATTGTTTGGTTGTCGAAACAGAATTGGAGATCTATCGATGAACGATCCTACAGATATCTAGGGAACGATAAGCACGCCCCCCGATCTTTAGGGGATAACACCCCAAAGCACCACACTGCCATCAGAAAGTGCTAAGGCGAGAAGTTTGCCATCAGGGGAGTAGATGATTCTGTCGCTGTGAAGATATGGAAGGGGGGCACCACTGTAATTGAAGCCGGCCTCCGGGCGCTTCAAGGAAAATAACGGTGACCAGTCGGAAACCGCCCAAAAGCGGATCACACCCAGCCTCATACTTACCGTCAGGATCTGGCCGTCAGGAGTGAATGTCACACCGGTCGGACCGTCATCTTGGTTCTCGGAGAGTATAAATTCCTTGACGGTTGAACCATCGCTAACGCTCACAATCCTCATTAAAAGAAGATAGCTACTGACCTCGTAGTCCCAGTAAGCGATGGCGAGATACTCTCCTTCAGGAGAGAAGACGAGAAATTCTGGGCACCCCACGAAGCGGAGCAGGGTTCTTCGATTCAACAGCCCGAAGGTGTTCAACTCCCACAGGTCAATGCTCGAAGGATTGTCTTCGTCGTAAGTGCAAAACGCTGCTGCAAGCAGGTTTCCAGCCGGTGAGATTGCGAGCGCGTCTTCGAAGAATGGCGTGTCCTCCACCTTCAATTCTGGGCCATCGGATATTCGTCTCAGACCGACATTCCAGCTCGACCAGCGACCGACCTCTCCTGCCTCAATGACCAGCGTCTGTCCGTCGGTTGTGAATTCAAGATTGAAGATGTGTCCCCAATGGAATTGTTCTGAAGGAGCGCCGTCTGCCACATCCCACAATCTGACCCGCTCATGCCGATCCGATCCTGTGGCCAGGATCTTGCCATCTGGCGAAAAGTCGAGGCTATACATTCCTGGCATGTATCCTTCGTACCAGTATCCAAAGGTTGAAGTAGAGCCCAATCTGTGTATCAATTGAGCATCAGGGATGCTCCATAAACGTGCATTACGGTCACCCATAGCGGCGGCGAGCATACCTCCATCGGGTGAGAAGTCAAGGTCGTAGATCTGATCTGTGTGTTCGTGAATCACTCCAAGCAGGGCGCCATCCACGACGCGCCAGAGGCGAATGGTGTTATCGATTGCGCCGGAAGCCAGTCTCTCGCCATCAGGGGAGAAAGAGAGCTGCGTCACCGATCCGGTGTGGCCCTGGAGAACATGCCGCAGAGCGCCGTCATCTGCTCCGCGAATCTGGATGTCGATCTGGCCGCCTAAAAATCCCGACGACCGTCCAACAGCCAAAATATCGCCGGAGGGTGAGATCGCGAGACTGGACAGATTTTCAATGTCTTCCAGCTCAATAGCGTGAGCCAGTGTTGCGGAAGGAAGTTCAAAGTAGTCTAACTCGTCTGGATACCCGGGTTGAATCACAACTAACTGCTTGCCATCAGGCGTAAAGGCGAAGGATTGAGCATCCACGCCGTCGGTGATGTCGACCCATACTCCTGCGTCCTGAAAATTGGCCAAGGTCTTTCCCGAGGGTATCGCGAAAATGTCGATGCCGGGACCATCATGACTGGCGGCGAGGAGAGATCCGTCAGGAGAGAAATGAAGATCCAGTACCGAAGATGGGATCTCTCTATTGTATTTATGGTCGTATGCTCTTGTCGTTTCAAATTGGTTCAGAAGTGTGCCGCTCCTGACATTCCAGAGGTAGACATTGGAGTGCAGCCCCGAAGCAAGGAGCCTCCCATCCGGCGAGAAGGATATACCCCCCTCCGCCCAGTCTTCCTGTAATTCTCTTAGCCAAACCAGGCTTCCGTCCTCAACACGGTACACCGCGGTTGCGTCTTGCATCTGGAGCGCGAGCAGATTTCCATCCGATGTGGAAAAGGCGACATCGTAAGTCCATCGCCCTGTAGAAATGTGAAGAATTTCTTCCAGGGAGCGCGCATTATAGAGGTAGACTCCGCGGGAAGAAGCCACAGCCAGGAGCTTGCCATCGGGAGAATGCACCACTGCTTCAACCGTCCCCTTACCCCATCGAGCCAGAGCTTGAAGTTCGATGACATTCTCAGGGACAATCACAGCCAAATCTTCAGGGAGCGGCTCTCCTGCTCTCGAGCGATTAAGCTCTGAGTTAGGCGTTGGGGTAGGAGGGAGAGTTGGGGTGTTGGTTGGGGTGTTGGTCGGCGGAGTGGTTGGGGTAGGGAAGGGGGAGGGATATAAGATACGCGTTCTTGTGGGGGAAGGTTGTGATAAGGATGTGGTCGTTGTTGAGTCTTCCTCTATTGTGGTCGGTTGAAGATCTTCAATCCCACCTGCGGCACAGGCTGCGATGAAGAGCGTGAATGAATACCAGTGCGAGAGACGGCCAGCTTCTAATTGGGAGGGACATGCTGAACTCCTGGGATGTCTTGGATCCTCCTCATGGTAAGCCGCTTTGATAACCCTCCATTCCAGACAAGATCACCAGCACTATACCGACCATGTAACCATCCCGTAATCTTAACCCCAGCCCCGTCTCTGACTGGGTGTGCGCTCCACTTCGAGCATGAGGGCAATTCCTGATTACCCGTGCAAATTGAACCTAATTTGCTCGGGGATCGAGCTTCCATGCAAATTGGATTAGCTATTCCGTCGATTCCGGAAACGCCAAGCACGCAGCAGTTCCCTTTGCCCCTGGTTTTCTATGTTGTTCACTGGGTGGGCTTTCAAGCCAGATTCGTCCACCGTGCGCTTCGATGAGCGCCTTGGCGATCGACAACCCAAGACCGCTGCCACCACGATCGCGCGAACGCGCTTGATCGGCGCGGTAGAAGCGCTCGAAGACGTGGGGTAGGTCGTCGGGAGGGATTCCCTCGCCATTGTCCGTTATGCGGAGAATGGACCATTTCCCCGGGGGTAGGTTTTCAGGTGCGGCGTAGCCTTCCAGCCCGATTCCAGGTTTATGGGATTGGACAACCTCTTGAGGATCGACTTCCACGTTTCGTCCTTCAATCACGATGCGTCCACCGGGAGGCGTGTGTTTGAGGGCGTTATCCAGGAGGATGAATAGGATTTGTTCGACCCGGTCCGGGTCGGCACATACCTCAAGGGGTTGAAATCCGGAGTGTAATTGCAGTTCGAGATTTCGTGTCGTCAGTTCAGTTTCTAATTTTTCAACAATGGTCTTGGCGAGTTCGAACAGATCGACAGTCTGGCGTCGAATTTGGAGTGCTTGTGAATCGGCCCGGGTGAGGGTCAGGAGATCGTTAACCAAACGAATCAGCCTGTCCGTTTCGCTTTCGATGGAGGCCAAGAAGCGATCGCGAACGTTGGCGTCGTCCACTGCGCCGTCACGTAACGTCTCTGCCAGCCCTTTGATCGCGGTAAGTGGGGTGCGAAGTTCGTGCGAAACGTCGCTGACAAATTGTGTTCGCATCTTCTCCACGCCTCTCAGTCGCTCACGCATCGAAACGAAGGCGTGGCTCAGGCGACCCAATTCGTCCTCGCTGGACGATTCGATCGGATACGCATAGTCACCGCTGCTGAGTTTACCAGCCGCCACGGTTAACGATTGGACGGGGCGGGTTATCGTGCGCGCCAGAGCCAACCCTGCCAACGCTGAGAGCGGCATCGCTACAGCCGCGGAGATCATCAGACGCGCACGAAGATCCGATAGCACAGCAGCTACGTCACGTAGGTGTTGGCCCAAGTAGATGGCACCAGCGACTTGTTCATCGATCGATATCGGCACCGCGACGAAGAGCCATTGTTCTCCTGCGACAGGNNGAGATCCGCACCGTCCGCCACCCCTGCCGAGTCCACTAAAACAACACCTCGATTATCCAGGATGCGAATGCGGGTCTCAAGCGCCGAACTGAGTCCAACGGAGGTTTCACTTAGATAAGCCAGGTTTGATTCGAGTAGATGCGGGGCGATATCTGAATCGAATGGAGCATCTTTGCTCTCGACTTGCACAGAAAGATTGCCGAGTTGCTGTTGCTGCATGGTGTTGAAGGCGGGGGAAAGTGTGGTGCTCGAGGGAGGGATCGAGGCATTTGGAATCAGGGTCTGTGCGATGAGATGAGCTTGTGTCGCCAGACTTTGCTCCAAGGATTGAAGGAAGTAATCTCGTACCAAGGAGAGCATTAAGAAGCCGGTGATCGTCATCGCAACGAAGATCACAGCGAAGTGACTCACCATTAATTTGCTACGCAAACTACGAAATACCACGGTCAAAGGTTTAAATAATCTTGGAAAACGGGAGAAACTCGGGTGATCACTCATCGCTCATTTTATACCCGACACCACGAATTGTGAGCATTCTTTGTGCCGCTTCCGAGTCGATTGCAAGGAGTTTCGATCGTAATCGTTTGACTGCCGTGTCAACTGTACGCACGTCACCATGGTAATCGTAGCCCCATACCTGGCTGAGTAGCTGCTCACGACTCAGAACTTGCCCTTGGTGACGCATGAAGGTCTCGAGAAGGTCAAACTCAAGAGGGGTAAGGGATACGGGTGTTCCTCGCCAATGGACCTCATGTCGATCCACATCCAATACAAGCTCGCCGGATTTCAACCTCTCTTCCAGCCCCCCTTGCGTCGGGTGGACACGTCGAAGTACGGATTTGATGCGTGCCATCAACTCCCGCATACTGAATGGTTTGACCACGTAATCGTCGGCTCCCAACTCGAGTCCGACAACACGATCGACTTCTTCATCACGAGCGGTGAGCATGATGATTGGCAATTCACCTTCTTTCCTCAGCGCGCGGCACACCTCCAAGCCATCCATTCCGGGCAGCATCAAATCCAGGATGATCAAGTCGGGGTGTGATTGACGCGCCAACTCAAGGGCCTCAAGCCCATCACGTGCCACAAGAACGCGGAAATGCGCTTTCTCCAGGTTGTAGCTGAGCACGTCGACGATCGCAGGTTCGTCGTCAACGACGAGTATCGTCGCTTTCATTTGGGTTTCACCCTCATCATGGCCTCATTATAACCATGCTTCTGTGACAGAATTGTGACGCTGCACTGGCATGTTGGCGGCACCTAAGCTCGTCCCTTCTCAGAAGCTCGCAGCTCGCGGAAAAGTAAGCTGTGAGATCCATACGGATTTCTCTACAAGGTCACGAGAAATGGTTTTCAGGTCCATTAACCACTGCAGAGAGCATTTGGATGGACTCCTCGATTGATCGCAATAGGATAAGGTCGACACCTGCTTGATTGAGGTCATCGAGGGAGTTTTCCTGTTCTCTCCTGTGCGCTTTTCTCCGTTAAAATATCCGTATCCAGATTTCACGCAAGCTGTACGACGACCTTGGAGGGTGAGTTCTTCAACATTTTCACGAGTGCTGGGCAATGATCACCGAATACGAATTTGAAGCCAACGAAGAGTTCATCAGGGAGTTACGCAGCGCCATCCCAGACGTTTATTTCGATCGCATGACGCGGCTGTTATACAGCACCGATGCAAGCATCTATCAGCAAATGCCGTATGGTGTCGCGATGCCGAGAGACGCGGATGACGTCGTCGCTGCGATCGAGTTGGCCGGAATGCACAATATCCCCATTCTGCCTCGGGGAGGGGGAAGCAGTCTCGCTGGTCAGGCCGTGGGCCGAGCGCTGATTCTGGACTTATCCCGGTACATGGATCAAATACTGGAAGTCGACCTCGATTCACGCACTGTACGCACGCAACCCGGCATCACGCTGGGCATGCTCAATAAACATCTCGCCCGCTTCGGCATGATGTACGGTCCCGATCCTGCCAGCGGCGATCGAGCGACGATGGGTGGCATTCTGGGAAACAACTCCACCGGTGCGCATTCGATTGTCTACGGGATGACGGTCGATCACGTGTTGGAGGCAGAAGTCGCCTTGGTTGACGGTCGCCGCGTCCTTTTCGACGCAATGAATGGGGAAACGTGGGAAGCACGTGCACGTCGCCCGGGCGTGGAGGGAGAGGTTTACCACGCAATCCCCCGCATCTTGGCGCGTTATGCAGATGCGATCGCCACACGCTATCCGCAGACTTTTCGACACGTCGCCGGTTACAACTTGAATCAACTGGCAGGTGCCACGCAGCCCAACCTGGCGCAATTAATTGTTGGCTCAGAGGGCACGTTGGGTGTGATCACCGAGATGAAGCTCAATCTCGTTCCTGTCCCCAAAGTGAAGAGATTGGCGATGGTTCACTTTTCGGAGTTGCGCGCCGCCATGGAAGCGGTTCCGCTCTTATTAGAGAGTCATCCTTCAGCGATCGAGGTGCTCGACAAGATGATGCTGGACCTGACAAGGGATCGCATCGAATATCGACGGTTGTTGACGTTCGTGGAAGGCGATCCGCAAGCGGTGCTGCTCATTGAGTACATGGGGGAGGATGAAGGCGATCTCGACGCAGGGATCGAAAGATTAAATGTGAGGTTAAGGCAGATTCATCACAAAGATCCCGTGGTAATCGTTGAAGATCCGCGGCAGCAGGCGAATGTTTGGTATGTCCGCAAGGGTGGGTTGGGTATTCTGATGAGCTTGCGCGGCGACGCCAAGCCGATTCCATTCATCGAGGATGCCGCCGTCCCGGTTGAACATTTGGCGGATTACGTCGCGCAAATTTACGATTTCGCCCACAGCGTGGGTGTTGCACAAGTAGCGATGTATGCACATGCCAGTGCGGGATGTCTTCATATCCGCCCGGTGGTCAACCTGAAGACGAAGGAAGGGCTCCGACATCTGCGGAGCATTGCTGAAAAGTCGGTCGAACTCGTCACCCAATTTAGTGGTACGACGAGCGGAGAGCATGGGGAGGGATTGGCACGAGGTGAGTTTTCTGAGAGGCTGTTCGGTCCGGAGCTCGTGCAGGCGTTTCGCGAGGTGAAGGCTGCATTTGATCCGCAGGGGATTATGAACCCGGGCAAGGTGGTCGACAGCCCACGAATGGATGATGAGAATTATCTACGCTTCGGATCAGACTATGCCGTGCCCCATGCTCCCGAAACAACGTTATTGAGCTTCACAAGGGATGGTGGCTTTGCCCGTGCTGTCGAAATGTGCAACGGCGCGGGTGTGTGCCGGCAGCTTGATGGAGGCGTAATGTGTCCGTCCTTCCAGGTCACGCGAAACGAGGCACACAGTACACGCGGTCGAGCGAATGCACTCCGCTCGGCGATGATGGGTTTACTTGATGTCGAGGGGATGACCTCCAAGGATGTCTACGAGGTATTGGATCTATGCCTCTCATGTCAGGCATGCAAGAGCGAGTGCCCATCCACGGTCGACATGGCGAAGTTGAAAGCCGAATTCCTTCACCACTACTACCAGAAACGCGGTGTACCGTTTCGAGCGAAGCTCTTCGCAAACATCGATAGGGTCGTACGCTGGTCGCAACCGTTTGCCCCACTCATTAATTGGTTGGCGCAAGGTCCGGGCAGTGGGTTGCTGGCGGGGCTTGGGATTCATAAAGACAGGTACTTCCCGCCGCTGGCAGCGCAACGATTCAGTCAGAAGTACCGCCGACGACTTTCTGCAGGGTCTAGCAAGCCGCCCGAAGCTGCTAAACAAGTCGTCTTTTTTCATGATACCTTCATGGAGCACTACGCACCGCACATCGGAGAAGCTGCTATCCGTGTGATTGAAGCGATCGGATTCGAGCCAATCTTACTTGAAGAGCGAGCTTGTTGCGGACGTCCGGCGATGTCGAAGGGTATCTTAGAACGAGCGAAGGAGCTGGCGCTTCACAACGTGGAACTCCTCGCCCCGTACGCGCTTCGAGGGATTCCGATCGTGGGCTGTGAGCCGAGTTGTCTGTCTATGTTGGTGGACGTCTATCCGGACCTTGTTCCCGGAGAAGAAGCGCAAGCGGTGGCGAATGCGGCCCGAATGTTAGACTCATTTTTTGTGCGCATAGCCGAATCTGAAGATTTCGATGTCGTTTTTGACAATCGGGAAAGGCATGTGCTTTTCCATGGCCACTGCCAGCAGAAAGCAATCTTTGGAACGGAAAGCGTACAAGAGATGCTGGAGCTCATTCCTAATTGCAATGTCGAGGAGATCGAATCCGGTTGCTGTGGAATGGCGGGGTCTTTTGGGTACGAGCAAGAACATTACGAGCTCTCGATCCAACTAGCCGAGATGAGTCTGGCACCTTCCGTGCGTGCTGCCGATACGGAGACGATCATCTGTGCGGCCGGGACGTCCTGTCGGGAGCAGATCGAGCAAGTGGCGGGTCGCGCGTCCTTGCATCCTATTGAGGTATTGGCCGAGGCGATCCTATCACAGTAGTATGCTGCCTTGGTGGGCACATGCACATCAGCAGCATAAAGACAAAAGGATGTCTAATGGATGTGCGAAGAACGGGCAAGAATTTCAATCCTTCTCGCCAGTTTTGGGTTGGTTTGTGCTATATTGGCAAATACTGACAGGTCTCGTGGACAATCCGGTTTCCGCCTGATGAAGTATAGGTTGTCATAAGCATGCCCTGACGTCTCTTACTGGCGTACGCGCGATCCTGGTAATAATCTACAAAATACGACATCCCTGTCTCTACAAACTTGACGCACATCTGTAATCACAGGGGAAGAGGAACGGTGCGGCGACGATGGAAGATAATCCAACGATCCTGATCGTGGACGATGATCCTAATCTTCGAAAAACGCTCTCAGACATCCTGCTCGCCAAGGGGTATAGACCGCTTCCTGTCTCCGGTGGAACCTCTGCGCTAGTCACATTCAACGAAGACCAACCAGCGCTGGCACTCATCGATCTGAAGATGGAAGATATGTCTGGATTGGAGCTGCTTGCCAAGATTCGAGGACGATTTCCATCCACGGAATGTATCGTGCTCACGGGACATGCCTCCCGCGAAACTGCTATCGAAGCGATTAATCTTGGCGCATACAGCTATGTTGAAAAACCCTACGACATGGATCAGTTGCTGCTTACAATCCGCAGAGCTATTGAAAAGCGCACTGCGGGTGTTGAATTGCGGAATCTGAAGGAATTCAACGAGAACATCGTCCAGCGTATGATGGAGGGCATTGTCGTCGAGGATGCGAAAGGATACGTAACTTTTGTCAACCCAGCTACAGCCACGCTTCTAGGGTATGAGCAAGAAGAACTCATGGGAAAACACTGGACGGAATTCTGTCCCGTGGATCAACGTGCAATCATCGAAGCAGCGAATGAACGACGGGAGCAGGGAATCGCCACCGACCGATACGAAGTTGAGCTCCTGCGCAAGGATGGCACTCGGGTTCCTGTGCTTGTCAGTGGATCGGTGTTATTGGAAGGCGATCTTCAAGTAGGAACCCTCGCGGTCTTCACCGATATTACCGAAAGAAAGCGGACAGAAGAAAAGCTCCGCTATATGAGCATCCACGATGTTCTCACGGGTATCTACAACCGGGGGTACTTTGAGGAGGAAATGGCCAGGTTGGAGCGTGGCCGCCAATTCCCGATCAGCGTCGTGATGGTGGACATTGACGATCTGAAGGTTATCAACGACACCCTCGGTCATGAGGCGGGTGATGAGACACTGCGACGCTCCGCAACGGTGCTCAGGAAGATCTTTCGTGCCGACGATGTCGTCGCCAGAATCGGCGGGGACGAGTTCGCGGTCTTGCTTCCGGGTTCAGATGCGGATGTCGTAGAGACCGCCGTCGAACGTCTTCGACGGGAAATCGAAGAGCATAACATCCAGCATGAGAAAAACCCTCTGAGTTTATCGATTGGATCGGCAACTATCCATCGTGGCGAATCAGTCACCTCGGCGATGAGAGATGCCGACAAACAAATGTATGAAGAGAAGCTCAGTAAGGGTGGTCGACCACGTTGGAAAACAAATCCCCTCTGGTCAGAGAATTCCAACTGAAGCTGGCACTGGATCAATCTTATAAGGGGTTGGCAACGATTTTGCAACGTTGCAGTCTGCTATCCTATGTGGGAACGTTCACTCAATCGAGTGCGAATTGAAAAGGCGTAGCGAGATTTATTAGCCGACTGGAAGACCATGGAAACAACACAAACGTCGAAAACGATCCATAAAATGACGAACCCGACGCCAGTCGTGCGCTGGAAGAAAGCACTCAAGAAAGCTTTTTGGTTAACCGCGGGACTGGCAATATTGGCACTCCTGCCTCTGGTTTTGGTTTCCTTGGGGTACATGTATTATCGAACGTTCGGCCTCATTATGCCCGGGGTTCGTGTGAGGGGTATGCCTCTAGAAGGATTGACTGTCGATCAGGCGGTTAGCGAATTAGATCGGGTCTGGAACCAAGAGTTCCGCATCACAGCTGTGGACAACATGGATGCCAACCGTGTATGGATTGTGTCCCCGGCTGAGTTTGGTCTGGGTGTTGATCCACACGCCACTGCGACACAGGCCTATTCGGTCGGACGTGGGGAAGGTTTGATTTCTGGGATTGCGACCTGGCTGCATGGATTCCGGGAGCACAAAGAGATCACACCTTGGGTCTATCTCAACACCGGCGCAGCCAAGTTGGGGCTCGAACACTGGTCGCAAGTTCTCGCGATCCCATCCGTCGAAGGCGAGTTGTCCATCCACAATGGTGAAGTAGCTCAGCAAAGCGGAGAGGACGGCGTAGCGTTGGACCTCGAAGCAAGTCTCGCCTTGCTAATTGCCGATCCTTCGGCGATCTTACTAGAATATAGGTTTGTGCCACTCATGACGGTTCCTGTGGCGCCTGCGATTCTCGATGTTTCCGCAACTGCTGCAGAGATCGAGAATTTGCTTGCAGCAGATATCGCACTCCGCGCCTTTGATCCCATCAGCGGCGAGCACTTCGAATGGCGCCCTGCTCGCGTAATCGTCGCCTCCTGGCTCGACCTGCAACGACTCGAGAAGACCTACACCTTCGGCATCGACGACTCACAGATCAACAGGTATCTGGATTCTCTCGACAACGCGATTGGCGCGGAACGCACCTTCGATCACGAGAACGCCCTCACGAACCTCAAACTGGAAATAGGCGGAAGCTCGGCAGAGCCACTCTTGATTCATTATCTTCCCACGACATACAGAGTTAAACCTGGTGACAACCTTGTCTCCATAGGCTTTAAAGTCGGCATGCCGTATTGGCGGCTGTTGGATGAGAACCCCGTGGTGGCGAGAAGGGGATTGCGCGTCGGGGAGACGATCATCGTTCCTGCAAAGGATGTGCTCCTTGATCTACCGATCGTGATGGATAAACGGATTGTCATCAGTATTCGTGAGCAGAAAATGTGGGTTTACCAAGATGGCAATTTGATCAAAGAGAACATCGTCAGCACGGGAATCAGCAAATCTCCGACGCTGCCGGGAGTCTTCCAAATACGCACGCACATTCCCAACGCATACGCATCGATATGGGATCTATATATGCCGCATTTCTTGGGGATCTACTATGCGACACCGGATCTATTGAACGGGATTCACGGTTTACCACTATTATCCAGTGGGGAGCGCCTGTGGGCTGATGTATTGGGGAGGCCTGCGTCCTATGGATGCATCATTCTTGATTTATACTCGGCAGCCGAGCTCTACAACTGGGCCGAGGACGGTGTGATCGTTGAGATTCAAAAGTAGTCTTTATAAACTATTAACTTCCTCAAAGCCGCTGCGGTAGTCCGAGGGAATTAACACGATCACGAAAGGCCGGGCATGGGAGCCCGGCCTGCTAACGATTGGGGGTAGGAAGAAAGCAGCAGCGGCTCCCGTGCCGCTGCGACCAATCGAAGGAATTCTTCCATCCGAGCGGAATCGGGCATGGGAGCCCGGCCTGCGAATGATTGGGGGTAGGAAGAAAGCAGCAGCGGCTCCCATGCAGCTGCGACCAATCGAAGGAATACTTCCGTCCGAGCGGAACCGGGCTCGGTAGCCCGGCCTGCTTTTCTGGAGAAGGAACGATAGTTTCGCATTATTTCTTGAACTACATGGAATAGTCGATGGTTGTAGCAATCCAATCTGGCGCTGGCCGAGGCGCTGGTTTGCGACCGTAGAACAGATCGTCGAGCCAGAGTGCTGCACGTCTGGCTATCCAAGAATGGCGGATCATTAAGCGCACGAAGTTGTGCCCAAGATTGTCTGGATGAGAGTACGGACATACCGTCATACACAATCCACAGTCCGTACCGATGGCATTCCAGTAATGGAAACATCTATTCTCGTCCAATTTCCACCGCAAGCCACCGTCGATCTCTTCTCGTTCCCCGAACGGGATCGCCTTGCTCGGGCAGTTCTCCGCACATTTGACACACGAGCGGCAGAAATCGATCATGCCGAGATCCTTGCTACGAGCATCGGGGATCAAGGGCATGTCGGTCGTCACAACCCCCAGGCGCACGCGCGGACCGAGATTAGGCGTCATGAGGATACCCATACGACCGATTTCACCCAGACCGGCGTCTCGAGCCACGAGCGGTGCAATCACTCGGTAGTTGCCGTCGATATGCGCGCGCGCTGGATACCCCAACCTGCGGGCAAAGTTGCTTAATTGAATGGCGATCACGGCTCCTTCGACGTATTTGCGCGCCGATTCTAGAACGACCGGCGCAGCGGGAGCGCGCCCCATCATTCGATAATCCATCTCTACAGTGAACGCGATGGCGAAACGATGTGTCAGATCAATCGGTGTGCCATAGATTCCAGTGCCGCGTCCGATGTGAGAGTAGACGTGCCCAGGTTGTAATTCGGTGATCCCTACGTTNNCGTGCGGTAAATCTTCCGTGAGGCAACTGGTCCATCGACCGCCTCACGCAAGGCCTCGGTAACCTCGAAACTTGCCTTCGCACTTGGGAAGAGCAGTGGGTCGGCCTCATGAGCTTTGGGGGACAACAACCCTGGAAGGGCTCGAAACTTTTTGTCCCTTGCTAGATTTTCCGGTCGCAGGGCGTAGTAGGCCTTGTACTCCTGGCTGCCGGGGACGAGCCTGGACCGTGCGAACACAACGTCACGTTCGTCAAAGCGCTGTTGCCGATCGCCCCTGTCTTGCTCCTGTTGACCAAAGTAGGCGGTAAAGATCATGAGGCTGAGGACTGTGAACGCGAGGATTAAAACCAGAATGATCCATCGGACACCTAAAGGCAACATGATGGAAAAGAGCATGAGCAACAGGGTGAGGGTACCGAATATGAAGGATAACCAAGACGCACGGCGAGCATCTTCGCGTAAGGAAATTACACCAAAGGCATAGAATGATGTGGCGACTATACCCCCGATGGAAACAAGCAGGATCGTTGTCAGGACATCCATGGCACCCTTCCTGTACTCTCATTCCAATACATTCAATCTCTCGGCCGTCTGACGATGCAGGCTATTTTAAGATTATCCACAACAATTCATATAAAACCAACCGGGGCTTTTGTGCTGATGTAGACAGATCCACAGTGGGATTATGAGATTCTCTTACCGGTGGAAGCGCTCTCCAAGCCATTTGGAGATCCATGCCCAGATGTTTCTGAAGGTGCGCGCTGCGGGGTGTGGTTTATTGCTGCACTATAGGTACTGTATGGGCAGAATCTAAAGTCAATCAGTTCTGATCAACCGATGTCAGACGAACTTTTCCGAGATCAATCCGTTAATTCAGACACTTTCGTAAGATTTCCGGTCGTGACCTAATCTATAACACTGGGGATGCACGTGACGCGCCTTTCTACTGGCTTATTTGAGGGGAGGGGAATGATTGATGCCGGATTTTTCGGGTAAGGTAGTGCTCATCACAGGTGCGGCCGGCAATTTGGGTCGCGCGGCAGTAAAGGCCTTCAGTGCCAATGGGGCTCAGCTGGCGTTGTTTGACAATCGTGACGACCGTCTCCAGGAGTTGTATGGTGCGCTTGCAGACTCTTCAGGGCATCTCCTGAGGGGCTCTGTGGATGTGACAGATGCAAATTCCATCGACGATGCGGTGGAGAAAGTCGTCGAACGGTTCGGACGNNCTTGAACGCTCGCTCGGTGTTCCTCGTCAGCCGTAGCGTGGTCCCGCACATGTTGTCGCAGGGATCGGGTGTCATCGTCAACATCGGCGCGCGTCCTGGGGTAAGAGGCGTCGCCAACGCATCCGCCTACTCGGCGGCTAAAGGCGCTGTGATCAGACTGACAGAGAGTTTGTCCGCCGAGGTGAAACGGCAGGGCATCAACGTCAACTGCATTATGCCGGGAACGATCGACACACCAGCAAACCGGGCGGAGATGCCCGACGCTCGACACGATCGATGGGTGAAGCCCGAAACTGTGGTGGATGTCATTCAGTTTTTAGCTTCCGACGCTGCAAAGGCGATCCATGGAGCTGCGATCCCGGTTTATGGAACAGGGTAGGCGATGTCCAATAGGTGTTTTTAGATGAGGGAGGTATGAAATGACGAAGGTAGACGATCTTTACGCCCTCGGACAGTCTGTTTGGTACGACAACATTCGCAGGGCGCTGCTGGATTCGGGAGAGTTGAAAGCGTTGATCGACGCCGGGGTGAAAGGCGTCACCTCCAATCCAAGCATTTTCGAGAAAGCCATCGCAGGAAGCCGCGATTACGATGAGGAGCTTCACCGGCTAGTGGACGAAGGGAAATCCTTGGAGACGATATACGAGACTCTGGCGCTGGAAGATATTCGGCGCACTGCGGATCTCCTGAGACCCATCTACGAGGAGACCGAGGGTGTGGATGGATATGTGAGCCTCGAAGTCAGCCCAACGTTAGCCCACGACACAGATGGCACTGTCGAGGAAGCTCGTCGCCTCTTCGACACACTGGATCGTCCCAATGTGATGATCAAGGTTCCGGCGACGCGAGCCGGCCTCCCGGCGATCGAGACACTGATCGGGGAAGGCATCAACGTCAACGTAACCTTGATTTTCTCCATTGAGAACTACGAGCAGGTCGTCAAAGCATATCAGCGCGGATTAGCGAGACTTGCCCTTTCGGGTGGTGATCTTTCACGTGTCGCTTCTGTAGCATCCTTCTTCGTGAGTCGTGTCGATTCAGCCGTGGATCAGGAGATCGAAGCACTTGGCGAACAGGCTCTTCTGGGGAAGATCGCCATCGCGAATGCTAAAGTCGCCTATGAGCGCTTCGGTGAGCTGTTTCGTGGTGAACGTTGGCGACGCCTGGTATCCCGAGGTGCGCGCGTGCAACGCCCGCTGTGGGCTAGTACAAGTACCAAGAACCCCCTGTACGTGGATACGCTGTACGTGGATTCGCTCGCAGGACCGGATACAGTCAACACCATACCACCCGCTACGCTCCAAGCGTTCCTCGATCACGGGATGCCAAGTCGAACGATCGATGAAGGGCTAAACGAAGCACATGCTCAATTGGAGCGACTTTCAGCACTAGGTGTGGACCTGGATGCGATCACGATCAAGTTGCAGGAAGATGGCGTCAGAGCATTTACCGAGTCTTTCGAAGCATTGATGGCAAGTATCGCTGTGAAGCGTGAGCGGCTACTTGCGGGTTGGGAGCACATGGCTGTATCTCTCGGTAAGCATCAATCCTCGGTCGATGAGGCACTGAGGGTGATGGCCGAGAATCAAATCCTCCCCCGCATATGGAAGAACGACCACACCGTGTGGAAGCATGATCCGACGGAGATCAGCAACCGCTTGGGTTGGCTTCACAGCCCTGAGGTCATTCTCGACAACCTACATCGTCTCGACGCGCTGGTGGAGGGGGTACGCCGGGAGGGCTACAGCCACGTCTTGCTCCTGGGGATGGGTGGTTCGAGCCTGGCGCCTGAGGTTCTTCGAAAGACATTTGGTGTCGAGAGAGACTACCTAGACCTTGCGGTACTCGACAGCACCGATCCAGGTGCGGTCCTCGGTTACGCAGACCAGCTCGATCTGGAGAAGACACTTTTTCTTGTGGCTACGAAATCCGGTGGGACAGTGGAGACTTTGTCTTTCTTCAAGTTCTTTTACAACCAAACGGCAGAACTCCTGGGTGAGGCAGCTGCCGGTGACCACTTTGTTGCTATCACGGATCCTGGCAGCCAACTGGCCGAGTTGGCCGAGTGGTATCGGTTTCGAGCTACTTTCTTGAACGATCCCAATATTGGTGGACGCTATTCGGCGCTCTCGTATTTTGGCTTAGTGCCAGCAGCACTGATCGGTGTGGATGTCCATACGCTCCTTGATCGGGCATTGGCCATATCCTGTGGTTGTGAGTCATGTGTCGACTCAATGGAAAATCCTGGGGCGCAATTGGGGGCGATCTTAGGTGAGTTGGCAAAAAACGGGCGGGATAAGCTTACGCTCGTCCTTTCTTCGCAGATCGAAAGCTTCGGCCATTGGATTGAGCAACTTGTCGCGGAGAGCACGGGTAAGGAAGGGAAAGGGATCTTGCCTGTCGTCGGAGAACCACTAGGTACTCCTGGAGTGTACGGGTCGGACCGACTTTTCGTGGTGATCCAAATCGAAGGGGATGAGATCGACGAAACGAAGATTTCGGCGCTACAAAGAGCCGGGCACCCGGTTGTACGATTGAACTTGCACGATCGCTACGACCTGGGTGGGCAGTTCTTCCTTTGGGAGCTAGCGACGGCAATCGCTGGGCAGCGCCTCGGGATCAATCCGTTCGATCAACCGAACGTCGAGGCGGCCAAAGTGCTCGCCAGAAAGTTGGTAGCCGAATACACACAAACAGGAGCCCTCCCAGAAGGCGAATCCTCAGAATTGACAGCGGATTCCTTGAAGACATTTCTTGAGACAGATGCCGATGGTGACCCAGATTCTGGCCAGGGGCATCGCTACGTTGCTTTGCAGGCCTATGTTCAGCCGACTCCGGAAACAGATGCAGCGCTGAGCGAGTTGCGCACCTGGATACGAGAAGAGACGCGAATGGCGACCACAATCGGATACGGCCCACGTTTCCTGCATTCGACGGGCCAGTTGCACAAGGGTGATGGTGGCCGTGGCTTGTTCATCCAATTCACAGCCGAGCCATTGCGTGAGGCCAAGATTCCTGATGAGGTCGGTTCGCGTGAATCGGCGATCACGTTCGGGGTGTTGAAGAACGCGCAAGCGCTTGGCGATCGACGGGCATTGATAGACGCCGGGCGACGTGTGATCACCTTTCACCTGGATGGGGATGTCCCAGGTAATTTGAAGAAGTTGGTAAGATAATAGTATCCGGAGCTTCCCGGAAGCTGGAGTTATCGTTTGCGAGGAGACGGAAGAGCCTGGAGAGATACAAGGTGAGGAGTCCACCCTCACCCTAACCCTCTCCCTCGAAGGAGAGGTAACAAGCCCGGTTCGCAGGCTCAACCAACTGCATACGAGGTTCACCCTTGGTGAGCGCAGCGGCGTGGAAGCCGCTGCTGCTAAATACGAGGCTGGGCTCCCACGCCCAGCCGTAGATTGAGCTTGGGGAAGCTTCAGATTCAATCTAAATTCATCTTCTGAAGGAGAGAAAGGGTCATGGAACGGGAACGTTATATCCGCGGGGAGGTGATCGTGGACGCTGGTCTGGACGATGTGTGGGCGGCGTGGACCACGGAGGATGGCGCAAAGACGTTTTTCGCGCCTGATTGCAACATCGACCTGCAACCGGATGGATTGTATGAGATCTTCTTCAATCCATCGGCTGAGCCAGGGATGCGTGGTGGTGATGGCTTGCGCGTCATGGCCGTACAGCCGAAAAAGATGCTGACGTTCACCTGGAATGCTCCCCCTAGCATCCCCGAAGTTCGCAGTCAGCGGACTCACGTCGTGATTCGCTTTTATCCTGAAGGCGAGAAGCGCACTCGGGTAACGTTGCATCATGATGGTTGGGGTGAGGGCGGCGCGTGGGACGAGGCTTTCGAATACTTCCAGAGCGCGTGGAACAAAGTTGTTTTACCGCGCTTGAGATATCGGTTCGAACATGGTCCCGTTGATTGGGATCAGCCCCCGGATCTGGAAGATTATTCATAAGAGTCTAGATCAGCAACCCGGAAGCCTAAAGCGTCCGGGTTGCTAGTTCGGGTTGCTTGATAGGATTTATCCAACGTTGTGTGTGGCATGTACAAGGTGAAGATCGTTTCGGATACCAAGGAGCTTGCGGAGGTCGCGGTGAAGCGCTTCACGACGCTGGTGGAAAAAGCCATCGCAAAGCGTGGCGTGTTCCGTGTTTCCATGGCAGGTGGGTCCACGCCACGTGGGATGTATGTGCGTCTGGCTCAGCCAGAGATCGCCGAGAAGATCGATTGGTCTAAGATACAGATTTTTTGGGGTGACGAGCGCTGTGTGCCACCGGACCACGGTGACAGCAATTATCGCTTGGTGAAGGAGACTTTGCTCGACAATGTGCCCATCCCGGACGAGAATGTATTCCGTGTACGAGGTGAGCTGGCGCCGGAGCAAGCTGCGAACGACTACATCACCGCCTTGCGTGGGGCGTTCGGCTTGGACCCGGCTGGAGGACACGTCAACGGGATCGAATCGAGGCCGCGATTCGACTTGATCTTGTTAGGCATGGGCAAGGATGGGCATACGGCGTCGCTCTTCCCCGGTCTTGGAGCGATCCACGAGACGGAGCGTTGGGTCGCTGCTCATTTCGTCGACAAGCTCGATACGTGGCGTGTGACCTTGACGCCAGTCGTGCTTAACGCAGCCGCCAACGTGGTCTTTCTTGTCTCAGGAGCGAGCAAGGCGGCGCGAATTGCCGAGGTGCTTGAAGGTCCGTTCCGTCCCCATGATTTGCCAGCACAGATCGTCCGACCTACGAATGGCCAACTCCTTTGGTTGATCGACGAACAGGCCGCTGCTGTGCTTAACAAGAACTAGACTACGTTTATCCAATCTAGCTTGACATCTGAGAAGAGAAATGCCAACTTCGCTCGACCCGCTATTCCCTAATCCCTGATCCCTAATCCCTTCTAAACCGAATTCAGTCGACCCAGGAAGATTACATCACCACGGTGATCATGTTGGTGTTCGAACCGCTCCGAAGCCGGTGTATAATCCTATTTCCATGCGATGACCGAGATGACGATCGATAAACGAGAATTTTCTCTCGAAGATGAGTATCCCTACAAACGCTCGGGGCCTGTACGTTGGATCCTCTCACACACATTGCGTTACCCTTACTTCCCGATCGCCATGCTCCTCGCTGCGATCGGCAACAACCTTTCTCATAGCTACATTCAGGTCTTCGTCGGGCGGGCTTTCGACATCATTACCAGTGTAGGTTTCACGCGGCCCGAGTTGGTGATTGCGGCATTGTCCGTGATGGGTGCTGCGGTCGGTCAGGGTTTGGCAGGGTTAGTTCGCAATTACTCGGCAGAGTTTCTCGCCCAAAGAGTGGAGCGCGATTCCCGGCACGAACTCTACGCCAGTCTGCTTGGTAAGAGCCAGACGTTTCATGGCCGTCAACGTATCGGTGACATCATGGCGCGCGCCACGAACGATGTGCGCTCGCTCAACTTGATGTTCAGCCCGGGAGTCATGTTGATCACCGACTCGCTTATGAACACAGTTGTGCCCATAGCCCTGATCGGCACAATTCGGCCAGAATTGCTACTTGTGCCGTTGATCTTCGTCGTACTGCTTGTCATCTCCATCCTCGACTACAATCGCCGCCTCAACCCAGTCAGTATCGCCATGCGAGACCAATTCGGCACAATGAACGCCGGGCTGGCAGAAGCGATCGCCGGGATCGAGGTGGTGAAATCGAATGTGCAGGAGCGTTACGAGTGGGACAAATTCACGCATAATGCGCGCCGCTACCGCGAGCTCTTCGTTGAGCGCGGAGAAATCCAGGCCCGCTACTTGCCGATGCTGATCTTCACGGTTTCATGGGCGGTCGGGTTCTTTCACGCATTGTTGGTCTGGCAGGCTGGGCGCATCACTTTGGGCGAGGTCGTGGCTTTCGTCGGGTTGTTCAACGCACTTCGTTTCCCCACCTTCATTTCGCTCTTCTCATTCGACCTGGTGCAATTGGGAATCGCCAGCGCCAGACGCATCCTCAAGGTGATCACCACTGAAACTGAGCTCGATGAAAACGTCGCTGGAGTCGCCAGATCGATCCAAGGAGAGGTGACATTTGAGAATGTAACCTTCAGCTACAATGGGAAACCCGTGCTCAAGGACATCAGCTTTCAGGCGCAATCCGGTGAGACGATCGCCATCGTCGGTGAGACGGGATCGGGGAAAACCACGCTGACGCGGTTGATCAACCGCATCTACGACACCGATGAGGGCCGTGTACGTGTCGACGGCGTTGACGTGCGCGATTGGAGTATGGAGTCTCTGCGTTCGCAGATCTCGACCATCGAGCAGGACATCTTCCTCTTCAGCGGGACGATCACAGAGAACATCGCATTCGGTTGTGAAGATCCCTCGCAGGAGAGCATCGAGATGGCTGCGCGCGAAGCACAAGCCGATGAGTTCATCCGCGCCTTTCGCGACGGTTATGAAACGGAGATCGGTGAACGCGGTGTCACGCTTTCCGGCGGCCAGCGGCAGCGTATCGCCATTGCTCGCGCTTTTCTGACCGACCCACGTATCCTGATCCTCGACGATAGCACCAGCGCCATCGACAGCGCAACAGAGGATCAGATCCAACGCGCAATGAGGCAGATCAGCAGCCAACGTACGACCTTCCTGATCACGCATCGGTTGAGCCAAATCCGCTGGGCGGATCGCATCCTGGTGATACGACGTGGCGAGCTGGTGGATCAGGGGACGCACGAACAATTGATGGAGCGCAGCCGGGATTACAGGCGCATCTTTGCGCGTTATGAGACGTCGCACGATCCCGATGGCAAGAAGGATCGCGGCGGGATGAATGCGTTGGATGAGGCCTTGGGAGCGCAGGATGTATAGGCTTCGTATCCTAGCGTTTGAGCATGGGAGCGGATCGTTGCATTTAATGATGTGGTCCTATTTTGATGTCATCCCGAGCGCAGCGAGGGATCTCGTTCCTCAAGGCAAAGATGACCGTGAGAACGAGAGTCCTCGTCGCTGCGCTCCTCGGAATGACAAACATGTGTAGAACAGGATAGAGCCGCATGGGTTTCATCCTCGACGGATTGGACACGGAAGCCTACGATCGTGAGTACCGCGATCGTGACCTTTTGGCGCGCATTCTGAGCTACTTTCGTCCCTACAGTAGGCAGGTGGTGTTGGTGGTGTTCGTGCTGACCTTGAACTCTATTGCTGGCAGCGGCGCGCCGATCGCCATCTCACGCGCGATCGATGTGATGGCAGAGAACCCAACAATCATGCGCATGGCGCTGGCTTGTGGTTTGGTGTTACTCATGGGTGCCTTGGCCTGGCTGGCGAATTTCATTCGCCAATGGATCTCCGCTCGCGTGATCGGTGACGTCGTGCTTAATTTGCGCGAGGACGTGTTTGACGCCACGGTGCGCCACGACATGTCGTTTTTCGATGAGCATCCTTCGGGCAAGATCGTCAGCCGCGTGACTTCCGACACCCAGGATTTCTCCGATGTGGTCACGCTCGTCGTGAACCTGCTCAGCCAGGTCATGCTCATCGGCATTCTCTCGGTCTGGTTGCTGAACGTCAACGCGCTGCTCACGGGTGTGCTTTACGCCATGGCGCCTGTAGCTGTGGCGATCGCACTCAGCTTCCGGCGCGTAGCGCGCCGGGTGACTCAAAATGCGCGCCGTGTGACAGCTAAGATCAACGCACAGATTCAGGAATCGATAAGCGGGATCTTCGTCGCCAAGAGCTTCCGTAAAGAACAGGCAATGTACGACACCTTCGAGAGTAACAACCGCCAAGCCTACCAGGTCGGGCTGCGGCGCGGCTTCACGCTCATGACTATATTCCCCATCATGGGCTTATCCACAGGGCTCGGGATCGCATTGCTGGTATTCACTGGTGGTTTGCGGGTGGGGGCGGGTGAGATTTCACCTGGGAATTGGTACCTCTTCATGCAGGCGGTTGGCTTCTTCTGGTTCCCGATGATGAGCATCGCCTCCTTCTGGAGCCAGTTCCAGGATGGTCTTTCTGCGGCCGAGCGTGTCTTCGCGCTGATCGACGCTGAGCCGCGCGTGGTTCAGGTCGGGGAGGAGCCAGTTGAGCATTTGGATGGCAGGGTCGAGTTTCGGAATCTGCGTTTCAGTTACACGGAGCAGGAGCTCGTGCTGCCGGATTTCTCGCTGACCATTGAGCCGGGTGAGATGCTCGCGTTGGTGGGCCACACCGGAGCAGGTAAGAGCAGCATCGCAAATTTGATCGCCCGTTTTTACGAGTTTCAGGACGGGAAGTTGTTGGTCGACGGGCGCGATGTGCGCCGCCTCGACTTGGCAGACTACCGGCGACACCTGGGATTGGTACCGCAGGATCCGTTCTTATTCTCCGGATCGGCGGGCGACAACATCCGTTACGCACGACCTGGTGCCACGGACGACGAGGTGCAGGAATCGGCGATGCACATCAGCGCTGGAGAATGGTTGGAAGATTTGCCGCAGGGTCTCGATACCGACGTCGGTGAGCGCGGCGCCAATCTTTCGATGGGGCAGCGTCAGCTTGTGGCGTTGGCGCGCGTGCTGTTGAAAAATCCGGCGATTCTCATCCTGGACGAAGCCACCGCTAGCGTGGATCCCTTCACGGAGACGCAGATCCAGGAGGGGTTGCGCTCGGTGATGCGCGATCGCACCTCCGTGATCATCGCCCATCGCTTGTGGACCGTGCAGAACGCCGACCGCATCATCGTGATGGACCATGGGCGTATTCTGGCCGAGGGCACGCACGAATCGCTGATGGCTGAGGGGGGTCACTACGCGGAGCTGTACAACACCTATTTCCGTCATCAGTCGTGGGAGTGGATTGAACGTGGCTTTGATCGTACAGTGGAAGCTGAGTAACTATGTGGATTTCCCAGAACAACCTAGGCGCAATTTTGCCAGGTTTGTTCCAGCGGGTTTATAGGGGACATATTTAATATAAGAAGCCTGCCAATTCACAGAACATTGTTTTTCCACGCATTCCCCGTTTGCTCCAGCGGATTGTTAGGTGGCGTTGACAAAATGGATCCCAGTCTTTGTACTCGATACTTGCATCCATGAAATGACTGATCCAGTCGCAATGGCATACACGAGGACAATGAGAATGAAGGAAATTATGCCGGATTGATTGATCAGGTTTGAAGCTAAAACCAGACCAGTTCCCAGCCCGAGCCCAACCGCACTGCTCAACAACCAAACGAATGACTTGGTAAAGTGACCCCGAAGGAATAACCACTGAACCAATCCTACGAGTAAGCCGAAGGTAGTATAGGCTGCCGTCAATGAAAGAGCCGACTCATCACCCCCAAGAAATCCCCAAATTCCGCTAGATATTGGGCTATTTATGACCACCAAAGCTAAGGGCAGAGCAACAGAAATCGTGAGGATCCATAGTGATGAGATCGGAGCAACACGTCGCAAAACTATCCATTGAGCAAAACCTATCGGAAGGCCGATGATCAGAGATGACACTAGCATTCCGGGATTGGATGTCATAACTGGAGGGATGAAAGGTAGTGCACCGACGGCTGCGACTCCCAGCAAATTCGCAATAAACCAACTAAGGATCACTACCCCTGTTTTATAAAGTTTGCGTGTCATTGGATACCCGTTTATCATTCAACAATATTGAGCATAAAGCCCATAAGTCTTCACCGCCACGTAACGGCTTTGGGCGGAGCAGCCCGCCTTCACCTTCTATCATACACCAACTCAAAGCGAACTCACGCGAATCTCGAGTCTGCTCCAGCGGCCAGTCACTGGAGTACATCGAGAGTATGGCACGATAGACAGGTGACCGGCACTTTCAAAGTGCCGGTCACCTATAAGGATAAAAATAAACGTGGGAATAGATTAGTTCGTCGTTTACTTCCCTCGGACGCGATACTTGCCTTTTCCAGACTGCTCGATCAATCCATCATCCATCATCGCTCGTAAGACCTCAAGAAGTTTCCCACTCTCGATCAATCCTAGATCTTCCAGGGCTTCCGGTACGACCATCTCGAACGAATCGTTGAAGTCCATGTAGATTGGGATGATCTCGTTGGCTAGGCGTTCCATATCGGAGGATAATTCTTTGTACCCCATCTCGGCCGCATCTACCGCCAGCAGCAGCAGGGAACTTACGAGCGTCGTGAACCTGGACCTGGCGCGCAGCATCTCTTGTTGGTATTTTTCCATCGCCCCTCCCACCCTTCAGATTGATCCCAGTATGAACGAAGCTCGTCGAAGGTGCAAGTGGATTGTTGATCATTGGAGGAAATCAGATTGACCAGGGTGAGGGGCTTTCTTAGAGCGGTCCAAATCGACCTGTTTTCCAAATTTAGATGTTGAGGGTCCGGCTGACCTACACTAATGTGACCGGCACTTTGGGTCACCTTACTTGCATGAGGAATGCAGCAATCCGTTTGGATGGTTTCGTTGTATAGTAATAGGGGGATTCGCGCCAAAAAAGGTCAAATTGCTTACCTCTACGATGATGATCCCATGACTTGAGGGGAAGACTTTTATTGCAGAAAGCGCTCAGAAACGTCTCCGCAGTTGTGATATATGTGTAGATGAAGATGCCGAAATGGAGGCAAAATTCGCCTGAAATACCACAGATAACCAGATCCTGTTCGGGTGATGCGGGCGTACGTCAATGTCCTTCAGGATTGAAGATGTCATTGGTCCTGCAGAATGCATTTCAATTAATATATTTAACTATTTTGAACTTCGTTCGAGGAACTTGTCCGCCAAGCTAGCTTGCACCCCGGAGAAGGAGATGAGTTCATCGTATTTTTCCGCCCTTGGTCGAAAATTCATTTCATTGAATTCTCCGTTCGATCACTGGGTGCGGATCACGGTGAACGCCGCTTTACTGGCGATCTTTGTCTTTGCAGAGCTTCCTGCACAAACAGCCAATGCAGCAGCCTTCGCCGGCGAGAACTCCGCCAACTTAAATGGAATCCCAGCCAACTGCGATGTTGGCGATGGCTGTGCGCTGCTTCAGGCGCTCAGTCTCACCAACGCTGCGTCACAACTGAGAACGGATGCGCGATCCGCGGCGCACCTGGTAGTACCGCACGACGCGAGCGCATATAGATTACAACGCCGACCGGAGATGGATCTGCGGGACAATGGCGACACGCTCGATATCCTGGATGGTGACATGACGCCCAACATAGCAGACGGGACGGACATGGGGGCTGCGCTGGTCGGCGGCGCGGGCGTTACCAGCACCTTCAGAATTGAGAACAATGGAACGCGCATCCTGATCCTGCGCGCCCCAATCGCGATCGGCGGCGCGAACCCTGGCGATTTTGCCGTGATCGCCGGTCCGAGCATGCGGGTCGCCCCGAGTAGTTTCACGAATTTCACGGTGAGGTGCATTCCCTCTGCGGTGGGTACTCGGACGGCGGACCTGAGCATCAGGAATAACGACAGCGATGAAAACCCCTACGACTTCCGCGTCCAGTGCACGGGCATCAATCACCCCACCATCGCAAAGGCCTTCACTCCAGCGACGGTGGGCGTGAACAACAACTCGACGTTGACCTTCACCATCGCCAACCCGAACGCGGGAGTCTCCTTGAACGGGCTGAACTTCACCGACACGCTCCCTGCAGGCATGGTGGTCGCAACGCCGCCCAATCAAGGCGGCACATGCCCGACACCGACCTTCAGCCCGGCGTTGGTCGGAGGTGGCACGCAAATCAACCTGACGAACTCCGGCACGCTGGCAGCGTCTAGTTCATGTACCATCACGGTAGACGTGGTGGCATCGCCGGACGGCAGTTATACCAACGTAACCGGCGTGATTGGCTCGGCGCAAACGGGGAGCAGCACCATCTTTGCCGTAGATACGGTGATCGTGCGGAGTTTTCCGACGATCGACAAAATCTTCGCGCCGGCAGCGATTGCACCGGCTGGAGTATCGACGCTCACTTTCACTATCAGCAACCCAAATACGGCTACCTACACGCTCTCGGGGCTGAACTTCACGGACGCACTCCCAGCAGGGGTGGTGATCGCCACACCGCCCAATCAAGGTGGGACCTGCCCGATGCAGACGTTCGCGCCCCCGTTGGCAGGCGGTGGTACAGCAATCAACCTGATCAGCGCAGGTGTGCTGGGACTTTCAAGTGCCTGTACCGTCACGGTGAATGTGACATCTGCCACGCTAGGAAACTATGTCAACACGACCGGTGTGGTCGGCTCTTCGGAAACGGGCGCGAGCTCGGATACAGCAACCGATACATTAATTATTGGCTTGCCTCCTGTGGTCGTGAGCGCGATCCCAACCGGGAATGTGACACCAGGTCCCACCCAACTGGTTATCACCTTTAATCAGGATGTGAATGACGCGGGTGGTGGAGTGAATGTCAACGATGTGACCAACCCCAATAATTACATGTTGTTCCAGACCGGACCGGATGGTACGTATGAAACGCTGGACTGTGCCTCGGGCGTAAGTGGAGCGGATGTTCAAGTTACCCCATTACCAGGGCCGGTAGCATACAACGCGGGCACCTTCACGGCCACGGTGACGGTGAATGGGGGCACGCCACTGCCCCCTGGCGATTATCGTGTGCACGTATGCGGGACGACCTCAATCGAGAACATCCTTGGTATCCCACTTGGCGGTGGGGTGGATTACAACTTCGACTTCACTATTTTGGGTGCACTACCGGATACCGGTTTTGTGCCGGGGATTATGACCGCTATACCCGCCCAACCGGCAGAGAAAGTTTACACGAAGTACGGCGGTCTGTGGTTGGAAATCCCTAGGCTGGGCGTTGAGATGCAGATTGTTGGTGTACCGGTTGTGGAAGGGGAGTGGGACGTGAGTTGGCTGGGGAACAATGTGGGCTACCTCGACGGAACAGCCTTCCCTACCTGGCCAGGGAACACGGGCATCACAGGCCATGTTTTTGACGCCAACAACCACCCAGGGCCATTCGCCCACCTGAAAGAGCTTCAATACGGGAATGTGGTCCTGATTCATGCCTGGGGGCAGATATACACATACGTGGTGCGTTCTAATTATCTGGCATCCCCTGCCAATATGTACCCATTGCACCAAGAAGCGTATGATTGGGTTACCCTTCTGACCTGCGAGCGGTACAGTGAACGTTCCGAGACTTACCGCTTCCGCCGCGTCGTTCGCGCGGTGCTCGTTGAGGTAGCACCGGAGATCCATAGGTAGTAGGTAATTTGGGGTTTTAGGTCTGTGGTGCATACCCCTGTATCCGCGAATAAAACTCGTTCCTTCGATTACAGTCGTCATCCACGATTGAGGGAACAACACGATACCTGTTGCAAACCATCAGCTGAATGCTCATTCCCGGTTATTTGGCTGCTGATATTGAACTTCCGTTAGGATGTCCTGCTATAACTCAGAAAGAATCACAATCCCAAGCATAAAGTAAGACCTTGTAAACGAACGTCGTTCCATCAAAATAGCCAATCCAAACAACACGTTGTACAATGTTATACGTTTCACAATGGGGATGAAACGCCCGAACCACTGGGCGATGGCTTTGGGTATCCACAGGAGATATCTCGAGCGAGCATCGAGAGCTGCTTTTCAAGCGCAGCTTTTTCCGTTCTGAGATGTGTTTGATATCGGGAGGCATTCATGCTCAAGAAAGGTACTTTCCAAAAAGTCTCGGTGGTGTTGTTCCTCTTGGTTATCGCAACGGCTTGTACCTTTCCCGACGATGGAGAAGCCATCGGTTGTGATGTAAGCGAGCTCATCGCTGCGCTCAACGCTGCAAACGCCAATCCTGACCCGGATACGATCATTCTAGGTGACGCCTGCCTGTACGGGCTGACGGATGTCGACAATCTGACAGACCGAACCGGGTCGCAAACGGGGGAAAATGGGGCCAATGGCCTGCCGGTGATCAGCACGCCCATCACTATTGAAGGTCATGATTCTCGCATCGTACGGAGCATCGCGCCGGGCACACCGGAATTCAGGATTTTCTTCATCTCATCCACTGGCGAGCTGACCCTGAACAACGTGTATGTGGAAAATGGCGTGGTGCTGTCGGCGAGCAATAGCAACAACGGTGGAGGCATCTACGTGAGCTATGGCTCTCTTGCGTTGAACCAATCGCACGTGATGAACAATACCGCAGCAGGTTTGGGAGGCGGGATCTACATGTTCCAAGGGTCCCTGACGAGCGATAACACCTCCATAAGTTTCAACGATGCAGAATCTGGTGGTGCCATTGCTGGCTACAATGGCACGATCTCGCTGGATAATTACAGTGTGATCGGAAGCAATACAGCCAGCAGATTCGGCGGCGCGATTGACAACGGAGGCGTCTTGATCATTCACGACAGCCGCTTCGACAACAACGAGGCTGGGCTGAGTGGTGGCGCAATCTCATGTCCTGGAGCGGGGATGGGGATAGGTGAGCTCATTCTGGATGATGTGCTATTTAACAGCAATATCGCCGGTGAGTTTGGGGGTGGCATCTCGGTAGGAAGTGGATGCCCATTGACGATCACCGACAGTCACTTCACCCTGAACCAGGTTACTACCTATGATGGGGGCGCAATTTACAACATGGCACAGGGATCGATCAGCGATGGTACGAGATTTGACGACAATAGTGCCGCGTCTCGAGGAGGGGCAATTTATAACGGACTAGAAGGGATTCTTAACCTCGACGAAGGCCTTGTAAGGAACAATGAGGCTATTAACGGTACTGGCGGTGGAGTGGCCAATTTTGGAGAGATGTCGATTCACAACAGTACGATTGATGGCAATGTGGCCGGGGCGGGAGGTGGGATATTCAATACAGGCTTATTGACAGTAGCAAATTCTACGGTGAGCCATAACACAGAGGCTGGCATATATGCCACTCCGGTGCACCTTTCCTTTGCGCTTGGCGATTCTGATCCTGACACGGTGTTGATCAATACGACCGTTTCGGGCAATCAAGGCGAACTGGAAGGGGGAGTCTACATGCGTGGTGGTGGTGCGATCGTACACAGTACCATCACGAACAATAGCTGTAACCGAACAGCGTGTGGCGTCAGCTTTAGTCTGGATCTAGGGGTCAATCAAATCAAGAATTCGATCGTCGCCGACAACATCCCAGGTGACTGTAGTTTTGTTGGTGGGCCTATAAGCAATACTTCTCTGGGAGAAAATCTGGACAGCGACGGATCCTGTCCGGGTTTCACCCTCACAGGTGACCCGGTCCTCGGTCCGTTGACCGATAACGGAGGCGCAACTTGGACGCATGCCCTGATGCCCCTCAGCCCGGCGGTTGATGGGGCGATGGACTGTAGCGATATTTCCGGCAATCCGGTAACCATCGATCAACGTGGGGAACCTCGGCCATTCCCGCTTGGGGGCTATTGTGATCTTGGATCCTATGAAAACCAAGGTATGGCCGTGCTGCCGCCCTCGATTTCGCCCTCACCAAGCTTTGAGCCCAAAGGTGAAATCATCTTTGATACACTCTGCTGGCTCGGTCCGGGCTCGATGTACGGAACCGCCCAATCGATGTTGCAGGGCACACAGGTCGACGTGGTTGGACTCGGCGAAGATGGGGAGTACGCCGTCGTTTACAGCACCCGATACATGGGTCTCACATGCTGGGTGCCGATCAAGAACATCCTCATCCCAGATGAGCTTGGTGAACTGCCCGTCATCAAAGCTCCCGCGCCACCGACATCCACACCAACCAAAAAGCCGGAGGTTTCACCCACATTCACAGCGACCCCATGTGAACCGGGTGCGCCTTGCGATTGATCCGAGATTCAAAATCATCAATCTCCGTCAATTCCTTTGGGGGTGGCCGAGCATTCCAAGATTCTCTCTGAGTTTGGGAATAATCTTCGCTGTGCCGTGAAACTCCAAAGATAATGGGGAAGCGAGAGAAGATCGAATCTTATTCCACGCTGAGCGCGTCGATTGATGATATGATCGTCACGGTCAATTCGCCGTCGCTAGATCAAAAACAATGCAGTTTCAATCTAAATTTGATGGAGAGTTACACGATGAAAACAGTTGTTATCACGGGGAGCACTCGAGGCATCGGGTTTGGAATGGCGGATGCTTTCCTCGCTCGTGGCTGTGCCGTCATGATTAACGGTAGATTGGAGCAGGGTGTCGAGCGAGCCGTCGAAGCACTACGTCGACGATACCCTGATCATGCGGTTTACGGATTTTCAGGGGATGTTAGGGATTCAAACCGTGTAGAAGCGTTGTGGCGCCAGGCGGAAATAAGCTTCGAGAAGATCGATATATGGATCAACAATGCTGGAATAAGTGGGCCCCAGATGAAGACTTGGGAGATCTCACAGGCACAGGCGAAGGAAATCGTTGAGACAGATCTCTTGGGTGTGATTTATGGATCGCAAATCGCGATGAAGGGGATGATGAAGCAAGGTTTCGGCAGTATCTACAACATGGAGGGAGCGGGAAGTGATGGTCGAATGCATGATGGCTTGATCATCTATGGGATGACGAAATACGGCGTTAGCTACTTTACAAAAGGTCTGATCTCGGAGGCGGCGGGTAGTCCGGTAATCGTCGGATCTATAAGGCCTGGCATGGTCATCACGGATTTCATTTTGGAACAGTTTGAAGGCCGGCCAGAAGCTTGGGAACGTGCGAAACGGATTTTCAACATCATCGCAGACCGAGTTGAAACCGTTGCGCCGTGGATCGTCGATCGGATCCTTGCGAACGAGAAGAATGGTACACGAATCTCAAGGAGCTCACGCAGCAGGTTGTTTTTTCGTTTTATAACGGCACCGTTTAGAAGAAGAGATTTGTTTGAAGATGAGAGCGTGTCGTGATCATGACACAATCCCCATTTGCTACCGTATGCCTGGGGAGGGATCAGGCTGGTAGCCCGGCTTTCTTCGATCGATCGAGAAAATTCAAATCAATCAGTATGATACAATTTCGACATTCTGAATCCGAATTCCAAAGACGTTGAGAT
>WVZH01000312.1:43065-43389 GCA_011772595.1 Anaerolineales bacterium
GACTATTACGACCCGATGAACGAACGTTTCGGTGTGCTAGAGGCTCTTAACGACTTCGTAGTAGAGAACAGCCAGGGTTTTAAACCCCATCCCCATCAGGAAATGGAAATCATCTCGTATTGTGTTGAAGGTGAGCTTACTCATGGCGATGATATGGGCAAGAAGAATACGCTCAAACGCGGGGACGTACAATACCTTTGTGCTGGCTCTGGTGTTGTCCACAGTGAGATGAATGCATCTGCAGATTGCGAACTCCGATTCCTTCAAATCTGGATATCGCCAGAGAAAAGTGGATTGCCGCCCGCCTATCGTTCGAGGCGATAT
>WVZH01000312.1:43399-61189 GCA_011772595.1 Anaerolineales bacterium
AGATAGCACAAGATGCGAACATCTATGTGGCTGAACTCGAGCAACACGAGCGATTGGAATTTTCAAATCATCATGACCGTCAAGCTTATCTCGTTTGTCTGGAAGGGGGGGTAGTCGTCAATGACGTCGAGTTGAACAAGCGTGACGCCCTGAAGATTAATGGAGAGGTCCTCTTGGATTTGACAGCGCACGAGGACAGCCACTTTCTGATGGTTGAGATGCCTACGGTTCGCTAGTTCGTTGTTGGTAAGTTGAAGCATCCACACTAAGGCTCCGAAGTCGTTATCGCATGAGACGATTTCACATCATGCGAGTGCCAAAGGATCATTCCTTAAGCCCTGATCCGCTCATTCGACGTCACGCTCGTGATCGATCGACGTCTAACATGAAGGCTCGATCGTTTGCCGGGATTTTCAATGGATTGTAGTATGGTCGGACCGGGATGCGGGTCGCTCCTCGCAAAGAACGAAGAATTGGTGTTTCAAATTCGTTAGGCGTTTTAGGTTTTGAGTGTCATCATCTTATCCCCGATTACGGTGCCGTTCACATAGGAAGGATCGTCCCATGGGAGAGAAAGCACGATTACGCTTCGTAGTTGTGTTGATTTACGTGCTCATAACATCGTGCACACCATCACAGGAGGCGATAAACGCGACCGATACGCGGCTCGCGGTTGATGTATTTGCGACGCAAACCGCACAGGCACCATCGGCTACCCCAGAACCTACGGCGAGGCCTCCCATCTCAGCAGCGGAAGTATTCGAGGCTTCCATGATCGCTTTAGAGCAAGCAGAAACCTACCACTTCGATATGGATATGCGATTGGGCGTTGAGGATGAAGAATTTGGTATGGCATTTCCATTTAAGTTTGTCGGCGATTTCCAATTTCCTGACAACATGGTAGCCATTATGTCGATGACCCTCATGGGGCTTGAAATCAATCTAGAAATGATCAGTCTAGACGGAATGATGTATGCAACCAATCCTGAGACTGGCGAATGGGAGGTTGAATCAGAGTCGGTTTCTCCAATGGATCCCGCCTTGACCGCCAGAATTGATCGCATTGACAAACTTGACTTCGAGGTGGTAACCATCGAAACACTTGAGGGTATCGAGGTATATCATCTCATGGGAACCATCCCGGCAGAAGAGGTTAGCGAAATGGTAGGGGAGTTGCGTATTGATTATTGGATCGGCGTTGAGGATTCCTTACCCAGAAAAATCACCCTGGAGGGAGAAGTGGAGTCCGAAGATCTGACTGGTCTCACGGAGGGTGCGCTCGGGTTTTTTGAGATGACAATGACAATATTGTTGTCAGATTTTGGAAAGATGGTTTCAATTAAACCACCTGAGATTAGAACCGTAGAACAGATTGACAGCCCGTTTGGCCGCATGAACGTTTATGAGAGCCAACTTTATCCCTTCAGCATCCAGTATCCCTCAGGTTGGGTAACGCAACCTGTCCCTCCCTTGGTAACCGCTCGATTTACCAGCCTTGAGGGTGATTTCCTTGACCTCGCTGAAGAAGATCTAACAGCCTTGGGTTATGAGAAATTGACCATAGAAGAATATCGCCAACTCGTTCTCTCTGGTGTTGGGACGTTTGGCCCCGATCTAGAACTTGTCTCTCAGAATGAGTTCACAACGCAGAGCGGCATTTCTGGGGAGGTCATGGCATTTGCTACCGCCGATTATAAATCACGGCGATTCTATTACCTCCGTGATGGTCATCTCGCATTCAATGCAACGTACATTGTGCCGATAGAGAAATTTGCTGAGCTCGAGCCCATGATCATGTATTCGTTCAGCACGTTCGATATAAGTGATCGGTGGATTGCGGATGATATCGGGACACAAGAAAATCCGATCATTTGGGGGTTCGCGCCGTATGGTGAGATCGAGCAAGCGAGAGAAGATTTTGAGACGCTGGCTGCCCTTATCCACGAGGAAACGGGGCTGGTGATCGAAGCTTTTGTGACCAGTAAATATGAGGACATTGTTGAAGCGATGTGCGCCGACCCGCCTGAGGCTCACATGAGTTCGCTGGCGGTATTCTCATATCTTATTGCTACAGAGCGAGGCTGTGCCCAAGCCGAGCTCGTTGCCGTCCTATTTGGCAGCACGACCTATAACGGCCAGATCTTCGTGCGTTCAGACAGCGGGCTCGAGTCGCTCACAGACTTGAAGGGGAAAACTTTCTGTCGCATGAATGAGTTCAGCACCAGCAGTTGGGTCGTCCCCAATATGGAATTGGAAGCGGTAGGAGTTACTGTCGCGCCAATCGATACTGGGACCAACAATGCCGCCGTTGAAGGTGTGTACACGGGGAGGTGCGATGCGGGTGGGTCCTATGTCGACGCACGCAGGAGTATCGAGGATGACTACCCGGATGTCCTGGATGTCATCGAGGTCATTCATGTTACGGTCGGTATCCCCCATGATGGCGTACAGTACCATCCAAAGTTCCCAATTGAATTACGGGGTCAGATCAGTAAGGCGATGTTGAAAATTGCTGAAACCGAGACCGGTGAAGATGTGTTTCGGACAATCTTTTTTTGGCAGGGTTTGGAGGCGCACGGCGATTCGTTCTACGATCCAATTCGCCAGCTTCTCGACGCGGCGGGTGGATAGATTCTTGATTTTCATTGCAAGGTGACCGTTACGCCAGGTGACCGGTACTTTGGGTTACCTTACACCTTAATCCTTGGGGGTGTCGAATCCTACGGAACGCAAATCGGCGGGGGCGTGCCGGTGTATGTCGGGCTGATCAAGGAACCGGTCTGTACAAAGCCGACGCCGTCCCAGGTGTGTTCCAGAGTCTGGCGATTGCATGGGCAGCAGTTTGGCTCGCCGTACAAATAGATGGATTCCTCGAACGCGATCATGTCGCCGGCCTTGCTCCAGTGGCCATGTACGCCTTCATGGGAGTACACCATGGATAATCCGGCGCCGTTCCAAACGTAGATCCTCAAGAGCAACACTGCCCCCGAGCCGGCGTAACGTTCGGGGATGATCACCAATTTCTGACATCCAAGGAATGTGTAATATCCGGCTTCGGCCTCGATCTGCTTGATCATTGGGTCTCCACCAGCGTAGTTCCAGACGTTGACCCACGAACTTCCGTCCCAATTATCGACGGAGACCGTCTTGCCTGATGCGCCCCCGTCAGTGATGCGAACGCGTTGGTACGTCCCGTCACAGTTCAGACTCACCCCACCAGGTGGAGGGGTGTCGGTCGGCGTGACTGTTAAAGTAGGCGTAGGTGGCGCGATCGTGGGCGTGGTGGGTGTGGACGTCGAGGTGGGCTCCTCTACTGGGGGTGTGTTTGTGCTCGACGCTGGCGCTTCGGTGGTCTCAGGGATCGATGCCGTCTGGGTAGTGGACATGCTGGTTTCGGTTGCGTCATGATCAGGCGTCGAGGTAGGAAAGGAGCATGCCAGCGCGGCAGCAAGCATTAAGCTCATGGTGAATAAGGGATATCCTATTGATCGCATTTTCATTGGCCCTTGTTATTCTCTTAACGCTTTTAAAGGAGACATGTGACACTTACTTTACAGGAACGCCGATATAGATGCAATCATAGCGTTGATTCTTGCGACGCACTACAACGGCGCATCGGAGATGTTGAGGGGTGCAGTGTGTGTCACAAAACTTGCATTCCATGTGTTTTGACTGCACGCACCGCAAGAAGATGCTCGCGCTAAAGATCAAGCTGTGGTAGTTTCTTCGTGAGTGAGTTTCGGAACACATGTTGTTTATGTGGCCAAAGGCATCAAGGGCCAGAGTGGATTACACCACTCAAACTCGCCTTCACCCGTCCAACACGGCACAAGATATTTGTCAGCCTCGACGATTCTCCACACTCCTCCCTCTAGTCCCTGCCGCACCCTGATGGAACTGAAGGAGAGGTTTCGAATTTCCACGCCAGTACAAGGATCGTAAAACTGTTCTCGTACTTTCTCTGTAGAGTGAGTGGCTTATGTATCGACCTTCTCGACGTATACACACGGACTCATGTCCAATTCCTGTAGCAGTCCATGATTCTGAGTTTCTAATGAAGGTGAAGATCTCCCTAACGGAACCCTGGAGTGGAAGATCTTTTTAGCCAGTGTGATATTCAAGGAGGATTGCCATCTGCAGTGAGATCATTCCTTATCACCTGTAAGATATAATTTTGGTGGTTCAAGAGTATTCCAAATCATGTTATCGATCGTCCGATCGTTTCCAAATGGCGAATAAATCGATCTGCTTGTCCTTCGTTTTTTTCACTTCATTCATTTACACAGCTTGTGGGATTCAGTCAAAAACTACCATAAGTACCTCCACCACCTTTCCCGAGCCAACATATTCGTACACTTCCATGCTCACGCGGACGCCTTCGCCCACGTCTGTGCCTACACCGACAATCAATCTCACGCCGACCCAACCAGTATGGTGTACCCCTGCGGTAATGTTGAGTGATGATTTTCAAGTAATTGGTTACCTGCCGGACTACCGCAGTCTTGAGCCATCATGGGGAAATTGCCTCACAGATTTGATCTACTTCTCCGCCGAACCGCTTGCCAATGGGGGCCTTGACACGCACCGTTTAAATCCGGAAACCCTTCAATCCTTACGTGATGTTAGAGAGCGATATGGCACTCGGATTCACATATCTGTAGGGGGCTTCCGTCGATCGGACAATTTTTCAGAAATGGCTACCAACTCGCGCGCACGGAAAAACTTTGTTGAAAATTTGGTTGCGTTCTGTAAGCAATACGACCTGGATGGAGTGGATTTCGACTGGGAATTCCCAGAAAATGAAACCGAATTTCAGAGCTATATTGCCTTGATAAGGGAAGTGCAGCAGCGAGGACTGTTTGTCAGCGTCGCGCTGTATCCAACAGAGGATTTGGTCATTCAGCCTTACCTGGTTGCAGACCGCATCCACGTCATGTCATACGATCGCGGTGCGCAACATGCTACTTTTCAACAGGCGGTCGAAGATTTGCAGCTTTTTACAAACAACGGGATCCCCAAAGAAAAGTTGATGCTAGGGATCCCATTTTATGGTCGCCAAACAAGCGCTCCATCTACTTCTTTCGCCTACTCAGAAATCATCGAGCAGTATCACCCGCCACCAGACAGCGACGAAGTGGCTGGCATCTACTTCAACGGCATCACTACCGTCGAGCGAAAGACCTGTTATGCGCAAGAGAACGGTTATGGCGGTATCATGATCTGGGAGCTAGGTCAAGACAGTGGGGATGAGACATCCTTATTACGCGCAGCATTTCGTGCTGTGATCGGCGGTTGTGAGATTTAATTCACAGACAACACACTTCTCGACCATCGAAGCTGGGGAGAAAATCTAGCAATCACCTGGCAGTCGGTAACTTCCGTCTGAGCAGCGATCTGTGTAGCCAAGACTTTCACAGGAAGATCCGCGATATTTCCATTCCGCGTCGTTAATTCCCATGTCATCCCATTCCTGGCACTCACTACTCGTCCATCCGTCCTTGCATACTGGCGATGAGAGCACACTCCCACCGGAACCTACGCACGCGCCCGAACCGCCGCAACTCGTGAGGATGGTGGTGCAAAGTACGACGAGGAAAAATACCACAATCAGAACCTTAGCCTTTCCCCTGAGAATCGAAGCAGTGTTCAACACAGTGTGCATTGTTCCCTCCTGAAGGTGCTCCTACAACAAATTGTCCTTCAGGTCACTTTTTTCCACACTTATCGGGCTCTCGGAAGTTCCAGCAACATTCATTTGCCGCGACGGCCCCCTAAGGGCGAACCCCGCGCCAGTGGTGGTGGCAGGCTCGATCACGCCAGTCGCGGCGGTATGGACGCCGTTGTTCGGGGCAGAGTCGCTGCGTCAGTTGCTCATCGAGCGCTACAACATGAGCGCAGCTTTGGAGGAGTGTGTCATTGAATCTGCAATAGACGTTTCCGACGATGCGCGCACGATATTGGCATACGGACATTGTGTGGTTGAAGGTGGGTTGGATGAGGGTGCGATCGTCATCAAGCTATCGCGACCTGCGAATTTCGGCTATGTCCCACAAGGAGAATAGCGCTTCAAACAATATGGGATCGATCAAAATGGCGTGCCTTTGAGAGCGAAGTTTCACTGGATAGTGACCTTGGTTTTCAGTTCTTTTCAGGTCAGGCCAGCGTCGAACACACGTAGCAGCGCAAGTATGTTCACGGTTGTGGACTCCTTTCGGGTGAGAATTTCGTGTTTATGTCGCACTCCATCGAGAGCAGCGGGAAATCAACCTATTGCGGCCTACTCTCCCCACGCTTGAGGCTCAATTCTTAGAGAGGCAACGAGCGCATCAAGCTCTCGTAGGTCAGGCGTGAAGCCTGAGGCCTCCAATGCCTCCAGTTGTTTTCTGGCTTCTTCGTTGTAGGCCTCAACCGCTTGAGCAAATTGTTGATAATCGCTCGGATCATGCTCAGGAACTGGGATCGTTTGCTCATTCTGGGGTTGGCCAGGTTCATACATTTCGATCAGGAAAGGTGCCGTGACGGGAATGTGAATTTCGACGTAGTATTCACCATCGTAAGTTAGCCCCTCGAATTTGTATTCGATATTATCTCTCTCAATGAAATAAAGATCCTGACCGTAGCTAACGATCGCTTGGATTCCTGCGCCGTTCTGGAATTGAAAATACCCTGAGCGAACACGCTGTACCTCAAATGTTCTACCACCCTCAGGACCACTTAACGAGGGTGGAACAGACTGATTGGTAATGGCCTCCCGCAAAGGATCAAAAAACCCGATTAACCAATCAGGATCCGGACAGAGTTGTTCATACTCTTGTACTGAGTAGACCGATAGGGTAGGGCTTCGAAAGTTTCTAGCTACATTGTAGAACTCGAAGGAAAATACGATGTGAGCTGGTTGAGGATTCATGGAATCGCAAGGGCTTCCGTCGAGTTTCTCTACTTTGATGATCTCTCCTAATGAAGAGTCGAATGCAAATTCGATGCCGTACAGAGATACCTGTGTCTCATCTAAGGAAGTGGAAGTTGGCGACAGTATGCCCGTCTCGGTCGCTACCGGTTCCGAGGTAGCTGGTTTATCCTCAGGCGTTTCCGGTTCTGCGAGTTGAGTATCTTCTATGGATTCTGGTACCGGGCTTCCAGTGCACGATGCAAGAATTAGATAGAGAATCAACGAAACGAGGGCATAGGCTCGCCTATGGGTTGACATCGAGTTTTCTCCCTTCAATTCATTCGAACTCTCAGCTGCCATGAGACGCATTCCCGCATTATTTAAATAGAACCGTATAAGAGTAGGTACTTGCGTAATTCGGCGTATCTCCTAGGGATTTAATTCGCAAGACCTTGATTGATCCTATCCTCCTCCCTAGCAATCGCCTGGCAGTCGGTAGCTTCCATCTGAACAGCGCTCAGTGTACCCGAGACGCTCACAGGTACGACCGCTGCGGAAATTCCAGTCCGCATCGTTAATCTCCATGTCATCCCATTCCTGGCACTCATCCCGCGTCCATCCATCCTTACACACTGGAGACGAGAGGACATCACCACCGGAACCCACACACGCACCCGGGCCACCGCAACTGGCGAGTATGGTGGTGCAAAGCAGGATAAGGGAAAAAAGCAACATCAGCGTCTTGGCCTTGCCCTTGAGGATTGGAGTCGTAATTAGCTTGGTGAGCATTGTTCCCTCCTGTTTAAAGTCCTCACGATCGCGGTGAGTGCGCCACTTGTCGAATTCGAATAGAGCGATCCGTGTCTAAATCGAAAACAAATTAAATCACATCATGATTTTAGGAGATCAACGAGGTAATCATGAATGTTTCTTGCGCCATGAATAAAATGATAGTTAAAGTAGCGCTAGTGTGAAGTGATCTTCGGCTTGATTTCCTCCCATGTGCGGCAACCATCCGTCGTCTTGACCAAGGCGATCTCCTCCTCAGCCTTGGCCACCGCCCAGGCTAGGTTCTCGTCGACGAAGCTGTATTGGCCATCCCAGTTCACAGTCTTGATCAGGGTCCAAGTTCGACCGCCATCTCTGGATCTATTTATCTCTCGTCCGAGCGCGTAAACCACATCTTGGTTGATGTAGTACAGTTCGCCCCCTGGATACTCATGTAGACTCCAGGTTTGACCTGCATTGTTGGTGGTCGCAATGTAGCTGGCCGTTTGAAGGACGTCTTCGCTCAAGAATGGACAACGCAGCGCTAGAGCCCCTGCCTCCGCAGAAAAGAGTGTGGGGAAGTACATGCCGCAAAAGCCTGACTGCTCTGGTAAGGGCAATTGCTGAGACTCCCAGGTAAGACCCCCATTGTATGTCCAGTCGATGAATGCCCCGTCTATGACGCCGCCAACGTCCCTGGCTACCCAGCCGGTCTCAGCGTCCGCAAAGGACATCCCCGTTTTGCCTCCAGTTTGTAGCTCGGGATTGTCAGATGGGTGAATGAGCCGCTCCCAACTCATCCCACCGTCGTTAGTCCTGTAAAGCGCCATGTACACTTTACTCATACCCGCATCAAGAATTCTCATTAGCCAACCATTGCGAGAATCGACAAAATGCAAGTCCGCCCTGGTGAAGAGTTCGAAATCCTCAACTTGGGTTCGTTGGCTGGGCAGCCAAGACTGGCCTCCGTCGTCCGTCCGCCAGATCGTCGTGGCGGGACTGTACGTGACCCATGCGTTGGTGCTGTCAAGAAAGAATCCAAAGGCTCTCTTATCAGGGAGGTCAATGGTTGGGGCAGCTTCGGGAGGGGTTACGTCTTGCCAGTTGTCCCCTCCGTCGTTTGTGACCAGGATGTGGTCGATTGTATCTCTTGCGTTTCCTATCGCCCAACCGCTGGAGGCGTCGACCATGCGGATAGACGTGATGTTCACAGACTGACCGGGTATGAGATGGGGGATGCGATTACCCGTTGGGGTTTGGGTTCCTTCGGGTTGCCAGTATGTGGGACTGGGTCGTGCCACAGCAGTTGTTGGTATGGGTGTGAGGGTGGGCTCAGAAGTGGGAGGAATCGCTGTTGGTGTGGGCGTGGGAGAGTACGCGCAACGAAAACCTGTGAGGTCTCCTGAGGCCGAGGGATCGGAATTGGATCGATAGGTGGTGCGAGCCCCGAACGAAGCGAAAATCCACGAGCCACCGCGCAAAACGCGGTAATCCCCAAACGATGTTCCCATTGGGTTTTGTGATGGCGACATGTCATAGTAGTACCAGTAAAACCAATCCGCCGCCCACTCCCACACGTTCCCCGCCATATCGAGAACGCCATAAGGACTTGCGCCGCGAGGGAAAGTTCCTACTGGCGCGGTGTCAGCATAGCCGTCATTTTGCGTGGTGTCTTTCCATTCAAACTCACAGTTCCTGTCGCAGTAGTTCAAATGATTTCCACTATAAGATCCGTCGCCCCAGGGGAAAATTCGGCCGTCATCCCCTCGCGCGGCCTTTTCCCACTCCGCTTCCGTGGGTAATCTGCGTCCCGCCCACTCACAGTACTCGCTTGCTTGATACCAACTCACATAGATCACCGGGTAATCAGCGTACGCTGGATTGTCGTAGTAGCTCGAGCGGGTATTTGAACTGTAATCACTTGGAGGGGTACAGGAGCCAGCGTCTACGCAGCGGGCATACATTTCGTTGGTCACCTCCGTTCGGTCGATCCAGAACGCGTCCAGGTATACCACATGCTGCGGTTGCTCAGGCTCGAACTCTTCCCGCTCACAGTCAGGGTAATACTTACTACAAAGTTGCAGGGCATATTCCACGCCCTCATCATCGCTGCCCATTACGAACTCCCCCTCTGCTACGTAAAGGAGCACCATGCCGTCTACGGGTGAAACCATGGTTGATTCGTCCTCTGGTTCACTCTCCGGTCCACACGCGCTCAAAATCAGTGTTAGCATGATGAGAACTAAAAACGCAGGAAAAAGAAAGGTGAAAGATTTGTTCGGGGAGTGCATTGGCGACTCTCCTTTTGGAGCACTAAGGGCATTGCAGAGCTCCAGGTGCCATTAGCGCAGAACATTCAGAAATGCCGGGATGCTGATCTTTTGCTGTATAACCTTACTCCCGTTATCGATTTACCCTTGTCTTGACACAAAAACGATCCCATTGGCCAATTCACAAATCGCATAAAGAATTTAGACGCGGAATAACCTATCTGAAGGGTCCTTATCATCCCGGGTTGCATGGAGGAAAGTGCTTGCGTGCCCTATCAACTAGGTGTTTCGACTAGATAGCTTCAATCTCATGGAAAAACCCAGGCCGTGATATCGGTACTTAACCCCTCTCCCACCAGCACGGGGGAGAACTCGGGAGTTCGCGCCACATAGAGTCTGCTGCCACTAATGAATAACAGATGCTGACCTTGTGGTCCCCAGGTTGCTTGATAGACCGGTTCTGGAAAGATCTGACGTGGCGGGTCGTCGAGACCGCTGGTCAATTTACTGACCCAAAGCTCTGAACCCGTCCAAGCCAATTCGCGCGTGCCAGGTGCGACCAAAGGAAACCTGGACGACGAGGCAGGTACATCGAGGTCGATAAAGTCACCAGCCAACGTTATTGCCAAGATACCGAACTCTGTCTTCACGAAGAACAGATCGGCTTCATCCGACCATACAAGCTCTTTAGGTTCATCCTCGACGATGCGCCATGACGGTTCCCCATCCACTTGGATCAGGTATAGTCCTTGTTGAACTTCGGGATTCCTCGTGGCAATGTTTTGATCCACACCGAGCAAGAGAGTCCCTGTTTCAGCATCCAAGGCGGCCTCTCTGAAGTGGTCCTTCCAAAGCGCTTCTTCAGACCCTGTCTCAACGTTGAGAGTGCGTAAGTTAAACGGGTCAATATCATGCGAGCGGACAATGAGGGTTTGACTGTCCAGCCAACCAATCACCATCTCTCCGCCATCCAGGCCATCTAAGAGCTTGCGGTCTTCAGAGCCATCAGCTCGTGCGACCCAGAAGCTTTCTATAGCAGGACCACCCCCGGTAAGGAGGTCTGGCACGCCGTAATGGAAGATATACTTCCCGTCCGGTGACCATTTCGGGTAGAGCGCCGGGGTCGTTCCGTCGGTAATTCGAAGCATGCTGCTGTCATCGACGGAATAGACAAAAAGATCCATCGTGGGACCATCGATGAAGCCGACGTAAGCCAGGTGCCTTCCATTTGGGGACCATGCAATTCCAGCCTCCGATGTGAGATATAAAGTGGCTTCATGATATTGGTTCCCTTGATAAACAGGTCCCATGGCAGGAGTCAACGAGGTTACGACCTTCGTCTCCCCACTCGGAATTGAAAGTAGATAGAGAGTCTGTTCATCCGTCGACGTATCCCAATTTGTATAAGCCAGGTACCCACCTCTTGGTGCTCCTTCCACGAAGGGACCCATCATAGACATAGAAACAACTTGATCATTGAGCTTCTTCAAACCGGAGCCATCGGGCTTGACGGTATAGATGCCGTCCTCGGCCATGATGGCCCACCAAGAGCCGTCGGTTGGCAGCGCTTCATCCGGAGTGGGTGACGGCTCAATTGGCTGCGAAGGTGAGACAGGTGCTTCAGTAACTTCTGGCGCTGGCTCAATTTCAGTGGGTGTAGCGGTGGTCTTAGGTCCGCACGCGGCTACGACTGAAAAGAGCAGTGCCATCGCTGAAAAGCGGAACCATCTTGATTTTTGTGAGTTGCACATGTTTCCATCTCTTTCATCGTGAGCGAGAAATCCAGTACCATCAGCATTGCGACTGCAACGCATAGTCGCACGTTTTCTATAGCCGTGTTTCGATTAAGAAATTATTCCGGCGCGCTATCGATCGTAGGTGTGAGTTAGGATGACTCGCTTCGTCCTCCTCCACGGTTGCAAATATTCCGGTTGTGTTATTTCCAATCTGGCACTTTTAGTCCGTGGCGCCAATCCATCCGATACCAGATAGATCCAGAAATGGGAATCCGCGACTAACTTTCACCCCGGCATCAACGAGCACTGGCTGACCGTTGGGAACAGGCAAGTAGTATAGGGAAGTATCCTCCATGAAAAACAATCCCAATGAGTCCAATCTCCAAATCGCCGAATTCGGCCAGGCAGCAAATTCCTGAACGGACTCCTCACTCGACGAATACACGCGCAGGGTGTTGCCCAAATGGGCCAGCCAAGCGCCATCGGGGGAAGGAATTGGAATGGCTGCATCTTCACTTACGATCCTGCCAACTCCGTCTGGCGTGAGGGCTAAAATCCCTGCCTCTCCGTGTACAAGGAACTGATTTAACCCCGGCGCCCATGTCACGCCTGACCATGAGCGCGTATCCACGACTCGCGTGCCAACGCTTTCAAGAGAGCGAAGATAGAGACTCCCGACAGTGAACACCACTGCACCACTGTTGGGATCTAAAGCTACGGCTTCAACGCTGGGAAATCCCTCGTGTAACACGGTGGTCCGTCCATCATCCAAGCTGACCAAATGAAGATCGGGTGTGTTTTGACTCCATCGATACACCAGCAGATCATTGGAGTCCGTCACACCACGGAACATTTCCGGTCCATTGTTCTCGGGCACGTCATACAACCTCACGATTGCGCTTCCGTCGACAGCTGCAGCCCATACCGTATTCACCGACCATCCCGCACCCGACCCGAAGGTCTCTACTTCTTGGTGGACAATCCAATGTCCATCAGGCGACCAAATAGGTGTAGCGGCCTGATTCGGGCCTGTCGTCAAGCGCATAACTGTGTCATTGGCGGTATCGTACACGTAGAGATCGGAAGACGGACCGTCAAGGGCTGCGATGAAGGCCAAGTAGCGGCCATCTGGCGACCAACGCAGGGCATCACGCTCCCAGAAGATAGCATTCCTGAGATCGAGGTCTATACTTCCATCTCGGAGTTGGCGTTCAAGTTCGGGGGACAGCAAAGGGGTAATTGTTCTAACCTGGCCATCAGGAAGATGCAGAAGCTTGAGATCCCATCCCGGAGCTTGAACCCGTTCAACGCGCAATGCTAACCAACTACCGACAGGCGCGATTCCACCGGGGATATCGAAGGATACAGCGGCGGCACTTGCCATGGGTGGAGGGGCCAGAAGCGTTCGTCCCGTGCCGTCTGGATTCACCGCCACAATGCCTTCCTCATGGATGTAAGTGAGCCACGGACCGCGATCTGAGAGAGGCATATCGGCCCTCGGAGATGGCATCTCGGTGTCTCTCAGGGCTGTGGTGGGCGTAAAAGTCGGTTGAATTAGTGTCTCGGTGGGCGAGGCGAGTGCAGGTGTAGCTGAAGGTTCAATTTCTGGGGGGGTGGTGATGGGCTTGGGGCTACATGCAGCCACGGCTGATATGAACGATGCAGCCGTTACCAACGACATCCATCTCGGTTTATGTGAGTAGCGCATGGTCCAGTCTCCATCCGAGTTGTTGGTCATTTTGATTGGTCCCGAAGTGTCGGCCCACAAGAATCAGATTTCTTTTATCACATAACACTTCGCTTCTTATAAACGACCCTATCGGGTTGCGACACCAAAAAACCGTATGGGCTTACCGTCGGCGAAGCTGACGATCAGTTTCCCATCTGGGGAGAAGATGGCTTCGTCGAAGATTTCAACTGGCGGATCGATTTCACGCCATGTATCCGTATCCCAAATCCATACTTTGTGACCATAGTCTTCCGTGGCCATCAAAGTACGTCCATCAGGTGAAAACATCATCCTTGAGAACTTTGAACCAGAATTGCCGATCAAGGATGCGACCAGCTGCCCACTATGGGCTTCATAGATCGCAATCGGTTCACCGATTTCGGATTTGATTTCCGCAGCGAGGTAACGCCCATCTGACGAAAGGGCGATGCTGCCCATCAATTGATACTGAGTGGTCAGCAGTTTCCCCGTACTCACCTCGAATACCGAAGTGACCGATGTCAGTACGGTTACCCCTGGGAAAACTCTGACCCATAACACCTGCCCGTCTTGAGAAAAGGAAGCAGATCCATTGTCATCCAATCCATGTGTGAATAAGGTGTCACGGTTTTCGGGATCGCCCAAGTTGATAACTGCCAAGGAATATCGGTCTTCAAACTCATCCCTAAGGATCGCAGCCATGACCTTCCAATCAGGGGAAGGTACGGCGAAGAGGATCCGTTGTTCTGCGGCATACAGCACCTGGCTACGGGTGCGCTCCCATGAATCCCACAGGATGATTTGGTTGCCTTCGGCTTCCAATACGACAAGCTTCCCATCGGGAGTGAATTCAGGAATGGATAACTTTTCCACGCGCAGTTCGATTAATGCCTGGCCTGTTTCTAGATCCCATAAGTGCTGTGCGTAGTCTCTGTAATCATAATATGTCACGGTCGCCAACTGGCTTCCATCCGGCGAGAAACGCTTGTCGATGACAAATCCTGTGTTCTCGATTTCAGCCAGCAACTGGAGTCTGTCGATGTTGTCAGGCGTAATGGGTTCAAGACCTTTAGGAATGAAAGGAGCCTCTGTGGCAGTGGGGGTTGGAGGGATGGCAGATGGTGTCGGGGGAAGGGGAGAATCAGGTACGATTGTTATTGTGGGTGGTAACGCCGTCGTTGGGAGGGGGGTGTCTGGAGACGGAGTTTCAACCCGAGATGCACACCCCGAAAATGCCAAACCAAAAACTAGAAACAAAAGCATCATCAATCGAAATCCCTGCAGTTGATTCATAATTCACCTATTTTGAATGGACGAAAACATGCGGCTCCAATGACGATTTGGATTCTGTTCATGGCTCGAAGAACTCCCGCTTCATTCCTCCTTCTGTCGTCTGAACAAGGGTGATCTCGACCTCTGGCCGGATCACTGCCAAACCTCGCCTATCATCGACGGAACGAAATTGACCTTGTGAAAATACTTCTTTCGTTCAACTGCTCCCTAGATTAAGGACGCCATTGAGGGTGCAATCCCTGGTTGTTGTCCATCAACGGCCACTGGTCAATGCCCTTTGCGTCCATCAGATACAGCTTCGCGCCTGAACCAAAGCCCTGCGTGAAGGCGATTAGCATTCCATCTGGCGACCAGGCCCATGGCGGCATACCCCAACCACTGAAGGTCAATTGACCCATCCCGGTTCCGTCCGAGTTCATGACATAAACCATGTCAGTCAATGCGTCTCCCGGGTTTTGACGATTGGAGGCGAACAGAATGCGCGTACCATCCGGTGACCATAGGGGGTACCAATCCCAGCCATGCTCGCTGCTGTCGGTCAATCTTTTCTCATTCGTGCCGTCTGCGTTCATTACGTAGATTCCATCGAAGGTCCTGCTGAAGAGGACCTTGCTCCCATCGGGTGACCATGATGGCGTCCATCCGTCTGCCAAGCGTTGAGTTTGAGATCCGTCCACATTCATGGTGTAGATGGCATTGGTTCCCTCGCGGTTGGAAACAAACAGGATTCGAGAGCCGTCGGGAGACCATGCGGGATCGGTATCGTGGGCGGGGTCGTTGGTTAACCGCAGCAACCCAGAACCATCCACGTTGATCACATAGATATCCGTGTCGCCATCCTTGTAAGAGTCAAATGCTATCCTCTCTCCATCAGGTGACCAAGTGAAGTTCTCAATGTGCCCCGAAACATCGGTTAGCAGGGTCAGTCCTGAACCATCAGTGTTCATCAAGTAGATGTCTGTGGTGTCCGCCTCGCGAATACCGCGATAGGATATAAAGGCGATCTGTCCTGAGCCGCCCCCTAATGGTGTGGGAACTGCACCCTCGGGCAATGGGGTGCTGGTCGGCACGAGCGAGCTCACCGGGGTAGCAGCGACTTGCGGCTTGAGTTCCTCCCATGTACGAGAGCCATCCTGTGTCCTAACGAGTGCAATTTCGTCACCGGCCCTGGCCACGGCCCAGGCGAGATTCTCACTCACGAAACTGAATTGACCGTCCCAGTTGACCTCCTTGACCTTGGTCCATGTTCGGCCGCCATCACGTGACAGGTAGATTTCTCGTCCCAGAGCATAGGCCACGCTTGGGTCTATGAATTGTAGCTCGCCACCAGGGTAGTCGGAGTAGCTCCAGGTTTGCCCGCCATCTGAAGTCGAGTATACGTAGTGCGAGAGGATCGTCTCGCTGTCGTCAAAGCGTTTGCATCTGACGACGAGCGATCCTGATGATCGGGAAAGCATCGTGGGGTAATGCATCCCGCAATATTCTTCGTCGAATTTGGAGGGGTTGTCCTCGGGTGGAGGTAACGGCAATGATTCCCAGGTAAACCCACCGTCATACGTCACGTCAACGAACGCGCCCGGCTGAACGCCACCGCTATCGCGTGTCACCCAGCCGGTATTCGCATCGGCGAAGAAGATGCCGGTTTTGTCGAAGCTTTGAAGCTCATCACCGGTATATGGGTCGAAGAGCCCTTCCCAATACGCCCCGCCGGTGGTGGTTCTATACATCGACATGTACACATGGTGCATCCCGGCGTCGAGGTACTGCATGACCCAACCAGACTCCTTGTCCATGAACCATATCGTGGCACCAAGCCCACCACCGATCCCAACCCTGGCCGGCTCCCATGATGCCCCTTGGTTTTCCGTCCGCCAGATGAGCTCATGGGGCGCGTAGGAAATCCAAGCGGTTTCTGCGTCGAGGAAGAACGCCTCGGCGCGCTTGACATTCTCCTCGGCGCTTGGCCCGGGTTCGGGGGGAGAGGTATCCCTCCAGGTGATGCCCCCGTCCTCGGTATAAAGGATGTGGTCGATCGTATCTCTTGCGTTCCCGATCGCCCATCCCCGGCTCGCATCGAGCATGTGGATGTGGGTTATGGTTACAGCTTGTCCGGCGCTTAGGAGTGGGAAACTGTCTTCCGGTCGAGGTTGCGGCACACTTGAAACCGGCGTTGCGCTCAGAGTTGCTGCCACCACAGGGGGTCCCTCGGGTGGTGTGACAGTATTCGCCACAGTCGGCGCTGGTTGTTTAATTGTTTTTGGAGTATCGGTAGGGATCGCAACTGTTGAGGACGAAGTGCACCCTGATGCGATCAATGCCATAAGACTCAAACCAAAACCAACGACTGCTCTTCCATACATTGTTCACTCCCCTTTGTGAGAAAAGATTCTTCTCGCCAGTTTTGACGTGTGGGGTGAAGCATAAGAGTGAAGCGAGTGCCATCGGCGACGATGGCCTGGACCGCTTCACCTTCGACGCTTCATATCGACTTGTTGAAAGTCAGCTCAGGCAACATCCCAGACCACTCGGGTTGTTCCCGGCACCCCTTAAGGACGAACCCCGCGCCAGTGGTGGTGGCAGGTTCGATCACGCCAGTCGCGAATGTATGTTATCAGTCTCTCAAGAAGGATTTCTCAGTGGATGATAAAAGGAATATGCCTGACCGACATACCCCTTTCCGTTGAGAAGTTCTGGATATCCGTTGAGCGTGGATATCTTCCTTGAGAGATGTTAATCTACCTTTGGTGAAGTTGGTGTCGTTTGCTTTGATTAGCACACATGACCGACTTCGTTAGGTATATGAAGTTCAATTTGAGGCCGTTTGCAATGATTTTTGGATGTGGTCATTGTATAGTACTTTGATCCTAGCTGTCAACTATGAATGTATAAACAGACACATGAAACTTGAAAGCTGGACACCGGACCGGAACAGCTAGGACTAGAATGGAAAAATCTGCAACCGCACACTTTTCCGCAATGGGGCAGACTACTTGTGGTGCGGGAGTGCGTGTCGCGGGTATGCCTGCTGTCGGACTCGCTGAGGGTGACAGCGTGACAGGAATCCGGCTCTGCGTGTATGTTGAAGTTTTCGAATGGGAGGGTTCGGAGTCTGTTTGGTTTTCGTCG
>WVZH01000312.1:61277-61604 GCA_011772595.1 Anaerolineales bacterium
CTAGTCGGTACACTCGATATCGCTTGTATATTCTGGCTCCCATGTGGTCGGCGAGTAGTGGGGTGGTGGGATTATCAGCAGAGGTGAGGGAAAGATCCGCCCACTTGTAGCCTTTGGCGAGAGCACGTTTTGTCATTTCATCGAAGAGCAAGGCAGCAACGCCGCTGTTCCAATATTCTGGCAAAACCACAACACTCTTGAGACTTAGGCAATCTGGCTGCTGACGCAGGTGCCACCAAAGTTTCACATAATCCCAAGGATTTCGAAGACCGTTGGCGTGGATAATGGCCTCGTTGAGGTTGGGGATGCCGGCAAGCCAGCCAATCG
>WVZH01000312.1:61716-62322 GCA_011772595.1 Anaerolineales bacterium
CGCTTGCGAAGTCTGTCTGCAAGGCGTGAGAGACGAGGCAGACCGGGGGCATCTGGAGCGATCTCAAAGGCCAGATTATCCCCTCGCGCAGGCTGAAAGCCGAGTTGATCCATGAAATTCTGGTAGTAAGGAGGGGAGTGTCCACAGAGCAATGCGGGCGGGCGATCGCGACCCTCGAGAAGCACGCCGTAGCTGTCTTCGTAGTCCAAATTGAATGGACCGAAGAGCGCATTTAGATCGCGCTCTTTGGCCCAGTCGATAACTTGACGTATCAACCGCTCGGCGACGTCTTCGTCTTCAATGTATTCGAAGAAGCCGAAAAGGCATTCGCGCTTATTCCGGAATTCATTGGTTGGAGGATCTTCTGCGGCGCAAATCGTGCCAACCGGCTCACCGTCTCGCCAGGCGATGAAGAAATCGGCTTTTCCACGCTTGAAAAAGGATCCTCGTTGCGGGTCGATCACCTTTGCGCGTTCGGGGAGCAACGGTGGTACCCAGAGGGGATCATGACAATAAATTCGCCAGGGGAAGGTGAGGAAGACTTTACGCTCACTGGCCGATCGGACGGGCCGTACCCGAATCGAACTCACGTAATCACCTCCGCTT
>WVZH01000312.1:62473-94066 GCA_011772595.1 Anaerolineales bacterium
GTGAGATCTGTGGATGCGGTTACCGTAATAAGGACGAGTTGGACAGCCGCCCAAAACGCGATTCCAGCGATATAGGCCCAACGCTTACTACTGCGTCTGGAAACCCATTCCCAGATGGGAAGCGCCAGAATGGCTGTGATGAAGATCGCAGCCATAATCAGGTCGCTTTCAGCTTCGCGTTGAGCTACGTACTTCACGTAGAACAATAAGATAGCCTGGACGATTTCAACTGCCACCCAAGTAAGCAGAAAGACGAGCATGCCATATATAAATGGAGGGTTCTTCCTTGCCGCTCGCAAGGATTGCCGCAGGGAAGGTCGTTCTTGCGCCATATACTCTTCTCGCTCACGTGTGGCAAGAAAGACCAAGAAGAAAGGTAGCGTAGAGATAACACCAAAAAGTAGTGCCATCCCCATCATACGCGGCGCGCTTTGAGGTTCGAACGTTCCGATAATCATCAGAGGGACGGTGAAGGCTACCAAGCTCCCCAGGATGGAGAAAAACATGCGATACGTGGTCAACGAGGTACGCTCGTCGTAGTCCGAGGTCAATTCGGGGGTAAGGGCGAAGTAGGGCATGTAGAGGAACGTCGCTGCAGCGTCGAAGAAGATGTAGGCGACAGCGTAGTAGATCGCCAAGGGTAGCACTGCATCCCAGGGAGGTATCCACCAAAGCATGAGGAAGGTAAGCGTAAAAGGCAGCGCTCCGAACACGAGGTAAGGGCGCCGACGTCCCCAGCGCGTGCGTGTACGGTCTGTGATATGTCCGATGATCGGATCATTGACGTAGTCCCAACTACGCCCAATGAAGATGGCTGCCGCAGCGATGCCGGGTGCGATTCCGACGATGTCTGTGAGGAAGATGGCAAAGTACGCACCGATGATGGTCGAGGTGAGGCTGAATCCGATGTCCCCGGCACCATAGATGATTTTTGTGCGGCGTGGAAGTCTTTCTATCATGTAGAGGCTCCAAGGTGTGCGTATTCTTGCGGAGACAAAGTCCTCCCGCATACGGATAGGAGATTGAGGGAGAGCGTTGAGTGTTTTACATAAAAACACCTTTTATCTGGTCAAGTTCTGGAGCTTAAAAGTGAATACTTGGGATCGTTCCGTTCATCAAGGTGTCAAGGTCGACGATCGTCGCAGGATCCATTTTGTGTCGGGGATCAGACCGGACAATAACAATGAGAACGTGGTTGTGTGGTGTTATCCGGAGTGGTTGATGTTCGTGCGGAAATCCGCTATGCTCTGCTTAGCGCGATACCAGCGAGATAAACACACGTCCCTCAAGTGGCAGGCATACGCATGATCGACAAAATCAGATTGTAGCCTGAGTAGCTGGAGAAGCTCGATGAATAATTCGTCGAAGGGCTCACAGCCTCACGCCATGATAAACAGACGAATGCAAATCAGGGAGTAATGGACATGACCGTGACAGAAAAGGACACGTACTTCTTTCATCGAGCGATAGCTCTTGCACTCGAGGCTGAAAGACTAGGAAATCTGCCCATCGGAGTTGTCATCTGTCTGAACGATGAAATCGTTTCTGAGGGTAAAAACGCAATATGGGTGCCGAGATACGATCCTGTTCGACACGCCGAAATCGAAGCCTTGAAATCGGTTCCGGGGGAACTCTGGAACAGCTCTCGTCAGATGATACTGTACACCACGCTTGAACCCTGTCTGATGTGTGCGGGAGCGATCCTGTTACACCAGATTGGAAAGGTGGTATACGGGGCTTCGGATGATTATGGTGGTTCAAGTTCGATCTTCGCTTCCATGCCAAAATATTTTGCAGAGCAATACGCTGGCGCTGAATGGGTTGGTCCGGCGCTGTCGCAAGAATGCGATCCATTGTTCGCTCGGGTTCTCGAATTAGAAAAAGAACGTGGAGATCGCAAATGAGCTTCTCCACTTCGATGCGTACCCAACCTGAGTTGCATTGACTTTCTCGATCCAAAGAATTAGCAGACTTTTCCGATTCTCGTCCGAAGAAGTGTTCTACGGCTCCAATCCCGAACCGTTGCTTGGTACATAGGTATCTCAATGTAGCCAAGAAACTTTACCTGGAGATAGTGTATTATCAGAAGTGAGGGTGGACTGTTTACTCAAGAAGATGGTATATCGATAAACTGAGATCCTATAGCATAGAGTTTCTTTCGGGGAGAGGGTGATGGAATTTCATTTCTCTGTAACGATTGACAGGTCCATGAACGATGTCTTCACGTTCTTAGAAGATATGAGCAATCATCCTCAAGAGCGAGGAACCAAAGTGCTTCTCGTAGAGAAGACGACTTCCGGCCCTATTGGTGTTGGTACTCGATTTCGTGAGGTTGTCGCAATGCTTCCGTTGACTCGAGTTGAGATGGCTTCAGAGGTGACAAAATATAAACAACATTCGCACCTTGAATTTACCTGGCACGGTGGTGGAATGGAAGGGGTGTTGTCCTTTTCTTTGAAAGCCCAAGGTGGTGCGACGAGTGTAACCCTACATGAGGTGGTCACTCCAAAAGGCCTCATGAAACTGGTTGGGCCTGTGATTCGCGCTTCGTTTCAGCGAAATTTAGGGAACCGTCTCCAGGGGATTAAACGTGTTCTAGAGCGACAATCTTAAATATTTAGCGGTTCGGGTCTGAGCGGGAAACTTTTAGCAATCTTCAAAAGTATATATAGTGTGTCTGACAGAATGGTTGTGCGCTGTGATAATCTGCTCTCCTTTGCTCAATGCAGCTGAGAGCAAGGAGCGGAGCAAAAGCCCTAAACAAACCATCGAGGAGACAGCTCATGCTTGTTGGACCGGAGTATCGCCTCGTTGCATTCCAATCAACGACATGTGTATTGAGGGGGATCAAATGCCACGCTTAGGAGTCGGACTTGCCATTATGCGCTATGGAAAGATCCTTTTGACAAAAAGACAAGATTTTCCGATTTGGTGTCTTCCGGGAGGAGAGGTCGAAGATAATGAATCCATCGTTGAGGCGGCGCTGCGGGAGGCGAAAGAGGAAACGGGTCTTAACGTTGAATTAATCCGCTTCGTCGGTCTCTATTCGCGCCCCAACTGGTGGGATGGGGGTTCGCATGAGATTATCTTTTCTGCCCGAGTCGTGGGTGGAGAGTTGGTCACCTCGAGCGACGAGACGACGGACGCAAAATTTTATAATCCCAGCGAACTACCAGAGGACCTGGTTTGGTGGCATCACCAACGTATTCTCGATGCGTTAGGCCCAGGGAAAACGGTGGTTAGAACACAGTTTGTCGAGGTGCCTTATGGGTCGTCGCGTGAGGAGATGTACAGGTTGAGGGATCAAGGCGAGATCCCGATTGAAGAATTTCTGAAGAGGTTATGTGGTAGAGCAAAGCCGGATTTGGAGAGGTTGGAGATAGCAACATAATGTCTGTACACATAACCATTGGCCGGTTCACATCGACGATGCCATCGAAAGGACAAGGCCCATAGGTCTTGGTCAAGCTCTGCCTATCTCTGATGTGGGTCGGAGGATCATTCACAAGCTGTTCGTGATTCAATAGGTTGTACATATCAATTGTGGCGCTCTTTACATAAAGGAGATTCTCCCGATGGGGAAGAAGCTATATTTAATCGGATTTCTGCTGGCGACCGCGACCTTGACGGCTTGTGGTCCCTCACAGGCGGAGCTGGATGCGCAAGCCACAGAGGTCGCCGCCGATGTCTTCGCTACGCAGACCGCAGAAGCGCCCACAGATACCCCGACGCCATCCTCGACTCCGACTCCCACACCCACGATAACACCAACGCCCACGATCACACCCACACCGCCGCCGGATTTATCTAGGGCAGTGATTACTCGAGATGACCTCCCTCCTGGGTTTGATGAGCTGCCCAAGGAATTGTTGGATTCCATGGGAGCATCGCCGCCTAGCGAGACTTACTTTGCCTTCTTTGAGGAAGAGCCTTTTCATCTGATCATGGGTCTCCCGATCCTGCTTCCCACGCGGGCTGACCAGCTTGAGTTTGATATCGAGTTAGGAGACGTTGAAGTCTTTATCTCTGATTTTACAGCGGGGATGGGAGTTGTTGCGGAGGATGCCATAGAGGAGCCGAAGCTAATACCCGCTGCCGAAGGTGTTGGTGACGTGTCGGCAGGCTTAACCATGGTCGTTGGTGAAGAAGATGCCATCCTCGCGATGCGAGTCGACATCGTGGCATTCCGCAGGGGAAAGATTGGTGCGTTTATCATGGTCGCTTATATCGAAGGTGATTCGCCCCTTGTGTCTGTTGTCGATCTCGCGAATTTGTTGGATGCTCGGATCGTTGAGGAATTTCCGCAAGACGTGGTTGCAGCAAGCGCCACAGACCTTGGGGGCCAAGAAATCCGCATTGCGGTTGAAAATGCGTATCCACCTTTCTGTTACATCGATCCCGAATCCGGGGAAGCGCTAGGGTGGGACTACGAAGTTGGACGTGCCATTTGTGAGAAATTAAATTGCGTGCCGGTTTTCGTGGAAGCGACCTGGGCAGGTCTTTTCGAGGCCGTTGCAGCGGGCGAGTATGATGTGAGCTTCAACGGCATCATTTATTCGCCGGAACGATCGCAGGTCGTACAGTTTGGAGAACCCTACTTTGTATTTGGTCAGGTGATCCTGATTCGAGCCGATGATGCCCGCCCTCAGCTAGCAGACGAGGAAAGTCTCGTGGCTTCAAATCTGAACATTGGAGCGCTACTCGGTTCCCTGGATGAGGACACTGCAGTTCAACTCTTCGGAGAGGAGAGGGTGATCGGTTTCGAGCAATTCGCCGCTCCGATTGATGCTCTGATAGCCGGAGAGATCGACTCCGTCATCTTCGACGAAATATCGGCCATCTTCTTTATGCTAGAGAATCCTGGCAGGCTTAAGATTTCGTTCACGGTAAACCGTGACCAGTTCTTGGCTCCTATCTACACTCCAACCAGCGATTTGGTCGCCTCCTTCAATTGGGCCATGGAGGAACTCTTCTTGGAAGGCACGATGGACGAGATCTGCGAGAGATGGTTTTTCCGACCGTGTGCGCCGTAACCAAGTTGTGAGGAGGTGTCAAATGGAACCGTTGATCCTTGAGCGAATACGAGAAAGTCTCGTGCAAAGGCGCGACAATCTTACGGAGTGGATCCGCAGCATACCGTACACTAAAAAGGAAGTATTGCTGGGTCCTGTCCCTGAACAAGCGTTTTTGGCTCACGTGGAGACCATTGATGAGGCGATCCAAAAAGCAGAGCAGGGGACGCTGGGTCGCTGTGAAGTTTGTCAGGACTCCGTTGAGACAGAATTGCTCGAAATCGATTACACTGCCTGTGTTTGTCTGGACCATTTTTCTAAGGCAGAGAAACGGCAGTTAGAATCGGAATTGGAGTTAGCTCAGAACGTCCAAAGGATGTTGTTGCCCCAAGCGTTGCCGGATCTGCCTGGGCTGGATCTCGCCGCTTTTACTCGTCCTGCTCAACTCGTGGGAGGTGACTACTTCGATTTCATCGATTTTAAGGACGAGCGCCTGGGTATTGCCATCGCTGATGTGGCTGGTCACGGCGTTTCAGCCGGCTTGCACATGGCGAGTGTCCAATCCTTGCTCAGGGTTCTGGTGCCGGGAAATCTCTCCCCCGCTGAAGTGGCGAGGAAGTTGAATAGGTTGTTTATCCACAACGTTAACTACACGACCTTTGTGTCGCTCTTTATCGGTTCCTTTGACCTGACCGGAAAAACCCTTACCTACTGTAATGCCGGGCACAACCCGCCCCTGCTCTTGCAGGTAGATCCTGATGGGATGAAAGAGTCATGGCTTCAACCTACTGGACCTGCGATCGGGTTGGTGGAGGAGGCCACATTTGGCGAAGAAACTGTGGGGTTGGCCATGGGAGATCTCCTGGTACTCTACACGGATGGCGTCACCGAAGCAGTGAATCCGCGCAATGAAGAATTCGGGGTGGGACGTATGCAAGATGTGATTCGAGCTCACTCCCAAGAATCGAGCGAGGAACTCATCCGGGGTATACGACAGGGATTAGAAACGTTTATCGAAGAGCAAGCGCCGGCCGACGATCTCACGCTCGTCATCGGCAAGATCCTCTGATTTCAGTAGTCAGTAGCCAGTAGTCAGTAATCAGTAATCAGACAAATACTGACTACTGACATCTGACCTTTGTTTCCGCCATATAGCCCTATGATCGCAGCATTGTTCGACATCGACGGAACGCTCTTCACAGCGCCAATGGGACGGGGCTTTATACGCTTCGCGAATCTAAACAGTCGACGCAAGAAGGCGCTTCGTTATCTGGCATCCGTCATGCCGCTATATTACCTCTATAAATTCAAATTGATCTCGGAAGAGAAACTACATCATGTGGCCATCGAGAGGATGGCGAGCCTGATTGAAGGTTACGATCTATCTGAGGGCGCGGAAGTCTTCGACTGGGTTGCTAATGAATTTGTCTTCCCTTCGGGACGGAGAACTGTGCTCGGGCGCTGGGAGGATCATCGCCGGCAAGGTCACATGCTGGTCATCGTTTCGAGTGGGTTGTTGCCGTGTTTAGAACGCATTGCTTCCCGTTTAAAGGCGCATCACGTCATCGGAACGAAACTTGAAGTGATCGCTGGTAGATATACTGGGCGGATTGTTCCCCCGGTAATGATCGGGCGTCAAAAAGGCCGTCATCCACCCCAATTCATGGCGAGTCGGGGGATCGAGATCGATTGGGATGCGAGTTACGCTTATGCGGATTCGATCCACGACTTACCAATGTTGGAGTTGGTGGGAATGCCTGTCGCGGTGCATCCAGATCCAAGCTTGAATCAACTCGCGAGGCGACGCAATTGGGAAATCCTACCTGCAGACGACCAGGGAGCGGCTTGATGGGCGCCGCCACTCGATTCGAGCTACCATGGTGGTCGTGCCAAGCGCCCGTGAACCGAAACGTAATCCTGAGGTTCCCGCCCATCCCACAATTTATGGACATCTGGCAACAATTCTCAGAATAATCTCGTAATGAATTAAAAGGTGTGCTCATGAATCAAGTAGCCCTTCAACATCCATTGCGCCGATTAATCTCCTTAACGTGCATGCTTTGCATATTGGCAGGGTGTACATATCCCACGAGCATATCCACGCTGGTTCCTGATGCACAACAGTCATCTCCCGCATCAACGGAGAGCCTGGAACAGGATATCCAAGGGGATATTCTCAGCGATTCTGAGATCGCGACGCTGAGCAGTTTGGAGAAGATTGACGACTACCCACTCTACACCATGCACTTTTCTGGATCCTACTCGCTTGTGTCCCTCCCGCAATACGTGACGTGGCGGGCTTTTCCAGAAGCGGCGCTTGATAATTCGTGGGCGGCGTCATCACCCTGGGCTTGCTCTCTCTTCGCCGCTCTCGGTGACCAGGGGAACATGTATTTCGGGCGTAACTTCGATTGGGAATATAGCCCGGCGTTGTTGCTGTTCACTGACCCGCCAGATGGATACGCTTCTGTGTCGATGGTAGACATCGCGTATTTTGGTTTCACGGGAAATGAAGCCGTTACTGTGACGGATCTGCCTCTCGCCGAGAGACAAGCACTACTGGACGCACCCTTCATGCCGTTCGATGGGATGAATGAACAAGGCCTGGTGATTGGGATGGCTGCAGTGCCGCCCGGGAATATGATTCCTGATCCGGGAAAGACCACGCTGGGTTCGCTTCAAGTGATACGTTTGATCTTGGATCGTGCGGCGAATGTCCAAGAGGCGATCGATATTTTCCATTCTTACAATGTAGTCATGCGCGGCGGACCGCCTCTGCACTACCTGATTGCCGACTCACACGGGCAAGCGGTGTTGGTGGAGTTCCATCAGGGCGAAATCGTCGTGATCCCCAACCAAGCGCCGTGGCATCAAGCGACAAACTTCCTGCGCGCTTCCGTTGGCGAATCAACGGAAGGTGTCTGCTGGCGGTATGACCGCATCCAGCAACGCCTCACAGAATCGAATGGCAAGTTGGATTCGGTGGAGGCACTCGAGCTTTTAAGGGATGTGGCGCAAGAAGGGACTCAGTGGTCGGTGGTGTATGGGATTAGCGGTGGTGATGTGAGCGTGGCCATGGGGCGAGCGTTTGGTGAAACCCACACATTCCGTTTGATGACTTCAACCGATTGAGAACTAGTTTTCTACGTCACGTACCTGATCCTGCGTCTGATCCAACATATTGTTTCCAATTCCTGCCTGTACATGTGGTGCCCTGGCCAGAGCATGGAATAAAACGAGGCATCACGCTTCGAACAATGACAAACGGTGAAGATGCAGGTTTCTTTTGCTCGGAAGTTAGGGGTGAGTAGAAGAAGATGAAGATGACTCGAAAAGGAAGATCACCCAACCTTATCTTGCTCTTACCACTGCTGCTCCTGATCTCAAGCTGTACGCGGATAAATCCTGATAAGAAGCCCTACGCTGCGTTTACAGCCGGTGACCACAACTTTTCCATCGTGGTCGATGGCCTGAAGAGGGTGTACATCGTCCACATCCCTCCTTCCTATGATACGAAGACACCCACACCTTTACTCTTTGCCTTGCATGGAGGTGGGGGAAACGCCTCAGGCAGCGTGGATTACTTTCAACTGAACGAGAAAGCGGACCGAGAGGGATTTCTCGTTGTCTATCCAGAAGGTACCGGACGACGTGTGCTGGGTAGGATGTTCGGATCGTGGAACGCCGGGAGTTGCTGCGCACCTGCGTTGGACAATGAGGTTGATGATGTGGCATTCTTCGAAAGTTTGATTCAGAAATTGGAAACCGACTTCCACGTTGATGTAAAAAGGGTATTCGTACTTGGCATGTCGAACGGAGCGCAGATGGCGTTCCGATTGGCCTGTGAATTGTCTGATAGGATTGCGGCCATTGCAACCAGCGGCTCAATTGGATCCTACGATGCATGTCAGCCTGCAAGGCCGATTCCGGTGATTCATATTCAAGGTGTCGAGGATCCCTGTAGTCCATACGAGGGGGGCGAGTGTGGTGGTTGTATGGCCGATTTGCTTTCAAAGCTTGGGATCCCAGTTGAGAAACGCATATGGCCATGCGTATCTGTACCGGATTACATGCAGACATGGAGCGAGTGGAACCAATGTGAAGATCAGACAGAGGTCGCGTTCCAGAATGGAGATGCTACGTGTATCACATACCTGGATTGTCCACAAGATGCGGAAATTACCTTATGCACTGTGGAGGGCATGGGGCACACCTGGGCCGGTCGGGAGACGTACGGCGCGGAATCATGCCACAGCAACCCGGATGGTTATGTTTGTCGTGTCTGGATAGAAACGGTGGGTGCTTTGAGTGATGCTTTGATTGCCAACGATGTGATTTGGGATTTCTTTGTGCGCCATCCAATGAGATAGGTTGAGGGGAGCCCCACTATAAGGTGACCTAAGGTGACCTGCACATTGGGTCACCTGTTTGTTCCTGAGGGCGACAGAACGCTCTTTCGGCAACGGGTGATACGTTGTAGGATGTAGCGATTCAACCTTTGGTATTGCTGCAACATCACTAGATGAACGATCACTTTTTGGTCTAATTCAAACTTACTTCTACAAATCGCTTGCGAAGAGGCAGTGTCATGAACCCCAACCTTTTACACATCAAGAACGCACATGTCATGTTTGTTCTCTGGCTCATGGTATCGCTGGCCTGCAACCTGCCCTTTGCCGTTTCCAGTCCTGTAGCAACTGATGTTATTGCGTCACCAACACCTAAACTGGAAGCCGCAACCGAATTTTCCCAATTCACCGCAACCGCCACCGAGGTTCCCAGTCCTACACTGATCCTGGACACACTCCCCTCCCTCTCAGGTGTGAGAGAGCGATTGGAGGCGATAAGCGCGACAAACAAATCGGACGGCACAAGCATCTCTGGCCGCCAACTATTGGTGTCGATCCTGGAAGGCCGGGGATATGATCCTACGCAGGACAACGTCCTGAAGGAGGATATTCTCTCCATACTCGATGAGTATGATTTCAATCACCCTAGTGTGAGGATTTTTCTGATCAACGTTGCCACTGGTTTATATGGGGAAGCATATCGTCTCTATCCCTGGTCCTTGCAGGATTATTCTGTTCAACTCGTCAATCATATCTTCATCCTGGACAGCACGATCCAGAATAGCGGTGCGTCGTACGATCGTGGTGATTTCCCTACTGACATGCCGAACCTCAGAACCCATAGGTATCCAGTCGTGGATGAGGTGATCGAAGATACTCATTTCAAGCAATACAACCTGGCACGCAATCTCATCCAAGGGGCAAATACCCAGGAAGAAGCCATTAGCTTAATCGTCGTGTGGATGCAACAAAACTTCTTCCACGCTTACCATGACTTAGACAGCCAATATGGTTGGGAAGTCTATCTTGATGGCAGGGAGCCCAACCCGAGCGGTCCAGCGGCTTACCCGTTGAGTATCGAAAGGATCTATGAGGAGCGCGTCGTCGGGTGTCACGAACCAACATTTCTGCTGGAAGGGATGCTGCACTCGCTCAACATCCCTGCCATGCGTTTGAGTGTGCACGGACATGGGGTGCTTTATCTTCCTTCTCTGGATCGCTACATTCATGGAGATCACGTGGCAAGCTATACAGATGCCCCGCTTGGGATGTTGCTCTTGTCGCCCGATGAATTTCGACCTTTCGCAGACGACGTGAACTGGATTTTTCAGATCTACATGGATAAAGATCAAAGAAGAGTATTCTCCATACCCTTGAAACGGGATGGTGGCAACCTCCATATCACTGCAAAGGGACTTCGTGATCATGAAGCCAATACATGCATTCAGGTCACGGATGAATACTGGGCCGGCGTATCGACGCAGCTGGCATCATACAATATCCAGTACGATCGAGAAACCTGCGAGTTGAGCGGTGACAAGGTTCCTATCCTTAATTTAAACGAGTTGAGCAATCTCGGGACTATACCTTGACGTTGATCTGATAACCGGGGGTGTGTGAATCTAGTTCGAATAATGCCCCTCGACGCATGTCATAACTAGGATAAAATCAAAAGCAGTCGGTCGGACGGTTTTAGAAAATCAGTAGAGTGTAGATAAGGGAATCAGCTCTGTGACATCTTCGCGCCCAAGAAGACCTTTGCGCATCAAGGATGAATATTCCTTGATCGTCATTGGATTCGTCCTTGCGGTAGTCTTCTTGCTGCTCGATTCTGTCGTCCTGTCATTCATCTTTCAAAGCGGTAACTTCGTTTCGCAGCTATTCACCCCGGGCTTGTCGGTGATGGTGCGGCGGGTGTTGGTCATTGCTTTTTTGTTGGTGTTCGCGAGCATTGCGCAATGGGTGGCCAATAAACGAGGGCAGGTGGAAAAAACCTTGACGGAAGACGAGGAACGGTTCCGTCGGCTTGTGGAACTTTCGCCAGATGCCATCGCCATTCAAAGTGAGGATAAGATCGTCTACGTGAATCCCGCCGGCGCAGAACTCTTTGGTTATGGCGATGTCGCGGAGCTCATCGGGAGATCGGTCTGGGACTTCGTTCCTGCGAGGTATAAACCAATCGTTGAAAAGCGATACCGTCGAATGAGAGAAGAAGGGACGATGGCCCCGCCTGTCGAGATGGAGTTGCTCCGTCTAGATGGCTTACCTGTTGATGTGGAGGTTTCAGCAATCCCATTTACTTTTAAAGGGAAACCAGCAATCCAAGCAATTTTTCACGACATCACGGCTCGCAAATTGGTAGAAGAACAGATCCGGCAACGTAATATCGAACTTGCTGCGCTTAATGCTATTGCTGCCACGGTGAGCCACAGTCTGGATCTGGAGAAAATACTTAACGATTCTTTAGATGACGTCATGCACCTCGACATCCTGGGTGGGGACACTCAAGGGATGATCTTTCTCGTTGATGAATTTTCTGACACGCTCACCCTCGTCGCGCATCGCGGCGCACCTGAAAATCACCCTTGTCTGAAGCAGCCTCCACGCATCGGTGAATGCCTGTGTGGATTGGCGGTGCAGATGGGAGAACCAGTCCTGTCGGAGGATTGCTATGATGATGTGCGACACACACGGCGTTGGTCTGATATGCTCCACCACAGAGATGTGTGCCTGCCTTTGAAAGTGCGCGGCAATGTGTTGGGCGCGATGGACATTCGTCTACCGGCATCTAAAGAAATCGGCGAAAACGTCGTCGAGCTACTATCATCCGTGGCCGATCAAATCAGTGTTGCCGTTGAAAACGCCCGGCTTTTTGAAGAGGTGAGTCGACAAAGTGAGAGACTACGCGTCCTGAGTGTAAGGTTGGCTGAGGCCGAGGAGACTGAGCGGCAGCGGCTTGCCAGGGAGCTTCATGATCAGGTAGGTCAGGGTCTTACAGCTTTGGGCATCAATCTGAACATCATTCGTACACAGTTGCCGGAGAGTGAGCTAGAAAGGCTACATCAGTACCTGGACGATTCCTTCATCTTGGTCGAGAAGACGACAGAACGCATTCGCGGTGTCATGTCTGAGTTACGACCTCCCATGCTGGACGATTATGGATTGCTGGCGACGCTACAATGGTACGGTGAGCAATTCTCCGATCGAGTTGGGATAGATGTGACGGTTTCGGGCGACGAGCCGATTCCTCGTCTGTCCTCGTCCGTGGAGGGTGCCTTGTTTCGCATCTCAACGGAAGCTCTGACTAACGTAGCCAAACATGCGCAGGCCTCTAAAGTGATTGTGAGCATCGATCAAACCGACAAGCTCCTCCAATTGGTGATCGCCGATGATGGCGTGGGTTTTGAAACGAGACACCCCTCACTTGATAATCAGGAGGGTGGATGGGGATTGCTGATCATGTCCGAACGGGCTGAGGCCTTGGGAGGAACCTGCAAGATCGAGCCTCGTGATTCGAATGGGGGTACCCGAGTGGTTGCGGAGATTCCTCGATGAGTATTACGGTCCTGTTAGCCGACGACCACAAGGTTGTATGCGATGGTTTGGGAGTTCTTTTGGATTCGGAAGCGGATATCCGCGTCGTCGGTCAAGCCGCGGACGGGCGCCAAGCGGTAAACCGGGTTCGAGAGCTTCAACCCGATGTCGTGATCATGGATATTAATATGCCCGATCTGAACGGCATCGAAGCCACCCGCCAGATCATAGAATCGAGCGACTCTACCCGCATCATCATTTTGTCGATGTTCAAATCCAGCGAACATATCTATCGCGCCTTGCAGGCTGGGGCGCGAGGGTATCTCTTGAAGGAGTCGGCCGGAGTTGAAGTGGTAGACGCTGTCCGGGTAGTTAACACAGGGTATCGTTACTTGAGCCAGAAAATTTCCGACGAAATCATTGATCGTTATATCCACTTACGCCAAGAAGTTGATGATGATTCCTCGTTATCGCAACTCAGCCCACGAGAGCTGGAAGTTATGCAACTTGTGGTCGAAGGCAAATCGAGCGCCGAAGTTGCCTCGATCCTTTGCCTTTCCCCGAAGACCGTGGAGACGTACCGCAGCCGCATGATGAAGAAGCTGGATATCCACGATCTCCCTTCGCTCGTCAAGTTCGCCATTCAAAACGGTTTGACAACGCTCGAGTAATTCGATCAGAAACGCAAATCCAAGATGTATACTGATCTACCATTATTTCCTCAGAGGAAGACATACGATTTCTTCTTCGGTGTTACCTGCTTCGGTAGACACATTCTGATTTGCCTTCTTTCCCGGTTTTGAAGATATCGCTTCCGTTCTACCGAGTCGGACGAGAAAGGTACAAAAGAGGATACACCCTGATTGACGCGAGGGAGGGGGTTCAGCTAGTTGATCTGAGGTTTCTCGTGGGACAGATTGTAGTCTCCACGATTGTGGCGCTCATCCTCATGGGTGTGACCAGAGGGAAATATAGATTCACTTCTGAGAACGATATAGGGAATATCAGAGACGTCGTATAAGATTAAGGTCCATCTGAAAACTGTCGAATGAAGAAAGGGGCAAATGCGATGAGTGAAGAACATACTTGGGATGAAGAATGGGAGCAGATCTTTCACGACATAGAAGCGAAGTTCAGGAAAGAAGCTGCAAGATGGTCTGGAGCTGAACCGACGGATGATTGGGAGACGATCGGTAAAAAGATGGAAGCGAAGGTTCGCGCAGATGCGGCTACAAGTGTAGGTGCCGATCCTGAGGAAGACTGGGAACAAATATGCAAGCGTCTTGAAGGGAATTTCAAGTCCGAGGTGGCGAAATTCGCCGATGCCGATCAAGGCGACGACTGGGATACCATAGGTCGCAAGATGGAGGTGAAGATTCGGTCTGAGATGGCCACCGGTGTGGGTGGTGAGCCGGATGAAAGCTGGGATGAGATCGGGAAGCGAATTGAGCGCAGGGTTCGAGTGGGATTGGGCGAATGGGCTGGCGCTGAGCCCGGGGACGATTGGCCCACCGTCGGGCGCAAGTTGGAGGAGAAGTTTAAGGTTGTCCTGAAGGAGTGGTTCGAGGAGGAATAGAGGCGCGAGAGAGACAATTCTCATCCAATCTGTATCGGTTCGATGGGTTGGTTATATAGATCATCGCACACGATATTCGCCCAACCAGCGCCGCATCGTATAGATTGGGAATTTACGGTCTAGGGTGTAGGGGCGGTTCGCGAACCGCCCCTACGCTTTACATTAGGTTTATTCCGATGGTTTTCTTGCCGTGATTTTGGCGCTGAACACGGCCTGTTGAATCGAACCCTTATCGACATTTTCCATTTCGCCGAGATCAATCTGTTTCACTGTGCCATCTTCCAGGTTTATGGCCAGAAGGCCGGAGCCATTATCGGAGTCATCGACTTTAATGCCGAGCTGATCCATGGCTTCCTCGATGAAGGCTTCATCCATATAAATGGGTGTCAACTCCACATCGACGAAACCCGCATCTTCGATGGCAGAGACGTAATCCTTGGCCTCAAGCGCCCCCGCAAGACACCCAGCCCACGCGCTGAGGTCGTTCTTGATTTCGTCGGGAAGTGGTCCACCCGTGACGATGTCGCTTACAGCCAGCTGCCCCCCAGGACGCAGAACACGGAAAGCCTCGCGGAACACCTGCGGTTTGTCCGGGCTGAGGTTGATGACACAGTTCGAGATCACAACGTCCACTGTTTCGTCTGAGACAGGGAGATGTTCGATCTCCCCGAGCCGGAACTCGACATTCTCTGCGCCCAATTTGGCTTTATTGGCGCGAGATTTCTCGATCATTTCGGCAGTCATGTCGACGCCGATCACGTGACCCGTCTCGCCCACCTGATTAGCCGCCAAGAAGCAATCGATGCCACCGCCCGAGCCCAGATCGAGCACGGTCTGACCTGGTTCGAGCGAGGCCAGCGTCACCGGGTCTCCACAACCTAGCGACAGACCCGTGACCTCTTCAGGCAGCGAGGCCACATCCGGCGTCTCATACAGATGTGAGACCATGTCGATCGAGCTATCGCTGCTCTCCGGCGCACATCCGCAGCTGCTCTCCGCCGGGGCGCAACAGCTGGATGCGCCTTCGCCCTCAAACTCGGCGGCGATCTTGCCGTAATGCTGGCGAACCTCCGAGCGGACGTCAGCCTCTGCAGCTGATTTTTCTTTGGTAGCCATAATCGATTCTCCTTTTGATCGATATATTCATATATTTCGATACGTTTTGTCAAAAAAAGAGTGCTTTAGTAATTATCAATCAGTCAACTCGATTGGGTACTCTGGTGCGAACTCCTCGGCGACCTGGCAACATGCTGCAATAACTCGCGCCTGGTTCATGGTGTAAAGAACTTGCTTACCTCGTCGTTCTGACGTTACGAGACCGGCGACTTTGAGGATTTTCAGGTGGTGTGAAACGGTCGGTTGGGCCACGTCTAAAGCCGCTACGATATCGTTGACGCTCATCTGGTGGCAACAACATAGAGCCATGATCTTCTGCCGTGTTTCGTCGGCCAATGCCTTTGCAAAGTCAACCGTGTTGATCTCTTTAGCAATCATATCGACAACCATCTATATCTTATTATATAGATAATTATCGATTTGTCAAGCGGGGAACTCGTTGTCTCGCACCGAAAATGGATACGAAGCTGGCGAAGAGTTACGTGGAAGTGGATTTGAAGGAATCCGGTTCTCCCCACAAGGGATGTCAGATTCTCCCGATATGACGACATCATTCTTTCACGTTATTCTGGGAGTACACCTAAATCAAAAGTAAAACTATTATAAAAGGAGTGCGGACTATGCAGGGGAGGGTCTGTTTGGTCACGGGTGCCAATCGAGGGATTGGGAAAGCGACTGCCCTGGGATTGGCTGAGCTTGGGGCGCGAGTGGTGCTAATATGCCGAGATCGAAACCAAGGTGAAAGCGCCACGACTGAGATACGCTCCGAGAGTGGTAACGATGCCGTGGAGCTTCTCCTGGCCGATCTATCTTCACAGGGATCGATCCGCCAGCTGGTACAGGACATCACCAACGGTTATCCTCAGGTTCATGTTCTGGTTAACAATGCCGGCTTATTCCGCACGAAGCGTCACGAAACCGAGGGCGGCATCGAGCTGACTCTGGCCGTCAACTATCTGGCCCCCTTCCTGCTCACAAATCTGCTGATCGACACACTCAAGGCTGGAAGGCCTTCCCGCATCGTGAACGTTGCCGGTGACTATCACCGTAAAGGCACGATTGATTTCGAGGATCTCATGTGCGAGAAGGATTACTCCGGGTCGAAGGCCAACAACCAGGCCAAATTAGCCCTTGTCCTTTTTACATACGAAATGGCCAGGCGGCTTGCGGGTATTGGGGTGACGGTCAATTGTCTCCATCCTGGAGCAGTAGCAACCGATGGGATCCAGAGCGACCCTGACATCTCCGCAGGTATGCTAACGTTGTACAGGTTCATGAAACTCTTCTTCGCAACCCCCAAAAAAGGGGCCGAGACTTCAATATACCTGGCTTCTTCTCCCGATGTTGAAGGCGTGACGGGGAAGTATTTCATCAAAAAGAAGGAGGTGGCCTCCTCCCCAGAATCGTACGACGAATCGATCGCCAAGCAATTATGGGAGGTCAGTGAAGGGCTGACGGGGATGGCTTACAGAGAATAATACACGGAGCAAACAGTCATGAACGTTGAAGTTGCCAAGAACCGCTCGGCGGTCCGACATGATCGGTCGGAAGATTATCTCCTCAGCTCTCTGATTGCGTTTGGCCTCACGGTTATCCTTACCCGAGTGTTTCTTCAGTTGACCGGGTTTCCTCAGCTCGGCAACAGCTTACTGCACATTGCTCACGCAATTTGGGGTGGACTCTTATTGTTCGTTGCCGTCTTATTACCTCTAGCCTATGCCAACCGCTGGGCTCTTCAGGCCAGCGCTTATCTGAGTGGGATTGGGATCGGGCTTTTTATCGACGAGGTAGGCAAATTCATTACCCAGACCAACGACTACTTCTTTCCTCCAGCCCTTTCCCTCATCTATGGCTTCTTTCTGCTTAACGTCTTTGTATACCTATACTTTCGCCGTCGGGACCAGGAGGATCCACGCAAAGCGATGTACCATGCTCTTGAGGGCTTGCAGGATGCCCTCGATGGCGACATGGATACGGAAGAAGCAGCACGGATCGAGGCTCAGCTAGCCATCGCCAAGCAATCGAACCAAGACCAAATTACGTTTCTTGCGCAAGCCATTGGCGACGTGTTGCAAAGGAATCCGAATCATATCCTTCCAGCCAAACCCAGCCTTGGAAAGCGAATCACAATTTGGATGGATGCCTTCGGAAAACGTATTGGGCGCCGCATGCACCGCCGCATCATTTCCTTGATCCTACTGCTGTGGGTAGTTTTCGTGATCGGGTTTGTTTCCGTGCTGGTCCTCGAGATCCCAACTATAGAATACCAAGTCCTTCAATGGCGCGGGATGCTTATCGGGATACAAGTCCTGATCGGAGGCTTGATGATCGTTGCGACCCTCGCCTGGTTTACCGGAAACGAAGAGGTCGGTCTGGAGTTCGGGGTTTATGGCTTTCTCTTTTCGTTGGTCGCATTGCAGACGGTGTATTTCTATCTTTCTCAGTTTTCAGCGATTACCTTCACCTTGCTGCAGCTGGCTTTCCTGCAGATTCTGTTTGCCTTTCGTCGTTGGTATTTATAAGGCGGAATGTCGGTAGGACACTTTTGGAGAACGATTGACCGTAAGTTCTTGGATTACCGAATTTGGAGGAGATGGATTGACGAGCAGCAGCGCATATGAAAACGGTGAAGAGCAGTTTGAGCCGAATCCAAATGTTTTTAATCAGTACCCCCTTGTCGCTTACTTTTTCCTGGCCTACCTCATCACCTGGGTGGGCGTTTCACCGCTCGTATTATCCGCTCAGGGTCTCCTTGACATTCAAGTGTCTCCCAACCTGCACGCCTTAGGAGCATTGGGGCCGATTCTGGCGGCGTTGATCGTCACGGCATTCTCGGGTGGTCGTCAAGCTGTCAGAGAATTTATGGGGCGTTTGTTTAAATGGCGAGTCGGACTTGTGTGGATGGTGATCTCAATCCTCAGCCCATTTGCCTTCTTGCTAGCCTCTGCGATACTGCTGCGCGCATTCGGGGCTCCCTGGCCGGACTTCGGGCTGCTGGGAGGGGCGTTCGCCGAAAGCCCATGGGTGGTCAATCTCTTGATTGGTTCATTTTTCTATGGATTCGGCGAAGAGCCGGGATGGCGGGGATTTGCCTTGCCCAGGCTCCAAAAGAACCGCAGTGCGCTGTCTGCCACGGCGATCTTATATGTCTTCTGGGCTCTCTGGCATGTACCCATGCTTTTCTACCGATTTCAGTTTCAAGGCATCGAGTACTTCTTCTATTTCTTCAGTATGTTCTTCGGGGCACTCTGGTTTACGTTTTTGTATAACAGCACCGGCGGCAGCACCTTGATGGTCGCCCTATGGCACACGACTTGGAACATCGTGAATCTTTTTGCGACAGTCTTGTCGCCCGATCTTCAAATGGTTATGAACATCTTCTTTTCGGTTGTGGCCGTCTTGGTTGTGTTCATCGGAGGGCGCGCGAACCTTTCACGCTCAGGCAAGCATACAATATAAGTGTTTGGATCTAAGGGATTACTGGAATTCTCTAGTTGATTCGGGGGATCGAACCCCATCGAACTACAATAGCACTTCATGCTAATCTCCGAGATCATCCTGCGCTCGTTGTATTCGCTTTTCAGACGGGCATAAGCTTTTTGAAATAGACAAAGGTCAAGCGGTTCACCTCAACGAGGATACGAATTGCCGTGAAATGGACAGCCAACTCTCCTCAAGCATACCAATTTCCCCCGCATAAATTGTCGAAATGTCCTGCGAGAAAATACGAAAGGATATTGAGATATTAAGAGAAGCAGTGGAGCGTTCTATCGCTAAGGTATGCATGTTGAAGCGTGAGTGCTAACAAGATCTTATTAAAAGGAGTTCGTGATGTACTCGTCTAAAATTCTGCTCCGCTTTCCGTAGTAGTCCGATTTATCTGATGAATATCTAGAAGATAACACCAGGATCAGCATATATCGGGGGACAACAAGAATAGGCATAGTGCTTTTAGATAAGGAGGAACGATCATGAAACCGCAAAGCATAATAATCAAATATCACAGAATCATTTTGTATTTGACCACGCTTGGATTAGCAGCATATGGCATTATGGCGATAATTAATCCAGACGTATTGGCTAGTGGATTCAACAGATTCACAGAACAAGATTGGGGGCGATTTCAAATCGATAACCAAGTCGTGGCGGCTTACGTTACCTTGCTGTGGAGACTTATCGGAGGATTCAACTTGGCGGTTGGCCTAACGCTCACGTTTGTAGTATGGAGGTGGTTACTGCCAGGCAGCAGGTGGGCTTGGATTACACTGCTTCTTGGTACACTCATGGCCTATCTGAGTCCTATGATCCTCGACCTTACTGTAAGAAGTATCGAAGTTTTTGAAGTGATTGAATTCCTGTTGTTCGGGCTCTTTGTGATAACGATGCTGTTTGTGCGCCAAGAATACTTCACTCAACCGGACGCGCGGAGCCACCAAAGTAAAGCTTGAATGCTACTGCCTTGTGTGAGTGCAGTCGTGGCCTCTTTCCAGATTTACCCTGAGGGGGATGGGCAGCGAGTCTTAGGTGCGATGGAGTCAGTGTGGAAATGGAAAATATGCTCGCAAGGTTTGTTCAAGAGAGACAGATCCCCATCTTTGGGGTAGCAAATGCCGATGGTTTTAAGCATGCGTTACCTGGCTGGTATCCTAAGGAATTGATGCCACGGTGTGAGAGTGTAATCATCTTCGGTCGCCCTTTCGCGGCACGCTATCCCTATGTGGTTGAGGAAAAGCATATTGCCAATGATGCCTGGTGGGAGGTCAACGAAGCTGTAACTCTTGAGGTCGCAAAGTGGCGGGGAGAACTCATCAATCTCTTTGATGAGTGTGGCTTGGCAACTGCTAACTTTGGGGGTTACGGACCCACCTCTGAGCCAACATTCTCCTATCGGCTCGCTCAATACGAAGCAGGAATTGGTGTGTATGGCCGATTTGGTGTTTGTTTGAATCCCGATTTCGGATGTTATTACAAAGTTGGTGTCCTGCTGACAGACGCGGAGTTGACTCCTACTGAAAAAGCCAAACTCGATAAATTCTCGCCTTGTGACGACTGTCGAAAATGTGCAGAGGTATGTCCAGTACGCGCCATTGATCCGTCAAAGTCACCCTTATTGGGCTATAATCGTGATCTTTGCATCAGGTTTATTCTTAAGATGAAGGAGAAACACGGGGAAACAGCAAAGATATGCGCTCGTTGTTTCAGTGTATGCCCGTGGGGCTGGGAGATGCAGGGTGCGTCATCATGATAATAGGTTGAAAGGCGGTACATGCGGGTTAAAAACATCCCAGTGCAACCGACCATCAAGAGGAGAGATCCTGTGATTGCTCCCTTTCGTGTAGATCCTGCGCTTGTCATTGTTGTCATTCAGACTGTTCGATCCCCATTGGAATAGACTGGAACCAACGCTTCTTCCCAACTCAAGAAACGAATGTTTGTGGAATGTCCAACCAACTTGCTTCAAACACTCCAATTTCCCCCACACAAATTGTCAAAGCTTCCTGACTGAAAAGACAAAAGAATTCTGAGATAGTAAGTGCAGAAGAGGAGAGCTCTTTCACATCGGCGTTCCTGGTGAAGCGTGTGTGGTAACAAAATCTTTCCAAAAGGAGCTCGTGATGATCTCATCTCAAGTTCTACGCCGCTTTCCGAACTTTGCAGGTTTGTCTGAAGACGACCTAAAGAAGGTCGCCTCGATCAGCCACCTGAGGAACTTTGAAAGCGGAGAAAAATTGTTTCGAGAGGGCAACACGGCCCACAAGATGATGTTTTTGATGTTCGGAGAGATCCATATCGTCTATCAGCTAGGAGATGGCCGCGAGGTCGTGGCCGACACGCTGGTCGCCGGAGACCCACTTGCATGGTCCGCACTGTTGGAGCCCCACAAGCTTACGGCGAGTGGGGTTGCGAATAAGCCCGGCGCTTTGCTTGAAATTGAAGCAGAAGCGCTACGGTCCTTGTGCGAGCAGAACCTTGAATTCGGCTACACCATGATGAAGGAAGTGGCGAAAACACTTAGAAGTCGGCTCAGCGCCATGAGAGTTCAAGCGGCTGTCACACAAGCCGGACAGGTGGAGGTAGCAGGAGACCACTGATTTGGTCTTCGTGACCTCACAGGAGGGAGCACACATCTTGGNNATGGACGAAAGGGGAATGAAAGGAAATTCGCGTGACAGTTAAATTGCTCGTGGTTGAGGATCACGCTGTCGTACGTCTTGGCTTACAGATGCTCCTTGATAATCAACCCGATGTTGATATCGTTGGTGAAGCGCTCACAGGGGCGCAGGCGCTTCAATTAGCTGACGCGCTTCGACCGGATGTCGTATTGATGGACCTCGGACTGCCTGACTCTTCTGGGATCGACATCTCGGCAGAGATCAAAAGGCGCCATCCAGATACGGCCATCGTCGCGCTCACGATTCATGAGGATCGAGAGTATATCGATAGGATGCTTTCGATTGGCGCGTTGGGCTACATATCCAAGCGAGCTGCCCCGGAGGAATTGATCGCCGCAATTCACAAGGCCGCTGAAGGTCAAACATACCTGGGCGCTGTGCTGCCTGGTTAGGCGTAAATCAGCCTCGAATCTCGGCAAACCAATAGAAGTTTATAGCAGGTGGGTGTGAGAGCGCGCGGACACGGTTTCGTCCACAATTTTAAGGTCACTCAAATTAAATAAGAAGGTCACTCGTAAGGACTTCTTTGGAGCGAAACCATCATCAATGATTTGTGCAGTATGGGAAGTCCGGCATGATTCCATTCAACGCTTTGGAGATCGGCATGGATCCAAACGAAGTATTAACTACCAATGCATTATTCGACGGCGTCCCTGACCAGGTGCTTGCTACGATTGCTGATATCAGCAAGGAGGTCGAACACTTCAGAGGGGAGCTTATCTTTGAAGAGGGGGAAAAGGCAGAGCATTTGTACATTTTGGTCGAGGGGAAGGTCTCAATTCGCGCTCACCTGACATCACGACCGGAGAGCATTACCGTAGCAATCTTGAACCAGAGCGATCAAAGCTTCGGGTGGTCCTGTGTGGTTGCGCCGTTTTGTTACACGGCTTCGGCGCTATGTGAGACAGATTGCCGTCTCCTGGCGATCCCGGGGTAGAAGCTCCTTGAAATTCTCAAGCGGGAACCAGCGTCCGGGTTTGCGGTCATGAGGCGCATCTCCGAGGTGATCAGCAGCCGGCCACGAAACAGCCGCGCAGTCCTGCTAAAGACATTGTGATTGTATGAGCGAGAAAGGGTTCTCAGCCGTCCATACCTTTCTTCGTCTTGGGGTGGCGCTTCTGGTAACCGAATGTTTGGGCTTTGATCTTGAGAGTCATTGACATTCTGTTATGTGTAAATAAGTGGTAAATGAGGAGGGTGGAGCTATGTCGCCAAAGGTTTGTAAACATCGTCCAGTAATCTTGGGAACCATGCCGGAAGACAACGTCATCATGGATTGGCTGAAGACGAACCAGCAATTATATATTGTGGCCTGCAATGACTGTGGCTTGATCGGCAAACTGGAGCCGGTCATTGATCAACAGGCTTATTTTCAAAAGCATCCCGACCTGACGATCCAGGAGTTGCGTCGATTAATCGAGTTGGGGATGGTGAGAGTTCGCATGGGTCAGTTCTGGGACACGAAACACTGGGACATGGAGCATGTCGGGGATCTCTACTTCCTCGACGAAAAATCCAATTGGGTCGAGTGGCGTATGTGACCCTTACCTCGATGCACAATTCGTGTCTCTCCGTCGACATACGACCTGCACCACACTCTCTCCGGAACAATCCTATGAGAAAGTCGGCTTCGCTCCGGGTGTTCTCTTCCCCACAGGAGCTGTTCTTGATGAAAGTGGGGAAGAGGTGTTGCTATTTTGTGGTGGTGCGGATGAAGTGGTAAGCGTATTGAGGTACTCCATGGATTCGATTTTAGAGCACCTCGGGATTTCAACGCGCGTATGACCTTCCGATTCGCGTTGACCCATTTATCCTGTTAGATCCCAGTTTGATAGTCAATATCGATCTTGTCTTAAACCCTCCCCTTTTTTCCTGGCAAGCTATTGTCACATCTAGATCATTCTCTTGAAATGGTCCAACGGACGTTGAGCGTTGGATGGCAGTAGTTGATAAAATTCGACAGGCGTGCGATAAAGGGGGCATAGAAACAGCCACGGTTTACAAGAACTACGCCGACATCTCCGGAGGAAAAAAGATGGCAGATAAACCCTTGAAGCTGATGATTCCTGGACCTGTTGAGGTGGAGCAGGAGGTCCTGGCGGTCATGGCAAACCCCGTGATGCCTCATTACGGGGAGGCGTGGACAAAGCTCTTCAACGAGACCATAGAATTGCTGAAATCGGTCTTCAATACACAAGGTGACGTTTTCCTCATGGTTGGCTCTGGAAGCGCAGGCATCGATGCCTGTATCGGGAGTTCGCTGCGACGCGGTGAGAAAATCCTCGTGGGTGTCAATGGTTTTTTTGGTGAACGCATGGCGATCATCGCAGAGGGTTATGGTCTGCATGTGGTGCGCCTGGAGAGGGAGTGGGGCGCGCCGATTCCCGCAGCGACGATTGAACAAGCCTTGCGTGAACATCCTGATGCCAAAGCGGTTGCCATGGTGCACTTGGAGACTTCCACGGCGATCGCAAATCCTGTCGAGGTGATAGGTGCTCTAGTCAAGGAGGCCGGCGCCTTATTTATCATCGATTCAGTCTCCTCCTTAGGAGGATTGCCGTTGAAGGTGGACGCATGGGGCATCGATCTTTGCGCCTCGGCCTCTCAGAAATGTCTGGGTGCGCCTCCTGGTCTTACGCCGGTTTCTGTCTCCTCTGCTGCCTGGGAGGCCATTATGGCGAACGACACGCCACATGGTTGGTATTTAGATTTAAAGGTCTGGCGTCAATACGCCATTGATTGGGCAGACTGGCATCCATACCCGACGACCACAGCGACCAACAATATCCTCACGTTGCGTGCCAGCCTCAAACGCCTGCTTGAGGAAGGACTGGAAGCACGTTTGATTCGCTATCGGGACTTAGCGCTTCAGTTACGCCGGGGATTGCGTGAGATCGGCATGCCCCCTTACACGCCTGACGAGGATCTCGTTCCCGTGCTGACGCCTGTTTGTGCACCAGAGGGCGTGCCGGCAGGTGAGGTCGTGGAATACATGGAACAGGTTCAGCGTATCAAGATCGGACCCGGATTGGGCGAGGCGCTGCAAGACAAGATATTCCGCATTGGACATATGTCTCCTGCCGTCACAAGCGAAGACATTGAGGAAGTGCTACAAGCGCTTGCAGCTTTCACCCCTTCGTGGCGAGGGTGATGCCTTCGTTCGGCTTGTATGATCTGCACCGCCTCGCTTGTGAGAACTATATATAACAAAGGTGCCCGGCGCTTTGGGGCGCCTGATCTTAGGGGTTGAGACGCTCCTGACGGATCAGACCTCAACCTGGGGGCGCCTCACCTCACCTCGATCACCAGACGATTTCCCTCGCGCCGGACCTCCGTTCCCATTGCGGCGGAGAGTTCTTGCATTCGTGCATGGATTTGATCAAAGTCTGCTCCATGAGCTTGGTTGGTCTGGGCGAGACGGATCATTACCGGAACCAATTCAATCTTCTTCACACCTCTTTTGGTCACAGTTAGGAGAAAGAGGAGTTGTTGATCGTTCCTGAGAACCTCATCCACAGCATAGTCGTCTATTAGATCTCCGGTATCGTAGAGAATAACCTTTCCATTGTAGATTTCAATGCCTTGGAAGACGTGAGCGCTGTGTCCGTGGAAGATGTCGGCGCCTGCATCCATCACCTCCCTGGCGAACTCTTTGAACTCGGTGGTTGGGATTTGCCTCATATTAGGACCCCAGTGGATGGAGAACACGACGAGATCTGCTCCGGCCTCTCGAACCTTCTCGATGCTTTGCCGAACCCGGTTGAAATAAGGCTCGTCGACGGTTATCGGGATGACGTTGGTGCCGGCTTTGTTCTCCGTGGCAGCATACTCACGAAAGTGGTCGGTAAAAGCTATTACACCAATGGTGATCCCTTTCGCTTCCAGCAGTGTGAACTGAGAAGCAGCTTCTAGATTCCTTCCCGCCCCGGCATAAGCGATCCCGTGCTCGTCCAGGTGGTGAATGGTTTCTAATAGGGCTGGAGATTGATAATCCATGGCGTGGTTGTTGGACAGTGTAACGTAGTCAACACCAGCCGCAGTTAATGCTTCTATCACCTTGGGATCCGCTCTGAAATAAAAAACTCTGGGTGGGCGGAAGGGTTCACCACTCTCGGCGATGACGCACTCGAGGTTGATCAAGAAAAGATCGGCCGATTGAACGAGAGCGAGAAGATCGCCCCAAGGGTAGAGTGGGCCAAACTTCAGGATTATTTCATTAACCCAGCGCCCGAGCATGACGTCGCCGGCTAAAGCGAGGGTGATCTCCTCTGTATCTCCTTCAAGCGTGGGTTGCGGCGTGACGGGGGAGGGGACCGCCAATTCTTCCAATGGTGATACTGGGCTGGTTGCACAACCACTGGTCAAGAGTACTAGGAATAGAAAGGCGAGGCGTTTCATTGGATCACCCCATGAAATGTATATCACCTCAAGTGTTGAAATCCAAGGTCGCCTGATAACCCTGGAGTGGCTTTGCGTTCTTACCAAGAACAGAAGGGATATCGATCGTGCCCCGCACTTTGGGGCACCTGGGTAGTTTTCCAAATTGTGTTGTGAAGTTTATGCGGAGGTCTTCGATCTGGAATTACATAGATTCCGGAAATCGATTATGGACTCTCTTGGTCTACAGTAGCTCATCCAACAGCTCAATCATCTCTTTATCACCACCGGCTGGTGGGATCCAGTCCACTTGAACCACTTCAACTTCCTGTTTCTCCAGGTTATCTGCAAATCCCTTCAGACCGATGTTAATGACGACAAGGGGTTCGTGGAGAAGCTCTTCAATCTTGCTATCCATCCCTCCCTCCTAGCCAGGCTTTACTAATTCGCTGCAGAAGAGCGCCGCTCTCGCGTTGCTTTGGAATACGATCACGCCTGCTTCTCGAAGCAGTCTTGCTTGCAGGTTTAGATCCTGGGGATCCTCTTCGGTGCCGCAGATTGAGGCGACGACTGTTAATTCCCCTCCACGCTTGCGTGCGTCCCGCATCGCACGTACGATGGCATCCTGTAGCTCACCTGCAGGATCCATCGCTGCGTTGTATCCCAGGATGAAATCAAGCAATAGGATCGCGACCGTCGGATCACGGCTTTCGGTGAGGATGCGCTGTTTACGAATCGTTCCATCGATCATCGGATGGGGTCTTCCCAGCGTGTAGGTTTCGTCGCCCAGGTCGATGAAGGAGTGTGCGTGGCTCTGATCTGGATCTGTGAGCCTGTATTGGTGATCCAAGGGTGCGTTTGAGTAAACGTCTACCCCCGCATCCTTTAGGATTTGCTGGGACTGGTAGCAGAAAGTCCCTCCGGCGAATAACCCACGGAGATATCGCTGCTCTGGGTGCCAATTCTCACGCGTGCGAGCAGCTAAATCACGCTCTTGTTGTGTGAGATGAAGTTGTGCAGGCGCATGTTTGGCATTCAGGCGGTGAATCGCTGCGTGGACCGCTTCGTCGATGGAAGGCACCAAAACGAGCGAGTCCCCTCCTACGAGCGACTCCATGCCTGCACCTAGGAAGCATCCAACCACGGGCTTCTTGCAGGTTTTCAGCCGTGTGAGCAGTTGTCCAAAGGTCCTTTCCCCCGGAGGCTTTGTAACGACCGAGATAATGCTTGTTTGCTCGTCGTCTTCAAGCGCTTCCAACGCAGCAAACGTTGTGATTCCACCGATTTCGTCGGAAAGATCACGGCTTCCTGTGCCAATTGCATGGGAAATTCCGTATCCTTCGTTATGCACCTGGCTGGTAAACTCTTGCAACCCTGTGCCAGACGGTCCGATCGCACCGATCGGTCCTCTTCTCACAACATTTGAGAACCCAAGGCCTACACCGCCGAGCAGACTGGTACCGCAATCAGGACCCATAACGAGCGAATTCTTCTTTACCGCTGACTGTTTTAATCTGAGCTCTTCTTCAACATCCACATTGCTGCTGAAGATGAAGACATTCAGGCCAGCATCCAAAGCCTTTATGGCTTCTCGGTATACGAATTCGCCGGGGATAGAAAGGACTGCCAGGTTGGCGAGCGGCTTGTCGGCCAAGCCCTCTTCAAAGGTGCGAAACTGTGATATTGGTATGCTTCCCTCAAGCGCCAACAGCGCTTCATCCAGGCTCTCTAAGACGACTTCGACGATTTGAGGACTTTCCGCGATTACGGCGACGACTAGGTCGTTAGGTTTGGCGATGTCGATTTCATCTCCGTGGATGCCGATATCGGCAAGGAGCCGCTTGTTGTTCTCCGTTGCCATCAGAGCAGCTGTTTGTTGCACGCCTGGGTGTTGGGACAAGCGCTTATTGACTCCCATCAGAAAGACAGAGTCGTAGTATTGGTTCTTGCGGACGAGAAACCCGGATGCCATAGGAACTTTCCAAACTCAATCGTTTATTATTGGCTACATGTTATATCTCTGACCGAACGCAATCAAGGCTTGTTTAAAGCAGTCCATGGGTGCACGCACCAAGCCTGCGCCAATGATCGGGTACCCTGGATCCTTGTGCGCAATGGCCGTATCGATAATAGGTGTGATGTTGGTTTGTACCACTTTGCGGATGTCAATCCCGACGGAAGTGCCGGCGAAACCAAGAATTGGCATACGATAGGTGGGATGTGTCGCGGTTGTGATCTTCCTCATCTCTCGCGTAAACGCCAACGCCTCCTCATGTGTACCACCTACGAGTGTAAGAATCCCTGGAGCACCACCCAAGGTGAAAGCGCCCCAGCCGACGGTTTCGGTTATGGCTGAATCGCCCATGTCTAGGCCGGCGTCCTTAGCGAAATATCCAGGCAAGTACAGACCATCGACCACGGGCGCTTGAGCTGTAAACCACTCATCACCTAATCCACTGACGCGTATCCCGAACTCAGTCCCATTGCGGCACATGGCTGTAACGATGGTGCAGTGTTCAATTCCAGATGCAGGATCTGCTGTGGCTTTCCCGCACGCCATCGCCAATCCCAGAAAAAGCAAATGGTGTCCGGAGAGATACTGGAGTGTTGGAAGAGCTCGATCTTTAGGAATATCGGCTTCCGTCATGGCGACGGCCATGCTATTCGCAAAGAGGCTTGAGGAGGCGGTGTTGCGATTGTGCAGCTCATCACCCATTTGCAGCGCCTGGGTGATGATGGGGTTGAGATCGAGCCCGCCTGTCTTTTNNACCTGACGGCAGAACGCCCGGTTGCCAAAGGCTCGATTCTCAACGACCCAGACCGGAGCCGAGGGCGAGATGGTCCCCGCCATCGGGCCCACGGCGTCATGGTGGTGATTGGGCTCCAGCCGGATCTCACCATTTTCAACCATGGTTTGCGCTGCCTCGGGAGTCTCCGCCCAACCTTCATATAAAGTCATACCGATGATAGCGCCTCTTTGCGCGCCGCACATGCGATCCCACTCGATTGGCGGGCCTGCGTGCGTGATCATCCTGTTCTCCAGGCCTGGAACCACCTCACCAGCAGGGGCGACGTCAACGAGTACTGGATCACCTGTTGTTAGACGGGTTACGGCCTCTTCATTCGCTTTCTCAATTCTTTGTTTGATATCCATGAGTACGACCTTCCCGAGCAAATCATTAGCAAAAAGGGACTGATCAAGCCCTGAGTGTGTTATGACTATCCGTTCAATTGTGATCACCTTGCGTGTCGAGACACCGGCAATCAAGTCTCATCCGTAGTGTGTCAAGTTTTGTATCGTTCTATACCCCAAAAAGTAAGTGCTTTCCTGACACGGAAGGTCAACTGGAAATGACAATCGTGAAATGCTTTTGAGGCACGTCCAGTTGAACTCTTTCAGTATCCTGACGTTTACGATATGGGCGCGTGTGTTCGATTTAGCAATCAGGTAATCGGCAGGAGCGCAGCTCCTGCCGATTACGTCAGGGTTTGGGTTCGAAAGCGCTATTTGGGACTGCCGATGATACCCTCCACGAACCAATCGACGGAACTCATCAAATCAGGCGTCAGGACTTCTCCTTCAGCCACAACGACGTTCCCGTCCTGATCCTTGATTGGACCGGCGAAGACCACAATGGTACCGGCTTCCACTTCAGCGCTCACCGCAAGAACTTGATCCTGAACCTCTTGAGGTACCCGGGGCCCGAAGGGCGCCATCGCCATACAACCGTCAAACAAGCCACAACGCAGGAAGATGGGTTCCCACGTGCCGTCGATCACGGTCGATGCAAGCCAGGTCAGGGTGCCACCCAGCGTGTATCCGGTGCCGGAGATCCAATACTCAGGAGCGAACTCTTGGGCATGAAGGGATTGGAAACCGATTGAATATGCACCGCGTGATTCAGCGGTCGAGATGACAGTCGTTGGTGAATCAACGTGCATAGTGATCACATCTACGCCCTGGTTGATGAGGGAGTTTGTCGCATCTGCCTCCTTGGCGCTGTCGCCCCAGCTAAATGTGAATGTCACCGTGGTCTCCACATCGGGATTGACGGAGGTGGCACCCAGATGGAAGGCGTTGGCGAAGGTTAATGTCCATCCGAGGGGGAAGGCAGCTACAAAACCTAGCTTATTGGTTTCGGTCATCCTGCCCGCCGCGACACCCATGATGTACCACGTGTCCGGAGGTTCGCCGAAGAAGTTGGCGAAGTTAGCGCCCATCTCCCAGCCGCCAGCGTGCTCGAAGATGACGTCTGGGTATTTCTGCGATAGTTCGAGTGCTGGATACTGGTGATTGAAAGCCGTCGCGATGATCATTCCTGCGCCTCGCTGGATCATGTTCTCCATGGTAGATGTCGCCCCGGCTTCTTCAGGGACATTCTCAGCTGCAATGATCTCTACGCAAGGAATGTTGGCTTTGATCTCCATCACACTTTCGTGCATGGCCTGGTTGTAGCCTGCGTCGTTAATAGGACCGCCGTGCAGTACCCCGATGATTAAACAGGGCTCCTCCTCAGGAGGTGGCTCGGGCGTCGGCTCCTCGGTGGGTTCCTCAACAGGTGGGGTAGTGGGTTCTGGGGGAGCCTCGGTTGGCGTCGCGGTTGGTGCACAAGCGGTAATTAGAAGCACGATGGTCATGCAAATGGTTATCAAGTAGTAGAGATTTTTGGATTTCATCTTCTCTTCTCCTCGTATCCGAAAATCGATTCAGAACTAATCAGGTTCTCTGTTGATCCGTTATATCCAGAACGCCTCCTTTGCTTCTCGCCTCCCCATTCTTATTCGCTACCTTGGTAAACTCGTCCAAGGCTGGCAGGAGCAGCGTGTCTGCGAGTGCCACCCCAGACGATGAGCACGATGATTGTTAGGACGTACGGAATGGTGTCCAGTAAGAATGGTGAAACCTGGATTCCACTAGACTGCAGCAAGAGTTGAAAAGCGACAGCACCGCTGAAAAGCAAAGCTCCCACGATCGCTCTTAAGGGATGCCACTTGGAAAAGATCACCAATGCTACTGCAATAAAACCGCGTCCTCCGGTCATGAACTCTGTCCAGTTCATCGTGTAGGCGATGGAAAGATGAGCAGCACCGAGACCGGCAAGAAGGCCGCCAGCGAAGAGTGCTTGATGCCGGATCAGGTGAGGGTTTCGCCCGGAAGCGAAAGCTGTATCCGCATCCTCTCCGACTGCACGAAGACCAAGACCCCAACGCGTGCGGAACAGGAGCCACCAGACCAAGATCGTCACCGGAATAACCAGGTAAATCAAGAGATCAAATTTAAACAATGAGCTGTACAACACTGGTAGGCTGGATGATCCTGGAAAGGGTAGTCTCGGTAAACCTATAATTTTCTCTCCAACATGCGACCTTCCTATCCACGCACTTAAACCGAAGCCGAAGAACATCAGTGCCAAACCACTGGCCAACTGGTTGGCGCGGCGTGTAATCACTAAGAA
>WVZH01000312.1:94073-96720 GCA_011772595.1 Anaerolineales bacterium
GGTAAAACCGGCCGATGCGCTAACAAGCATCACGCCTTCTAATCCAAGATTGACAATACCCGAACGCTGATCGATGATTTCGCCCAGTGTGGTGTAAAGCAGGGAAGTACCTGAGAAGATGGCGCTTGATAGGACTCCCAGGACTGAAAGAGGTGTCATGCCACTTTCCTCCGAGTGAGGAAGGTGGGTCGAGCGAGGACCACAAAGAGTGTAAAGGCAAGCAGGATGTTGATCACTGAATAGGGGAGACCTCTGGTTAGTTGCAATAGGTTCCCCCCGTTAAATACGATGGATACGACGAAGGATGTCAGGAGAATGCCTAGTGGCGATCCCCCTGCCAACCAACTGATCAAGAATCCCATGAAACCGATGCCTCTTGAAAAATTGGCCAGAAGGACGCCATAGAACCCGGACACTTGCGCCATTCCGGCTAACCCAGCAATCGCACCACCGATGCACATGACTGCAACCATATAGATCTTCACAGGAATTCCATTCCGTCTTGCAGCCTCAGGGTTACCGCCGATGGCTCTCATTTCTAAACCCCAGCGGGTGTATCTCATGACAAGCCAGAAAAGAATTAATAGAACAAGAGCGATTATGAGACTCAAATCAATTCGCGTGTTGAACAGGGTTGGCAGGCGTGCTGAAGGAGAGAAATTTGGCGTCTTGTTGGTGTCCATGGGAGAATGCCAGAATCCGAATACGAAAAAGGACACAATCATCGGTGCGACTGAGTTTAACAACAGCGTAGTGATCGTCTCGTTTACGATTCCTATTGCGCGCAGGTAGCCGGGGATGAAAGCAAATAAACTGCCCCCGATCATCCCCAGCAACATCATAAAAGGCAGCAGAATCCATGCCGGCAGATCTCCGAATGTGAGCGCCCCCCAAGTTGCGAAACAGGCGCCCATATAGAGTTGACCTTCTACACCGACGTTGATCAAGATAATCCGCGACGGTAGGGCAACACCTAATGCTGTAAGGAGCAAGGGGGTCATGGTCACAATGACTTCGGAGAAGCCATGAGCACTCCCTAAAGTGGAAGAAAAGATATCTTTATAGGATTGGATCGGATCTTTACCAGAGATAAGTAGAATGATGCCGAACAGGAGAAATGCCAACACGATCATTAACACGTGGCGCACAATTGCGTTTATGGTTTCTTGACGGATAAAACCGGATCGCTTGATTACTTCACGTATACTTGGCATTTTGAATCTCGGATCCCGTCATGAGGTGACCAACCTCGTGCAGGTTCGTTTCTTGGGGTTTAAAGGACCCCACGATTCTTCCATCGTAAAGGACAATCAATCGGTCGCTCAGTAGGAAGAGTTCATCAAGGTCTTCTGAAACGAGCAACACTCCAGCACCACCCTCGCGTGCTTGAATAAGCGCCTGCTGCGCGGCAATGGTGCTTTGTACGTCCAGGCCTCGTGTCAGGTAGGAGGCGATGATCAGGCGCGATTTGTGTGCCATCTCGCGCACGATGACCATACGTTGAAGGTTTCCTCCCGAGAGGGAGCGGGCGGTGGAGAACAATGGCAGCGAGAACTGAAGATTTTCTGCGGAGGCGGTGAAGTCCTCCTGCACGCTATCCCAATCCATGCCTAAACCGCCCCAACGATCGTAATGCCAGGTTCGGGTAAGCGACATGTTCTCCAGGACGGTCATGAAAGGGACTGACGCCATACGCAATGGATCCTCAGGGATAAAGCACACACCGCGTTTGCGAATCGCTTGGACGGAGGCGTCCGTAAGGTCCTCATCGAAGATAAGCTTTCGACCGCTCGAAGGACGCTTGATTCCCAAGATCAGGTCACCCAATTCCTTCTGGCCGTTCCCGGATACACCTGCGACGCCCACGATCTCACCAGGGTAGATTCTTAAATCGATATTCTTGAGGGCGGTCTCGGCGCCCTCGGGCTGCGTGTTGACACCTTCAAGCTCGAGTGCCGGTGAGGCTGTGTCGACTTCCATACGTTCATGGATGCTCACTTCGGAGATCTTCTGCTCGAACATAAGGTTGACCAGTCGCTCCTCCGTCGCCTCTTCGCGGAGCAGCGTACCTGTGACGCGGCCGTGTCGCAGGACGGTTACGCGGTCGGCGCATTCCAACACCTCCTTCAGTTTGTGGGTGATGAAGACGATGGCGTATCCATCCTCTCGAAGATTGCGAAGCACTTGTATCAGTGCTTCGACTTCATGGGGAGCAAGCACACGCGTTGGCTCGTCCAAAATGAGCAAACGAGCCTTGGAGAGCAAGAGTTTCAAGATCTCCACTTTCTGCTTCTCGCCGATTGAGAGCTGCGAGACCATCGCGTGTGGATCAACTTGCAAGCCGTAGCGAGTTGAGAGATCTTCTATCCTCCTGAAGACCTCGTCTATATCGACGACCAAATCGAGTTCAGGTAGGAACAAGGCGATATTTTCTGCGACACTGAATGCAGGGATAAGGGTGAAATCTTGAAACAACATCCCGATCTGCGCTTGGCGTGCATCATGGGGTGACTGAATCGAGATAGGTTGATCCTCCAGCATAATCCGACCGGAGTCGGCTCGATAGAAGCCATAGAGGATCTTCATTAAGGTGCTCTTCCCGGCTCCGTTTTCACCAAGTAAGGCGTGGATCTCAGAGCGATAGATG
>WVZH01000576.1:0-748 GCA_011772595.1 Anaerolineales bacterium
CATCTTGAATTCGAAACCCTGGATAAGTTTTTCTTGACTTCGGCTAGCTCCTTTATTTTAATCATGAACTGGGAGGGCAGAGACCATGAGCATTAGTAGGAATGTGCTGGACGCAATAGGTCACACACCTTTGGTCCAACTTCGCAAAGTGGTTCCACCCGACCATGCACGAATACTGGTCAAACTGGAATGGGAGAATCCGACCGGTAGCATGAAAGATCGCATGGCGAAAGCGTGCATCGAAGCGGCCGAAGCAGATGGCCGATTGCAATCTGGAGGCACCCTTGTCGAGTACACTGGAGGCACCACTGGTGCCTCACTTGCGCTTGTTTGTGCTGCAAAAGGCTACCGCATTCGCATCGTCAGCTCGGATGCCTTCAGTCAGGAAAAGCTCGACCATATGAAGGCGCTTGGTGCTGAACTGACCATGGTGCCCAGTGAGGGCGATGGTATTACGAAAAGACTCATTGAGGACATGATTGATTTATCTCAGCAGATGAGTCGGGAGCCGGGCTCCTTCTGGTCGGATCAACTTAACAACGTTGATGCCATTGCCGGTTACTATCCCTTGGGGGAGGAGATCTGGGAGCAAACCGACGGCCATGTTGATGCCTTTGTACAATCCGTGGGTACTGCTCACTCCCTGCACGGCGTGACAACGGCACTTCGGCGCTTTAATCCAGACCTTCAGGCAGTAGCTGTAGAACCGGCCGAATCAGCTGTCCTGTCAGGTGGGAAAAGCGGCGCC
>WVZH01000576.1:765-1115 GCA_011772595.1 Anaerolineales bacterium
TTTGCAGGTACATCCTCCGGGGCGAATGTTGTCGCAGCAATACGTATTGCCGAACACCTTGGTCCGGAAGCCTCTGTGGTTACGTTGATGGTAGATTCGGGGCTCAAATATCTGAGCACTGATCTATACAAAACTGACTGAGAAAGACGGGTTTCAAGGTGGCTCTTTTGTGAGCGGTTAAAGGTTTTGGACCTGCTATAGTCAACGGAAACAGACAGTTCCTACCCACCTTCAGACCTGATTATTTCCGAAAGAAATGTTGCATAGTCAGCGCTACGGCCAGATGAACGAATCCATCTTGATAATTATTAAAGGCGGCCTCCTCGGGGTAATATGATAGGGAGTCGCTC
>WVZH01000404.1 GCA_011772595.1 Anaerolineales bacterium
GACTACGGATTTGGAGAGAAACGTGACACAGGCATCCTAAGCCAGGAATTTGCCGTCTCGACAGCAGTGGACACAGTGATGGCCGTGGGTACGGGCCTGGCAGCAGCAGCTCTCGTTGCTGGAGCAGTCGCACTTGCTGGGGTTACTTTGCCGGTCTGGGGAGCGATCGCGGCGACAGCGATTGCCGGTATCGGAATTGGGCTTGCCCTCGATTCCACTGGCGTTGCAGACACGATAAAAGAGAAAGTCAATGAGGCTGTAGACACCATCGAGGTTGGCGTAAACCATCTTGTCAATTCTGCGGCGCAAGTCGTTGAGGCAGCCAGTGAAGTAGTAAACGACACTGTAGAGGCAGTCGGCGAGGCAGTGAACAACGCAGTAAACAGCGTGTCGAACTTCCTAGGAGGTATTTTCGGAGGCGGTTGACCTCCTTTCCACCGTTCAAAAGTCCAAGTTATCCATGTATCTTTATCATGTGCAGACGTGGTCGCCTCTTGCTGGGCCTAGCGACGTCGAAGGAGGATCTTGACTAGCCAGTGGTGGTGATTATGACGAGTTCGCTGACTGGACTGCACTCTGAATTTCTCGATATTTATAATCACTGCTGTCGCAGACATGAGTATCACTAGCTATGATAGAAGAGCGGGGAAAGCATGTCGAAGCAACCTAAGAAACATCCATACGCTCATTGGCGCTGGTGGCAAGCCATCGGAATTGCTTTATTTTCCTTTGGTGGGTTTGGAATCTTGGTAGGCATCTTACCACCATTCTCAAGCACCGCTCTCAAGATCGGGCTAGTGTTGGCAGCAGTCGCAACTATTGCGGCAGTATGGAATTGGCGTAGCTACAACTGGTGGTCGAGACTCACGGTTGGCGGCCTCTGGACTCTCCAAATTATGGCTATCGCCGCTAGAGCTTTCGCAGAATCACTACCAAACCTCTGGCTATGGTTTGTTCCAACTATCGGGGCATACCTCCTTGCTTGGTCTCTACCTGCTCTCCGACCAGCGATTTCAAGCTTATTATGGCGTGAACAAACAGCCCCTCAAACTCGCTGGGGGCGAGCGTTCTTGGGCTTGATGATTGCGTTAGCACCGGTGGCTGGTGTGTTAGGGGCTAGCTTTGGGATGTATGGATCTCGATTTGAGGAAATCAAGCTTACTTTGATAGCCCTGGCGAGCCTGGCATCGATCACTGCCATTGGAATTGCCTTCGCACTAGCCTATCAACTCTGGCCCGAACGACCCTGGGCCAAGAACGAGGCGAAAGAGACGGCAGAAACGTGATGGATTGGCAACAATTTGGTCTGATGGTCATCGCCGGTACTTTAGCCGCGGCATTAGGGATGTTCATCTCTCGTCGCCTTAGAAGACGGAATAAATCCCCTCGCGACGAATAGCTTTCTCAAATCCGCCAGCGAAACCACCTGGCATATTTAAGTTAAGGCAGGCCTCCTCACGAGAGCCGCGATCAACTTCGAAGACGACCTTTATGGAGGCTGATCACGCGTATCTACTCTCTGGTAAGTCTTCACACCGCTCGCAACAAGTGCAGTGCACTAAGGTGCTACACGATATACAACACCATCAGCAACGCGGCGACACCCGTGTCAAACGCTGTCACAAATGCCGTTAGCAACGTGTCCAACGCTGTCTCAAGTGCCGTGAGCAATGTGTCCAATGCGGTTAGCGGGTTCTTTGGCAGTCTTTTCGGTGGAGGAGGTTAGGCTTGCGGGTAAAACGTAGGCCGAGTGCATTTCTAGGAGCGAGAATCAGGCTGCACTCATTCGATCAGACGTATGTCAGGCGGTGATGCACGCAAGCCAAGCTTCGCCTTGTTGATCTGATCGAACACCAATAGGGGAAAAGAACCAATGTCTTACCTGCTCTATGGTTTGGCCGGGTTGTCGGGCAACCAATGCCTGGCCTGTCGGAACGGCTTCCGCACGCAAGCGATCCAGGTAAACGAAAGTCAGAGCGCCAGCAAGCAGCGCCAACATGATCGCAGCAAGAAAGTAAAAGGGCACTCGCCGCCGAAATCCAGCCGCCCAACTCGGAGTCGTCTCAGGCGGAGGTGTGGGAACCCGTTCCATGTTTGCTTCTCGTTCAGCCTTCTTCTCAAGGGGAGATTTGCATACTTGCATCCCCCATTCTCTCTAGGACCACAGTACTAGTTGGCCTGAATGTAGCACAGGAGAGATTGGCCTGTCAACATTCCCACTCAATCCCCCCGCCTCAACGCCGTCTCATTGTGACAGCAACAGCTCAAATGGAAAAGATTAGAGAAACAAAAAGAATTAAAAGTTGTTGACACCACCCCCGTTTTAACAGAAAATGAACTCACAGTACCCAGGTACCATTTCTTGAGG
>WVZH01000193.1:0-189 GCA_011772595.1 Anaerolineales bacterium
ATGATCCGCACCTGTGTACACCATGTTTCCCGCCAATTTCAACTGCCCATCCGCCACGCAATACGTGATTCGTTCTCAAGAAAATTATCTAGGTCGCAGTATGCCGATCCCTCGCCGTTTGGCCGCCCCAACGGCTAACGATCTTATCGTCGTATTCATCGGCGACTTCCGCCACGGCCAAAACGGAGG
>WVZH01000193.1:275-11400 GCA_011772595.1 Anaerolineales bacterium
AATAAATCCGGACGCAGGTCCGCGTCGGTGACTACCCACGATCGTACGCCGACCATGGAATCATCCTCCCGCCATGGAAAGATCCAGATCTCGACCAGCGCAGATCCCCTCTGGATTGCGAAGGAGGGTTGTTCCTTGTTCTCAAGGACGAACTCACCGAAGATTTCAGTAAGCCATCTATAGATGTTCTGATAGCATACTTTCTGCGCTTCAGTTTTGAAGTCCATAGCGTCTACTCCTTCTTTCGTTTTCTGGATTTCTTAGCCACGATGGATCCCCTATCGAGGGTGAGTAAAATTTCGTCCGCACCCCCGTCCTTCGCACCCGAGATATGCATTGAGAGCAGTACGCCAAGATGGGTTTCGACAAGTCGCTCCCAATCTCGGGAAGTCTGCATCTCGTTCTTTTGGGACTCCAGCCACTCGATAATAGAATGGTCCCATGTCAGATTCAAACCTTGGTGTGCGTAGCGTGCTTTGAGCGGCTCGAGCAACGCCTTACAGTACCAATCCGGATCGGATTCCTGCGCCTTTTCTCCTCCAATGAGGATGAGATCGAGTTGATCTACAAACCGTTTTCCCAACTCCGCTTCTACAAGGTCACGGAGGTCAATTTCCTCTCCTTGATTATCTGTCGAGAAGCCCAATTGTGTTCTCTCCAGCCCAGTCAATTCGGCTGTGAGCAGCACAATCGCATCGCTGAGAAAAATATGCCTCCCTTGGGCGTCTGTGAAGAAGCCGACTTCCAGAGCTTGTGCAATGATTTCGAGAATCGTCGGGTGGCAGGCGTCGATGCGTTCTAATCGGACGACGCTCCAGGGAATCTGTTTGACCTTGTGAAGCAACAGATCGTCGTTATAGCCCACATAGCCAGGAGGGGATCCCAAGAGCATGCTCACATCGTGAGCGTGAATCATTGTGTTCAGTTCAATCAAAACCTGTCTGTCGCTCGATCCTAGAAAGGCTTTTGCAACTGTCTCGGCCAGGATGTTGATATTCTTTGCGGCTTGGCCCACCAGCAGTACGACGGCGTTCGGCCGTTCAGTGCGCAGATCTAAACTGTGCATGGTGACGCTTAACCGGGATACAAGGGTTTGGATGCTTTCCTGGTCAAGCAATCCGGTCAGGAGTAGTTCTTGCTTAAGTGAATCCAGCTGGGAATTCAGGTCTTGGGGCACGCCAATCATGCGCAGCGCAACGGATTCTACATCCGTTTTTGTAAGCTTAGGGATGCCCTGGGCAGAAGCGTACGCTGCGCATTGCTCAAGCAAATCTATGGCTTTATCAGGAAAATAGCGGTTGCGCATTCTTTCAGCAGCAAACTCAACAAGCCATGGCAATACATCGTGCTTGATTTCGACGGTGTTTCGGTTTTGGAAATCGTCCCTGAGAGTTTGAAGGACTTCGAGCGTGTCTTCTTTGGATAGCTCCTGAACGAGGATCGGCTGGAATCGGCGCTCCAGCGCCTTGTCCTTCTCGAAATAACGCCGGTATTCAGAATCGGTCGTAGCGGCGATGCAGGCGATGTCCCCTTTGGCGAGGTGAGGTTTTAGCATGCTGGAAATATCACTCATCCCGGGCTGACCCCCTGCGCCGATAACGGTGTGCACCTCATCGATGAAGAGCAGGTTGCCTTTTTGACTCACCTCCTCGAGCAGGGCTCCCATACGCTTGTCCAACTCACCCACCATGTGCGCGCCTGCAACGATTGAGGAGGGTTGCAGCATCCAAATCTGGAATCCGTGCAGCAATTCAGGGATTTTGCCATCAACTACCCTCTGGGCTAGTCCTTCTACAATCGCAGTCTTGCCCACACCGGCATGTCCGATCAAGATGGGATTACGCTTCGTCCTCCGGCAAAGCGTCTCGATGATCAAGTCCAATTCCGTGTCCCTACTCACAATTTTGGGAAGTTTTCCCTCTTTTGCTTTCTGCGTTAGGTTGACGCCGAATCTTTCTAGTATAGGGAAGGCGGATCGCTTGTCACTCGTTGAAGGAGTTGTGGCCTGCTGATGATCGGCTTTTCTTTGCTCGTCTGAATCCGACCACGCAGGGATGAAGTCTGTAATCTCATAATTTGCAGTGGAGAGGATCACGGCGGCGATATCCCTTTCCACTGCTTGGCCTCTACCGCGGGCACGTGCTCTCTCACGCGCCAGATGGACCAATTCCTCGACTTCAAGTTGTGGGCCTGTCTCTCCGGAATCCAATCTCTCTTTGAGAAAGTCCCTCAACGTAGTCAGATTGAGCTCTTTGACCATTTCGATGGCCATTTCAGGATGGCGATCCAGAAGCGCCGATAAATGGTGAAAGAGCCCCAAATTAGGGTGTTTCGATGTTTCCTGAAAGTGTACGGCATGAAGAATTAACGTCTTCCCGCCCCCTGATATCCCTGTGAATGCTTGAGCGTAGTTGGTCATTCTTTGATCTCCCTCAGTATGAGGTGACTTACTCGCTACTACTGCTAGAGGCTTTTTCGATCGCCTTTGATTCTCGTGCTTCCTTGCTCATTACTCGGCCAAAACTATCAACTGTTCCCTGACGATCCCCACCAGCTCCAGCAGCGGCTTCGTCAGCGGGTGCGTCTTGCGATCGATCAACAGGGGTTTGCCGCGGTTGATGGCGGTCTTTACCCCTTCACGATCATAGGGAATCTCGACCAGCACCTCCTGCCGCAGGCTCTGCGTTACCTGCTCGGAGCGGATAGGGTCACCCTTTCTCACCTGGCTAAGGATCAAGCCCACGCGCTCATGCGGGATCCCCAGCTCCCTCAGGGTATCGAGGAAGGCGCGTGCGTTCTTGATCGACGGGATGTCGGGTGAGAGAACCAGCAGGATCTGATCGCTGGCTTCCAAAGCCGCGAGCGCGATACCGTCGAGATACGAAGCCGTGTCGATGACCACGTAGGCGAAGAGTCGCTTGAGCAACTCGAGAACATGGCTGAAGGATTCAGCCTCGATTTCGTCGGCCATCTCCGGGCGGGGCGGCGCAGCCAGGATCCGCAGGCCGCTCTCATGGGTGAGCAGGATCTCTTGAAGTAGCTCCTCGTCCAACCCTTCGCCGTGGACGGCGACGTCGGCGATGCTGAAATGGGCCTGCAAGTTAAAGGCGACGGGCACGTCGCCGAACTGTAAGTCGGCGTCGACGAGGACGCAGGGGGTCTCGTCGCTATGCAGCGCCACGGCAAGGTTGGTGGCGATTATTGTGCAGCCGACGCCGCCCTTACCACTGTACAGTGAGATGATTTTTCCTAAAGGTCTTCGATCTGGCTTAAGCCCAATATCCGGGGGCGCAGGCGGCACACGTTTCTCGGCCGCCTCTCGAATAGCAGAGACTAACAAATCGGGAGAGATGGGTGAGGTCAGGAAATCGGTCGCGCCGCACTTGATCGCCCGGCGAGCGTGATCCGTCCCGGGTTCAATGGATATCAATATGACTTGTGCGAACTTATCGAGCTTTTTTATCGTCGCTGTTGCCTGAAATCCGTCCATCTCAGGCAGACCACGATCCATCAGCACGACATCTGGTGAAGAAGACTCGTAGCTGCTGATCGCTTCCTCACCGGTGTGTACCCTGTCGACGACTTCGATGTCGTTTTCAAATTGAAGCAGCTTGGCTAGGTTGTCCGCCGCGGCGACGTTGTCGTCGACGACCAGTACTTTGATCTTATCCATCGACCCTTCCCTCGACTGGAACCCTCTCTTGGCTCAAGCATGCATAAGTTCGTGCCTCGGTTCCGATAAGGCGTATGATCATCGAGGGAGGTAAATCGTTTTCGTACACTCCTTGCTTCGCTTCGATTTCAGCGCGCAGAGCGTCGTGAGGGGGAGGGGGAGCTGTGCGTGTCGCTTGGGGTGATCGATGTTGCGAGGGCGCGCCTATCAGTTTTAGTTTCCTCCGGTCCTCAGGGGACCGGACTCCTCTAGTTTACAGGAAATGTGGGAGTGGAGAGTATCCGACGAAGGTACCTCTGTCGGCGGGAGATCGCGACTCCCTCACTTGACGCGAGGTGATGGTCAACGAGCAACGTCCTCCTATGTGCATCGTCTATTGGTGAGCTGGTCGAGAAATTGGACCAAACACGTGAGCAACGGGTATTCTGCAATAGCGAAACCCAAATTCTTTACAAATTCCCGACAGCCATTGTGCTTGACACCATTAGCGTGAGGTGCTGTTATATTTATGAATTCCACCTGGAAATCGATTGCAGAAACTGAAGGGAGATCGGGAAGGCCAGTACAGTATTCGCATCAACGACCAATGGAGAGTCTGTTTTGTGTGGCGTGAAGGTCATGCTTATCAAGTGGAAATCACGGATTACCATAGTTAAGGAAGATGGATATGAACAATAGAGAGATTCCACCCATTCACCCAGGCGAAATTCTTCTTGAGGAGTTTCTTAAACCGGTGGGCATTTCCCAATACCGGCTTGCAAAGGATACCAATGTTGATCCTCTACGGATAAACGAAATTGTTCATGGTCAACGCTCCATCACAGCGGATACTGCCCTTCGACTGTCTCGCTCCTTTGGAACATCTGAAAGATTCTGGCTTAATCTTCAGGCACGTTATGACCTCGAGTTGCAGAAGATGGAGCTCGGAGATCGGCTTGAGAGAAGAAGTTAGAGCATTGGCGTAGGTTTATCTTAGCACCTGAGTAGCCCTGTATCATAATTTTTCCCTCTAATTCGTGTTAATGAAAAAAAAAGCAAGGAATGAGCAGCTTCCGATATTTAGCTTAATCCTTACATTCTCCCCTCGATAATTGTACGCCGCCTTGAGTGACAGCCTTCATGGTTGACTCCACCGAAAACATCCAATATCATAATATTGGTACATTTCACATAGTGATTTCCTTTCAAGTCGTTTAACCATTGGTATGACATTCATACTGGGCAGGTAATAAGCACAACCAGGTCCCTTCTGTTTGTGTCGGTTTAGGCTGGTTGTGAATGGTTTCATGCATTGGTTTTAACCAACGTATGAATGATTAGTAGTCGTCGCTCAATCTACGCTTGAAGGGAAGGGGTCAAGCAAAGTTCGATCATAAGCCCCGCTTTTAATCGATCCAGGCTTCGTGGATCGACATCCTCACGAGACTCTATTTGGGGTGGAAGGAGCATAGGGAAGAGCGAAACGATCCAGTGCATAAACAGAAGGAGGGGATATGCATGATCAGATGAGCACCACCTGGGCAAGACACGAGTAGATAGGAGCTGAAGAGATGCACAGACCAAAGAGAAGGCTCTCACGGAGAGCGATCAACCGGAGAGATTTCATCCGCCTATCTGGAACTGCGCTCGGAGCGGCCGTGCTGGCCTCATGCCGCCGAGCGACGCCCGCACCAACCGAGGAAGAGATCGTTGAAGGCGTGTTGTCCTATAAGGGCGAACTGGAAATCTGGGATTGGGAATTTCCGGTCCGTGAAGCGCTGGTCAAAGAATTGATCGAGGAATGGAATCAGATGCATCCCGACATCACGATCAATTACATCGCGCTTCCCTGGGCAGACATCGAAACCAAAATCCTCGCCGCGGGGACGGCAGGCAACGCACCTCCCATCTCGGACGTGTTCTACTTCTGGCGCTACGACTTGCAACGGGCCGACGCCATCGTCCCCTACCCGGATGACTTCATGGATTGGGATAAACGCGTCAGCACACCCTTCATGAAGGACGAGACCGGCCGCGTGCGGGCCTTACCCAGCGGCTGGTTCGTGGACATGATCTACTTCAACAAGGAGCTCTTCGAAGCGGAAGGGCTTACGGCGGATGATATCCCCACGTCCTGGGACGATTTCCTCAAGCTGGCGGATCAACTGACACAAAGGGATGCGGATGGCAACGTGGTCGTTGCCGGCTGCGGTATGAACGACTACTGGCAGCACGAGTACCTGTGGCAGGACCTGATCTACCAGCAGGGCGGCTGGATGTACAACGAGGAAGGCACGGAGGCGTTGTGGCTTGAAGAACCAAGCGTCAACGCCCTGCAGTTCATCCAGGACTGGTACTTCAAACACAAGATCGACAGCCGCGATCTGCCTGAAGGGTACGGAAGCTTCTGCAACGAGCTGGCGGTCATGTTCCTGGGTTCGGGGTGGAACCACGGGTTCTTCGAAGCCGACTTCCCGGACATGGTGGGGAAGTGGGACACGGCGCCAATACCGACGTTTACCGGCAAGCCGGCCCCGTCTTATGGAATCGGCAGCCCTGAAGAGAACTTCCAGGTCTTCGCCAACCATCCCGCCGAAGTGCAAGAGGCCTCCTTCGCCTTCATCAAGCATCTCATGGTGGGCGATGAGAGAGCCATACAATGGACTACGGCACAAGGGTGCGCTCCGGATACCAAGGCGATGCTTGACGACCCAAGCATCACGGCAATTCCTGGTGTCAAGAGCCAGGCCGAGACCATGGAATACCGCGTGTGCTTCGGCGAGAGGCCCATCGAAGCCGAGAAGTACTGGCGCACCATGTTCGACAGCGTGACGCTGGAGCAAGGTGACGTACGGGAAGCGTTGAAAGTGGCAACCGACGCTATCAACATCGATTTGCCAACCAAGAAGCGCTACTTCACCGAACGAAACTACTCGCCACCAGCCTGAGGCTGAGCACATTCGGTCAAGGTGGGTGCGCCGACAGGCGCACCCATACTTTACCGTTTGGAGGTTAAATGCGACCTGAAACGGGGAAGTTCAGTCGCGTTCGGGGATCTTTGGAAGCCTTCGCACTACGAATCGGATGGGGCGGAAAACCCTGGCTAATGGCCGTCACCCTGGTGCCATTGGTGATTTCTTTCCTTTTATTCTGGATTTATCCCATTATCGCCTCCCTCATCTATAGTTTCACCCGCTGGCAAGCTTTCGAGCGTGAACATCCCTTCGTTGGACTGGAAAATTTTGCGCGCGCCTTTGGGGATCCCATCTTCATCAAATCGTTGTCCAACACTATCCTCTTCGCCATCATCTACCTGCCGCTCATCATCATCGGTGGTCTGGTGCTGGCGTTACTTGTCAACGCCGCCGGTAGATTGAAAGAAACCTTCCGCATGATTTACTTCATCCCCGTCGTGACTTCGGTCATCGCTACTGCGTTTGTGTGGCGCTATATGTACCAACCCAGGATCGGCATTTTCAACATGTTTCTTGAAGCCCTTCATCTTCCGCCCCAAAGGTGGCTCCTGGACATCGGACAGGCGCTCCCCAGCGTGGTCGTGTATGCCGCCTGGCAGAGCCTGGGTTTGAACATGGTCTGGTTTTTAGCCGGTCTTACCACCATAGACCAAACGTATTACGATGCCGCCCTGGTGGATGGCGCCAGTTCGTGGCAGCTATTCCGGCACATCACCCTTCCGTTGCTACGACCCACCTTTGCCTTCGTAAGTGTGGTGGGAGCCATCAACGCCTTTCAAATATTCGGCCCCATCTACATCATGACGGCGACAGGGATCTCGTCGGGCGACTCTCCCCCCGGTGGGCCTGCAAATTCCACCATGGTCGTGGTGCTTTATCAATGGTTGACGGCATTCCGCGAGCTGAACTTAGGGTATGGGGCCGCGATGGGTATCATACTTCTCTTGATCATCCTTGGGCTCACCATCCTTCAGTTGCGCTGGCTCCGCACGCGCTGGGAGTACTGATCGATCAACGAGGATTAGCTACATGGGTCAGATGGATTCACTCGCCCGAACCGGTTATTACCGGCAGAGACAAATTAGAACCTGGATCGTATGGATCCTGCTGGGTATTGGATCCATCGCCATGCTGCTGCCTTTCTATTGGTTGCTGGTCACGTCATTTAAAGATCAAAAAGAGATCCTCACGCTACCCATTACCTGGTGGCCCGATCACCCCACACTCAAACATTGGGTAGATGCTTTCCGCATGGCCAACTTTGGACGCTATTTCCTCAACAGTACCTTTGTTTGCCTATTTCTAGTCACTTCCAACATCGCCACCAGCGCTATCGCTGGATATGTGTTCGCCAAACACTCTTTCAAAGGAAAGGAGCTACTCTTCTTGCTCATCCTCAGTGGGTTGATGATCCCCTGGTTCGTCCCCCTCATCCCCCTGTATGAGATGATGGTGGAGTTCAAATGGAACAACACGTTTTGGGCCGTCCTCATCCCCAGCATGTATACACCGCTCGGGGTCTTCTTGTTGCGACAATTCATTCACTCGATACCCGATGACCTCCTAGACGCTGCGAGAGTGGACGGTGCCAATGAATTCACGATCTTTTTCAAAGTCGTGCTCCCACTTTGCAAACCGGCGTTGGCAGCGTTAGCCATCTTCGCTTTGATCACCCACTGGAACGATTTCTTGTGGCCTTTTATCGTGTTGGATGAACCCAAGCTCTGGACACTGCCCGTTGGCCTGGCTCGTCTGCGAGGACGTTTCAACACAGACTACGGTCTCATTATGTCAGCCTCGACAATCACGATCCTGCCTCTCTTAATCTTCTACTTCCTGGCTCAACGCCGCTTCATCGAGGGCATCGCCATGACCGGAGTCAAGGGCTGATGCGATGGACTACAAACTCAGTTTGACGAGCATGCTCTCAAGAGGATCCCCCTGAGTGGAGTTGGCAACCATGGCCCAACCGAAAATTGCCTTACTCGATCCGAACGAACTTCAAACCATCCATGATACATCCCTGGTGATCCTGAGGGATGTGGGCATAAGGGTCAAGAATCCCGAGGTCCTCGAGCTGTTGGCCGCTGCAGGCGCAACTGTTGATAAAACAGAAGAACTCGCTCGCTTCGACGAAAACATGGTCATGGGTGCGTTGGAAACTGTGGGCAAGCACTACATCGTCCATGGTCGGGATCCTGAACAGGTTGCACGATTAGGGTACGGCGACCTGAATCTGATCTCAAGTCCAGGTCAGTACGCCTGGTTTGATCACCAAACCGGGGAGCGGCGAGATCCGGTATTGAAAGATGCAACGACTGCGGCGACTGTAGGGGATGCACTATCCAATGTGACCATTGTTGGTGGGATGAGCGTACCCACCGACGTTCCCAACCCCATTCGAGACGTGTCTCTCACCGCCCAACTCGTAAAAACGACGAGCAAGCCGACCTGGTGCTGGGCCGTGAGTCGTAGCAGCTCTCGTTATGTTCTTGAGATCTATAAGGCGATCGCAGGAGGAAAGGACGCCTTGAAGCAGAAGCCGATGGTCGAGACGTTCTTGGAGCCCGTCAGTCCGCTGCAATTGGCCGACCCGGGTCTGGACAACCTGTTCGAATACATCGATCACGGCCAGCCCGTGTGCGTCGGCCCCATGGCGATGGTCTCCGGGACTGGTCCGGGAACACTCGCCGGCACATTGGCTCAGGAGAACGCAGAGATCCTCGCTGGGATCATCACCGTCCAAACCCTCGGCCCAGGTACCCCGATGATGTACGGCGGTATACCCCATACCATGGACCCTAGGACGTCCATCTGCGTGTTCAGCTCTCCGGAACAAGCACTGATGGCGGTCGCCATGACCGAGATTGGAAAAAGCTACGGATTACCTGTTTACATCAACGTAAACCTGACAGATTCCAAGACGCTTGACGCGCAAGCCGGCATGGAGAAACTGGGGACCTTGGTGCCGGGGATGCTCGCTGGCGCAGACTTGTTTGGACATGCAGGGATCCTTGGCTCGGACCACGGCGGGTCTTTGCCGTGGCTTGTTATGGATGATGAAGCCATGGACTTCGCCAAACGTCTCGTTCGTGGTTTCACCGTTGATGAAGAGACATTGGCAGGGCCAGTCATCGCCGATGTGGGACCGGGTGGGAACTATCTCGCTCAAACGCATACCGTCCAGCATTACCGGGAAGAATTGTGGATTCCAAGCGATGTTTGGACGCGCGACACCTATGAAACCTGGATGTCGAAAGGAAATACGACGACAGAAGAGCGTGCCATCGCTCGAGTAAACGAGATTCTTGAACATCACCAGCCCGAACCGATGGAACCTGCGCTGGCCAAAGAGATCGACAAGATCGTCGATGCCGCGCGGCGTGAATTGGTTGATTAAAAGAAAGAAGAGGTCAACCGAGAAACCGCCTGTTGCGACATTATCCACAAAAAGCAGTGACAGGTGAGAACGACCTGAGACGTATCCAGAGGAGGAAGCCTTGGCAGGACCGATCAAACTAGGCATCATCGGATGTGGCGACGTCATGACCGCCTACATGTATATGGTCCAGCAGTTGAGAGCTCAAGGGTTGGTCGAAGTTACGGCTGCCTGTGACGTGCGCGAGGAGCGGTTGCAGTACATGAAGGACCGTTATAGCGTTGAATCTCTTACTTCTGACTACCACGAGTTGCTCCAGTCCGAGGACGTCGATCTCGTCCTGGTCCTGACCTCCATGGCGGAGCACGGGCCCGTTGCCATCGCAGCGCTTGAAGCCGGCAAGCACGTTCTGCTCGAGAAGCCGATGGCCCTGACGCTCGACGAAGCGGAACGGCTGCTCGAAGTTGCCGAGAGCAGTTCAGGTCATCTCATCTGCGCGCCCTACGTGATCCTGAGCACGACCTATCAAATCATGTGGCATCGTATCCAGCGCGGGGACATCGGTTCCGTGAAACTAGCACGAGCTCGCTACGGTCACGCCGGGCCAACTTGGGGTCAATGGTATTTTCGCCCCGGTGGTGGCGCCCTTTTTGATCTTTCCCCATACAACCTGACCAGCCTGACAGGGTTTCTCGGGCCCGCCAAGCGGGTCATGGCCATGACAGGGACTGCCATCCAGGAACGGATGGTGGACAACGAAATGATGAGCGTAGAGGTCGAAGACAACGCTCAGGTGCTACTCGACTTCGGCGAGAGCGCCTTTGCCGTCATCACCGCCGGTTTCACCATCCAACAATATCGCAGTCCGGCAATCGAGCTATATGGAACCAAGGGCGCCATCCAAATGCTGGGTGACGATTGGGATCCGGAAGGTTATGAATTATGGCTCAATGAGGTAGGTGCATGGTTGACCTTCAAGGAGACCGATCCGGGTTGGCTTTGGACCGATGGCCTGAGACATATGGTCGAATGCATCCAAAACGATACGTCCCCCCTCATCACGCCCGAACATGCATTTCACGTACTCGAGATCATGCTCAAAGCGAAGGAAGCCGGGGA
>WVZH01000193.1:11434-20023 GCA_011772595.1 Anaerolineales bacterium
TGGGATCCCAATCATATAGGAAGGACTGTGAAGTTCAAGTGCAGGGGACGTGAGCACGAATTTGTGGGGTGACCGATGATTCTTGGCTCCGTTTCAATACGGTTCACTGAGTTGATCAAAGAGGGAACGTGTGAACATCCAGCTTGATCGAGTTAATAGAGAAAGCAAAGTGCCTCTCTATCAGCAGTTGTATGAGATCTTACGAAGAAAGATCCAGAATGCGGAATGGAAACCCGGCGATATCATATTTCCAGAATCGGAATTGATTGAGCTGTATCAGGTAAGCCGATCCACGGTAAGAAAAGTGCTGGACATCCTCGTTCACGAGGGGCTGATCTACCGTCAACCTGGTCGCGGTACGTTCGTAACGCATCCCACGCTTGAACAGGGGATGACCCGCATCATCAGCTTCACGGAAGATATGATCCAGAGAGGGTACGAACCGGGCACAGAAGTCCTGTTTGCAGGCGTCGTACCCGCACCGGTGGAAATCGCCCAGAAACTCGAGGTTGAGCCAGGTGAAGAATTAGCACGCATCAGGCGCCTGCGTTTGGCCGACGGCGAACCCATGAGTGTTGAGGATTCACTTCTGGTCCATCGTTATTGTCAGGGTGTCCTCAAGCACGATCACGCATCCAATCCACTTCGCAGAGTGTTAGAGCAAGACTATGGTATTCGTCTGGTGCGCGCCAAGCAGGTCATTCGTGCCATTCTGGCGCCAGTTGATTTGGCTCAGCTGTTACTGATCAAACCAAGATCGGCCTTACTTCTCATCGAGAGAGTGACGTACTCAGATCAAGTGATCCCGGTCGAATTCTTGAGAATTTACTACCGAGCCGACCGTTACTCTCTGTACTCTGAACTTGTGAATTAAAGTCGATTTAGCTGCTTCGTGTGGTTTGCGGAGCGTCGTTCGATGACGAAATGATGGTGAACCACGTGCCTCAAAAACCTGTCGATGTTCCCACAATTCAGGAATTAAAGGAAAAAGCCCGCGATCTGCGGCTCGACGTCGTGGAAATGACCACGCGAGCCAGATCCGGACATCCATCGAGTTGCCTATCCGCGGTCGAGATTGTTACCGTCCTGTTTTGGGGCGGTTTTCTGCGTTTCCATAGCAGCGAACCTCACTGGCCCGCTCGGGATCGTTTCATCATGAGTAAAGGCCACGCCGCCCCGCTGCTTTACGCTGCGCTCGCTCATGCTGGCTATTTCGACCGCGAGCAACTTTGGCGCTTGCGTCAAATTGACAGTCCGGTGCAAGGCCATCCCATCCAAGATATGATGCCGGGAGTCGAGGCGACCACCGGCTCGCTGGGGCAGGGTCTGTCGATCGGCCTGGGGCATGTTATAGGGGGGCGCCTGAACCAATTGGATTATCGCGTGTATGTGCTCTTGGGGGACGGCGAATGTGAGGCCGGCCAGGTCTGGGAAGCCGCCATGGCGGCCTCGCACTTCAAAGCCGAGAATCTCATCGCCATCGTTGATTACAACAAGTATCAAGAGACGGGTCCCATCAGCCGTGAAATGGCGTTGGAGCCGTTCGCCAGAAAATGGCGTGCGTTCGGATGGCATGTCGATGAGGTCGACGGTCATAATATCCAGGACATTCTCAATAAACTGAACACTGCGTTGCAGGTGAGGGGGAAGCCGTCGGTGATCATCGCCCATACCGTCAAGGGGAAAGGGGTTTCGATCCTGGAGGCCGATTACACCTATCATGGTCGTGCGCTTACGCCCGAACAGGCTGTGAAGGCACGCGAGGAAATCGCATGCAGCTAGGGGAACTGGCCGGGCTCAAACCAGCAAAGCGGATGCGCGAGATTTTTGGAGACGCTTTGTTGGATCTGTGCCGCATTAATCCCCGGGTTGTGGTACTCGACGGCGATCTTAGCAACAGCACCATGTCGATCTACGTGAGGGAGGCGTTCCCGGAACGCTTCTTCAACCTCGGTATCGCCGAGAGTAACCTGGTTTGTGTAGGGGCAGGTCTGGCTGCGTGTGGCTTCATCCCCTATATCGTAAGCTTCTCATCGTTCTTGCTGTGTAACGCCTATGATCAACTCCGCTTGGCGGTGAGTCAATCGAACATCAATGCCAAGATCGTCGGCAGTCATGGCGGGATTACATTAGGAAAAGATGGTGTCACACAAATGGGCCCCGAGGATCTGGCCTTGGTAGGTGGTTTTCCAACGTTTGTGATCCTCGTGCCCTGTGATCCAACCTCCATGCACCAGGCAGTACGTGCAGCCGCGGAACATGTAGGACCGGTCTTTCTTCGCTCCAGCAGGGTTGCGATGCCGTACATCTACACCGATGATGATCCTCCTTTCGAGATCGGAAAAGCGAACGTCGTACGCGACGGGGGCGACGTAACACTTATCGCTTGCGGCATCATGGTCGCCATGGCCCTGGATGCCGCGGCGATGCTATCTGAAGAGGGGATCCAGGCACGAGTAGTAGACATGCATACGATCCGGCCCATGGATCAAGAGGTCATCGCAGCCGCGGCCCGCGAGACAGGCGCCATCGTGACTGCCGAGGAACACTTCCTCCATGGCGGTATGGGTAGCAATATCGCTCGTCTTGTCGCTGAAACCCACCCCGTACCCATGCGATTCGTCGGACTTGCCGACGTCTACGTCGATTCAGCCGAGCCCGAAGCGCTGCTGGATAAGTACGGCCTGACCGCGCGCGACATCGCGTCAGCCGCACGCGAGGCCGTGGCCGCTAAAAGATAACATTTCAATCATGCGAGAAGAGCTAATAAAGCTTCAATCCGAAGGGAATCCAATCCGCGTCGGCGCAAGTGGTGCTGGGTGGATGGGTGGCGGATTCGTGGCGCAAGTTGGACATGTTCCCGGCATGGATGTCCTGATGCTTGCGGACGAGGATATCCAGGCAGCAAGGCAAGCATTGATCGCCAGCGGGATCGATGACGAGGACATCGTCGAAGTTGACCATCCGGGGAGGGCGATGGATGTCCTTCGTGGGGGCAAGCGCGTGGTTACGGGCTCTTACTCCCTGACGCCACAACTGGAAGCGATCGATATCGTCGTCGATGTGACCAGTTCCCCGTCAATTGGCGCTGAAACCGCCTACGCCTGCATTCAACATGGCAAGGACATCGTATTGGTAAACATCGAAGCTGACGTCACCGTCGGGCACATTCTCTACAAACTGGCGAAAGCTGCCGACGTGCTCTACACCGTTTCTTCCGGTGACGAACCAGGCTGCTTGATGGAGCTCTATGATTTTGTGACCAGCCTGGGATATGAACCGATCGTCATCGGCAAAGGTAAAAACAACCCCTTGAACCCATCGGCAACACCTGAAACCGTGGCTGAGATCGCTCGTAGAGTTGAAAAAGATCCTTACCAGATTGCTTCCTACGTCGATGGTACCAAGACGATGTTCGAGATGACCTGCGCAGCGAACGCCACGGGTTGTGTGCCGATGCAGCGAGGTATGATCGGTCCTGAAGCTTCCCTTCAAAATGTATCAGAGATTTTCGCCTTAGAAGAAGATGGCGGCATCACCAAGTTCCCGGGTGCGGTAGATTTCGTCCAAGGCAGCTCGATGGCGGGTGGCGTCTTCGTGACGGTTCGGGTCGATGATGACCGTATACGGGATGATCTCGAATACCTGAAGGTCGGGAGCGGGAAGTATTTCACCTTCTTCCGCCCCTACCACCTGTGGTTCCTCGAGGCTCCCATCTCTGTGGCGCGTGCTTTCCTTCATCGTCATGCGACCTTGGTGCCGTTGAGTCATCCGGTTGCCGAAGTGTTGACGATCGCCAAGAGGGATCTCAAGCCCGGCGACCGCTTGGACACTTTTGGCGGCTACACGTACCATGCGGTGATTGATCGTGCTGAAGAAGCACAGGATCTGAATGCCCTCCCGGCCGGTCTGGCACCAGAGGCCACAGTGACGCAAAACGTAGAGGCAGGCGAAATCCTAGCCTGGAACGACGTAGAACTCGATGAAGAAAGCCTCGTGGTGAAATTACGACGCCAACAGGATGGCATGTTTTCCCCTGAGGATTGAGGNNGATAGCGAAAGATAACCCTGAGAGTACTTCAACCATGCCCGATCTCAATTCCCGCGATCGTATGCTGAGGACGATCAGCCTGGAGGAAGCGGATCATATCCCTTGCTGCTTCATGAGTTTCACGGCCCTGCGAAAACGATGCGATGAGGATTTTTATGAACTGACGAAGGCAGAGCTTGGGATGGGTTTTGATTCCATGTTGTTCATCCCCAGCACGCCGAGTCATCAACGAACTGAGCATCCTCACCTGCGCGGCTTGCCAGTTCGCTTTCACCCCGAGGTTCAAACCAGGGAGTGGCGGGAGCATGTGCCCGGTGACTCCGATGTCCTGCATAGAGAGTACGCCACCCCTTCTGGGAAACTAACCAGGAGTGTTTTGATCTCTGAGGATTGGCCACACGGTGACCTCATCCCCTTTGTCGATGATTATCAGGTTCCCCGCTCCCAAAAGGCACTCGTAACCCAGAAGGATGATCTGGAAGCCCTTCAATTTCTGTTGACTCCACCACATGAAGAAGATGTGGCCAGATTCCGAGAAGAGGCTCAAAGAGCACACCAATTCGTCGAGGAACACGGTGTTCTGCTTGCCGGTGGCTGGGGAGTCGGAGCGGACATGGCTTTCTGGCTCTGCGGTTTGCAGGACTTCATGATAGCGATGATGATTCAGCGTGAGTATGCCAAAGCGCTCCTCGAGATGATCCATCAGTGGAACATGGAACGAATGAAGGTGGTTTTATCCGCCCCAGTGGATCTGTACATTCGCAGAGCCTGGTACGAGGGATGTGACTTCATCACCCCTCAAATCTACAGCGAACTCATCTTGCCGAACTTAAAGGATGAGGTTGCGTTGGCTCATGAACACGATACGAGATTCGGGTACATCTGCACGAGTGGGATTAACCCCATGCTTGAACACTTTGTTGACGCGGGTATCGACGTGTTGATCGGAATTGATCCCCTCCAAGGTACTCACACAGACATGCCGATGATTAAGGAGAAGGTCGGGGAAGCGATTTGTGTCTGGGGTGGTGTGTCGGGTGCTCTCACGGTGGAGCAAGGGACAGACGAGCAGGTGCGCGCAGCTGTCCAAGAAGCGATCGAAGTTCTCGGTCCAACTGGTTTTGTATTGTCGCCCATCGATAATATCACGCTGGATCAACCCCTTACCTGGCATAACCTTGAGATATTTCTCGATGAATGGAGGAAACATAGGTGATGGTTTTCAATCCTCCGATGGCGTGTAAAGCAGTAAACTCTGACCTCCAGACAAGAGTTCGGATAATATTAGCCGCCCGGGCGAGCGGCCGCCGCCGCTGCTGCTAGGAAACCATGGATTCTTCTTCATTTTCATGGTGTTGTGTCCGAACTCATGTCCGAAGCTCAGTTAAATTGGATGACCGAACGTGAACACTCTTATTAAATGTACAGTGGCAGAATACCGATCGTGAGGCCAACATGAAGCGATTTCTAGTCGTCGGAGATGCCAATGTGGATCTCATCGTCAGTGGATTACCTACATTGCCCGTATTGGGTCAAGAATTGCTCTGCGACGACTTTCGCATGGTATTGGGGGGTTCCTCGGCGAATTGTGCCAGTTGGTTGACTGCCCTTGGCGCGCAAGTGGATTTTTGGGGAAAGGTTGGATGCGACCCCTTTGGCGAGTTCACAATCCGAGAGTTGGATCGCCGTGGGATAGGGGTCGATGGAATGATCGAGGATCCAGACATTCGAACCGGTGTGTGTGTGTCATTATCCTACCCTGATGACCGCGCGTTGATCACCTTTCTGGGGTCCATATCTGCTTTGCGATTGGACGATATCGATCTCGATCTCCTTGGCAACTATGATCATTTGCACAGTGCTTCGATCTTTTTGCAGCATGGATTACGCAGTGGGCTGTCGGAGCTTTTCCGAGCGGCGAAGGAAGCAGGTTTAAGCACGTCTCTGGATAGTGGGTGGGACCCTGAGGAACGCTGGGTACTCGACATTCAAAACCTGCTTAAAGTTGTGGATATCTTTATGCCCAGCGACGTGGAAGTCCGCCACCTTACGGGTGCAAGTAGCATCGAAGATGGGGTTGCTGCATTAGCCCAACACGGGAGTCTGGTTGTCGCAAAACTTGGTAAAGATGGCGCGATGGCCCGAATGGGCGAAGAACGCTGGCATGTTCCCGCCTTCGAGGTAGATGTGGTGGACACGACAGGGGCGGGTGACGGTTTCAATGCCGGTTTCCTCCTTGCGAGAGTGGGTAAGGAAGCGACTGTTCCAGATGCCTTACATTTCGCCAACGCCTGCGGCGCCATCGCGGTTACGACTTTCGGTGGGTCCTCCATTCCCAATGCAGACGAGGTTCGGGCATTCATCGATGAGCGACGATAGACTATAAAGTTTCATAATCCAGCCAATGGAGAATCAGACATGTCAGACTACAAACCCGGTGATTTCATTCTCAACGAAATAGCAAGCCAAGCGGATGCATGGGCACAACTTATCCCCGCAATCACCTCAAAAGCGGACGAGATTCGCAAGTTGTTTGAGGGTGTGGACGAAGTCGTACTGACCGGTTGCGGCTCCGGATTGAATGCTTCCATGAGCGGCGCGCCTATCCTGCAAGCGCAGACGGGGATATCTTCGCGTGGGGTTCCAGCAGCCGAGACCTACTTCTTTCCGAAAAGTGTCATGGTACCCAATCGACAGACACTGGCGATCATCTTGTCACGGTCCGGAGAAACCACGGAAGTTGTGCATGCCCTCGATACCTTGCTTGCTCAGGGTGTCAGCGTCCTGGGTATCACCTGTTCCGGGGAAAGTCCCCTCGCCACACGCAGCGATCTAGCGCTCGTGCTTTCACCTGTAACCGAACGTTCTGTCGTCACCACCCGTTCCGTGACGGGGATGATCCTGACACTACAACTCGTTGCAGCTATTGTCTCGGATGATGCCGCGTATCTCAGTGAACTTGAAAGCCTTCCCGGGGTGTGCGGACCACACATGGGTGCGTTCCGTGATCTCGGCAAGAACATTGGCGAGAACACCGAACTTGAAAAATATGCGTTTGTTGGAAGTGGACCTTTCTTCGGTCAGGCGCATGAGAGCCAACTCAAAATCAAGGAGATGGTGTTGTTGCCGGTAGACGCTTACCCGACGTTTGATTTTCGCCACGGCCCGCAATCGAACGTGGATCCACAAATGCTGGTCACTGTGTTTCTTTCCGACAGCGCACAGGCGGAAGAGGGCAAATTTCTGCGCGACATGAAGTCCCACGGCGGGGTCACATGGGCCATATGCGATCGAGCTGATGACAAAATCAGGGAGAATGCGGATTACCTGCTTGAGATCAACTCAGGGCTCAGTGAACTCGCTCGCGGTGTGCTCTACATGCCCGCCGTTCAATACATGGCAACCTATCGCTCGCTGTCCCGTGGATTGAACCCAGACCAACCCCGCAACGTGACGTACTGGGTCGATACTTCTGAATGAGTCGTTTCAAGGCCACATTGTCTCTAAGAAGTAGCTACGGTTGTTTGCTGCAGCTCGAAATCGTGACCTTCAGGGGGTTAATTAACTTCCGATGATTTATGAAATGGGTTGATTGGAGAGGCTGATTTGCAATTGATGAATAACTTCATGACCTATCAGGATAATCCAATCAGTGAATTGATTCCGCACTTCAAATCTCAGTGAAATTCATGCCTGAAACGGGGTATGACTTTGATTGAAATGAAATTAGCGTCTGAAATAGCTCATTGGTGGAAGTTGTTTGAGGAGCGTTTCATCGTAGGGAACCATTTGAAGGCTAACCGTTCCAAACCATAAGTCTTTTCCCCGAAATCCATGAAGATGCAACCGACAATAAACAACAGTGACCACAAGTCTCGATCGTTCTATTCAATTTGGACATCATAATTTTAGGAAAGCTCGTATTGTCCAACAAATGCTAATGGCGGACTCTGTCGAGCTGGGGCGGATTATGCATATTTCACATAAATTCATTTCCCGCTCAGACCTGCCGCGTGTCGGTGGGCTTCAGGATCACCAGCAGCATAGCATACCCCACTGCCTTGATCGATATAGAGCATGACGGGTGCTGCAATAGGAGATGCCACTGCTTCGAGTTGGTGTCCACGCCGCACGAGTTCGTCCTGAATACTCTGATCGACGCTGTTGCTGATAAACAGCGATCCTGCCTGCCTGAAGGCCTGCACACGATCAGGATTGGGATCAAAGGAGTCCTCGTGGTGCGTAGTGGCAAAACGTGGCGCTGTAACCGCTGATTCGGGGAACATGTCAAACTCGATGACATCGAGGAGCAGATTCAGCGTCACCTGATCCTGTAGATCTCCACCGGCGACGCTGATCGCCATGATGGGTTCGCCATCTTTCAGAACCAGCGTTGGGGTAAGCGTAACACGGGGACGTTTTCCAGGCTGAATACAGTTCGGATGTCCCGGGGTCGTGTTGAAACTGCGCAGGCGATTGCCGAAGGTAACGCCCGCTTTACCACCATCGCGGGGCTCTTTTGGAACATTGGCACTAGG
>WVZH01000193.1:20129-20652 GCA_011772595.1 Anaerolineales bacterium
GGCCCATTGCCTTCAGGTCAAAGCCTTCTAACAACCGCAGAGCTTGGGAGAGAACGGGGCCTTGGGTCCAGGGACCGCATTTGCAGATCACATATCCTCTGTACTCGACTGTTACGGGATCTTCAATGGTGGTTGCATGGGCAACAAGATCGCTTTTGCGGAGAAATCCACCCTTTTCGATGTAGTACGCTTCCAGGTCATCTGCGATGTCATTTCTGTAAGGGTTTCGACCGTAGAAACGGTCGCTTGCTGCTTGGAGTTTCTCTTCACGACTTCCAGAAGTGACTTGTTCCTCTTCAATCATTCTGCGAAGTGTAACCGCGAGTTTCGAGTGCCAGACTTCCTTTTCCTCGTCTAGGAGTGCAAGTGAGGGCGCCACAACATCTTCGAGTGTGCGTGTTCCATACCTCTGGAGTGCGGTGATGCACAAGTCTACAACGGAGGGCACAGGGGCCATCTTGATGTCCCCATCGCCGGGGATACCGTGTTGCATGTACCAGTCGATCGCTTCTTGTGATAGCGG
>WVZH01000050.1 GCA_011772595.1 Anaerolineales bacterium
CAGAGTTCGTAGGTCATGGCCTCCAGGTAGAAGGTCGGCACTCCCCATTCAACCATCATACGCCAGGGGCTCATACCGGTCCCACCCCCGGCCCCGTCAATGGTAAGCAGGTCAATCTTGGCATCTGAGGACCACTTGATAGCCATGGCCAATTCGCGCATGGGATACGCCCCGGTCTTCAGCGTCACCCGTTTGGCCCCCAGCTCGTGCAGTCGTTCGACCTCTTTCATGAAATCTTCCTGGTCAACGAAGCCCAGGCGCGAGTGGCGTTCAAACTCCTTGAGGGCCCCGGCCTGAAAGGCGGCCTGGTTGGCCGGCAGTGAAGGATCGGGGGTAACCAGGTAACCCCGGCGTTGAAGCTCCAGGGCTCGTTCCAGGGTGCCCACTTTAATTTCGCCGCCGATGCACTTGGCCCCCTGCCCCCACTTCAGCTCGATAGTCTCCACGCCGAGTTTCTCGATGACATACTCGGCCACGCCGAAGCGGGTATCTTCCACATTCATCTGGACGTAAATGTCGCCGTAACCCTCGTGCCATCGGCGATACTCCTCAACCCGGCGCCGCATATCCGGAGACTCCTTGATCTTATTGTTCTTATCAAACTCCGCTTTGGGGTCTATGCCGCACACGTTCTCGCCGCAGACGAGGGAGATACCCGAGATGGCCGCACCCACGGCGAAATGCTCCCAGTTACGGCGAGCCACCTCGGTGGAACCCAACGCCCCCGTGAAGATGGGCACCCTCATCCTCACCTTGTGCCTGAAGCCGATCTCCGTTTCCGTATCTACCATGGGGAAGAGCGTGTTATCTGGTCCGGGCTGCACTCCCTCTGGCAACCCTTCGGCCCCCAAGGCGTAGCCCTGGATGTTCAGGTGGGAGTAGTCAAGGGGATACTGCTTGTCGGCGCCTGCGGTAATGAACCCAAAGGGATTGGGGTAGATGAGTTCGCGGCCACGGAAGGACGCCTTGAAGACCTCGCAATTCCCCGTGCAGCCATCAATGCAGCGTGTACAGAGACCAGAGGAGGGAACCACGCTCCGGGAACGATTGGCCGTTTGCGAGATGTCATCGGAATTTGGTCGCGACAGATTCATTGAGAATTCTCCTTTCCAAAGCTTTTCAGACTGTTTCTTGGGTATTGTAATGTTACGAACGTTGCCTGGTACATTGAAAGCCTTCGCCCAACCGGCACCATACACACGAGTCAGGTGAATACTCGACCATGGTGAGCTGGGAAGCGCACTTTCCACAGAGGTATTCCTCACCCTCCTTCATTGGCCCGTCACAGGGGGCGATGGTCATGGGGCAGACCTCGCGGCAGGCCCAGCATCTCTTGCAGTACTCGGGCCGTTCGTTAAAAGGCAGAGCAACATGCGTCTCTTTCCCGCGCCCTATCATACCAAGGGATCTGGATTGCCAGACCTCACTGCAAATGCGGACGCAGCACCCACAGAGCACGCACGATGCGTGGTGGAAAGCGTACCGTACATCAGTCACGCCACACCGCGCCGCCAGGTCTTGGATGGCCCGCGAGTTGGGAGCTTCCGCTACCAGGAGCTCCGCGACGTTTCGGCGAAGCTTGAGGATCTTCTCCGTATGGGCCCGGATGACCATCCCTTCCTCGGCCTCAAGGGTGCAGGAAGTAGTGACCCTTGACCTCCCGTCGTCCTCCACCTCCACCAGACATAGGCGGCAGACCCCAATGTCCAGAAAGCTCCTCATGTGACAGAGATGGGGAATGCAAATCCCATGATCGAGGGCTACATCGAGGACACTCATTCCCCTCGTAGCTCGGATTCGTGCTCCGTCTATGGTCAGGGTAACATAATCTGGCATATCCCCTCCTACCTAATGGTGACCGCGTCGAATTTGCACTCTTCTTTGCAGATGCCGCACCTGGAGCAGATTTCCTCATTGATAACATGCGGCTCTTTCTTTTCACCCGTGATGGCATCTTGAGGGCAGGCCCCCAGGCAAGCCCCGCAGCCCGTGCAATTCTCAGGGTCAATGGCGTAGTGGACGAGGGCACGGCACACCCCTGCCGGGCAGCGACGTTCCTGGATGTGGGCTTCGTATTCCGGTCGGAAGTAGCGCAAGGTGGTGAGCACCGGATTGGGTGACGTCTTGCCCAGTGCACACAACGAAGCCAGGGCGATCGTCTCCCCCAGTTCCTCCATTAAGGCTAGTTGTTTTCCCGTACCCCGCCCCATGGTGATGTCCGTGACGATCTCCAGCATGCGGTCAATCCCCAGTCGGCAGGGAGCACACTTTCCGCAGGACTCATCCTGCAGGAATT
>WVZH01000067.1:0-1013 GCA_011772595.1 Anaerolineales bacterium
ATGGACGGCACAAGCGGCGATCCTGTTGCTCCAGTGGCTGGAAGTCAAGCGGCATGGATGGTTCAGCAACTAGTCGATCCTGACGGAAACCTCTTCACGGCCATGGGGGCTGAACCGACTTACGACGTAAGCTGGGTTGCAGATGTTCTGGCCCTCAATTTCGTAGATGTTGTTGATGAGTACACGGTTAAGATAAACCTCGCCGCTCCTACAACACAGTTTCTGCCAATTATGGCGGGTCCTTGGGCAGGCATAGTCTCACCACACACCACGATTGCCAGGGATTACGAGCACGGCGGCGCGCGCGAGCGCCCATGGGGAACATGGGACGGAAACTACACCACATACTTCTTGAAGAGGGCGGGCGACGGAGACACGTACTTCAACCTCCCAGAGGACGGTTGGCTGTTTGGCACAGGAGCATACTACGTGGAGAGCGTCGATCCCACCACATTCGACATTGTCTTGAAGGCCTACGATGACTATTGGGGAGGCCCAGACAACATGAACCTACCACCAGCAGGCAAGGAGAGGATCGAAACAATACAATACAAGTGGGTGCCCAGCTTCACTACACGACTTCTTGATTTGAAACAGGGAGCAGCAACGGGGATTCAAGTTCCCGAAGTCGACATATTCTCTGTGGTCGATCGAGACAAATGGCTTGACGAAGCTGAGTTGGTGTCAATAATTGATGGTGTAACAGCCCACGGAGTATTTCCGTCGCTTAACACTTGGTGGTTCGACTTTAACACCAACGTCACTAATCCTGACGGCTCATTCAGAGAGTGGCAGCCTTTCGCTGATCGGAGATTGAGGTTGGCAGCTGCCAGCGCGGTTAACATGACCTTCGCGAACATCTTCATCAACTACAGGCTAAGCATCTTGGCGAACAACGTCGTTCCACCGGGCACAGTGCCAGAACACGAATACGAAAGTGTCAAGCCCGTGTTTTCCTTTGATCTGGACGTGGCCAACCAATCGATCGTAGATGCGTTCGAAAACCCGTTAAA
>WVZH01000067.1:1239-1424 GCA_011772595.1 Anaerolineales bacterium
AACCGAGCTGTTCAGAATCGTCGACGAAATGAACACTTTAGCCAACGACATACTGATTTACATGGTGTGGTGGCACGACACCGATTACTTCATCCGTTCCTCTTGGCTACAGGGCTGGTGGGAAAACACCGTCTACGGTGTAGACCTCTGGTCAACAATGTACTACGAAGAGCCATAAACATCAA
>WVZH01000067.1:1596-2411 GCA_011772595.1 Anaerolineales bacterium
CAGATCGAGGAGGTAAGAAGAATCCACGGATTCGATCAGCCCCTTCATATTCAATACTTTTACTGGCTACGTGACTTTTTGCGAGGCGATTGGGGTATCACTGGCGCATGGGCAAACAGCCGCCCTACTAACAAGGTTTTCTTCGGCCACTTTCCTTACACTGTTGAATTATCCGTAGCTGCGATCATTCTGACAGTTATCATCGGATTGCCACTAGGAATAATTTCTGCCATCAAGAACAACAAACTTCCTGACCATGTATCCCGTATCATCGCGTTGACAGGCTATTCAACCCCCTCCTACTGGTTTGGCTTTCTCCTCCAGTTGGTGTTCTTCTATTATTTCTCTCTGTGGGGACTCCCCCATCTTCCAAGCAGCGGTGCAACTAGTATGTTGGGGGAAGTTCCTCGGATAACGGGCATGCCGGTGCTCGACGGAATATTAGGCGGGAATCTAGCATACACTTTGGATGCGTTGGCTCATTTGATTCTGCCGGCCTTTAGCCTAGCATTCATTAGCTTGGGATTCCTGGCTAGGATAGTTAGAGCCAGCATGCTTGAAGTCTTGCGTCAAGATTACATCACTTTGGCTCGGTCTAAAGGACTCAAAGAGAGAGTCGTAATCTACAGGCACGCCTTAAAGAATGCGTTGATCCCAGCGGTTACCATGACAGGCATATTCTTTGCCGCGCTCCTAGCGGGTGCCATGATCACAGAATTCGTCTTTGCATGGCCAGGAGTCGGACAACTTTCCCTGCGAGCAGTGTTCCAAGGCGATAGCAACTTCTTGTTGGTTTATACTCTAGTAATCGCCAC
>WVZH01000216.1:0-1708 GCA_011772595.1 Anaerolineales bacterium
TCAACCTCGCGAGTGCCAGTCCGGCTGCCACACCAAAGGCACCGTAAGCGATGAGCGTACATAACACGTGAATTTGCAGCCAGATTGACCGTAGCACAGGAAGGAGAGGAAAGATGATTCTTTCGTCGGCAGGTCGGGTCTGCGCATAGACCATCATGATAAGAGCGATGGCGAGCACGTAACCACCGGTTCCGCGTTGGCGCCAACTTACCTCCAGTAGAAGATAGATCGCCAGGATGGACCATGAAATGCAGAGCGCGACTTCATATCGGTTGGTCAGAGGCCAGTGACCGGCGATCAGCCCACGGCGGACGAGCCCAGCCGTCAGTAATCCCCAACTCGTCGTCGCCATCCCTGTCACCAATCGTCCCAGCCAGGGTTGCTTCGATCTTGGGATCGCGAAATAGCCCAACATGACGCCCCATAGGAGGGCGTGAGAGATCGCAACAAGGCTGTTGGCGCTCAAGTCGTTCATTGTCCTTCGATCTCCTGCGCAAGCGATGCAACCAGGTCGTTGAATTCGAGATGGAAATCACTAGCGCGGCGATCCGCACGCCCGGCGAGGCGCAGGTTTCCATCTTCCAGATGCGCGTAAATGCAGCAATGGGGGAAATTGAAGCTTACCGTCAGTCCAAATAAGAGCAAAAAACCGGCGAGGATGGCCAACGCGTAACCGGGATCGTCTACGGCCAGGAAGACGACGCTGTAGTTTCCATCCGCTTCAGCGTAGCCCTGCAAAAAGAGGCTAATGCCATGAAGGTTGAGGGGATCGTTCAGGCGGATAGAGCCTCGTTTGATAGCCACTCCGTCCAAAGCCATTGTAACTTGGGCCTCGTAGTCCGCAGCGCTACCGTCAGAATATCTCTCTATAATGAAACCGTCATTTCGAATTGAGAGTTTACGCTCGTTGTTGAGTGAGACGAATTGATGGGGAGGAACCGTGATGACTTCCCGCCATGCGTATAGGACACTCAGGGTAGCGCCGAAGAGCAGGAGTAAAACGGCCAAGTGCGTGAGTAATGTTGCCAACGGCGTCAGGCGGTTGCGATCCCCTCGCATATAAATATTGCCCCCCTCTTTTTCGAGAAGCGTGCGGAACCCCGACTGACGAAGATGATCCTCAAGGGCAGGGGAGACGTCGACGTTCGTTGGGGCGGTGAGGTGCGCGGTGAGATCGGCGATCTCATAGGTGATTTCTGGGCAGCGGGTTTCGAGGGTAAACACCCGCCTCCACACAGTCCGCCAACGCTCGAGCGTGCATATCAAAGTCGATGTCGAAGTTAGAACCAGGATGATAGCAAAAATAGGTGATCGGAAGAGGTTGAATAGGTTGAAGGTGATGAGAACATTGGCGATCGCGCCGTAGCGTGAGCGTAGCGCGCTGTGCCAGAGTGCCAGACGCTCAGGATCGGCTTCCAGAATGGTCGTCTGTTGGGGAAAACAAGAGCCAAGGGCGGCGAGAAGTGAAACCGAGAGCATGAGAATGGAAGCGACATCCATGCGAATGAGAAAACGCCACATTCGTTCGAAAACGTTGGCGGCCATTGTCATCCCACAATCTCAGACGTCGCAACTCTTCTGCAGCGGAACTGCTCGCCTCTGAAACGCGCTTCTATATCATAGGACGAATTCCATGCGGTATCAAACGGGTTCTGGGAGTTTCCAGCATTCAAGCCGGGCATATTTGGAGGCGAGTTCGCCCGGATAT
>WVZH01000216.1:1843-6931 GCA_011772595.1 Anaerolineales bacterium
CCGTCATGTAAATGCACTTCGGCCAAACGCGGAAGAGAGGCTTCCAGAGCCTCGTCAAGGGTTATAGGACCGGAAAAACCGACCAGCACATGACCTGTGTCAAAACAGAGAGAGAGGTCGAGGTCTTCGGCGATTTCGAGCGTGAGGTCGAAAGGGAATTCGATGGTCTCGACCGCCAGTTTGCGGGGTTCGATCCCCGTTTGTTCCAGGATCCAAGTTATGCTTTCTCTGGCTTTNNGACGAACACTTCAGGGCAGAGTGGAAACGTGGCCTGCATCGTCTCGACGACGGCTTGGACAGAACCGCGACGCACGGGCTCGAGGGGCGTGGACGGTTCGACGGACCATAGCGGTAGATGGACGGTGTACGAGAGGTTGAGTTCGTCCTGTAATCGGGCCAGGTCTGCGATTGCGGGTGGCTGGAAGATGTGGGGCAGGAAGAGCGCAAGGTCGCCACTTAGCTCGACAATTTGAAAACCAGCCCCGGCCAATGAACGGATCAACCTCGCATGGTCGAACGCCACCAATTGGCTCGAGAGTTGCTCCCCCGATGCTTCAGGCGGAATAAGCGTATTCAGTTGCATGGCCATGATGCCGAAGCGCAAGCGGTTTGTTTCCCTTCTGTGGCGAACCAGTATTTTGACGACTTACANNGAGCTACCGATGGTGATTATCAATGAGTACTTTCACTTCAGTCGTTTGTATATTCCTGATCCGTGATGAATTGCCCCCCATCGATCTGCTTTTCGATCAACTGCCTATTGTGATCGAAGGTCAGTTGCACCTCGATAGGCTTGAAGCAGCCCTGACTGCCGAGTAGGGTCTTGCGTGTGAAATACGTGTTTCCTTGATCGGCCTCGTCGTAGCGGATGCTCAGGTCGTTTTGCAGATCCACGCGTGTGCGTATCTTCTCACCACAGTGGTCACATCGTACATAGACCCAAAACGCGGAGGCGTCGTGCTCGCCCGCGGAGGAAAACAGACTCGATATCTTCTTGAATATACCCATCGCTGCCTCCCTGAAAGAGTTTTATAATCTGTGCCCTCCTAATCATAGCTCAGATTTTGGCTGACGTGGATTGGAGGATAGGAGCGTCCCATCTTGGCCGCAAGAGACCTGGCAGTAATACTCAGCGATGGAGCATGAGTCCCAGAAGTAAAAAAAGAAAGCACCCCATCCAAAAGGATGAGGGTGCTTTTTGCATGAAAATGGCTCCTCGGGTAGGACTCGAACCTACAACCTAGCGGTTAACAGCCGCCCGCTCTGCCGATTGAGCTACCGAGGAACGCAGAGAGGATTATAACCGTCCGCAAGCCACAGCGTCAAGGCGAGGGGATTGGAGGCTCATCTCACGGGGGTGCCGGATGGTGTTTGGGCTATAATGTCGCCATGACGCCAGAAGAATCTATGGAGCTCCCTCGACAAAGCAAGGCTCGAAGGATCCCCCGTATGATCGTAGTTCTCCTTGCGACTGTGGTCATCGGCGTATGGTTGCTCTACACACCAAGCGGATTGTTGGGTAAAGCGGATGCGATCGGCTACGCGGTGTGCCATCGCATCGAGCTACGCTCCTTCCATCTTGGCGTTCGCCAACTTCCGCTGTGCGCGCGCTGTTCGGGCATGTATCTAGGTGCCCTCACGGGCGTTGCTTTCTACCTTCTACGACATCCCAAAGCTGGCTTCTACCCTGGCCGCAGCGTACGGGGTGTGCTTGTCCTCTTCGTCCTGATATGGGCTTTGGATGGCTTGAATTCGTTCCTGCACCTCTTCCCCACCGCGCCCCACGTGTATCCGCCCAGCAACACCCTGCGAGTGATCACAGGCGCCTTGCTGGGCGTCTCCTTAGCTACGTTGGTTTACCCGGCATTCAATCAATACGCCTGGAAGGAATGGAAGCGAGAGATCATCTTACCAACTTTCCGTGATCTGGTGTATCTGCTCGGCCTGATACTTGGGATCATCGTTGCGGTTTTATCCGGAAATCCGTTAATTCTCTATCCCCTGGCGCTTCTGAGCGTGTTCTCTGTGCTCGCTCTGTTGACTGCGGTTTATAGTACCGTCGTTCTCACCATCACTCGTAAGGAAAATCGAGCGATCTCGTGGAGAGATTTAGTGCTACCGCTTCTACTCGGTCTGACGTTTGCCGTCACTCAGATCGCTGTTATCGATTTGGTGCGTTACTGGATGACTGGTACGTGGGAGGGATTTCACTTTTAAAGGGATCGGGGAACAGGGATCAGGGATCAGGAAGTAGGGGGAATGAGTGCAGCTTAATTTGTGCTATAAGAATACGTGGGACCAGCTAAAGGACAACGATACCTGGGGAATGGAGGGGATTGAGGTGGAAAGTTTGGGCGGTGTATTTGCCGCTTTTGGCTTGTCGGCGAGCGCCGGTTTGAATGCCTATGTACCGCTGTTGATTGTGGCTTTGATGGCGCGGTTTACCAATTTGATCACGCTGAGTGAGCCATGGGATGCACTCAGTAGTTGGTGGGTGATTGGGGTGTTATGCGTCCTCGGGCTCATCGAATTCTTCATGGACAAGATCCCGGCAGTCAATCACCTCAACGATGCGATTCAGACCTTCATCCGACCGACGGCGGGTGCCATCCTTTTCGCTGCAAGCGCTCAGGTGATCGCCAACGTCCATCCCGTCCTGGCGATGATCGCCGGACTTATTGTCGCTGGAGGGGTGCATGTAGCGAAGGCGACCGCAGTTCGACCTGCCGTGACTGCTACCACGGCCGGCGCTGGAAATGTGCCGGTCAGCATCGCCGAAGACGTCACAGCTACAGTTGTATCGATCATCTCTGTGGTCGTGCCAGTTGTGATTGCTGCGTTGATTATCCTTGTCACATCTTTCATCGTGTGGTGGCTCTGGCGGCGGGCGAACGCTGAAAGGGCGGTGTGATCTCTGCTGTTGATTGTGAGCGAAGGGAAGCGATCTCGATGTCCCATCTTGGAGATCGCTTCCCTTCGACCAGCATATGGAAAGGTTTCGCCTTCTGTGCTCCTTGCAATGACATATCGCAATTGAAAGGCGTAGGGGCGCACGGTCGTGCTCCCTTACACGTACAGTCAATTTGGTAGAGACGTTGCTTGCAATGTCTCTACAGGTATTGGTGGATTATTGGAATGGGGAAGGGAGTAGGGAAAACCTCCTTAGGGATTCAAGCGTTATGGGATTGTCTAGAGTTCACGATCAATCCGTAAGGGACTTTCGATGATCCGCTCTCCACTCGTTAGGTTCACCGAAGGGTCCTGCATGTGTGGCCGCAAGGGATATCAATTGTTCCAAAGCGGACATTGCATGATTACGCTCCTCCGGGGATAGTTCTAGGGCGGCGAATTCATCCGCATCCAACACTTGCGACTGACCGTCGGGTCTGACGACCAGATCGAGCGCTAAGTCATCGGCGAAAACATGGTTATCTTTGATTTGCGCTGGACGCGTGATGTTGCAGTACCAACCTTTTAGTCGCCCGTCGTCTACATCGTAGATTCTGAACACGTTATACCAACGATCTTTGTAAAACGTTTCTACAAACCGGTCACCGTAACGTAAAAACAGACCAAAGAACTCGACATCCTCGCCGTCGAAGCGAGCTTCCAGGGTTACGCTCGTCGCAGATCGGTGCAGGACATTGCCTGAATATCGCCAGACTTCCTCGCCGCGCTCGTTGAGCTTATGAACAGTGATGGGCTCATTCATGGATCATGTAATCCCCGCTTGTTGATCGTTTGCTCTCAATCTTAAATTTCAAGACCCAACGCTTCCAGAAGCTCTGTGACTTGTTCCCCAAACCCGGTTGCCGCGATCATTCCCTGGCGCCTCGGGCGTGCTAGATTCACTTCCAAGGATTTGATCACGCGACCGGGCCGCGAGCTAAGCACAAGTACGCGATCAGCTAAGAACAGCGCTTCCTCTACATCATGGGTGATGAAGATGACTGTTTGCTTAAAGCGGCGCCAGACATCGAGCAACCAGTCCTGCAGCTCACGTCGTGTCAATGCGTCTAATGCACCGAATGGCTCGTCAAGCAACAGCACTTCACGCTCCGTGAGCATGGTTCGCAACAGCGCAGCACGTTGGCGCATTCCTCCAGAGAGCTCAAATGGGTAGGCGTCCGAGAAGTCCTCCAGACCGAAGAGTGGCAGCATCTCACGAGCCTGAATTCTGGCTTCATCACGGGGAGTCCCACGCAGCTCATGCGCCAGGATCACATTGTCGAGCACATTACGCCATGGGAGCAGGAGATCTCGCTGTGGCATGTAGCCCACGTGCCCAGTACGTTCCTCGCAAACCTGACCATCGAAGCAGATTTCGCCTTCATCCGGCTCAAGCAGGCCGACGATGAGGTTAAATAGCGTGCTCTTTCCGCTTCCAGAGGGGCCGATGACAGTAACGAATTCGCCAGTGTTCGCGTGGAACGACACATCTTCGAGTGCTTTGATGCTTTTTCCGTCACCGTAGAACGTCTTACTGATGTTGCGTAGTTCGACTTTGGGCGTCGTCATCTGTTGCTCTCAAACCTATTTGTCTATGATCGCTAGACTTTACCCACAAGTCAAGGAAGAAACTCATTGGTAAATGCGGCCTGTGCGTCGATCGGACTGGAGATAATGGCGTGTTCCGCCATCCAGGCCGAATAGCCCGTCCATACTTCAAGCTTTTGCTCTCCCCACCGTTTCGCATCGGCCTGATAGCGTGGTGAAAGCCAGTTTTGACTCGCTCGGACGAGTCTCTCATCAAGTTCCGGCACAGCCTCGAGAAGGATTGTGGCGGCCTGGTCAGGGTTTTCAATAGAATAGGTGTAACCGCGTGAAATAGCTTTGAGGAACGCTTTAACGGCTTCCGGGCGTTCCGTGAGGGTCTGCTCGCTGGTGATGAAAACCGGGGTGTAATAATCCGGAATGCAGCCGAACCAGTCTTCCATCATTACGATGTCGAGGTTGATCCCTTGCTGCTCCGCCTGTACACCCTGCCAGGCGTAGAAGATCCAGGCCAGGTCGGTTTGGGCTTCGTCTAGAAGAGCAAGAGGGTCAGCAAAACCCGTATCGACGATTTGTAGCTGCTCGAAATCGCCA
>WVZH01000216.1:6961-37083 GCA_011772595.1 Anaerolineales bacterium
CGACCCCCAATTCGCCGCGTGAGGCAAACCCGGAAGTATTGTGCTGGATGATGGCGGCGATGGACACGATCGGCACGTCATCAACTCGAGCGAGCGTGACTTGTTCTTGAAAGCTCACGCCGAAATCCGCGGCCCCGCTAGAGACAGCTTGCTCGGCGTAAACCTCTCCGGGTTGGATGATGTCGACATCGAGCCCGGCCTCTTCAAAGTAGCCATTGGTTTCAGCGACAAAGATCCCGGTATGGTTGGTGTTGGGCACCCAGTCGAGCATCAGGATTACAGGGGTGGGTTTTTCAGGCTCGGGGGATGCCGTTGCGGGTAGACCGCTACATGCGGCCAGAAGTAGTCCAGCCAGGGTGATCGTCAGGAGCGAAACGTTTTTCTTCATGTAAAACCTCCTTTGGGAGCACATTCCATAATCTCTGAGGGACTTAGTAAATCCCGATGTCCTCCCACTGCTCAGCACGCTGAGCAGAGTGGTACCAGGGTAGCATGAGGCGCTCGATCAGGTAGATCAGCGCGAACAAACCGATACTGATCGCCGAGGTGATCACAATAGCCACGAAGACCTGGTCGGTTTTCAGGGCGTTCTTTGAACGCAGCATGTACAATCCAAGACCTGCCGTTCCCCCAACCCACTCTCCAATCGTGGCACCGACCACGCTGTAGGTCACAGCCACTCGAAGTCCAGAGAAAAAGCTGGGCATTGCAGCGGGGAGTCGCACGATGCGCCAGATTTGTCGTCGCGCTGCGCCCATCGCCCGTATGAGCGCCACGAGATCGGGGTCTGCGGAAGCGAGCCCATCCGCTGTACTGACTGCCATCGGGAAGAAGCACACAAGAACAACGACGATGACTTTTGGTAACAATCCGAAGCCGAACCAGATGATAAGTAAGGGTGCGATTGCGAGGATCTGTACGGTCTGTGAAGCGACTAATATTGGATATAGCGCCCGGCGTAAGAATGAGGAGAGGTCCATCATCGCGGCGATGGCGACACCCAATAGAATCGCAATCGCCAGACCGATCATGGTCTCGATCATCGTCGTGCCGATTGCTGAAACCAGGATGTGCCGAGTCTCCCATCCGGCTTCGACGACCTTCTTGGGAGATGGTAGGATAAAGGATGAGAGACCGCTACGCTCGGCGATGATATGCCATGAGAACAGAACAAAGCAGATCAACAAAATAGGTGGTACGGCTTCACGTACCCAGGTAGGCAATCTTCGTGGTCTTTGACGTGTTTGGTATGGCATCGTACCTATCCCCGTTCTTCAGGGTTCTCACGACCCCCCATGTTCGCTTCTATATTTCCGTACCTTTTCCTCCATCGTGGTTCCAGCGACTCGATCGCCGATCTTGATGATCGTCACGACCTGTTCTGCTCCGGCTTCGAAGCAGGCTAAGTGGGCGGCTTTGGCGATCTCCAACAACTCGTCCAGCCGCCCTTCCATGACTGTCTCCATCGGACCTACCTCGTATTTAACCCCCGCTCTGGCGATGACTTCGATCGCGCGATCGACAACTGGGTAGACATCTTCTAAAAGGGGTAGAACCTGCACACCAACGTTGACGGTTCGATTTTCGTCCCCTGACATCAGCGTCCCTCCTCATTTTCTTTGCCTGGCTTGCTGGTGTTATTCGTTGATCATCGGATTTCTTGCCCGGGTGTGCAGATCAATACCTGTTTACCGTACGATCACGCTCGTCCTGGTGTGTGTACTGCGAGCAACATCCCGGTTTTCAGGTCTACGCGTGCGACCGGTCCCGTGATAACATTGCTGATCCCCCGCGCCGGACCGAAGGCCAGGTCGTCTCCGCTCATCGGATAGGCCAAATGATGCGTTGAGATCCCAGTTGCGTCAGTGCTCAAAGGGATAAGGCTGAGTGTGTCTCCGGGATCACCTTCGATCTCCTCACCAGGGGGTCGGATCAGCCACGCTGTCTGTTTTTCGTGCCAAATTTGTATTCGGGTGGTAGAAAGTCGCGGGTGGGTGAGCAAGAGCACATTGGCGAGTGTCATGTCCATGCGCCCTCCGATCGCACCCAATACGATGATCTGCCTTGCACCACGACTGGCTGCATAGAGAAGCGCTAGCTCCAGGTCGGTCTCGTCCTTTTCTGCGGCGGATAGTTCGAACGTCGCGCCGGAATCGGTTAGGGCTAGCTTGCTTTCGGGATCCAAGGAATCGAGATCGCCAATGACGACATCGACCTGCAAGTCGAGGGATTGTGCCAGGCGACTCCCCCCGTTCGCAGCGATTACGAGCGGTGCTCGTATGGTTTTCAAGCGTCTTCGCAAGATCTGACGCTGACCGATCTCGCCGTTCCCCACGACAATAGCTGGTGTTTCCATATCAAAAACCACTCCCAGGCGAGGGAGTGGCGTGGTCTCCAATCGAATTGATTTCTTGCCATCCCTACGCCGGCATTACCCGGATCAGGTTCGACGGGTCGAGGGCCATGACCCTCCTCTCAGCCTGAGACCGTCAGGCTCCCCGTGGAAGGTATCATTGCGGATACTATATTGAAGTATATCTTTGCAAAACTTTAGGGTCAAGCTGGTGATTGCGTTGAGATCGCATCCTTCTGTGCATGGAGGTTACAGAGAGCCGATGATATAAATATCTCGTGTACGCCTTCTTACAGAGCAGGGTAGCGCTGATTTAGCACTGCTTCTGTAAGGCTATTTCCCAACCAATTCCATCACACGGTCGACCAAATGGTCTGGAGAGAAAGGTTTGAGGATGTAATCGATCGCGCCTGCCTCCAGGCCCTCTTTTACTTCGGCTTCCTGCCCCTTTGCAGAGAAGAACACCACTGGGATGTGCTGGAGCTTTTCATCGTTTTTGATCCGTTGGCAAACTTCGTAACCAGACATCCGCGGCATGCGCACGTCGAGCATCACGAGGTCGGGGAGTTCCTTGAATGTGAGGTCGAGCGCTTGCTCACCATCGGCAGCCACGACGACATGATAGCCGTGGTATCGTAGTGTGAAGGCGATGAGATCCCTGATATCTCGCTCATCTTCTGCGATAAGGATTTTGATCATCCCCGTATCCTATGGAACCGATCTTCATTCGTCCCGAAGCACCTTGTATGCTGTACCCTCCACGCTGAGTAAGGTGGACCGTACAAGCCTCAATTCCGAGATCGGGTGACTATCACTGTGTTCACTGGCAGCAGGCCTTCCCGCGCGCATGGCGATGATTAGAAGGACGAATGGCTTCGAATTGGGCGGGGCTGGACGTTGTTGTAAGGGAACTCACTGTTTGCCCCCGAGTGCAAGGATTGACAAGGCTATGCTTCTTTTTTCATCTCCTCCAGGATACTGTAGAGGAGTTCCAAAAGCACGTTCTTGACAGTTTCCTTGTCGGTGGCTACGCACGGAAGCATTTTCACTTTGCTGTCGAGCTTCAAAGCGATGCGTAGGTCGTCCACCTCCCATGCATCTTCGAAATCTTGTTTGTTGGCGGCTACAACATAAGGTGTAGGCGCATAGGCGCGAAAGGTTTGCAGAATCCCTCTGGCTTCTCTGAACGTTTCAGGGCGCGCGCTATCCACCATGACAATAAAACCTAACATCCCCTCAGAGAGTATTTCCCACATGAAATCAAAGCGTTTTTGGCCTGGGGTGCCGAAGAGGTAGAGCACAAGATCATCGTCGACAGTTATCCGTCCGAAGTCCATAGCTACCGTTGTGGTTTCTTTCACCCGTTCGGCTTCCGTGCTGATTTTACGCTCCGTGGACACGACATCGATCTCGCTGACCGAGGTAATAAAGGCGGTTTTCCCGCTGTTGAAGGGACCGGTGACGACCATCTTGACAGTTTGCATGGGCGATCCTCACCTACAAAGATCGGATACGATCGATCAAACGATTGACCAACGAAGCCTGTTTCTTTCGATCAACAGGTGGAAGCTGCATGGCCTCTTTCGGTAAGGGCATTCCATCCGGCCTCACGACTTCAACTAATCCTGCCTGTAGTAATCCATAGACGATACGACGGATCTCCAGGTCGTTCATTTTATTAACCTTGGCGATCTGTTTGATCGTGTTCTTGGGGTTGATGTACGATACGACTTTCCATTCCTCGACGGTCAAGTTGACGTCGCGAATGTTGGCGCCAGGGCGTTCGACGAAATCGAGTGCCATACTTAAGTTGGGGATCTCTTCCTGGAGATGTTCCCACTCCTGTACCTGCCGGGAGCCTTCCATGATGATATTTTCAAGGTCGAGGCGAATCGTGATGGAATCCTCAGGTGGAAGGACGCTCGCATCGAATCGGAAGTAACCGTCTCCCCAGGTGAAGAGATGATACACGATATCCAGAACGTACTGTTGGATCCCGGAGAGAATATCCTGTTGCGTCAGGTACCCGGCGTTGATCAGCAGCAGGCCGAGCTCTTTATCGCTTTTATCACCGGCATGAGATTGAATCACGGTGGCCTGTTTCGCGGTCATCTTGCCGGCCTTGGTAAGTACACCCGTGAGGGAGCTATCGGCTTTGCCTAGTTGGGCATATATTAATTTGCCTTGATTAAAGGAAATCCAAGCGACCTCATTGGGTCCCTCCACCGTGAGGGTTCCGGTTTTACGGGCCAAGTTAATAAGGTTTAGCAATTGTGTGACTGTGAAGTCGCGAAGGTTGCCCTTGAGTGCCATCTAGGCCTCTACCGTGGTTTTGCTTTCAGTGTAATTGTGTCGTGTTACTGGTACCATGCCCTGAGCCTCGGCTGTAGAGGTGAGTTCTCGCCGCGCGTGGCATTCACCAGTAGGTGGCGGGATTATACCTATAGCGATAATACAGCGCAAACGAATATCTAGGAAAGAGGCACTCTCGGTCTATTCGGTAGGAAAAGTTTTTCCATAAGTTCCGTGTGATTGATCAAGCTGGTATTCAATTGGGTTTCGAAGTGTTGTCTGCACATCCACCTTGCTTCCAGTATTTCTTACGCCTTCCAGCCTCCACGCAACTGACGTACGTGTTCAACAGTAATGAAGGCCTGAGGATCGACTTCGAGAATCCCACGTTTGACGAGCCCGACTTCTCTGCGCGGGGTATAGCACAGGATGACGTTGACCGTACCCGCAATACCGGCACCTGACAATTCCGTCGCACCGTACCCATGATCGTGTAAATACTCCATTACGGCGTCACCGAGGTGTGGGCTGGTGATGCGTAGTAGGCTGTGTCCGGGGGCCAGTCTGGCCTCGATGATGATGCCAAGCACATTGCCGGTTGCATAGCCCGCCGCGTAGGCGATGATGTTCCAGAGGTTATTGAGGTTCCCTAGCACACCTGCCACCCCGATAACGAACAGCGAGGATTGAGCGATTGCGAGAAACCATGCGGTTGCTTTATGCCCGCGTACAACGGTCAACATCCTCAGGGTGGCGAGCGTTAAATCGCTTGTGCGTAGAGAGAAGATGAGCAGGGGGACTACTCTTGCTGGGACAACTGTCCAATCCAAGCCTACGAGAAAATTCGATGGAGTGCTGCTCAGGTCAAAGAAATGGGTGAGGACACCTGTGGTAGCAATCATTGAATAGAGAATTAAGGACCGCATGCTTACGACCAGCACATTGGCATCAGGCTCGCCAGTAACCTCGATGGAGGGGACGAATCTCCTCCACGGTTACAAAAGCCTCGGGATCGATCTCATAAACCTTACGCTGGAGAGGCGCGATCTCGCGTCGTTTCACGCTGCAGTTGAGCACCGAGACCGTGCCATCCTTGCCTCGACCCGGTAATTCCGTCACGGCGTAACCGGCTTCGCGGAGGGCGCTCGCGATGGCACTACCACGACGTGAGCTAATGATGCGGATGTGGCCATAACCGATGGCTAACCGTTCCTCGATGGCCATTCCCACCACGTTCCCAGTTGCAAAGCCCCCAGCATAGCCGATCACGTTGAATAGATTGTCGAGGTTGCTGAGCACGCTGGTGATAGCGACGACCCACATAGCCGATTGGAAAAACCCCAGCGCCCATGCGAAGGGCTTTCGACCTCGGATGACAAAAAGCACTCGTAAGGTATCCAACGACATGTCTATCACGCGCAGGGAAAAAATGATCCAGGGCATGATTTCTGTGGGAATGGCCAACAAGTCTAGCATCTTCCTCAACCTACGTGACCACAGTGACTTCAGGACTGGGGAGGGCAGGTAAGTACATCTTGTTGATGTACTCCTTCAACATTCGTCTCATGCTAAAGTGAGGGGAGAGCGTGCGGATGGATTGCTTAACCCACCCCAACCACTCGCTAGGCAAATCGTCAGCGGATCGCTCATAAAACAACGGAATGATTTCTTGTTCCAAGATTTGATAGAGGCTTTGTGCGTCTGATTCATCCTGTACTTCGTCGTTGTCGAAATCCTGCTCGCTTCCGATCGCCCATCCGTTCTTTCCATCGAAGCCCTCTCTCCACCAACCATCCAAGATTGAGAAGTTTAAAACGCCGTTCAAGGCCGCTTTCTGTCCCGAAGTTCCGGAAGCTTCGTTTGGGCGACGGGGTGTGTTTAACCAAACGTCGACGCCCTGTATCAAGTAGCGCGCCAGGTTCATATCGTAATCTTCAAGAAATACCAGACGTCCGCCGCTATCCGCGCGTTTGATCTGCCGATACACTTCCTGGATCAAGCGTTTGCCAGGTTCATCCGCAGGGTGTGCCTTTCCGGCAAAGATCACTTGGACAGGTTTGCCTGGTTGATTAATCAAATTCAGGAGGCGATTTGTGTCGTGAAGAATTAAGTTGGCGCGCTTGTAGGTAGCAAAACGGCGGGCGAAACCAATCGTCAACGCGTAGGGATCGAGCAGTACACCGCTGGCGACAACCTGGATAGGGTGGATTTTCCCAGGTCCCCACTGTTGGCGAACGCGTTCGCGCATGTATGCCACGAGTTTGCGTTTTAGGTGGCGACGAACTTCCCACAGATCTTTGTCGGGAATGTTTTCCACGCCTTCCCATAACTCCGGATCGTCGAGGCGATCGAACCAATCCTCCCCCAGGTACTCGGTGTAGAGGTGTCGGAGCCGTCGGGCGACCCAAGTGCAGGCGTGGATGCCGTTGGTGATGTGGCGGATCGGGACCTCATCGGGTGGTTTTTCAGGCCAGAGGAAGGACCACATTTTCCGCGCGACCTGTCCATGGAGCTCGGACACTCCATTGCGGTGCTCCGACATGTGAAGGGCCAGGATCGCCATGCTGAATGTCTCCCCCCAAGGTTGACTATGACGGGCGAGGTCGATGAAGGATTCACGATCCAGTCCAAGCTGCGGCCAATAGGTATTGAAGTACTTTTCGATCAGCAAGAGAGGGAATTCGTCATGCCCTGCTGAGACGGGTGTGTGGGTGGTAAAGACTGTGGTAGATTTAATCTTCTCCCGAGCTAGTTCAAACGTGCTACCGCCGGCAGTTAATTCGCGAGCGCGCTCGAGCGCGAGGAAGGCGGAATGACCTTCGTTCAGGTGCCATACCGATGGGTTGTAACCGAGAGCGCGAAGGGCACGCACACCGCCAATCCCCAGGATGATCTCTTGTGCGATGCGTGATTCCATGTCACTGGTATAAAGTCTGGCGGTCAGGGCACGATCGGAAGGGAGGTTGGAATCGACGTTGCTGTCGAGAAGATAGAGCGGAACCCGACCGACCTGCACTCGCCAAAGACAGACGTGCACTTCACGCCCGGCAAGCTCGACGCTTATGGTGAGTTTCTCACACTGCTCATCCACGACCGGAAAAACGGGCAGATCCAGAAAGGAGAGATTTGCGTAGTGAGCTTCTTGCCAGCCATCTTCAGTGACACGTTGAACGAAATAGCCTTGTGTGTAAAGAAATCCTACAGCCACCAAAGGAAGACCCAGATCGCTGGCTTCCTTTAAGTGGTCTCCGGAAAGAACACCCAGACCGCCTGCATAGATGGGCAAGGTTTCATGTAAGCCGAATTCGGAGGAAAAGTAGGCGATAGGTTGGTGATGTTGTTCCGGGTGTGTATTGACGTACCAGGTAGATTCATGACCCGACATATAATCATCGAAATCCTGGATCACCCGATCATAGAAATCAAGGTAATAGCGGTCTCTGGTGACGGCTTCGAAACGCGCCCGATCGACCTGACCTAAGAAACGCACTGGATTGTGATACGTGTCTTCCCAGGCTACAGGATCGATGAAGCGAAAAGCCCGATCAGCATCGCTGTTCCAGACCCACCAGAGATTGTAAGCCAGGTCGGCGAGGCGGCGAATTCGTCTGGGCAAATCGAAGGTATTCGGTGGGGTCTGGCTCAATTTCTCGCTGAAGGGCATTAACAGACACTCCGGAGCTCATCGGATTTTGCTGTAAAACCTTCGAATCATACCACGCAGGTTCATTAGCGTCTAATAGCTCTAGGTAGGTGGAGTGCGCACCGTGGGAGTTGGTGCATGTACAGCAGCTAGCAGGATCGGTGACACCTTTGGGCTGGATTCCGCCGTGGATTAGGGCGATAATAGGGATACCTGATCATGCATCCAATCGCACAGCTCTTTATTACCTGCTTGATTGATAGTCTGTTCCCTCATGTCGGTGAAGCCGTTGTTGAGGTTCTTCGTAGAGCAGGCACACAGGTTGCTTTTCCCTCGGGACAAACGTGTTGTGGTCAGCCAGCATACAATGCTGGCTTCCACGAGCAAGCAGTTCGCATGGCGCAGTCGACGATCGATGTCTTCAGCGGCACACTCGGACCCATCGTCGTGCCATCCGGCTCTTGTGCGGCGATGCTACGTTATGGATATCAAGAGCTCTTCGCAGAAGATCCTATCTGGTTGCCACGGGCACGCGCACTCGCTCGCAGGGTATTTGAGTTTAGCGAATTTCTGGTCGATGAACTCAGCGTGATCGACTTGGGCGCTGAGTGCAACGAGAGTCTCGCCTATCACCCATCGTGTCATTTGCTACGAGATCTGGGTGTCGATCGCCAGCCCATGGCTTTGCTATACGCGGTGAAAGGTCTCGAGGTCTATCGGCTTGGCTCGGAATGTTGTGGTTTTGGTGGCGTTTTCTCTGTGGATCATGCGCAAATATCTGCGCAGATGCTTGATCGTAAGTTATCGGAAATCAAGCGATCGAATACTAGCAGAGTGGTCGCTTGTGATGTGAGTTGCTTGATGCAGCTTGAGGGAGGTTTACGTCGAGAGGACTCACAGGTGCGCGGCGCGCATCTTGCCCAAATCCTGGCAGGGGAAGGAGGAGGGTTGCAATGAGCGATGCGTTCCGTGAACGCGCTCGTAATGCGATCTCTGATCTGAAACTTCAGACCGCGCTCGATCAAAATGCTGAACGAAGAATGTCTGCTTGGGGTCAGACGTTCGGCTCACTTCTGGAGCCTCATCGACTTCGACAGCGGGCACATCAGGTGCGCCAAATCGTTATTCAAGATCTAGATCGCACCCTCGCTAGATTTGCCCGACAGGTTGAGGCGAACGGCATCCATGTGCATCGTGCTGCGAACGCGGAAGAGGCTGTTCGTATCGTCCTGAGCATCGCGCGCCGGCATAACGCCAAGTTGATCGCCAAATCGAAATCTATGGTCAGTGAAGAGGTTGGTCTTAACGATGCGCTCACTCAAGCCGGGATACGCGTCGTCGAAACGGATTTGGGAGAATTCATCGTGCAGTTGCGTGATGAACCACCCGCACACATCGTCACGCCTGCAGTTCATCTGCTACGAGAGGACGTAGCCGCAACTTTTTCGCGCCAACTGGGGATGCCCTATTCGGAAGACGTTGAAGACATGAACGCGGCGGCAAGAAACGTGTTGCGCGAAGTCTTTCTCACGGCTCAGGTAGGAGTCTCGGGTGTAAATTTTGGAATTGCGGAGAACGGGCTGCTGTGTCTTGTTACCAATGAAGGCAACGGTCGCATGGTGACCACGGTCCCAGAGGTCCATATTGCTTTGATGGGCATGGAGCGTATCGTTCCTACAATGGAAGATCTAGATTTGATGCTCAAGCTTCTACCCCGTTCTGCGACAGGACAAAAAATCTCCAGCTACGTGACGTTGATTCGCGGTCCTCGCCATGAGAGTGATCCCGATGGACCAGAGGAACGTCACCTTGTGCTGGTAGACAACGGTCGATTATCACTCGCAACCAGCAGTCTGTCCGAGGCATTGCTCTGTATCCGCTGTGGCGCTTGCCTGAACGTTTGCCCTGTGTATCGGGAGATCGGTGGCCATAGCTATGACAGTGTATATCCTGGGCCGATTGGTTCAGTCATCTCCCCCAGTTTGTTCGGAATTGAAGAGTATGGACATCTGGCGACAGCGACGACACTTTGTGGAGCTTGTTTGGAGGTCTGCCCGGTGCAAATCGATCTGCCGATCTTGCTTCTCCGCACCCGTCAATCCTACCGGGCGTCTTCACCACAGCCGCGGTTGATGCGCTGGCTGATGGCATTCTACACTTGGGCAATGGAGTCTCCAAGTCGTTATCGGATGGCACAGCGGATCGCTGTGTGGGCCACACGTCTGATGCCCAGAAGAAGGGGATGGGTGCAATATCTCCCACCACCCCTTTCTGCGTGGACAGCCTGGAGGCATTTTCCGCCCTTTGCCTCGTCACCTTTCAGGGAACGTTTCGATGATCTACCCTTCGATGTAGGTACGCCATCTCCTCCCGAGCGATCAAGAGTGAGAGCGCGGAGTGTGGGGGATACCTCCCCCCTACAAGACGTCATCGTTCGCTTTGGAAAAGAGCTCGAGTCATTGGGTGGTGTGTTCATTCGTTGCGAAGAGCGACGAGCGGCGAACGTTGTCGCCGCCCAACTACGAAAACTAGGCGCCCGTACTGTCGTGGCATGGGGTGAGGGTGAGATGATCTCGCCCTCAATCCTTCAACGACTTCGGGATGAAGGATTTGTGCTTGAGGACCCCGAACTGCCGCGCGCAAATGGCGCCCTTAGGCAGTCGTATTTGGCTGAAATCGAAAGTGTCGATGCTGGGCTGACAGGCTCAATCGCTGGCATTGCTGAGACGGGGACTCTGGTTCTACCGTCGGGCTCGAATCGATCGCAATTGGCGTCGCTCTTACCTCCTATCCACATCGCGCTCCTTCCAGTGGAGGCCCTGTACTTCTCATTCGATGACTGGCTGAATGCAGAGGGGAGGCAGTGGATAGAGCATTCTTCATGCCTAACACTGGTTAGTGGCCCATCGCGCACGGCAGACATCGAAATGACATTGACGATCGGGGTCCATGGTCCAGGAACGTTGATCGTCGTATGCTATGATTGATTCAAGATTGCCGGATTAATGGCCACATGCGCTCGTTTTATCAGGAGGCTGAGGCACTTAAACTATCTTCATGATCCATGCTGAATGTCGGGGATTGATCTGTTTATCTCTGCGCTGATTTTGCAAACTTGCCAGCCTGGCTGGCCACTTTTTTTACTGGCGGGGATCAGACTTTAATCGCCAATCGTTCGGGGATGATGCCAGGATAGAACTTGAAACCCGTAAGGGGTGGTAGCTCTTCTGGTTACATGCAGTTCACCCACCGGCGCTGGACGTGACGCCTTCGAAGAGATTATGCTCTTTAAGCTTGTTGGGCGCGGGTGGATAGGCGCGCATGTAGTTTTCGAACTCAGCAAAGCGCCGGAATAACAATCTCAAGATTCCGCCTCCGGAAGGTGCACTCTGACTCGAATGACATGCGGAAGCACGCTCCTTAATGTCCGCAACCTTGCGAATATCCACGCTGACATGTATAGGGAAAGCGTGGGAAGCGATAGCAACAAGGTCGATGTCCCGGTTTTGTCCAAATTCTCTTGGATTTTGTCCGAATAACGGCATCAGACGCACAAGTAGGCGCATCATGCGACGCGGAAACGTGTGATAGTACAACTTCTGAGGCGCGTGAGGCGTCAGCCCATCGGGGTATAGATCGGATGATCCCGCGGCATGAAACGCTTCCGTACACGCCCTTTGAACAGCAATGTGGTCGGGGTGGCCATAGCCGCCATATGGGTCGAAGGTAACCACCACCTGCGGGCGAATTTGGCGGATCAAAGAGGTGATTCGGGCTGCGACGTCATCCAGTCGAGCTGAGGCAAGAGCATCTGGGTGTTGATTCTCTGGAGATCCGGGCATGCCAGAATCTCGGTAGTCAAGATAATGGATGTCCTTAATACCAAGGATAGAGGCCGCACAAAGAAGCTCGTCTTCGCGAAGTTTGGCGATGTTTTCATACCCCTGCAGTAGGTCTGGGTCGACTTCACCGACTTCACCCCGCGTGGCGCAAATCAAGTGGGTCTCAACATTGTGTTGGGCGTATAAGGCTAGAGTACCACCGAGACCGAAACTCTCATCGTCTGGGTGTGCCAGAACGGCCAAGAGACGCAAGTTGTTTTCTCCGGTCAGAACACTCACTCCACGAAGTTAGATCGGCTCATGATACCACGTTAACCCGTCTCACCGACGATTTGGACGATGATGCTCCGACGACGCGGGCGGACATCGAAGTCGATGAAGAGAATCTGTTGCCAGGTCCCTAGGGTCATTCGACCNNTTTCCGTCGCCCCAGCGTAGATTGTGGCGATATTCCCCATCCGGCGGCGCGATCTCGTCCAATGCGTGGCGCAGATCATCCAATGCACCGGATTCGAATTCGATTGTCGTGAGTGAGCTCGTCGCCGAGGGGGTGAATACGGTCACCAGACCGCGTTGAACGCCGGAGGAGGTCAGGGCCTGCTCAACTTCGGTGGTGATATCGTGCATATCGGCATGACCTCGGGTAGACAATTGAACGGAGTCACTGTAAATCATGTCGCCTCCTCCAACAAGGTTATATGTCTTTTAGGCGAAGTCGGTTCGTGCAACGCGAGTTCGCAAGTTTTGATTCTCGACGGCGAATGTCTTCCTGGGCGATCAGGACCTTCTAGAAGGTCTTCCAGAGGTGTCGAAGAGGGGTAGCTGGTCGATCTCAAGTTGAGTTCTGGTTTGACCCGTACCAGCATCTTTAGCACGACGCTGAGCATCGTCGGCGCGGGCAATCAGGACTTCGCTAGAATCGTCATCCTCTCGGAGTTGAGCCACACCCGCGCTGAAAGTAATCTCTGGAATCGAATGACCGATCTGCCGGCAGTATGCGGTCAGAGCTTTTCGCAGTTTCTGGATCACCCCGAGTGAACCTGAGATAGTCGTCTCAGGCAGCAAAATGGCGAACTCATCCCCGCCTATGCGGGCTAGCAGGTCTGTAGAACGCAGTACCCCACGCATTGCCAGGGCTGCTCCACTGAGGATTTCGTCACCGAATATGTGTCCGAATCGGTCGTTGATGGTTTTGAAGCCATCCATATCTATGTAGGCCAGACTGAGCGGGCGTCGGTAGCGGCGGGCACGTAAAAACTCACGTTGCATTTGATCTAGAATGTGTCGACGGTTCGACAAACCTGTCAGAGGATCCGTCAAGGCAAGGTGCGTAAGTTGTTCCGTTTGCGATGACAGGCGCTCTATGGTCTGGCTAATATGTTGCGAAATGGACTTAAGCATGGCTGCGAAGCCGAAAGTAAGAATGGCCTGCCCGGCAAGGTACATGACGCCAGTGAGGATGTCGAAGGAAGCCTCCGATGCACGTAATAATAAATGCGCTCGGAACCAAGCGATGGAGACCGCCAGGAGAGAGAGCGCGGCAAACAAATAACCTGATCTATCGTTCAGAATCGCGCCTGCTACCACGATTGCAACCAGATATCCACCGCTGATCAAATAAATGTTGCGTGGGAATAGAAGGGTTCCGGTGAGGGTGAGCACGAAGAAAAGCGTGCACAAAAGATAGGCAACAAGCACCACCTTTCCTTGTTTGAGAAATCTGAATGTCAGTGTGCCGAGGCTGCCGAGGACCAGAATGATCACCAGGTTGATGGTCAGCGTGCGGATGGTCCATATCGAAAGGATGGCTGAATTAACGATGTTCACGACAAGCCAGACGGCGAGGAGAACGAAGAACGCATACAGTACCCCTTGCGCAAGCCTGGTCCGATAGTGTCGGAGTGCAGGGTCGTTTTCTGTTATGGCATCGGCAGAAGGGTGACTGATCACAAGCGTTGATCCGTGGTAGCCGTCCGGCAGGGTGGTCTTAAGGAGCCATCGAAAGGCCGAGAATATTGTAACCCGAGTCGACGAAAAGCACCTCTCCGGTCACATTCTTTGCCAAATCAGAGCAAAGCCATACAGCGGCTCCACCGATATCGTCGCTTGTGACGTTGCGTTGCAGCGGTGACTGAGAGGCGAATCGCCGATGCATGCTTCGAAACCCACTGATACCGGCGGCAGAAAGCGTTCGGATCGGCCCGGCAGAAATCGCATTAACGCGTATGTTTTGTGGACCGAGGTCGGCGGCAAGATAGCGCGTCGTGGTTTCAAGTGCCGCCTTGGCGACCCCCATTATGTTGTAATTCTGGACGACTCTTTGCGCTCCCAGGTATGTCAGGGTCAGCATCGATCCACCGTTGGGCATCAAGGGAATCGTTTCTCGAGCCAATGCAATGAGGGAATAAACGCTGATATCCAACGCCAGGCGAAAACCTTCACGACTTGTTTTATGGAAGCGATCCATGAGATCCTCACGGTTTGCGAAGGCGATGGCATGGATGAGGATGTCGATCGTTTTCAACTCCTGGGCGGCTTTCTGGAACAAGGTGGTTATGTCCTCTTCGCGGGAGACGTCACACAGCTCCACGAAATCAGCATTGACAGCCTCTGCGAGGGGGCGAACCCGACGCTCGAGTTTATCGCTGGCGTATGATAGGGCAATGTTTGCGCCGTGGGCATGCATGGCTTGGGCGATTCCCCAGGCGATAGAATGGTCGTTGGCGATTCCGAAGATTAGCGCTCTTTTGTCTTCTAGCAGTTTCATGTTTGTCCTCCCTCCTGGACTATGTTCTGGAGATCGTTTTGCGAGATCCTGAAACGCCAAGGCATGCTCTTCCAGGGCTCTGGTACGGTGTTCAAACCCACTCGCGGGCCTGTAGTCACGCGCGCGGGAGAAATCGAGAGGCCGTGTTCGATGAACAGGCGTGAAGAGGGTTGGCAGAGATCGTATCTATCGAAGGCGCGATCGATCGCCAACGCCTGGCAGAGTTTCGCAGGCCCATTCGTAAGAGAACGGTCTGGACGCCAGTTTCTTCGCCTACGTATCCGATCTACGCCTTCTTGAGGGACGATCGCACGGATCAGGACAGCGGCAGGGAATCCTTCAGCTTCGGTGACGAAATTTAACATCCAATGCATGCCGTAGGTGAGATACACGTACGCAAACCCTGGTGCCCCCCACATTGAAGCGTTGCGCTTCGTCTTTCCGGAACGGGCGTGGCAACCCAGGTCTTGCTGTCCGATGTAGGCTTCTGTCTCGACGATAATTCCTGAGAGACGCATCCTGTCGTCATCGACCCTAACCAGCAACTTGCCCAGAAGTGCGGGAGCGACTTCCAGGGTCGATCGGATAAAAAAGGTGCGCTGCAACTGGTGGGAGGTTCGGTTCCGGTTCATGTTCGTTTGGTGATTCGAACAGTGTGGAGGGTGGCTTGTGTTAGCGATGGGCCGACATGCCGATTGTGAGTCCTTCTATGTAGCCAGTGTGGGGCAATGAATTAGACCTCAACTTCTTCGGGGGGTCGGAAGCGGGAATCTGATGCCACCATTCGTCTCAACCCTTCTTGGAGATCAACATGTGGTTTGTACCCGAGTTTTTCACGAGCGAGGTCGATATCGGAGCACATCCGCGAAGGGCCAGCGTTTTGGTCCTCCTTGTACATCCACTCCGTTTGTGTGCCAGCGGCTTCGATGACGTACTGTGCGAGTTGCGTAATGCTTGTCTCTACCCCACTCCCGATGTTAATCACTTGGCGGTCGACCGTGGGTGCGGTCGCGGCAGCAACCATGGCTTCGACAACATCGTCAAGGAAGACGAAATCGCGAGTCTGCTCACCGCTGCCATGGATCACGATCGTGCCAGCACGCGCGGTCTGTCGTAGGAAGTGCGGAATGACGGGGGGATGTGCGGCAGGAAGCGGTTGACCAGGGCCGTAGGCGTTGAACACACGCAAAGAGACAGTCTCAATCCCCCATAGGGCGCCAATTGTGCGCACGTAATACTCGGCTGCCAGTTTGGAGACCGCGTACGGCGAGCCGGGATTGGGAGGGGTGTCCTCGGTAAGCGGCTGTTGTTCATGATGGCCGTACACCGCACCAGACGAGGTGAACACCACCCTTTTTACACCAACGTCGCGCATGGCCTCCATGACGCTGACCGTTCCGCCGACATTGGCGATGTTGTATTCACGGGGATAGAGCACAGATTCGGATACAGAAACCTTGGCAGCCAGGTGGTAAACACAATCCACATCCTGGAGCAGGGTCCAGAGTTTTGGGCGATCGATAACGTCTCCGCGAGTGAAGAGAACGTCCGCGCTCAAGCGAGTAGGATCTCCTGCCGACAAATCATCCAGGCCGCGCACCTGATGACCTTCACGTGCCAGTCGGTTGGAGAGTGCAGAGCCAAGGAAGCCGGCCGCGCCGGTAACAAGGAAATTCATCTCATCTTGGTGGATCGGAGTGGGCAGGCGACACCCAAGTCGAGGGATTATATCATATGGCTCTGACCAACATTGACAGGTCATGAGGGCGCGGTAAGATGCTTGTATGACCACATTCTGGCGAAACCTTCGCCGATTAAGGACTTGGCTCGCAAGATTATTTGGAACGCTGGTCTTCTTATTACTCGTTACCGGAAGCACGATCCAGATGCACGATGCAGCGGATCGCGTGCGTCCGTTTACACGACCACGTGAGTTCAATTTCCTCGTTTGGACTGTCGACGCGCTAACTCAGAAACTCGAACAATTCGGCTCAGGCATCCCGGGTTACGTACCGGATGGTGAGCGCCAAGACCTTGTGCGAACGTACTTCGAACTGCTCGAGGAGGTCAGGCGACTTGAGGGTAAGTTGACGCAAATCATCGCTGATCCCGCTTCGGAAAACCCTGAAACTGGTCAACGTGTGATCATCCGTGAACGAGATGCAATTCGTGATCGATTAGTCCGTCTGCAGCCTGTTGTGGAAGCACTGCTTCAAGAACAAGTTGGGTACGTTCTAATGGAGCTGGAAATCGAGACCGCAGGTGCACCATTTCCACCAGTCGCCTTTCATTTCACACAACCTCCCGTAGCACTCATCGTGTCGCCACGACACATCATCCGACAGGATGCCAACATTTCCCTCGATCCGGCACTCACATTGGAAGAGATCATGACACTCGAAAATCAGGTTGAAGCAGGGATGGATGTGTCGACTTTAGTGGTACCCATCGGAGGTGTTGGGATCTATCCAACGATGATTAGTGAGAGTACCTCGTTGGTTTGGGTGACCGAAGTGATCGCGCATGAATGGGTCCACAACTATCTCACCTTAAGACCTTTAGGCCTGAACTACGAGAAGAACCCTGAACTTAGAACGATGAACGAGACGACGGCTAGCATCATTGGTAAGGAGATCGGTCGCAGGGTGCTTGAGCGATATTATCCCGATCTAGTCCCACCGCCTGTCGTCGAATCAGAGACGGAGAGACCTCAGGAGGTAGAGCCTGCGGTCTTCGATTTTCGTGCGGAGATGCGAGAAACGCGAGAGACGACGGATGCATTGTTGGCGGAAGGGAGGATTGAGCAGGCGGAATCGTATATGGAGGCACGCCGACAATTCTTTTGGGAGAATGGGCATCCCATCCGGCGTCTAAATCAGGCCTACTTCGCCTTCTATGGAGCCTATGCTGATGAACCTGGTGGTGCAGCGGGAGAGGATCCGGTGGGACGCGATGTCCGCAAGTTGTGGACACTGATCGGGACGCCCCGTGAATTTCTCAACGTCATAGCTTGGATGAACGATTATGCTGATCTTCAAGAAACTATCGTAAGGTGGGCTGAAGTTGAGTGAGCTCCAATCCCCCTTCAATCCTCTCTGGAGTAGGATCTGCGCTTATCCTATATCGATCGATGCGTTAAGGCTACCACAAGATGAGGCATATCTCAGACCCCATACGTACTTAGCGATCGGTATGTGCCCAGAAATCGACATCAACCCGTAGGGGTAGTTCTACCCTTTCTGACTAATGGCATCTGAGATAAAGCCGAAAGGGCGTAGAAAGCAAGTGCGAAGAGGTATAAACTGCGGATTCCCAATGCCAGCGAGGCGTATTCCGTCAATCCCCCCAAAACCCCACCGAATAAGTTCGAGCCAAGTGCCACCGGTATCGAAGTAACACCTTGGAACCGAATTGCGAAGATGATCGAAGCGAAGAAGAGAGGGATCGCCTGTTCCAGACTAACGATCACGGTCCGAAGCGTGTCAGGCAACCCTAGGAAGGTTCGGATCGGAATGAAGTAACTGATGATCAGCGAGAGGAACAATAGGATGTAGAGAACACGTGTTTCCCGAAGTTCGAATCGGATCACAACCCAATTGGCGAGCACAATCATGATCAGGATCGCGCTGATCACTGCTGCATTGACCACCCAGGTCGAGCCAAACAAGAGTGCCATCTCGGTCATACTCTTCGTCTGGAGCAAGAAGAATCCAGCGCCAAGGAAGAAGAATCCAAATCTAAACTGTGTGAAGTTGGCGATGTTGCGGCGGATTAACAGGAAGCTCAGGATCGCGATACCGATCAATGTCACGAGGTAAGTGGACGGTACGGCTTGTTCTCGCAGATAAAGATACGGCCAGTCGTCAGTGGTAGCCGGTATATCTGTTTGGTATGTGTAATCAGGTCTTGCTTGGACACGCGGATCTTCAATACCATACCGTGTCTCTGGATCGAGCCCGATTAAAAAGAGAACATCGTTGTTCGGAAACTCGAACACCTGAGGGGGGTGACCAAACGCATCGGTGATTGTGCGGTACAGCCGATGTCCCATCCACTCATTTTCGGGGGGAACGCCGAATGTTAGGGCAAGGAGTCCATCTTCTGTGAGAAGTTCCTTCACGTGAAGGAAGCTCTCATGGGTATACACGAAGTTGTCCAGCCGGGCGCTGCTGGCCGTGCTGAAAAGGGCGTGTGAATCTAGCAAGCCGAATACGATTAAATCATACGTGTCAGATGAGTGTGAGAAGAAAGACCGGGCATCCTCAGTGACTTTCGAAACGGCCGGATTCGTATAAGGTTGCTCGGGATGAAGCTCATCTCCCAGGCGGAAAATCTTGGGGTCGATCTCTACGGCTGTTACTACCGAGGCACCTGCGCGTAATGCAGCCGCAACGTCATTGCCCGTTCCTGCGCCAACGATAAGTACATTCTCCATGCTCGATGCGGCCGAATACGGGGCATCATACTCAGATTGCATCGCGTCAAAGTACGCCGGAGCGATCTCAAAGTTTTCATCGACAAAAGAGGGGGTTAGGTCGATCAATCTTTGATGCCACGCTAGATTTACAGAGAGATCATATCCTAGAAGCAGGGTTGGATCTTTCTCGGCGCGGCTCTCATTGATATCGATCCTGTAGTAGGGTGACCAGACCGTCCTCTCCGCTGGAGTCGGCCACAGTATGATAAGAAAGATGGGGATGCTAGTAAGGCCCAAGCTCGTCCACCAATCACGACGCGGTGCCCGTGGGATAAAGTAGATCACCCCCGCCGCTGCGAGCAAAAACCATGTATGAGGTGGCCAACCGAGGAATGAAATGAGCGTGTAGGCCAATACGCCTGCCAAGCTGCCTAATATGTTGATCGTGTACCCTTTCAAGGGTTTGAATTCAGTGAATTTCGCACCGACGAGTTCGCCTAATGGTATGAACATAATCGTCATGGCGAGGAATATCCCCAGGATCGCGGCATAGAAGGCGAATTCGAGTAGGGCCAAGATCCATGTGGATATATCGCCAATAAAGCCCGCCCAGATATATTCCTCCGCGTTGGCCCGGTTGCTCAACAGGATGTCACTCACCATTGTGCGGCCCATTCCCAGCACGATGACAACGATGAGCGTGACGAGGGCGGGGTATACCCGCTGCAGCGAACGCACGCCGCGCTCCGTGCTGTAAACGATGAACCCCAAACCAAGGCCGAGATAAGCTGCGATCAGGGCGACATTCTTATAGAATGAGAATATCCTTAGCTCTGATCCCAGCCAGCGGATAAATATAAGCTCTACAAATAATCCCAGAGCACTTGCAATAAACAAATCGATGACAGCTCTTTGGATCTTCACGAACTCATTCTCCTCATTTCTAGTTAGGAAAAGGATTAGATAGAATGGTCGTATCGCTAACCTTCATGTGGAGATGACTGGATAACCGTCACCTCTTTCCCGTCTAGAAAAGATAAGGGATTATAAACACCTTCGCTATACTACGATATACCCCCCCACTTAGTTGCACATGATTTGCCAGGGAGGTGATCTTCCACGCAGTTATGGATCATTCTCAAATACTTTATCCCGCTCGGGTTAATTGGATGAGCATCCGAGGTAAGTCTGTAGAGTCCGTTGAGGAAGCTCCGTAATAAAGGATGTCATCGCATGTACCCCGCCATCCCGGATCGAGAGCTATCTACATCACAGTAGGGAGTTGATCCACTTCACTTATTCGTTCACCTCCTTAATATTACTGACTGGGCCGTCCGAAAATCTGGTCTCCGTATAGATATGGAGCGCCCGTTGTCACCCAATGAATACCTTGTTTCCCGGGTTTCCTATTCAACAGGAGCCTGAATTGGATGAGTATGCATGGTAGGAAGACCTATATCAGGGAAAGGATGGCGGCCAAATTTAAAGTTTGTAAAGAGGCAATGGGTGAGTTTCATTGGGGACTGAAAGCAAGGAGCCACAAGGTAATCGCGACCGGTGAGGGCTACAAGGCCACGGTGGTTTGTAAGAGTGCGATCTGGCAGTCGAGGACACTGATCGGCTCATCCCGTGAATTTCTCAATGTCATGATCTGGATGAACGATTATGGGATCTACGAGGAGAGATATCCCTTAAGGCGGAGAAGCAGTGTGCATCATCAACCCTGGTAGATGAAAGGACCTTAAGAATTTGACTTGCGCCAATGATGTTTGAGACACCCCGTCGGGGTGTCTCTACATTATTACGACTCAACGATTCTTATTTGAAACTCTCTAACGGAGGGAATTCTGGTTAACGCGTGAGAGGGCATATCTCAGCGGCGGTGTAAACTAGATTTGCGTATCCGTAATAAAGAGGATCAAGGATTTCTGTCTCGTCATGCGTGGCATGAGTTTGTGCGGCGAGACAAGCTTCGTTGACATCACCTGTTTCCATGTATTTGGACCAAAATACACGCCCCATCTCAGCATAACCGAACCCGGGAGTTCCCTCGCTGTATGCAGCATGAAGAATGTCGTAAGCCTGTCGGGCTTGTTCAGGCTGGTTCAACCGTAAGTGGCTGAGAATCCGGCGAAACATAGCGTATGCGGATAGAGTCAATCGACCCTCTTCACCCGCAATCCAATCGTTTAGTGCCTCGTCCTCGACAACTTGATTGTAGAGCTTGAGAGCAGTCGTGTGATCACCCCCCTCTGCCGCCCGATCGGCATCGTGGAGCACGTGGATTCGAAAAGACGACGGTTCTATCGTTTCTTGGGAGATCAGAAAGCGTTGGGCTACCGAATCCCACGACCAGGTTCGCGTGTAGGGGCGGAAGGGACCGGCGCCGACAGAGTTAATGCCTGTAGCAGTGATCATAATCTTATGCATGCCGTCTGAGTCTGGAGTTCGGAAGTCTAAAAAGGGGGAAGGAAGATCGTCCGTGGGACCTTCAAGACGGTTCTCAAGAGTGGTTCCATTCCAAAGGAGTAGTTCGACATGCGCAAAGCAAGTATGTGCGCCGCACGCCTCGCGGCGGATAAGGAGATCAGGGATACCGTCCCCAGTAAGGTCCTGCGCTGTGTGTAGGATAGGTGGGCCGAACTCTTCCAGATCAGGGGACGCATACTTAAGGGAATAATCTTTCCCAGTGCACGTGTAAAAATAGAGAAAGCCAGAGACGCCCTCCCTCGTGTGAGGATCCAGGATAGTAATTGCGAGATCCTGTAGACTGTCGCCTGTAAAGTCCTTCTGTGCGAGATCGATACCTTCAGCAGGGAACATCTTTAGGGACCATATGGCATCCTGCAACGTAGCGATCGCGCCGCCAGCATTGAGATACGCTAGAACTTCGGATGGGATCGAGGCGCTGGCTGTCAGGTCAAGACTGATGGGAGAACCTTCCGGGATGGGGCAGGGCTCACTAGTCAATTCGTTCCGGATTGTGGGCGGTGTCGACAAAATCGCCGACATTGTCGCCGCGACAGCTGTCTCTAACGTGTTCGGAGAGTCATCGGGCGGGATTGTAGGTGTTCGCCCACAGCCGTGAATAGGCAGCAACATTGAACACAAAATAATCCAACAAATGGACCTTCTCATTCGAACCTCATCGCAGGTAGCGGATGGTATGAGTTTATGGCAGGATGAGCGATCTTTCAAGGCGATGTGTTTGGCAAAACGCTTATTCATTCGAGGTTGGATGCCTTATACTCTAAGGGATGGACGTCTCCTATCCTGTAGGTTATCCAGCGCATCAACCTGGTCCTCTTTCACGCTTCCTACCTCCCCTAGAAGAGGGGAGCACGACGCGCGCGCTTGAGCGATATGGAGACCCGGGCGACATTGTGCTGGACCCGTTCGGTGCTTCCCCGCGACTTTCACTCGAGGCGGCCCGTGCTGGCCACCCCGTTTTGGTTGCGGTCAATAATCCGATCACTCGGTTTGTATTAAAGCATACGCTTAATCCCTTCACTTTGAATGAACTCCAGGCAGCGCTTGCGCGCCTGGCGGCCGCGCCTAAGAACGACGTGCGTCTGGAACCCTTCCTCCTAGAACTCTACAGTAGTGTGTGTGTGCGCTGTGGCGCTTCTGTCATTGTGGAGCATTTCGTTTGGGATCGTGAGTTGGCCGGCCCCACCCACAAGGTTTACGCTTGCGAACGGTGTAATTTTGTGGGGGAAGCTGCCGTGAGTGATGCGGATTGGCAACGAGCGCAGAGTTTTGCTCCGCGTGGACTTCAACATGCGCTGGCATTGGAACAGGTGGCGCCATCAGGGGATTCCGATCGAGTCCATGCAGATGCGGCGCTGGCTGTCTATCCCGGCAGAGCCCTCTATGCCCTGATTACGCTGGTAAACAAGGTCAATCAAATTTCCTGGATACCTCCGCTACATGCGGCAGCGCAAGCCTTGTTACTGTCGGCATTTGATGCTGTTAACGCCTTGTGGGGGTATCCGGAAGGTCGTTCTCGACCGCGTAAACTGAGTGCTTCGTCTCGATATCGAGAGATGAATGTATGGCGTGCGCTGGAGCGTGCGGTGGGTATCTGGGCGATGGACGATTTTCAAGTACAACTTACCAAATGGCCGCAGCCTGACATACCCGGACCTGGTGGCGTTAGTGTTTTCCCTGGACCTGTGCGAGATTTGATATCGACAGTTCCGCATGGGTTGAAACCCATCGTGCTTTCAGTCCTTCCACGTCCGAATCAGGCTTATTGGACGCTTTCGGCCTTATGGGCTGCGTGGCTGTGGGGACGGGAGGCTGCAGCGCCGATCAAAGTGGCTCTGAGGCGGCGACGTTATGACTGGGCATGGCATGCCAGTGCGTTACGGACGGTGATTGACAGGTTGGGCACCTCCATCGAAGTAGACAAGCCGGTTTTGGCATTTATTCCCGAAGCTGAACCGGGTTTCACCGCTGCTGCACTCGCTGGCTTTGATGGTGCCGGATTTCAACTCACCGGTTGTGCGTTGCGTATTAATGAGGGTCAGGCTTTTTTCACGTGGGAAGATGCAGAAAAAGCCGTCGGTGCTTTATCCACACGAGTGATAAAAAGGCGGATGCGCCCCGCCGCTCAGAATATCCTACAAAATCGCGGGGAGCCTTCACCGTTCGCATCGGTCCATGCGGCCATATGGTGTGAACTCGCACGGGCTCGGCAGCTTGCGGTCATGTGGGACAAAGAGGATGGCCACCCGTTGCCGATCGTGAGCGAATTACTCGAAGACGTGATCGCCGATCGTTCCATTTTTTTACACCTTGGACGGGGCACCGAGCCGGAAAGTGGGCTCTATTGGCTCGTTGACACAACGGGCATCTCCAAGCCACTAGCAGATCAGGTTGAGGATCTGGTACTCGAGATTTTGCGCACAGGCGTGGGTCTATCGGAAGTCGAAGTCGATGACAGAGTATGTCGGGAATTGTCGGGGTTGCTCACACCGGATCAGCGTTTGGTGCATGCTTGCCTCGACTCTTACGCGGTTGAGGATGAGGAGCGGGGTCTGTGGTTTCTGCGCCCAGAAGATGACCCAGAAGCCCGGGCTGCAGACTGCCAGGAGATGATTCGTCTATTGATCGAGCTGGGTGAGCGTCTTGGCTACTCCGTGAAAGAGCAAGATCCGCTCCTCTGGAGCGACGAGCGGGGGTCGGTGAAGTACATATTTCGCGTTCTTGAGACAGCAACCCTGGGTGCCGCCTTGCAAGCGGATGAGGTCACGCCACTCACCTTTGTGCTACCCGGTGGACGTGCTGGGTTAGTAGCCGAGAAATCCCGACGCGATCCTCGACTGCGGGAGTGGCTGAAGAGTGGTCCTCGTGTGATAAAGTTTCGGCACGTTCGCCGATTGGCCGCAGAGGCCACCTTGACAATGGAAAATCTGACCGAGCGCTTGGGCATCGATCCCCCCGGGCATCACGATCCGCAGTTGCCACTTTTATAATCGCAGGTTGGAACTCGTGTCTCCTGTACTCCGGGTCTATGAGCAGTCCCCAGACTCTTTCACGTGTGTCGTTGCGAGCTTGGTAACTGTGACGGGATTCCCTACCTTCACTACCTGTCATCGCGAGCCCCGATAGGGGCGATGCGATCCCCAAGCCGCGGGTTGGGGATTGCTTCCCCTCGCCACCGCTCGGGACAAGCGGCACTGTGTGCCTCGCAATGACATGCAGAGGTTGAGGAGATTGCTTCCCCTTGAATTGGCTCTCTGGCCCGACCAGCCTGTCCCGGCTCACAGTCCACGGGACGGGCGGGATTGGCGTCACGGTGCCTGTACTGAGCTTGACGAAGGGCTACTCGCAATCGAAGACACAAGCGTTACACTGTGCTTTCCAGATGTCGCATAAGAGACGTTGTTGAGCTTGGAATGTGGGTGGGAGGAATCCTAAGGCTGTAAGCAGGGGTTTGCTCATGGAAGATGCGTTGCAGGTGTTNNCTGGAAGGTCGGTATCGATGTGCGTACTATCGGTTCTGGTCATGCCTCAGGAACGAACACGATGCGGGCTGCAGGGTGGTCTGCGGGAATTGTCGTGATGATTTTGGATGTTGCAAAGGGTTATCTGGCTGTTTGGCTGGCGATGCGCTTTGGGAGTTGGAGGTGGATCGCTGCGGTTGCGGCCGGTTTGGTAGTGATCGGGCATTGCTGGCCAATCTTCGCAGATTTTCGAGGTGGCATGGGTTTGGGGTGTGGTGGTGGTGGACTTCTGGCCACATGGCCGCTTGGCTTCGTTATTGCGATAGGATTGGGGGCGGCGCTGCAGTTGCTCATCAAGCACTCGGCGCGTGCGAACGTGGCGACAGGATTACTGTTGGCGCCGCTTTGGATGGTGTTTGGCGCCACCCCGGAACGGTGGGTTCTCGCTGGAGTAGCAGGCGTGATTGTGGCCTATCGTGCCCTATCCGACTGGAATCGCGTCTATCGGGAGTTGTGGTGGGACCGGGAATGATTAAGGGGGAGTGGCTGTGTCCGTGGCCGTAGCTGTAGCCGTAGCGGTCGGAGTGAGAGTCGGCAGGGAAGTCGATGTTGGTGCAGTCGTGGGTGTATGGGAGGGCGTGGGGGTTGACGTGGTGGTCCCTGTGGCCGTCGGCGTTGGTGTCGCAGTTGGGGTAGGAGTGACCGTCGGAGTGGGTGTGGGTCGTTGAATTCTGAAGTGACGGCGGAGCTCAGCCATTCCGTCCTCTTTGCTGAATACCCTCAGGCGCAGGGTAATTGTCCCGCTGTACACATCCGAAAGATCAAGGTTTGCTAATTTATCCGTTCCCTTGTGCTGCGAGCGGCTATCGGTGATCTTGTGCCAAGAACCGGGATCTGTGCCCCTGCCGTAGTGCAGAGCCCAGCGGTCGAAATCGGCTGTGGCTCCGGCCGTTCCGAAGATTTCCACAATGGCTTCGTTCACTGTAGTATTTTCGGAGGGATTGGTGATGCTGAGGATCGGGCGTGGACTATCCGAGGTGCAGGTCTCTTGTGGGATAAAAACAACCTCGTCTTTCTCGAATCCCATGTCTTCCGCCCATTCCTCTCCGGCTTTGGTCTCTTTAATCCATTCTCGAGCCCAAGGATCTGTAACATTTAATCCCAACTCCTCAACGGCATGATCAGGGCACTCTGCGGAAGCAAGCAGGAGTGAATAGCTGTCGATCCAAACTTTCCGCCACAGGTCCTGTTCTTTCGGGAGTGGGGGTTGATCGTAGGTGAAGATCTCCGTCTTGTGGGAGGGACACCACTCTGAGGGTTCGGAGCCAGATATTGCACAGACTACGCGATCGACGATTCCATTCGGCATGATGAAGGGTGTGAATTGACCGTCGGTCAGAGCTTGGACGGCGTATCGCATGTACTTGTTCCAGATCGGAGCCGCACCTGTCAATCCGGAAGTGTTTTGCATGGGGGTGTAATCGGCATTACCGACCCACACACCAACTGCGATATCCGGCGTGTAACCCAGCGTCCAATTGTCTCGAAAGTCGTTCGTTGTTCCCGTTTTGGCTGCGACAGGGAAGGGAAGATTGAGTTGCGAATTCGATCCAAACGCAGGTGTTCGGGCGGTATTATCGGACAAGATGGATGTGATTAAGTAAGCATGCTCAGGTCGAATAACCTGTTCTCCTGGTGGAACCTCATACTCGTACACGACTTGACCATCGTGATCCTCGATGCGGAGAATTCCAACAGGAGGGACGCGTACACCGTAGTTGGCAAAGGTTGCGTAGGCGCTAGTGAGTTCTAGCAGGGTGACCTCGCCACCCCCGAGGGTTAGGGAAAGACCGTAATCATCGCGCGTCAACGTTGTGATGCCCATACGATTTGCGAGGGCAACCACACCTTCTTCCTGTGGAGTGCCAGGATCATCAAATATGCCGGCGAAGTCCAGGGTCTTTACGGCCGGCACGTTGTAGGAATTCGCCAACGCGGAGCGAACGGTAACCGGCCCGTGGAAGCGTTCGTCATAATTCACTGGTTTGTAGGGCGGTCGAGGATCGGTCGGGATTCCTGAGGGTGGAAACTCTGAAGGCACATCCCAGATGAGCGTTCCGGGTGTCCAGCCTTTCTCAAATGCCGCCGTATAGGTAATAGGTTTAAAGGAAGAGCCCGGCTGACGCGGTCTCACGGCCATGTTGATTTGGCCATCGATGGATTCATCATTGAAATCTGCGGAACCGACCATGGCAAGGATCTCGCCCGTGCTAGGATGGATGGCCACCAATGCACCGTTCCCCACACGGCGATCGGCGAGAGCCGAGACTTGCTCCAAGACGACGTACTGCGCCTGTTCTTGAAAAGTCGGGTTGAGTGTGGTGTAGACTGAAAAACCGGAACGATAAATGGTTTGGGGATCGTAAAGGCGTTCGAGTTCCGAGCGGATGTAATTGACCCAATGCGGGAAACGTATTTGGATGTCCGGTGAATCGAACTCGTATCCGGCTATCTCGGCCGCCGCCCTGCCAGCGTCTTCAGGGGAGATACAGATGGCTTGTGGACTGTTGCTGACGAAAATACATCCCTGTTCGTCGCTTGCTTTAACCATAAGGACAAGCACTTGCTGATGTCGACCCAGTGTGACCTCGCGGTTGGTGAAGACATCGTAGACCGAAGGGGCCTGGATGAGACCGGCCAAGAAAGACGCCTGTGAGAGAGTTAGTCTGTCTGCCGTGGTGCCGAAGTAGGTTTCCGCTGCGGCTTCAATCCCGTATGCCAAATTGCCAAAGTAGATTTGATTCAGATAGAGTTCGAGGATTTCGTCCTTGCTGTAGCGCCGTGTGACCTCGGCTGCGAGCAAGACCTCGCGGGTCTTTCGACGAGCTGTGATCTGCCCGCGTTCGTCGGCCGTGAAAAGCAAATTGCGGGCGATTTGCTGGGTGATGGTGGAGGCACCAGAGACGATTTCACCCTGTTGGTAATTCTGGATAACTGCGCGCAGTATGGCCGAGAAGTCGAACCCGGGATTGCTGTAGAACTGGGAGTCCTCCGTTGCGATAACCGCCGCAATCAAGAAGGGAGATATATCCTCCAAAGAGACATACGTACGCCTCCCAGCTTGGGGATCGAGGATCTCGTAAAGAAGGTTGCCTTCGCGATCGTAGATGCGCGTGGTCTCGAATTGCGCGGCCTTGGCTTTGAGATCATCGACGGGAGGCAGGGTCGCAGCGAGAGAGTAATATTGGTAGACGCCGAAGGAGACGACTCCGATCCCAATCGCAATGGAAAAGAATATACCGAGAATAAACATGCGCAATACGCAACCACTGCATCCACTAAGCCAGCCCGCAGATCTTGTTTGCGCCTCGGCTTGTGGCGGTTTGGAGATCGGAGGTGGAACATACGCGGCAGGACTCACGCGGGTGGCGCCAAGATCTCGTTCGGGAACCCGCTGTGGGAGGGAGGTTTCGTCTTGGAAGTGAGGGGGAGCGGGTGTTGAGGGGGGATAGGGTTTGGTGAATTGTTCTCCTGAAGCGGTGGGTTCGGGAATGGTTTCGGGGGAGGGCTCCAGAGGTTGTTTCGAAGGGATCTCTTGTTCCGCTTCGGGTGCCAACTGCTCAGGAGAATCTGATGGCTGCGCAGGAGAAACTTCCGGTGCACCGATTTCTGCTTCTGGCTCCAACTCGTCCATTTCGCCGGCAACCAGCCTGCGCAAGCGGTCGCCAGGCGCTTCTTCAGGGCCGCCGTCCACCGGTGAGGGATGTCCCGGCACGGATTTTCGTGCTGAACCCTCTTCGGGGATTTCTTCCCCAAGAGGTTCTAGATCCTTATCGCGGTCTTGCGTCATCGGATGGGATTATAGCACGCCCGTTCCGGCGAAAGGAGTACGCTCAGAACCTCGAAGAGCTCGAAGATCAATCTTCCGGACGGTTCATGACCAGAACGTTCCAGCGTCCTTTCATCACTGTTTTGTCATCCTGGTTCTTCACATCCATATCAATTACAACAGATCCACCGCCTAATCTCGGCATCGCTTTAGTCTCGACTACTTCGAGTTCGACGTGGATCGTATCGCCGATGAAGATTGGTAGACTGAATTTCCAGGACTCGATTTCCCGGAAAGCGAGGACCGTGTTCTCCAATACACCAGTCCGAACGGCTAGACCGGAGGTAATAGCNNNNACGCCTGCAAAGGCAACCACATCGGCCTCTGTTACAGTGCGTCCCGAGCTTAAAATCCGCTGGCCGACTTCAAACTCTTCGAAGTAAAGCCCTCTTCGAAAGCTCTCGGAACTCGTCATACACCCCTCCTGATACAGACTTGGTGATTGTAGCATGGACTAAGAGAAACAGGGATTGGGGAATAGGGATTAGGGATTAGGGATTAGGTGCCTGGGCATTTAGGTACTTGGGCACCGGGGTACCCAGGAATTTGAGAGGTCTTGGTACCCAGGTGCCTAATCCATTGTCCCCAATCCCTCGTCGCTATTAATTGACCTTTCCACCTTCTCTCCTTACAATTCGTGCTATGCGCGAATGGAATATTCCCCCTGAGGGACCTTTATCACTCCGTATTGCCGCTGATGCACGCGTGACGATTCCGAGTTACGTCGATGACCAGATTTGGGAGCTAGATCTGGAAGGTGGAGACCCACCGGCACTCTCAATCCACACCACGTACGGCTTGCGGGCGTTGAGCATGCGGATTTTTCCGGGTTTTGCTTGGGGAGAGACCTCGGTAGTCCATCCTGCCCACTTCACCACTCCACCAATCGTCCGATTCTTCCTTCCCAATTACTTGCGCCTCACCTTTTTACCTTTCGAGGATCTGAAAGTCGAAGCTGAGTATTGGAC
>WVZH01000216.1:37203-37838 GCA_011772595.1 Anaerolineales bacterium
TAGCAGCAAAGTCTTGGGATGCTGAAATCAGCCGTCTCGAAATCCTGGCTGCGAGAACGATCGATATCGAGACCGGAGAGGATGACTGGGACATCGCACTCGCACTCGCCCAGAAAGACGCCTTGAGTGGATACGTCGGACCTACTCGCCATCTTCCAAAACCTTCGTTTGTGCTGACGCGCGTACCCGACCGGGGATACTCGGCCCAAGGGGATGGCTCAGATTACGCTCACCAATGGGAAGGGCAGACAGCAGCCGATGCTTATGTCAACCTGGCGCAAATTCTCCCTATTGCTCCCGAGTTTGCTCAAGGCGTATTGCGTAATTTTATCTCAGCGCAGAATGCCGACGGCAACGTGGATTGGAAACCCGGTTTGGGCGGGCAGCGTATTGGTATGCTCTCTTCCCCGCTTTTAGCAACCCTGACCTGGAAAACCTACTTGCATACCGAGGATCTTGGTTTCCTGAGGGATATGTTTCGCCCTTTGATCGATTTCTTCGAGTCCTGGTTCGATAGGCAGCACGATCGCGATGAAGATGGCCATCCTGAGTGGGGGAGTACGACACAGTCGGGTTTCGATGATATCCCCTCATTCGTCCGCTGGCACAGTTGGGGTCAAGGTCTGGACATCTCG
>WVZH01000216.1:37862-42125 GCA_011772595.1 Anaerolineales bacterium
CATCAGGTTGTCGAAGCGACTTGGTCTGACGAGACTGCCTCCTATCATTACATCGACCGCGATATTCATCGTTCTACTCGCGGGGAGCTTCTCGGGAAGGGAAAGGGACACTTCACACAGGAGATCGGTCGCACCTTCAATCCACCTGTGCGCGTCATGATCCGGTCGACGGGTCAGGAAGATCTATCACATGCTGTGAAAGTCTTCATCCACGGGCGCGGACGGCGAGGGAGAAGTCGGGTGGAAAAGCTGACGGAGAGACATTTCCAATGGTTTTGGGAATTCGGAACTGCCACCAGTGGGAAGCATTATGCGGAGATCGAGCGCATTGAAGTCTCCGGGTTGAGCGATGAGTTTGAGACGGAATTGGGAGTTGCAGATTTCTCCAGGCAGGATCAAACTTTGCTCGTTCCGTTGTGGGCAGGTATCCCGGCGGCAGAGCGCGCGGAGAGGTTGGTACGAGAGACGATTCTAGATGAAACCCGATATTGGCGGCCTTTCGGCATTCCCGCCTGCTCGGCACAAGACCCTGCCTACAGCGCAGACGGGCGGGAGGGTGCGGGTGGCGTTTGGATGTTCTGGAATCTCATGCTCGGGGAGGGTTTGATCGACTACGGTTACCTTGATGAGGCGGCTGAGCTTGTGGGGCGATTGATAGCCGCCGGTGTGAACACATTACGCACGGAGAAAGCCTTCCGGGAAGCCTACAACGCCGACCATGCTGAAGGACTGGGCGATCGGCATCATCTCTGCGGCATCGTCCCCGTGGGTCTATTTCTGTCCACCCTCGGTGTTCGTCTCATTTCGCCCAGCAAGGTTTGGGTACGACCTGGGAATCCATTTCCCTGGCCGGTTACTTTGCGTTGGAGGGGCTTGCAGTTAGCGTGTCTTAAACAGCGNNGATCGTCGAGCAGTGGCAAGAAGAACCCGTGGAATAACTACACAGGCATGGGTTAAGTTTACCTTGGGTCAAGTCAACCTTCGGGTTGGTCATTTCGTGTCTTCTCAGATACTCCCAACCTTCGTGACCGTCTTCTGCCAAAACGTGCTCCAATGATGGCACCAAAGACGACTCCGATAAATATGAAAATAAGAAGAATTACACCCATTGCTGCGAATACAGCTGGTCCAACAAGAGTATGGACTGCGCCATCCAATACCAGGAATTCGGTATACAGCATCAGGATCAGAGCGATCCAGTAACAAGCGCATGTAAAGATTGATCCCAGTATCGCTCCAATAACAGAAGAAGCAATAACCCACTTTGAGGCTCTTCGTTCATCCATCAGGTGTCTTCCCATTTGGTTTGCATCAACCAGGGAATCAAAGGATTGAGACACGCCTGCCAGTGATGACAACTCATTATCGTCTTGCTTGGCTTTGACTTAGAAAGCTGTCTTATAACTGAAGTGACTTCGCTGGCAGGCGCTCTCAATCTGCTAGTATATTCCCACCCCCTCAACCCGCCTATTTTACGAAACGAAAATATCCATATCCCAAGGCAAGTAAAAGGTAGATGCCAGTACCTAACCAACCAAGCGCATTCATCAAACCTGCAAGCATAGCAAGAAGTGAGACCACAAACCCAACAACATCGGATATCAATAGACCCAGCGCGATGGCGTTCGTCGCTTGAGAATCGGTAACATCGCGGACGAGCCATGTGACCAATCCGATTCCGATTAGTGATACTCCGAATAGCTGTCCTAGATAAACTCCTGTGGGTCCCACCGACATGCCATGCAAGTCGATGATCGTTGTGGGAATTACGACCGCACTGATGCCATAGACGAGCGCGATGATGGTATTTGCCATGAATACGTGCCTGAGCTTCATCTCTCTGCTCCCTTTGACAACCAGGTGGATCAATGAATGAACGGGAATGTGATTCTCCCATCGGTATTCGATATTGGCGTATGCTTCAACCTCCTCTCAATATCCAAAGACAGTTGTGATGAACTAATGGCTTCAAGCTCTGGACCGTACGTCCGCCTGTGCATGCTCCACAGGGTGTCTGACGTTCTAGGCTAGGGAGCAACTCGGAACACTTCGATTTCACTCAGGACAAACTCCGCGCCGACCCTGATCTTGACGAAGGGGGGGGCGCGTGGTCGAAGGCTCTTCTCCAGCGAATTATTAGGCGGACTGTCTGAACTTCGCTAATTGCTCCTGGAAGAACGCGTTGTCAGGAGAGATCCTGATTGCCTCCTCTTCCAAACGTACAGCTTCGTTGTGATTGCCCGCTGCGAAGTGGGCTTCTGCCAGAGTGTCAATCACATTCGCGTCATTTGGGGCGAGATCATAAGCCATCTTTGCAGCGAGCAGTGTTTCCTCTGGGAACTTTTTATTGATGGCTAGGTGCCAGGCCAAAGAATTATATATTTCGGAATTGTCGATCTTGTCTTCCAAGGCCTGATGGAGAAACCCCCGAATATGGCCGTAAAATATCGAGCTCAACTCAGGTTCTTCATCAGATAAGCGACTGTATGCTGGAACAAGGTAGATATACCGCCACATATTGTATAGGCGACGTAGCTCGGCGACAGGTTCTATATGATCTGTGATTTTCAAGTCGACAAGACGATCATCAACGCCCCGAAATCCGCCGCGCTTTCGTGCTATGTACAAAGCCGCTGATTGCTTACCTCTTGTATCGCCACCATGCGCCTCGCCAGATTCCAACGCGCTGAGTAATCTCTCTGAGAGAGGACCGTCCGTTGAGAGGAAGGTATCCAACATACTCTCGATGACGGAAGAGCCAGCGAGAATATTCCCCTGGACGGCTACGTTCTGTGCGGTTAAGTGGCCTGACCACGGATCTGTTTCTTTTCCGGTGAATGCGGCCGAGTTGCCAGTGGAATCAACAATCCCAACTTGACGTCGCTCGCTGTCATCGTCCTCGGCCAAGATTTTTAAAAGAGCCTCGGGAGCATCAACACCCTCCTCAAGTAATTGAAGTCCCATTGGTCCCAACAACGCATTAAGGTAAGCCTGAGTAGCAACTGCCCCCACACCAGGTTTGAGCCAAGCAACGCAATATCCAACGTCAAAGTAACGAGAAGCCACAGCAACACCAACTTCACCTACCTCAGGATCCAGACCCACAATAGAGAATGTGCCGTGCGCTGGTATAAACTTAGATTTGAGCGGCTCAAATCCCGATCTGAATTCATGTATCCAATTCACTTGCGCTCCACCTCCTCGATTGCGCTCGTTTTAACCCACTTTACCTCCGATCAAGCAATCCCAGTGATATATCTCAAGTAATCCGCCTAACGGCTTTGAGCCTTGGACTGTCCGTCCACCTGTGCCTGCCTGTCCTGCCTGGCCGCTAGGCCTGGCCAGGGCCTGTCCCGCGTTCTATGTGGGGAGCAACCCGCCTTCACCTTCGATCATACATCAACTCTGGGCAAACCTGCACGAAGCCCGGGGATGTTTATCCCCTTCGACACAGCTCAGGATGAACTCCGCCGAAGGGCTCCAGTAAATTGTTGGGCCACATCGTCGTCTTCCGATACTCAGAACATCTCCATGCGCTCCAAATACCTCCAGATTCCTCAGGATAACTCATCACTGCTCCTTGAGCTTGTTAGCTGCCGCTGAGACTACCCCGAAAGAGATTAATAGAGTGCTCACAGCCAAGAATCCCATCTTGGTCGTCGTGAACAGTGTGCCTAGCCAAGCCACGATTGTAAGTTGATCGGGATAGGTTGCTAGCAAAGTCACGATGGAGATATTCTCAAGCAGGTCGAAGATCCCCGCACCCACTGGTAGCACATTCAGCTGTTGCATTCTGCTCCCAGGCTTGAAACTACGCTGGAAGAGCCACGAGATGAGTAGGCTGAAGGCCATGGTGTACAAGATGGGATTGACAACGTCCCATGTCAAGTAGATACGGATCCAAAAGCTGCTTGCGTCCCCATAGGAACCAACAGTCGAAAACGCCTCTTCTGGCGTGTAGAATAGTCGTGCGTCTAATGAAACTATGGATCCACCAGGGGCGGCTTGTAAGATCGGAAGCGTAATGGCTACGTAAACCACAAGTGTCGCAAAAAGCGCCAAAATAATCCAGCCTCTGGCCCATAAGTGGAACCACCGTGAAATCCTCGTCAGCATTTCTAGTTCCTTGATCAAGACTGCCCTCATGAAGGCCTTGGCTTCATGAGGAAAGCCGCTTGACTTCGAAAGATGCGACCCAACGGTCTTGAGCTGCCTGTCCCCTGGACTGACTGGCGTCAGCCAGGACAGGCTGGCTGGCCGCCA
>WVZH01000216.1:42138-43692 GCA_011772595.1 Anaerolineales bacterium
GGCGAAAAAGAGCACGAACCCGCTCATTAATATCATGATGCATTAATACGCACCTCTCCTTGGAACAAGCCCCTTCTCATCGGTGCACTTTCCATGAGCAACAGATCTGGCCTTCCCCCTGTGATAACCCACAAGCCGCGATCCTCGGGTTGCATCAAAGAGTTGATCCGCATTGAGATTGGGACGATAGGTGTTGCTAATGCGGATGTGGATCACGGCATCATCGATCAGGAAGCAGATTCCTGAAGTTGGGAATCAGTAGTAGGCCACTTCCATGCGGTCCAGATGATGAGCGCGAGGAACAGGGCTTCCAGCAGCTCATAAAGTCTCCAATAAAACCAAGTCTCGCCCTCGCCCACAAACTGTGTGCCTAGCAGGACAAGGACGTGGAGAATGCCTACGATGATGTTCACCAAGCGATTCACTCTGGCCTTTAACGTAAGGGACAGTAGGACCATGAAGCTCGGAAACGCCATTAGCACGGCCGAACCGAAAAGGAGTGTTTGAGTAAACTGTACGCCTTCCAACTGTCCCTCTACCAGTTCCGCTACGTGCCCTGGCTGAAGGAGTGAGAACAGATCGTTATAAATATAGAAGAACATCAAGGCTACCCATAGTAAAGCAAGCTTGGCCTTCACATTCACCTTTCTATCCTCAAGCATGCTTACGGTATCGGTCGTGTTCACTATCCATTCCTCCTGTGTTTAAATGATTACCAAACTGCGATCGATAGAGGTTAATTTCGCGTACTGCTTCCTCTGGCCAGCGTCAAACATCTCCATGGATCCCTTTCTTTTTCTACCTCGCTTCGCCGCCTAACTAGTGATTATGAATGATTTTTTTCACATATCAACCCTTATAGGGTCTTTTGTAGAATTCAGTATAGATATCCAGAGACGCCTATAATCGATGACTGTGAGCTCCTGACACCTACAAGAACAGCTCGCCCTTACGCGAAGTCGGACTGATATGCTGCGATGTAATTGCCCGGTTCCCTACAATGCCAAGGCCCGCCCTCACACCTATATTTGTGTGAATTTCATAATCACCATCTTATATCACCTATCGCCTCGATTCAATCGCAAATCAGTGAGTTGGTGGAAATAAATTCGATCCCGATCACTCGTTACAGGGTTCGTTGTCTCTAATACAAATTTCCCACTCAAACGAACGCCAGCCTTGTTGTAGGATAATAGCTAGGAGGACGAGCACGTTGTTTACATTCGAAGACGAAACGTTTGACACAGAATTCGATATCTCTCTGGGACTAAAACTCTCCACCCAAAATCCCGTCGTTATCGTTCTCACCGGAGCCGATCTCGGAAAAAGATATCTACTACAAGAGGCCTCCTCAGTAATTGGACGTAACCCTGCCAAGGCCGATATCGTGATCACGGATAATACGGTCTCAGGCATGCACTCCAGGATCGACTACAATCCAAGAGAGCAGCAATACTTCATCACCGATCTTAAAAGCAGAAACGGCATTTTGGTCAATTCCAAAAAAACCAACAACTCACCGCTTACAAACGGGGACAAGATCTTCATTGGTGC
>WVZH01000216.1:43751-96600 GCA_011772595.1 Anaerolineales bacterium
ATTGTCCCTCTTGATGATGGATTTGGATGGATTGAAGCAGATCAACGATACATACGGTCATCTTATGGGATCGCATGCCATTTCTGAATCGGGAAAGATCATCGAGTCTGTCGTTAGAAAAAAGGGCGTAGCCTGTCGCTACGGTGGGGATGAGTTTATTGCCTTCGTGCGCAACACGACCCTTTCAAAGGCCGAAAGCGTCGGCGAAACCATCCGAGAGAAAATTGCCAAACACACCTTCGAACTTGATGAGAATTCAGTCTCCCCCACCATAAGCATCGGCGTCGCCGAACTCACAGATGAAGTGCAAAGACCGGCCGAGCTCGTTAAAATCGCAGATGACGCGTTGTATCGAGCCAAGAAGGCTGGTCGCAACACAGTATCCAGGTAAAAGAAGACCGAATACGCGATGTAAAAAAGCTTACTCTCGAAATCAATAACCCGACCTCACACGGGGTCGGGCTTTCATTTTGCGACTGGCTGCCAGTAACGCCAAGACTTGCGCTCAAATCTTACATTCACCGATGGTCTGTCTCCATTGGATGCAGAACTCTTTTGAGTGAGGTGGGTTTTCAAATCACGTATTGATCCGCGACCTCCATTCCACTGGCTGACTCATTGACCGCTGCGTATCTGATCCCAAACCTGTAATGCTGGTTTGGGATCACCATCCTTTGAACGCAGCCCCAGCGTGCCAAAGAACGCTACCAACTCTTCGTCCGTGTGTGAACCGTGCTCGGTCAGGAAACGTGCATAAGGCTTGGTATCGACAGCGTTTCTATAACGTTCAGACGGACGACTTGGGCGCTTCTTGCCTTTGGGATCGGCTGCGTCTCATGTCGATGAAGACGAGCCACGTCAGAACGGCGGTGACGAGTACACGTTGCGCGGTTCCCTGTGCGAAACTCAAAATCTCTAACAATGCATTGAGGATGATGACAGAGGCGAAAAAAATTGCGTGAACAGCTCTTCGGTTTTTAGGCGTATCCACAATCGCATATGCTAGCATGGACACGGATACCGTTATTCTTGCGAGCGTTCCCATGATGCCATGAATTGACGCCTCGATTTCTGAATGGGGTATCCCCGCGATGTACGGTCGGGTGGAGAAGATGGAAGACAGGAGGAACATCAGGCCGCAGACGAGGAGTGGACCTTCTGTCCACTTGTTCACGGGATCGAGGAGCAATCGCCTAAGCGCTGCTGCGAGGACCAGCGCCCCAAACCCAATGAAGCCCATGTCCATTACCCAGCTAAATCCGTAACCCTGGGCCGCGAGTTGACTTATCGTGTGTTGTGTCCAATCGTATGTGTCGGGAGCGATGATGTGGGCAGTGAATAATACAGGAACGATGTAAGCCACTGCGAGCGTATACAGCTTCATGTTCAATCTCTCCGCCATCGGAATTTTAGCCAGCTGGCATCACCGTTATTGATAGATTGTTCGCGTTTATCGGACTTTTAAGACTCCTCCTTCGCACGATATGGATTGTCTTGTGGATAACAACACAGGACGTAATCGAGAAATTCAATGCCACAGAAATATTGACAGATGGATATGTTCTTCACAGCACATTTATGCTCAGACGTATCCTCGGCTGTATTCCAGGGACAGGGATCTTGTTTCCAGACGATCTGGTTTTCTGGAGTTACAAGATCAATATCCATATTGGCACCGTCAAGTTTTTTAATCAAATTCTTCATCTTCTCACCCCTGTAACTTCACGAAGCTTATCTTTTAGCCATCTACCCCGGCGTTGAACGCAATCTCCTAAACTCTCCACCCACCTATAGCTGCCTGTCTAGGCTTTTTTCAAGGAGCAGTCAAGGCATGCTCAACTTGAGGTTATACACATCCCAATGGTGGACGGAGGCATCCCAATATCACCGGGTATCCAGGAAGAATCTTCGAGCACCTTGAGCCATTGATACGCTACCTCTCTCTCACCCAAGGAACTTTGTAAAGAATCGCCAGAAGAGCGATGGATGCGTATCGATCAAAATAACTTTGGTTGGATCATGGACATCGAGCAGCACAATGCCTGAAAGCGTGTTTGACAAAGCAAGGTGACTGCCGGCAACTGAGATATCTTCTACACCATCTGTAATGGGAAACTTACTCAATAATCTAGGGGAAGAAGGGTCGAGAAGATCGAAGATGTGTAATCCGTTTTCTTCTCTTGATAGTGAATCATCCATGGTGAGATAGAGGGTTGATCCACGAAGGTTTACACCCTCTCTCCAACTGTCAGGACCGGAATCATATTCGAATGTGGTGACGGGCTTCCATGGATCGGAGACATCAATCACGATCAAACCATTCTCACCTGATGCGATGTACACAAATTCGCTGGCGCCATCAATCATTTCAGCCATTGGATCTTCGACCCAAGAAAGGGAACTGACCACGGTAGGTTGTGAGGGTGCGGAAATGTCGAAAACGACAAGACCCAGATCGCGGTCTACCATATATGCATACGTTTCCTTGACCCAGACATCCCAGGCTCGCCCGCCGGTCTCAAAAGCGCCGGTCAGAACCGGTGCATGAGGATTTGTGATGTCGAAAATCTGGAGCCCAAGTTCATTGGATGCCAGATAAGCAATGTCTCCCACAATATCTATGCCGTAACCCTTGGAGCCGTGCTGTGCCCAAACTGGCTTGGGCGAATCTTCACTTATGTCTAGTACTTCGAGACCTCGGTCACCATTCGCGATATACGCTTTATTGCCCACCATTTCGATATATCTGTAGTAGCCACTCTCGAAATAGGTGTCGACGAGAACGAGGGATGCACTTGGAGAAATCTTGAAAACGTGCCCCCCCTTCTTCCCGGCGGTTACGTATAGGCGCTCACCACTCTCGTCAAATTCGTTATCGAAACAATAGCCTACTTTGGGGATTGCGGCATAGATTAGTCCGAGAAAGATCACAAGCAGCGGAGGTGCGAAAAGTAACCACGACCATCGTTTCAAGTTCATGCAAGAATCTCCTCCCCCATAATCGTGGCGACAAACGTAAACGAGAAGCATGCCCCTTGGACCGTCGCCCTTCAATCAGCCTAGTAATAACGCGGGTCCTCCTTCGTTCACCAGCGCACACCCTTAGAAACATGGTATTAAGCCAGCCATGGGATGAGGACTATAGCAACCTCTCCCCTAAAATGAGCTTAGGGGCTTTGATCAGACATTTCCTGAAATCAGAATAGAAGTGCTCGAGGCCGGACTGTGTCGCCTTGCCATGCGCAACATCATCCTCTAGCTCCCAATAAAGCACATAGGTTACCGATTTGGGTTTGCGCGACAATCGGATGGGGCGCTCACCCCTCTTGGCGGACGCGAAATCCCCTTGTCGATGCGTGCGTTTGATATATCTTACATCGGTAACACCGGGAAACTCGCGATGATGTCCTGCGACACGCTCGACTAAGCGCTCAAATTCCTCGGTCCTATCCGGTTTAACTTCGTAGATACAAACTTCCACAAAACTTCTATTGTGCTCGGTCATGCTATGGCCTCGTGATTCAGTATCTATTCGAATGGACGACAGCGGATAAATCGCACTGATTGCTCATTATAGTGGTTGTTGATCAAGGGTTGCAGAACGATCTTAAACTTGGATGGATTGTACAGGACAGGCCGCCTGTCCTGTTGGGTCCTGCCGCGCCTGTTCCGTGTTTGTTATAGGAGCGGTCGTGCTGTGCTCGTTAAAGTAGACCCGCCTCAGAGAACTGAAGGAAGTCGCCCCAATACGACCACCAACCAGCAAAAAGAAGAAAGGCCAGCAGACAAGTAACGAAAAAGAAGGCCATCACAGGCCGTTGAGCAAGCTTCTTGCGCTCTGAAACCAGCGCAATCACAACGACGATCGCGGCGAACGGTAGCCCCAGAACAACCGTTTGTCCCTCGAGGAAGCTACAAAAATATGTAAAGCTGTAGATAATGCCCGCCAGGATGGTTGACCACCAGATCGTCGCTGTCCCTGTCGGGTAGCGCCATTCCCGGTACATCACGAGGGCTGCTAAACCAAGCATACCGATATGCCAAAGGTAATGGCTTAAGTGTTCATCGAAGAAATAAGTTAGTTGGTAGATGTCCGTTGGTGTAATATCGATGATCTTGTTTTGTGCAAGGCCTTCAATCAGGTTGTTAATGGAGTTGGCTGACAGGTGCATGCCCTGACCTTGGACCCAGAAGGCAGCCAAGACAAGGAAGACGATTTNNGGGATGAGTACCAGAGGGGTCAATACATCGAGGGCATCCTGGTAGCTCATTAGCGGATAAAGCGGAAACTCGAATCTCAGAAAAACCAGGAGGATGATGAACACCAGTGACAACATAGCAAAGGTCAATGTCAGCAAAGATAACCGTTTCATCTTGGGGCTCCTTTCACGAATTCGGGCATGGTTCGGTTGACTATTTCTAGCTATCACGATGTTGGAATGGCTGGAAGCTTTGGTGTGGACCATCCATTTTGTGATACGTAATTCGGAGTCATTCCGCAAAATTTAAAAAAGCCCGGCCTCTTGCGAAGTCGGGCTTCTATACTGTGATGAAATTGCCTGGCTCCCCACACCGCCAAGATCGATCCCAAGCTCTGACACTGGGTGAAGTTGTCTACTTTCATCTTACATCACATTAGGTACCATTTCAATCGAGAACCCGATACGTAAATAGAGCTGAATCAGTGCCAGTAGTTCCGCACAATCCAGATCATTGTCATTGCTCCAGTGAAAAAACAGACACGTCCGGGTATAATTGGCTTTAAGCTTTAAGGCACGCCAACATTGGACCCTTCTTAACGGAATCTATTTCGCCTTCTATCGCGCGGTTAAGGACTCGCCACCGAGGGAAAGGGTCGTTGTCCATTGGTGTGCCAATGAATCCTTGAAAGATCTGAGAACGAGAATGGACACAAACCTCGAAATCGAATTTCTCATACTCCTTCTCATGCTGGTAGCCTCCCTCGTGGCCGTCGTTGGTCGCCGGTTTCGCATCCCTTACACCGTGGGGCTTGTGCTGGCGGGGCTGGCGCTCGCCGTGAGATCAAACATAGAGGTGGATATCGCCCCTCAGGTATTTCTCTCCTTATTCCTCCCTCCGTTGTTGTTTGAGGCAGCTTTTCATCTGAACTTCGATGAACTTCGGCAGAACCTGGGCACAATCGTGTTTCTGGCGATTCCGGGTGTCATCATCAACATGCTCCTAGTGGGTGCGGTCGTCTCCTTGGGCGCCGGGCTGGTGCTGCCAGTGGCTCTCGTCTTCGGCGCTTTGATCGCTGCTACCGATCCAGTAGCCGTCGTCAGCATTTTTCGAAAACTGGGAGCACCAAAACGCCTAGAAGTGCTTTTAGAGGGTGAGAGCTTGCTCAATGACGGGACTGCGATCGTGATCTTCAACCTATCGTTGGCTTCCCTTGCAGCGGGATACTTCGACCTGGGGGAGGGAATCACAGAGTTTATCCGCGTTGCAGGCGGTGGATTAATCGTCGGATTATTGTTTGGCTGGTTGTATACACGCCTCACCGCCCACATCGACGACCATCTTGTCGAAACAACGCTCACCACTGTGCTCGCCTTCGGCTCTTTTTTGGTCGCCGAGGAATTGTTCCATGTGAGTGGGGTGCTGGCGGTCGTCGCCGCCGGTATCGTAGGTGGGAGCATTGGCCCCCAAGGGATGTCACCCACGACGCGCATCGTGGTGTTCAATTTCTGGGAGTATGCTGCATTCCTGGCAAACTCTGCGGTGTTTTTGTTGATTGGCTTACAGACCGACCTCACGTCATTGATTCAGAACTGGCAACTCATCCTCTGGGCGATCGGCGCGGTGCTCGTCAGTCGTGCCGTCGTTATTTACCTGTTTTCACGCCTTGGGAGCAGGATGCCCTCTAGTTGGCGTCACGTTCTCTTTTGGGGCGGTTTGCGTGGCGCGATCGCACTGGCGCTGGCGCTCAGTCTGCCTGCAAACCTGGGATCGGAACGCGAGACCGTCATCTTGATGGCGTTCGGCGTCGCCTTATTCAGCATCCTCGTGCAAGGTTTCTCGATGGATCGAGTACTCGCCCGGCTCAAATTGATCGTGAGGACCGAGGACCAGATCGAGTACGAACGCCGTCAAGCCCGAGCTTTGGCAGAACGCGCCGGGTTCGAACGCATCCGCCAGTTGAGCGATAACGGATTGATCTCCAGACACACTTGGGAGTATCTAAAGCCGATCCTGGAGCAAAGAGTGGAGGTCTTGGCTTCTTCGGTGCAGGAAGTTTTACACAGTACACCTGACCTCGAAGAGCAGGAATTAATCACTGCCCGACGAGAGATGCTTCGAGCACAACGTGGATTGCTGGCCACGCTGCGAAGGGACGGTATCGTCTCGGATACCACCTACGAAGGTCTCATCACGGAGGTGGACAGTGCCTTGGAGAGCGGTTTGGGGGTGTGGACCTCGCATACACTCGAGTCGAGGAAAATCCAGGAGGTGTGCCAGTTGTTGATGGTGGTCATCCAGGAGAGCGATCTCGAATCGGCCTCCAATGCGCTGGCGATACGGGGTATCCCTGTCACGCGCATTCGCAGCACTGGGGCTTTCCTGCAACAGAGTAACCATCTTCTCTTGGTTGGGATTCCGGAGGGAAGGCTTGAGGATGCAATCGAGGCTTTGAAGGTCTCCTGCAGTAGCAGAGTGGAATACGTGTCGTCGCCCTTTGAGACCTTTCCATATCCGGCCGGGACGCCGATGGAGGTGGACGTGCACGGAGCGACGGTTTTTGTGTTTGACGTCGAACGATGTGAGGTGATCTAGCGTGAAGATGATGATTGTGATCCTTGATGATTTTGATGCCGAGAATGCGTTGCGTGCGCTCATAGAAAAAGACTTTCGTGTCACTCGCGTAGCGTCAACAGGGGGATTTCTACGGCGTGGCAATACGACCCTGCTGATGGGGACGAAAGCAGATCGTGTCGACGAGGCGATCGAGATCATCCGGGCAACGTGCACGGAGCCGAAAGAAGAAGGCCATTCTCGCGCTACGGTCTTTGTCCTCGATATGGCACGGTTCGAGCAGTTATAGGCACTCTTCAGGAAAAGATGAGCGAAGTCCTTCGGTTGACACTCGGCGTCGGAGGTGTCTGGTGCATAAAGTTGAAGCAGAGGGTGAGGAATCCTGCCATGGAATGACGAAGTAAAGGAGTACCTGCAAAAGCAGATTCCTGAACGCAGGGCGGCGCTCGAGAGTGTGCATGAATTAATCCTCAAAACGGTTTCTCAAGCCAATGAGACGATGCGATACAGAACGCCAACTTATGAAATTGATGGGGTCATGTGTGCGCTCGCCTCGCAGAAACAGTATATGAGTTTGTACATGGATACAAGCCTCGTGGAAAAATATCGGCAGGAGTTAGCAGGCTTGGACGTTGGCAAGAGTTGCATCCGTTTTAAACGCCTCGAGNNGATTGAAGAAGCAATAGACCTACTTGCACACACTACCTACAGATAGAGTTCAATCTGGTCACGGTCTGGTAAACACGGCCGTAAAGTATCCCCCGTACTGGCTATCCGAGCTGAATATGTAACCGATACCGATCGACTGATAATTTGTGTTAAGCAGATTGGCGCGATGGGGTGCACTGTCCATCCACCAATTAAAGGCCTGATTGGGGGAATTGTAGGATCCATTTCCGGCATAGATGTTCTCCCCGATCCAACTGAATGAATAGCCTTGCGCTGCAACTCGATCGGCAGGACGGGATCCATCGGATCCTGTGTGCGACATGAAATCGTTGCATGCCATATCTTCGCTGTGCGACCTGGCTGCGGCGGTGAGTGCGGATTTCCTTGATAGTGGATCGAGCCCCTGATCGGCCCGTTCTTGATTGATCAGGTCGATGAGTGTACTCTCGAACCCGCTGTTACCGCTCGTGCTACAGCTGCTTGGGACAGTCGGGGTTACGCTTGGAATCGTCGCAGTCGAAGTCGGTGTCATAGGTGGTGGGGTGGATGTGATCGTTGGCGAGGATGTGGTTGGAGTACCGGTTTGAGGAGGGGGTGTGCGGGTGCGGGTTGGTGTGTTTTGGGGTACGGGCGTCCGCGTTAGAGTTTTTGTGGGTTGTGTTTTTGATGTTGTCGTCGATGAGGGGACACTTGTTTTGGTCGCGGTTTTCGTCGAGGTCTTGTATGGGATGGGGGTTTTGGAGGGCGTCTTTGTCGTGGTGCTAACGGAATATGGGGTTGCTGTAGGGGTTGTGGTCAACGTAGTCGTGTTCGAAACTGATGGTGTGACCGAGATGGTTTTCGTAAGCGTACCGGTCACTGTAGCGTGGGTAGGGTCTTTCGTGCTCGTATGTGTTGAAGGTTGGAAAGCAGTGGGTGAGGGACTCGATTGTCCATCGGCAAGCAGCAACTCCGGGAATTCGGCAGGAGTATTCGTCGGGGAAGCAGGCTGGGGAGTAGTTGACTCGGGCTTGGAAAGTTCTGTGATGTAGAAGGCTAATTCGGTCTCCAATTGGGGGGCGTAGTACAACATGGCGAAAGCACCGACCGCTGATAGTGAGCCCATCGTTATCAGCAGAAGGCAGGTCAGCGAGCTTTTGATCGACCAACGCTTTGCTTTCTGGCGCCCCATGCGGTTCTCCAACCATGCTCGAGAGGGTGATGGAGATTTCCAACTTGGTCCACTCGAGATCCGTGCCCGGGTCCGTGCCCATTCTTGGCAACAACATTATGGATGGGGTGTGAGCGCAGCAGGTATAGCGAAGTCGTACTAGGCGCAAAACTCGGAAGCCTTGTATTTCTGGCAATCACCTTGCGGATAAAGTCTCAGGGAATTCAGGCCAATGTCACTTCAAGAAGGACTTTAGGGTTTGCTCAGGTGAGTTCGAGTGTTTCAGGAAATAGATAGCGGCTTAGGATCGAGAGCACGGCGCTGCTCACCGCTGCGATGACGATGGCCTGCGATGTGCCGAGCCAGTCCCCAAATGCGCCGAATAAGAGGGATCCTAGCGGATAGAAGCCTCCCAGCGCCCATGTAAATGCGCTTATGACCCGGCCGCGTATCTCATCTGGGATCAACCATTGGATCAGCGTGTTAGTTACCGCAAGCTGCGTAATCAAAGAGAAGCCGGCCACCGAAAGAGCGAGTATGGAGAGTGTCCACTGACGTGTGAGACCGAGAACAACAAGTGCAAGAGCTAGAAGCCCTCGGTTGATCAAGAGTTGGCGACCTTTGTGACGCTTGTCGCCAGAGGTTGCTAGTGACAGCGCGCTGATCAGGGCACCGACGCCCTGAGCGGCCATCAACGCACCAAATCCTTCCGGACCGACCTTGAGCACATCCCGGGCGAGAGCAGGGAGCAGCACCAGGTAGGGAAAGCCGAAGAGGCTGTAGAGTGCGATCATGGCCACCAGGCCAGACACACGACGATCCCCGACAAGGTGTTGAAGGCCTCGTTTTAGATCCGTCCAACCGCTTTCACGCCCTTCCGGTGGCGTGAATGGAAGCAAACGCATTGAGATTAATGCCAGGATTACTGCCAGAAATGAAACTGCGTTGAGGGCGAAAGCCGGCGCCTCCCCGAGCGATCCCACGATTAATCCGCCAAGAGCCGGGCCGATGATGCGTGCACCGTTAAAAACGGAGGAGTTGAGCGCGATGGCGTTTAACAATTCGTCCCGCGACACCAGGTCCATATAAAACGCTTGACGTGTGGGCATATCGAGGGCGGTTGCAAGGCCCAATAGGAAAGCGAGCAGAATGATGTGGTTGTATTCGATGACGCCGAGATAGGTCAGGAGTGCCAGCACGCCTGCTATCAGCATGAACCAGCTCTGTGTGAAGAGAAGGATGCGTCGGCGTGAGAATCGGTCGACGACAACGCCCATGAAAAGAGAAAGCAGGAGAACAGGAAGAAAGGAGGCGAAGGTTACGGCACCGAGGCTAAGTTGGGATCCAGTGATGCGGTAGACCAACCACTGTAAGGCAGTAGATTGAAGCCACGTGCCGCTCACGGAGATCAATTGTCCGAAGAAGAAGAGGCGGAAGTTTCGATGTCTCAATGCGCGCAAGGCTGTCGGCCAGCGCCAGCCCAGGCGAAGATGGGGTGTTATTTGTGGTGGAAAGCTTCGCAAGGTATCCTCGGCTTAGAGCCCGTGTTAGCTTTTTGGGAGCGCGGGTTCGTGAAAGGAATCAACCTGGTAGATGAGGACTTGTAGATTCTCCGTCCGCCAGGCGTCACTCGGCAGGTGGGCTTTCTCGCATAAGGTTTCAAGAAAGCTTTCGGGATCGGGAATCTTTTTCCATACCTGGGGCAGAAACGTTGCTCGGTGGACGCCGTGTTTGAGGATAACACCATCCGTTCCGGGGCGGAGACTCTCGATCAGATCGTCGACGCTGTGATAATCTAGCGGGTGTGGCGTGGAGAGGACTGAGACTTCAATCTCCAGGTTGTCGAGTTCATCAGCCTGGATGGGTGAGAAGCGGTAATCTCTCGTCGACGCAGCGATGGCGTGCGAGCGGACATCTTCGGCGAGCGGTAAGTCTACCTTGAGGGTTCCAATACAACCACGCAGTTGGTCACCACAGGTCAGGGTGACAAAGGAAGCCCCGAGTGCGCGTAAACGAGGGGGGAGCGTTTCAATGTCGATCGCTGGCGGTTCCCTTTCGTTGACGGCGGCCATAACGCCCTCACGCGCAAGGCGTAGTAAGATCGATTTCTCCTCTTGGGTTAGTGGGGTTAGCATGCAACCCCGCCCTTCAATCGGCTAGTTGACGGTATTCCTGATTGTAGTATAGCAGGGGTCGACCGACTTCCGATACCTCACCCCACATGACTTTTGCGACGAAAAGGGTGTGAGTTCCGGCCTCGTGAGTGTATAGCACCTCGCACTCCATCGTTGCGAGATAATTCGGGGGCACAGGGATCTTCGATAAACCGGTTTGTTTTTCAAGCCACATGCCACGGTCGCCTTCATCGGGGATACGACCAGCAAAGCGCTCGGCGAGAACCTGCTGATTTTTATCGAGAATCGAAACGGCGAACCTGCCGTTATCCAAGACTATCTGTCGCGTGCGAGTATCACGCTCGAGACTTACCAATACGAGTGGAGGTTCCAGGGACACCGAGGTGAACGAATTGACGGTCATGCCGTGCGCGCTGGTGCCGTCCGTGGACGTGACGATCGTGACGCCAGTCGACCAACGACGCATGATTTTTCTGAAAGAATCCGGGTCTTTTGACATTACTCAAACAATTTTAGATGAGAATTGGTGAGGTAGTTCAGCGGCGCGGCGTAAACTATCCCGCCCAGCTCATTCGTGTGCCCTCACCTTTGATACAACAATCGAGACGAATTCGCTAAGATCCCCAGGTCGGGAATGGATTGTGCTGCGGCGGCCATCACCGGTGGGAGAAAGCCGAAGGCGGCAAGGGAGAGACCCGCGAGATTGTATACGAGCGTGAAACCGATGTTGAGTCTGACAACGTTCATGGTGCGTTTTGCAACACGAAGTAACTTGGGGACCAACGTCCAGTCGTCACGCATCAGAGCGATGTGTGCCGCCTCGATGGCGACGTCGCTCCCTGCTGCACCCATGGCGATACCAACGTCGGCTTGTGCAAGTGCAGGAGCGTCATTCACGCCGTCCCCGACCATTACGACCGTTCGGCCTTGCTTTTGTAACTCCCGTACAAGGTCGATTTTGTCCTCCGGCAGGAGGTCGGCGCGATAATCGACGCCAAGATTTCTGGCGAGTGGAGCGGCAACGTGTTCTCGATCACCGGTTACTAATTCGATGTTCGTAATGCCGAGTGCCATTAAGTCTTGTATGGCCTTGGGAACCTCGGGTCGCAACGTATCGGCTGCTGCAAGGACGCCGATCAACACCTGGTCGCGAGTGACGTAGAGAAACGTCTTCCCTTCCATCCCTTTCTTGTCGATCTTTGGAGTGGGGGAACCTAGAGGGAGAATGCTGTGATTGCCAACCGCGATGTCGTGCGCATCGATACGTGTACGTACTCCAATACCAGGTAACGCCTCGAAATCATCGGGTTCAACGAGGGACAAGCCTCGATCATAGGCAGCAATCCTCACGGCTTCCGCAAGTGGGTGTTCTGAGAATCGCTCAGCGCTGGCGGCAAGGATCAGCAACGAATCCGTTGACAGATCATCCATTGGGAAGATGTCCGTGATCACAGGTCGGCCAAGCGTAAGCGTGCCGGTTTTATCGATGAGAAGAGTGTCAGCTTGCGCTAATGCCTCGAGATGCTTGCCGCCCTTGATCAGCAGCCCTCGCTTCGCGCTCGCACCAATCGATGCCAACATAGCGATCGGCGTCGCCAGGGCGAAAGAGCAGGAGCAAGCGACGACCAGCACAGCAGCGGTTGCTAGAGGGTCTCTTCGTAGCAGGAAGGTTAATGCTGCGATGCCTGCCACGATCGGTAGGAAGAAGGTCGAGAAACGGTCCGCAGCGCGTTGGAGATCGCCACGATGGGCTTCCGCTTCCTCTACCATCTTGATCACCCGCCCAAAGGTGGTGTCCGCACCCGCGTGCCGAGTCCGGATACGTAAGCCACCAAGGGAGGTGAGTGTGGCAGCGTAGACGGTGGATCCCGGACCAGCTTCAACCGGCATGGCTTCACCTGTGATCGTGGCTTGGTTAATGGTCGCTTGTCCGCTCACAACATCGCCGTCCACGGGGATTTTCTCTCCAGGCCGAACGACCACGATGTCTCCGATACGGACATCCTCGATCGATACCTCCAGTTCGTCCCCCTCTTTTTCAACACGCGCCGTCTGTGGCGACATGGTCGTGAGGTCGTGCACGGCTCGCCGTGCACGCTCGGATGTAAATCGTTCGACGTAATCGCCGACGCGCATGAAAAAGACGACCACCGCGGCGGTGGCCCATTCGCCAACCACTAGCGCTGCCAGCACGCCGACAGCCATCAGTGTATGGGCGATGATCTTCCCTTGTAGGGTGGCTCTAAGAACATTGCGGAAAACTGGGTAGCCACCAGCCACGACGATCGCCAGTCCGATCGGCCATGGAAGACGATGCGTGATCGCTGTGAACAAGCCCAACCATTCCCCAACCACTACGACAAAGAGCAATGCTGCGAAGAGCAATCCGAGGAAGGTAAGGACGCGGCGTGAAAATCCTGCCGTAAGCGGAGAGATGCGTTCAAGATCGTCTCTAGAGGCAACCGCATACCCCGCTTGCTGCACCGCGAGGCGGATAATCTCAAGATCAACCTTCTCTGGATCCAGTTGAACGATGGCTTTCTCTGCGGCAAGCAGGACGTCTACCGAGCCTACACCGGGAAGCGCTGCGATGGCGCTTTTAACGTGACGCGTACAATCCACGCAATCCATGCCGTCAATTGGAACTTCAATCGTTTGAATGTAGGATAAGGTCTCGTTCGACCGTGATTTGGTTTGCCTTTTCATGTTCCGTTCCATGTGTGTTAATTCTATCCGAGCAGCCTTGAGGCTGCATATCATTGACAATCACCTGGAGCTCGTCGCAAGCGGATACTATCCGTTGTGGATCGCATTTGTCAAGTTCTAGGATTCGATCGTCGGACAAAGATCGGGCAGGAAAGTGATAAATCTGCTCAGCGTTACAGGCTCGTTTTGATTTGGAGTGCGGGAGGTATAGGATCCGCAGTCTCTGCCAGCGCTACGTCCTGAGTTGAGCCGAAGGAGCCGGAAGCAGAGCTTCCAGGCTCCAAAGGGTGACCAAGGTTCGATGATGAGAAGTGGATGGATAGGAAATCCCTTCAGGCTGAGTGGGAACCACCTTGACATTGCTGCTTAGGGTCCGAAAATGGTGCGTAACACTGCGGGTGCAATATCGGTGAGGTCTTGCATCCCATAGGCGAACTGCTGGCGCAGACGAGTGGGTCCGATGAGTAACGCGGGGACAGGGTTGCGCGTGTGCCCACGTACACTGAGATCTTCGAGGTTACCGTGGTCTGAGGTCAGGACGATGAGATCCTCGCGAAATTCCCACGCGGCGATGAGGCCATCGAGTACTGCGTCTAAGGACTCAAGCAGGTGGATCGCTTGGTCGAGCGTTGCTCGATGGCCGGCATAGTCGGTTGGCCAAAAATCGAACCAAGTTAACTCGTATGCTTGCGAAAGCTCTGCCAGAAGCGCGCCGGCCTCAGCCGGGGGGTAGACGGGGGCGGGTGGGAAATCGGGCTGTGCAACCCAGCCCGCGCCAGTGAAATCTGCGGCGATTGCACGCCCCTCTTGGAGGTCCTCGGCGGTCATCAAATCGAAGCCGGCTGTTGTGAGAGCCAGTGGGATGGCGGAATATAATCGCCTCCCNNTGTTGCTTGACGACAGTGAAGAGATTTTCCTGCGTGAGGATCTCCGCGATCGCCTGATTAGGTTTGGGACCGTAGTGATAGCCGATCTCCTTGGGTACGTTGCGACCGGTCAATAGGGTTGCCTGGCCTGAAGCCGATTGTGGGGCTCCCGCCACACCCAAGCAAGCGTCGAGTGCGAGCAGGGATGCTCGTTCGCCTTCGAACGGCGCGCTTGCGGCGAGCAGGCGCCGCCCTTCGAGCAGCTCGGTCAGTGCTGGCATTTTCGCAGCCGCGAAGGGATTTTTATCAGGGTGGTTCCCTTGTAATCCCACACCGTCCAGGAAAAGAATAAGCACGCGGGCCATCAAGCTTTCCTGTGAAAGGTGAACCAAGCGGCTTTACGGTGTCTATCGGAACCATGTGCGATGGTTCGGAGGTCGAAGTCCTTCCCGAAGGCTGCGCGAGTGTCTGCCTCGCTAAGAGAATCGCGGTTGCCCTCGGGACAGACCCAGGAATACAGCAGGAAAGTACCACCAGGGCGGACCAGATCTCGCAGGTTGGCGGTATATCGCACTCTCCCCATTGGGGTGAGGCTGTGGTAGCAGCCGATGTCGAGCGCGAGGTCGAAAGGACCTTGGACATTNNTTGGCTTTCCGTTGGGCCATGCGGATGGCGCGGTTTGAGAGGTCGACGCCAACCACATGCCAGCCTCGTCTTGCGAGGTGGATCGCATTCGTGCCCGTACCACAGCCCAGATCGAGTGCGCGTCCTGGAGGAACCTCATCCAAGTACGCCACCAATTCAGGGGGTGTGGTTCCGGAGTCCCAAGGCGTGCGTCCAAGCAGATACCTCAGATCGAAGAAGACACGGCGTATCATCGCAGTCCCGACAGCGTGTCGCGAAGGTCTTCGACGTTGATTGAACCGACACTGCGCCAGCGTTCACGTCCTTCTTGATCGAGTAAGATGAAGGTTGGTGTGAATTGAAAGTTATATAGCGCCATGAAAGGTTTGCTCTCAGTATCTTGCACGTTGAGGCGGATCACGTTGAGCCGTCCCTGAAATTCATCCTCGATCCCATCCACGATGGGTTTCGCTGCCATGCAGGCTACTCAATATGGACTCTGGAATTCTAGAAGCACGGGAGTGCCGCGACCGATGTGGATTCGTATTTCCTCTTCACGATCAAAGGTACTCGCGCCAGGGTTGAGGAAGATATACAACGCAGCAGCTGCGATAACGAGACCACCGATGACCGACACCCTCAATGCGCTGACACCACCGCGTAGAATTGCCATGCCGATGAGGAGCAGCAGGAGACCGGTAGAAATGACGAAAGAATTTTGGTTGAAAAATTTCATCTTACCACCCGTAATCAGAAGATTGTATCATTTTCAATGACCAACCTTNNGGACAGTCCGAAGGGGGAGGTTATACACCTCAAGACACTTAATCTTTGACAACCCCATCCTCCTGCTTTACAATCGTCTCGCTATCAAACCTCGTTGAAAGGTCTCCAAATCTAATGAAAGAATACGCAACGGAATTTATTCGCAACGTTGCCATGGTATCCCATGGTGGGGCCGGAAAAACTACCCTGGGAGAGGCACTGCTTTTTTTGATTGGTGAAATCAATCGTATGGGACGGGTGGAGGATGGGAACACGGTCTCCGATTTCGAGGAGGAGGAAATACGCCGTAATCTTTCCCTCTCCACCTCGATTCTCCCGATCGAAAACAAGGATCATAAAGTCAACATCTTGGATACACCAGGCTTTGCCGATTTCATCGGTGAGGTCATCTCTGCTCTGCGAGTAGCCGACGGCGCACTCGTATTGGTTGATTCTGTCGCCGGTGTGGAGGTGGGCACAGAGATAACTTGGGGATATTGTGACGATTTCGAGCTTCCCCGTTTTATCGTTATCAGCAAGATGAATCGCGAAAATGCGAACTTTAACGCTGCTTTATCCGGGGTGAAGGAACTTGCTTCCGATGTAACGGTTATTCCGGTCCAATTACCATGGGGAGAGAAACAGGACTTTAAAGGTGTGATCGACCTTTTCAGCATGAAAGCCCGCCCTGGTGATGGTAAGACGTCGGAGGATATCCCGAGTGAATACCAGGATGCTGCCCAGGAGGCTCGCGTCGCGTTGGTAGAGGCAGCGGCCGAAGGCGACGATGCTTTACTAGAGAAATATCTGGAAGGTGAAGAGCTCTCAGCTGATGAAGTGGCGAGAGGGTTTCGGGAATCGGTGCAATCGGGACAGTTTGTCCCCGTCTTTCTCACCGCGGCTGCGGAGGGCATCGGAACCTTCCCCTTGCTTGAGGCCATGATCGACTTGTTCCCCTCACCTGCCGACACGGAACCCGAAGTCGTAGCATGGTGCCACTGACGAAGAAAGTCTACCGGCATCGGACGGCGGTCCACTGGCCGTATACGCCTGGAAGACGAGAGCCGAAACCTTCGGAAAGCTAACCTATCTCAGGGTGTTTTCAGGGATGCTGAGCAGTGACAGCAAGATCTACAACCACACAAGAGGTGAAGAAGAGCGGCTCGGCACGTTGCACGTCATGCGCGGTAAGGAGCAAATCCCCGTAAAGGTCCTGCATAGCGGTGACATCGGGGGCGTCGCCAAGCTGGGGGAAACCGGTACAGGCGACTCGCTCGGAGACAAATCCCACCCAGTAAACTTATCCTCCGCCGAGTATCCCAACGCGCTCTATGCTGTGGCCGTGTCTCCGAAAACACAAGCCGATTCGACAAAAATAAGTCCCACGCTTACAAAATTGTCTGAGGAGGACCCCACACTCTCCTGGCATCAGGAATCGAGCACCAACCAAACCATTTTGCAGGGTATGGGGGACCAGCATATCGACGTCGCTATTCGCAAAGCAGAATCGAAGTTCCAAGTAGGGCTGGAAACGGATATCCCTAAAGTACCGTATCGGGAGACGATCACCAAGGAGGGAGCTTCTCAATACCGTCACAAGAAGCAAACCGGCGGTGCGGGTCAATTCGCCGAAGTTCACATGCGCATCGAGCCCCTTGAAGACGAGGAATTTGAGTTCGTGAATAAGGTTTTCGGGGGCGCGATTTCCTCCGGATACATGCCCGCAATTGAAAAGGGTGTACGTGGGGTGATGAAACAAGGGGTGCTAGCAGGTTATCCAGTAGAAAAAGTCAGAGTGTTCATCACCGATGGCAAGGAACACCCGGTGGATTCAAAGGCGGTCGCCTTTGAGGTTGCCGGAAGGGAGGCTTTCAAGCTGGCTGTCCGCGACGCTGCGCCTGTCATGCTCGAGCCCATCATGAACGTGCGCGTGACAGTCCCTGAGGCGAACATGGGTGACGTACTGGGTGACCTCAACACGCGGCGTGCGCGGGTACAGGGTATGGAGACAGAGCGCGGTCGTAGCGTCGTCACGGCGCAAGTCCCTCTAGCCGAGATCCAGCGCTATACAACGGATCTTCGCTCCTTCACGGGAGGTCGCGGGTATTACTCGATGGAGATGAGTCACTACGAAGTCATACCGGCGCACATCACGGAAGAGATCATCAGCCAACGACAGAGGGATCTCAGCAAACAAGACGCAAGTTAACCCCCCAGGATGAATTCAGCGGGCCGGATGACTCCGGCCCTTCTGTCTCTTATGGAGGTCGAAGTGCGTCGCTCTCCGCAGAGCCTTAGGATACTGACAATCATTGGCGTATTGTTGGCGATTTGGTCGACGGTCAACGGTGTCTACATTCTTTGGTTTGGCGGTTATCTTCCTTCTCTGCCCATTCTACTTTGGTATCAAGCGCCAGATGCACACACTAGCAGCTCTTTCTTCATCCAAATTCAACCCGAAAGAGTTGCCTGGCCACTGCTCGTGCTGGGACTGACTTGGCCCGGAGCTTTGATTTCCATGTGGATGGGGTTGCGTTGGGGATCGCGCCTCGTGACCGTGTTGCTGGTGCTATCCATTCCGGTCTTAGGATTGGGGACCCTAATGGCCGGGCTGGGATGGGTGTGCTTCGCCACAGCGGGGACACGACGATGGCTCCGTCAGCAGGTGGACTCTCATGCAATCTGAATGGGTCCCCATCCGTTTCATCGATGTCGAGATAGAAGTTACCTTCGACCTCCCCCCTGTAATGACGAAGAAACCGGACGCACCGAATGCATTCTATTGGGGTGATGAACAGTTTCGAGTGGTTGAGGTGCTCTCAATGTGGTTCGACTATCGTCGTCGCGGTGACACGGCGCGCAATATGGCGGAGCATAATCTGCGTGTAGCCGAGCGTCGGGGTTCGTGGGGTGTGGGCCGATTCTACTTCCGGGTTCGCACGGAGGGTGATCGTATCTTCGATCTCTATTTCGACCGTGCCCCAAAGAAGGCTGCCGACCGCAAAGGGCATTGGTACCTTTGGCGTGAACTGAAAGCAGCGTAGGAATTCAGACAAAGAACTATCACGATTATGCAGGGAAATCGTAGGGGCGGTTCGCGAACCGCCCCTACATGGGATTAGGATGGGATCAGCGTGAAGCAAGTCACTCAAGCTAGTTGTAGTGCTGCAAAGAGACGCGGTGCTAGATATGATACCCAGAATCCGACCGCAGCGTATCGCAGGTAACGCAAACTTTGTGCCAAGTAGCTCCCGTCGTCGGGCAGGATCAGCTTGAGCCCATAGTATATGGCGATTACGCCGATCAATCCGATCANNAGGAGAACAGCCCCGGCGCCTAAACCAAGAAGCGCACCTGTCATCGCGGTGAGATCCTTAAGGCTGTGTGGATCGATCGGGCCTAGCTCGGGATTTTGCTCGGCCATTTGGATCCAGGATTGTGGGATGGTCCTTCCCTCCGTCAATGCGGAAATCCCAATTCCTACCGCCAACAGGAAAAGAGAGAAAATGACAACGATGACGATTTGGTTACCTGTGCTCGAAGGAAGTAAACGCTGTTGCACCCGTCTTTCAAATCCCAGGAACATAGCTAGAAGCAATCCGCCTAGGACCCAACCGGCTAAGACGTCTGAGGGGAAATGAACCCCTAGGAAAATACGCGACAGGGAGATCAGAAAGATTACGAGCGATAATGCAAAGGTCACCCATCGTTTTCGAATACTCGCCGCCAGTCGACCCCAAACCACAAGGGCGTTTTGCGAGTGGCCAGAAGGCAGTCCGAAAGTTGTACCTTTCGCCAGCGCCTTTACTTCGTCGCTCACCCAGAAAGGGCGCGGCAGCCCGAAAGCCACTTTCAGGATACTGTTGAGCGTCGCACTTGTGAGCAGAACAAGACCGAGGCGAATCCCCAACATGGCATCGAAACACCACAGGATGGTCGGGGTGATGAGCAAGTAGAACTCCTCGTTGCCCAGAGAAGTAAAGAACTTCATAGGGGCGACCAACCAGTCCCCCAGACCTTGGAGCCAGGTGATGATCGGAATGCCCCAATCCAGCAGCGGGTTCATGTAACATACTCCTCACGGAAAAGGTTGCCCTGGAAACGACGGTTTGGGTTCAAACGAAAGCTTCACTCCACGTGTTGAAGCACAAATCCGGCTACAGTCTTAAACACAACCTCACGCTCAGCGTCACAGGTGATAATGTGGTTGCTTCTTTCCACCCAGACCATGTGTTTCTCTTTTGATCCTAAATCATCATAAATTGAGGTCATGTGTTCTGGAGGGATATAGANNTAAGAGCGAATCCACCTCCAATATCGCCCGTAGAGGATAGCTCTTGTAGGCCACCCTGGCTCGTTCGGCTTGTGGATCATACCAATTCGAAGATCCTTTCGGCATTGTATGCAAGAAGAAGCTCAAGGGACGTAGGATGGGCCTTAAGCGTTTCAAGCGAGGATCGGGAGGTAGGCGATAAGGGGTCGACAAGGCAGCAACGGCTCGGACCTCACGCCTGGCGGATTGTAGCAATGATAATGCTCCTCCAACGGAAAACCCAACTGCGATTACCTGCTCACAGATAGTACTCAAGATCTCGTACCCGTCTTCTACGGAAGCCAACCAATCATGCCAGCGGGAGCGATTCATGTCTTTGACGTTCGTTCCATGGCTGGACAGTCGAACACCGAGCACGGTGTGGCCTTGACGGGCTAGAAACGCGCCGAGTTCACGTACCTCCTGTGGTGAGGCCGTGAATCCATGCGTCAGCAGGCAACCGACTTTCCCGCCGGGGAAGAAGAACGGCTCGGCCCCTCGAATGATCTGCCTCACGACGTTGCTCTCTGGATGAAGTCAACGACGTTAGCGAAGACGGTCTGGCGTTCGGCGTCCCGAGGGACGACGTGACCACTATCTGTAACCCACACGAGTTGCTTGTGTTTGGAAGAAATCGCTTCATGTATGGCGTGCGCGTGTCCCCCGGAGACCGATAGGTCGCCCTTCGAGTGGATCAATAACACGGGGATTTCCAGACCAGGGAGACTGCGCCGCATCAATCTGAGAAGGTTGTCTACTTCCGAGCCCCCTCGAACGGGATAACTTGCATAATCCAGGTGACTTTCTGCAGCCTCGCTGTCGTGCCAATCGGAACGTCCCCTTTTGGTTCGATATCGCCATACTAAGCTCAAGCTTGGAAGGATACGGCGAAATCGTTTCGCAAGTTGATATGGCATATCGTAGGGGGTCGACATCGCAACCACACCAGTTACAGGAAGGTATGAGCTTACATACAGCGAGAGCACTCCACCCATGGATAAACCCATAACGATGATTTGAGAGCAGACGTCGTTCAGAAGATGGTATCCATCCTCGGCCGAGGCGACCCAGTCTTTCCACCGGGCTCGGACGATATCTTTAACCTGGGTGGCGTGTGCGAACAAGCGCGGCGCATGCACGGAGTACCCATGATTTGCTAGTTGATCGCCTAGCCAACGCATTTCGAACGGGGTTCCCGTGAATCCGTGAAGTAGGAGGCAGCCGATATCTCCACCTGGAAGGTAGAATGGCTCAGCGCCCCTCATAATCTGTTTCAAGCGATAACCTCCAAATCGCGAGAATAAGAAGTAAGGCACTCGCCGCTGTTGGGAGAGACGATCAAGTTGTCTTCTATGCGGATGCCGCCTTTATTCGGGAGGTAGATTCCCGGTTCGATTGTGAAGGTCATTCCGGGCGCGAGGCGTAGATCGTTGTCTGCACGGATCCCCGGGGGCTCGTGCGCGTCGAGACCGATACCATGACCAGTACGGTGGATGAAATATTCTCCATATCCCGCATTTTCGATCACCGCTCTGGAGGCGCGATCGATCTGGCCACAAGTTACATCGGGTCGCACGGCCTCCCTTCCTGCGGCGTTCGCTTCTTGAACGATCCGATATACTTTCTCGAGTTCGGCGTCGATCTCACCAATGGCAAACGTGCGAGTGATATCGGAGATGTATCCCTGCGCTCTGGCACCCCAATCCAGGATCAGCAGATCGCCTACTAGTAAGCAACGCTCAGTCGGAGTCGCGTGGGGCAAGGCGCTGTTAGGACCGGAGGCCACAATTGGACTAAAGGGAAGTTCGGTCTCCGATCCGGCGCGCAATAATTGGACGACGAGTTCGGCTTCTAATTCGCGCTCGGTCATCCCTTGACGAACGAGAGGTAGCGTGGCTTCCAGCGCTTTTTCTGCGATCGCGACGGCGCGGCGCATCGACTGGACTTCTGCCTCGTCTTTGAGTATGCGAAGATTGGTGAGCACACTCGCCGCGGACACAAATTGTGCATCGGGTGCAACGTTTTCCAATAAACGGAGTTCGAAGACGCGCAGGCGAAGCGGTTCCACACCCACACGACGACCGTTCAGCTTATCCGTGACAGATTGAAAGGCTTGGATGCGGGAGGTTTCATCCTCACCATATGTCCGAACTTCGATGTCCAATGTAGACCCCTCGGCTTTGGTGCGCTCCAACTCCGGCACGACGAGCACCGGTTTTTCATCACGAGAGAAGAGTCCAATGACGGGTCTTTCCATGAGGTGGAAGGACAGTCCGGTGAGGTAAAAGAAGCTAGTTCCGGGATTGAGAACTATGACCTCGAGTTTCTCAGCTTGTAATGCTGTAAGCAGCTTATCGATGCGTTCCTTAAGCATGCTCCCCTCCTGGTGAGAATGGATTATAGTTGCGCGGGGAGCGAAGATCAATGCGCGGCTTGACAGTGAATTTGCGCTCAGGTACAATGCCCTCACCTCGGCGGGGGCCTGTGGCGCAGTTGGGAGCGCGCATCAATCGCACTGATGAGGTCGCGGGTTCGAATCCCGCCAGGTCCACTGAGCATGCAAGGGCCCATGGCGCAGTTGGGAGCGCGTCTCAATGGCATTGAGAAGGTCGTGGGTTCGAATCCCACTGGGTCCACCTGAAAATTGCATAGCAGGCCATGGCGGGAGTAGTATGCCATCTGCCAGCGAGTCGGGGACGGTGTGAGCCCGGCGCGGTGTTCTCAGAGCACATCCAGACAAGGCTGAACTCGCCTGCCGTCCCATGTGGGACAAGCCCTCTTGGTGAAGCTAGTAGCCAAGAGCGGGATTCGCCCGATATCGCGAGAAGAGCTGCCCGGTGTCGGCATTTAGAATATAGGCTGAGAAGCCGGGAAGCAGGGTGGTACCGCGGAGCACCCCTTCGTCCCTGAACAGACGGAGGGTTTTTTTATTCGGTCACGGTGTCATACTGGGAAAAGGATCAAGCGTCGGAGAATGGATATGGGAAAGAAAAAAGGAAGCAAGAAAAAGATCGCCGAGCGCCCTCACATCGAGCGGTATGATCCTGGGGAGATCGAGCATCGTTGGCAGTCTCGTTGGGAGGCGGACGAGTTGTACAAGGCAGTGATCGATCCAAAGAAAGAAAAGTTCTACTTCCTGACCATGCTCCCCTATACCTCCGGGGATATGCATATCGGACACTGGTATGCCATGACGCCCTCGGATGCGCGCGCGCGCTACTTGCGAATGCGGGGTTTCAATGTGATGTATCCGATTGGCTTCGATGCTTTCGGTTTGCCCGCGGAGAACGCGGCAATTGATCATGGTATCCACCCCAAGGAATGGACTTACAAGAACATCGAAAACCAGCGGCGCCAACTGCGTAGTATGGGGGCCATGTGGGATTGGTCGCGCGAGGCGATCTCATCCGATCCGGAATATTACCGTTGGTCGGAATGGTTCTTCCTGCAGATGTACAAGAACGACCTGGCGTATAAAAAGATGTCGCCCGTCGATTGGTGTCCGCAATGCAATACCACCTTGGCTCGTGAACAGGTATGGGGTGAAGACCGTCATTGTGAGCGCTGCAAGACGCCTGTGATCAAGAAGAACCTGGATCAGTGGTTCTTTCGTATCACCCGATACGCCCAAGAGCTACTCGACTTCGCGATCCTAGACTGGCCCGATCCCGTCAAGACTCTACAAGAGAATTGGATCGGACGCAGTGAAGGTGCGAATGTCACCTTCCCAACGGAAGATGGAGATCCAATTGAGGTTTTTACCACACGTCCCGATACGCTCTGGGGAGCAACGTTCATGGTTCTTGCACCCGAGCATCCGCTGGTCGAGAAGTTGACCTCCACGGAGCAGACCGAAGTTGTTCATGAATATGTCCATCAGGCTGCACGACAATCAGACATCGAACGTGAGGCCATCGACAAAGAAAAAACCGGTGTTTTCACAGGGGGCTATGCAATCAACCCGGTTAACGATGAGCGCATTCCGGTGTGGATCGCCGATTACGTCTTGATGACCTACGGCACTGGAGCGATCATGGCTGTGCCCGCACACGATGAACGTGACTTCGAATTCGCCTTGAAATTCGGTCTGCCCATTCTGCCTGTCATTGAGCGACCTGATGGTTTGACGAAATCGATGGCCCTGGCAGGGACGATGAAAAAGGGTTTCGCCCAGGCTCTAGATAAGGAAAAAATCCCTTTCGAGGAGCGCGAAGGTTCGCTTTTGATCAATATTCCACTTGATAAGGTCTCCCGCTATATCGAGATCGCACAGGAATATGTCAAACCGGATTCCTGGGTGGAGGTGGTGGGAACCAACTGGTCGTTCATTTTCCATGACGAAATTTGGGAGTGGAATTCGTATGCTTCCGATGTGCGCATCCTAGAGCGATGCCAGTCTTTGGAACCCAACGTGCGCGACAAACGTACCGTGATGGAGTTGCTGTGGGGGGTTGAGTTTTACCGTGACGCGCTTTATCACGATGGCTATGGAACGATGATCAACTCGGGTCCTATGACAGGGACGCCGGGTGAAGAAGCCTTTGAGCAGACGAACGCTTTTCTTGAGCAGAAGGGGGTCGGGCAGTACGCCGTCAACTACCGTCTTCACGATTGGTTGATCTCGCGTCAGCGCTATTGGGGAGCGCCGATCCCGATCGTGTACTGTCAAGAGTGCGGCATTGTGCCCGTGCCGGAGGAACAATTGCCCGTGGTGCTGCCCGATGATGTGGAGTGGCGGCCCACGGGTGAGAGTCCACTGAAGTTTCATCCCACATGGAAGCACACCCAATGCCCTGTGTGTGATGAACCAGCAGAACGCGAAACCGACACCATGGATACCTTCATGTGTTCGTCCTGGTATCACTTGCGCTACCTCAGCCCAACGTATGACAAGAGCCCGTTCGATCCAAAAGAGTACGACTATTGGATGCCGGTCGACACGTACACTGGCGGTGTGGAACACGCGACGATGCACCTGATATACACCCGGTTCTTTCACAAGGCATTCAGGGACTTGGGCGTAACGGAGGGGCACGAACCTATGCTGCAATTGCGCAACCAAGGACAGATTCTCGGACCCGATGGGCAACGCATGAGTAAGTCGCGTGGCAACGTGATCGACCCCGATGAACAGGTCGCCACGTATGGTGCCGATGCCGTGCGGGCGTATCTGATGTTCGGTTACCGTTGGTCGGAAGGTGGTCCTTGGAACCCGGATAACATCCAGGGTGTTGTACGCTGGCTGCATCGCGTTTGGTCCTTGGTGCTGGAAACCAAAGATGCGCAAGCCGTCGAGGAGGATGCCGAGCGCGCTCGGACCTTGCTGCGTAAAGTGCATCAGACGATACGCCAAGTTTCACATGATTTTGAAAATTTCGAGTTCAATACGGTCATCTCTGCATTGATGGAACTGACAAATACCATCGCCGATGCGCGCGATACGCAGCAGGCTGGAACACCTGCGTTCGAACAGGCCATCGAGACCTTGTTGCTGTTGATGGCCCCACCTACACCGCATATCTCCGAAGAGCTGTGGATGAGACTCGGTAAACCCTATTCCATCCACAATCAACCGTGGCCTGAGTATGATCCCGAACTGGCGAAAGAGGATGAGATCACATTGGTTGTACAGGTTAATGGCAGAGTACGAGATCGAATCACGGTTCCCGCCGATATACGTGAAGAGGATGCTAAGGCGATTGCCTTGGGAAGTGAAACTGTGCAGCGTTTCACCGGTGGAGCGGAACCGCGCAAGGTAATCTTCGTTAAAGGACGCTTAGTGAACATCGTGATATGAGACTCGGTCTCGAGACAAGTAGTTAGAAACTCGTAGGGACGTTCAATCGAACGTCCCTATGTTGCTCTAGAAGAGGGTTGGCGCTATAAACTGTAACCAAACTGTTATAAGTTGGTGAACCTGTTGTGAATTTGATACGCGAGATTAGGAGTTGATCTTCTATTTGAATCAACTAGATAAAGGAAACTCGCGTTTGAGAGGTTTGGCAATGCGATACCCGGATGATAAGACACCTATGATTTTGGCGAGCATCTTGCTTCAGCTGGCGCTTTTGCTCTCTGGTTGTCAACGTGGGGACGAGATATCTGAGCCCGGGGCAATGCGGACATTGACGGCTGTCGCCGATCTCCAGCAAGAGCCGAGCGCTATCCAGGCGAGATCCTCCCCGCAACTTCTCCCGGACTTGGTAGTGGAGTCGATTTCCGTAGAGTGGACAATTCTCGACGATTGCTTCAGCATTTCAGACACTGCGACTTTCCAGGTCAGTATTCGGGTTACCAACATAGGAGAAGCGGACGCCGGCACCTTTCATTTTTTGGTCAACCAGTTTCGGAGTGAGGATGTCTCTAGTGGGTTGAGGAAAGGAGAAACAGGAACGTATACGTATGATGGTAATTCCTTGGCATTGGATCTTGGTAAGACCGTATGGGTAGATGTAGACAATGAGAACGAGATTATTGAGAGTAACGAGGGTAACAACCTTCGTGCGCATATGATTTCGGCGCCTGAATCGGTTCCACCATGTCCCTCGATCGAACCAGATCCGTGTCCGGAGCCTACTTCGATACCTCTATTCTCTGAAGACCAAGCGATCACCTTTTCAGAGCTCCACATGATCGACGGTTTGAACGGCTGGGCGGTATCAAGTGTCGAAGATGAAGACGATCACATTCTTCGTACCGAAGATGGCGGCAGATCTTGGAAGGATGTCACACCACCGCAATTGAGCCTGATATGCGAACTGGCCCCCTTGCGCGCAGCGCGCTTTTTCCTTAATGAAGAAGTTGCTTGGGTTTTATATTATGAGCCCTCATCTGGTCGAGGCATATTTGGTTCCTGGCGTACTCTCGATGGCGGAGAGACTTGGGAACGAATGTCCTTTCTTCAAGTTAACACAGACATTTTAGGAGGTTTCTTTACATGGCCAATCCTCGAGTTCAGGGACTCTCAGCATGGTTGGTTGTTGATTGATTACTTCATGGGGGCGGGTTCTCATGCAGCCGAACTCTACAGAACCATCGATGGGGGCAGGTCTTGGGAATTGATCCCGGAGGTTTACTTGGAGGCGTACTTGACTCATGGAAGCGGATTGGATTTCATTGACGATAGGCACGGCTGGGCAACGTCAAACGATCCTGTCCTCGTCTATATGGGTCTCAACGTGACGAACGATCGGGGACACACGTGGCATTTTCAAGAACTGCCCTATCCAAGCGAGTTGCTTGGTGTAAATGAATATGATCCCCATTCATGTTACGTCTCTAGACCCAGACTACGAACTGCTCGAATTGGTTCCGTCGTTGTAGAATGTGAAGGCGACTATTTCCTATACACCTCAGAGGACGGTGGTCAATCCTGGAGGGGTGTGGCAATACCGGGTGGTCCTCCGCAACTTCTTGACCCGATGACGGGCTGGACACTCGATGGGCACGTTTCCGATGACCTCGATCCAGACGAGATCCGTTCGTGTGATCTCTATAAGACTGAGGATGGAGGCTATAGCTGGACGAAGGTTACGACAGTGGACTGGTGCGGTACATTGAATTTCGTCAGTGATGAGGTTGGGTGGGCATTGGGAGCGATTGCGGATGAGACTGCGTTTATGCACACCAAGGATGGAGGGCGAACGTGGGAGCGGATATCTCCCCTCATCGTCTCTTATGAAGTCTCTCAAGAAAGGGATGTCACTCCGTATCTCGTGCTGCCTGAGGAACTTCAGCCCATCGGATCAGGTAATCTTCATCAATTGCGGATTCTTGCAGAAGTTCCTGCCAAGGACGCGACCAGATTAGCCTTCCCCCCTGAAGGAGGTGCTCTATTCGTGACGCACAGTGACGGCACGATTTCAGAGTGGGAGCTCGAAGGGGTAGCTTCTCCATCCATTGCCAGGATTCACACAGATTGGATTTACGATCTCGATTTCTCTCTGGATGGGGATTGGTTAGCGACGGCCTCCAAGAGCGGTGAATTGGAGTTAGAGGGCATTGATGCCTATGTAATTCCGACTGAGGATATTCAGACGCTTACAATGAACTACGGCGAGGTGACCAGCGTGGCTTTCTCGCCATCTGCTGACATCCTGGCTGCTGGCTATGAGGACAAGACAATCGTACTATGGCAGTATTCCGAGTATGGGTATGATTCAGAGATACGAAGTAAGTTAGATGGCCACACAGGGTGGGTCTGGGACGTTATGTATTCGGTCGATGGGCGTACCCTTGCCTCGGGCTCGAGTGACCGCACTGTGAGGCTTTGGGACGTTGAGCGTGGAGAGACTCTGCACACGCTACGGGGGCACACATCCACCGTATGGAGAGTGGCATTCTCACCTGACGGACAGGTACTGGCTTCTGCTTCGTGGGACGGGACGGTGTCGCTGTGGGATCCGCTGTCCGGTGAGGAATTGCGTACGTTGCGAGGGCATACGGATTGGATAACGGATATCGCATTCGCGCCATCTGGTGAGATCCTGGCTACAGCGTCGAAGGATGGCACGGTACTATTGTGGGCACCGGATCGCGAAGGGCCGCCACATACTCTCTGGAAACACCATTCTCCTGTGAATGCTCTGGCATTCTCGCCGGGTGGGCAACTCTTGGCAACAGTGTCGGATGATGGTTCCTTGCGCTTCTGGGGTGTCGAGCCTTAGTCGTAGGTCCTCCGGCAATTGCTCTTTGCCCTGATTGGGAGAGGGGCGTACAATCAGGCAACCCAAAATCAGGAGGATTGGCATGGCTTCGAGAAGGCGCGAAGTGATCATTGCCGACAAGGCACCCAAAGCCATTGGCCCATACTCGCTCGGCATCCTCACCCAGGGTCTGATCTTCACATCAGGTACGATTGGCGTCGATCCGGGTACGGGTGATTTCGTCCCTGGTGGGATCGAGGCGGAAACACGACAGGCGCTTGAAAATATCGCCAACATCTTGGCGGGAGGGGGTTCGTCTCTGAAATCGGTGGTTAAAACGACGGTCTTTATGCGCGACCTGAGCGACTTCAGCAAGATGAATGCCGTCTATGCCGAGTACTTCGGAGATGATCCACCTGCCCGTTCAACCATTCAAGTGGCGCGGCTTCCGAAGGACGCTGCCATCGAAATTGAAGCTATAGCCGTCGTCGGAGAGGCGCACGGCGATTGACGGATGGAGAGGGAGGCTTGTTCTGCAAAGGAGTGGAGGATAGGATCCCCTTACAGCTGGCTCGTCTGAATGAGCAAAGGGATTCCTATCCGGATCGATGAGCAAGGCAGCACCGCAACCGGCTTGATCAAGAGAGATCTCATGGATTAGAAGACAAGGTGCATCAAAGATCCCTGGAATGGATTGTGACCTATATACGAGCGTGTATCTTGAGCGGTCACCATTGAGTAGGGGGTGCTATGGCAGGTGAGCAGATCCTGGTCGTCGATGATGAGGAAAACATTATTGATCTGACGCGTCTCTATCTTGAACGTGAGGGTTTCCGCATTCAGGGGGCCACCGATGGCGCGCAGGCGCTCAAGAAGATTGCCGAGCTTAAGCCGGCTTTGATCGTCCTCGACATCATGCTGCCCGAGGTCGATGGTTTTGAGGTCTGCCGACGAACGCGCGCCGAATCGGACGTCCCCATCATCATGCTGACGGCGCGGGACGAGGACATCGACAAGATCGTGGGGCTTGAATTGGGCGCTGACGATTACATGACCAAGCCATTCAATCCGCGCGAGTTGGTGGCGCGCGTCAAGGCCATTCTACGCCGTGTGGAGAGGGCGCCGCGTGACGAAACCGGTCCGTTGGAGATAGGCGACGTGACGATCGATCCGGCTCGCAGAGAGCTGACCGTCGCTGGGGTTTCTGTCGATCTACGCACCAAGGAGTTCGACCTGCTGCTCACATTCGCTGAGCACAAAGGCATTGTGCTGACTCGAGAACAGTTGCTCAATCTGGTTTGGGGTTTTGACTTCTACGGTCAGACACGAACCGTCGATGTACACGTGGCGCATCTACGGAAGCGACTGGCTGGCAGTAAGCGCGTGAGCATCGAGACCGTGACCGGTGTTGGATACAAGCTGATCGATCGGGGCTGACGTGCTGCGCTCACTGCGTTCGCGCCTTTTCTTCACGTACCTCTTGGTGGCAGGGATCATCCTCGCCCTGGTGGCTATCACGCTGTTGGTAGTCTTGGTGCGCAACATCGAGCGCCTGGAACTAGGGCGGCTAGGAATCCTGCTCAACGCACTCGTTTTACGGGATGCACCCGCGTTGTCGAGGCTAATGCCAGATAGGTTGACGGATTTTGTCGTGCGAGTGGACCAACTCACCAATGTAAACATCCGCATCCTGGTGGTAAACGCTTCAGGGAAGGTGATCGCCGACAGCCGGTCGGGAAAGGGAAAGCTACCTCAAGATGTCATTAACAGGATCATGAGCAGTGAAGATGGTCTGTCGGGTCGGTTTGGCGACAGAGGTTCTGGGACGTGGCTGTATGTCTCCTCGCCGATAAACGAACAACGTTGGGTGATTTTTGCCTCACCGAGGCCTACCCTGCGTGCTCTTTCCATATGGCGAGATGATCTCTTGATTCCCTTGTTGAGGGCGGGCCTCGTGGCACTGCTCGTCTCTGCAATCCTGGCATGGCTGATTGCCCGCTGGGTTGCGGCGCCGCTCGGTAAGGCTGCGCACGTAGCGCGCGCCGTCGCATCGGGGAATTACCATCAGAAGATTGATGTTTCAGGACCTGCCGAAGCGGAAAGCATGGCGGTGGCTTTCAATGAAATGGTGCGTCGTGTCCAGGCCAGCCAAAATTCACAGCGAGATTTTGTGGCAAACGTATCCCATGAATTAAAGACGCCGCTCACGTCCATACAGGGTTTCGCACAGGCTATCTTGGATGGCACGATTGAGAGTGCCGAGGAAAGAATGCATGCAGCGCAGGTCATCTACGACGAATCTGATCGTTTAAGACGATTGGTGGAGGATTTACTCGATCTTGCTCGTATCGACTCAGGGCAAGTAGCCTTCGAGCGCCAGCCGGTAGATCTGGGAACGCTGGTGCACGGTGTTGTGGAACGATTGGGGGTACGTGCAGTGGAGCAGGATGTTCGTCTGGATAACCAGCTTCCCCCCCTCCCAATCATCATCGGTGATGGGGATCGCTTGGCACAGGTGTTTACCAATCTGATCGACAATGCCATCAAACATACTCTTGAAGGGACCAAAGTGACTCTTCGAGGGGAAATCGGAACGGGTTGGGTATCTATACACGTTGACGATAAGGGGCGTGGAATCCCCGCCGACGAGCTTTCACGCATTTTTGAGCGTTTTTACCAACTGGATAAGGCGCGGGCTGGAGGGCAAAAGCGTGGTGCTGGACTGGGATTGGCGATATCGCGAGAGATTGTACAGGCGCACGGAGGGCGTCTCGTAGCCCAGAGCGTCGTCGGCAGCGGTAGCCGCTTCACTGTGCAGCTTCCCATCGTCCTCCCGGGTGATCGAACCCTCACACACAGCCCGCCATAACGAATCCGATATAATGACCATGCTGGAAAGATTAATCACCAGCTGGGAAAAAGGAATAAGTGGGGGCGGTAATCGATAACACATCGCATTCCGTTCCCTCTCTCGCTTTTAGGCCTTCTTTAGTATCGTAATTTTCTGCTTGGGAAGGTTTTCTTGGAGGTGTAGATGGAAACAAGAGAAAAGCCCACGGCTTGGTGGTTTGCTGTGGGATTGGTGACAACGGTGATTGTATGTTTGTGCCTCGCTGTGGGTGTCTTGGGTGTCAGCTCGATCGGAACTGTCATCGGGCGCATGCTCTCGCAGGAGGTGGGTACTTTAAGCAGCCAGACGCAGGATGCAGAAGCGCCAGGAGAAGTGGCTGATCCCTCGACACCGGAGATGCTCTCAGATGAACCAGGAACCGAAATGGATCTGGCAGCCGAATCGCTCAAGTTGATTTCAGACACCGTCGTGCCGATAAACGATCCGATTTCCCTCGCCCAACGACTCAAAGGACTGGAGGAGGTCCCAAAGTTGTTGGCCGAAAGTGCGCAACCTCTTTCTGTGGGGACGGTTGAGACGTTTTGGGTCTTGGACAGTGTCGAGATGCACAATTTTCAGATTTCGGCCGAGTTGGTTTACATCTCGGATCACGTTTACTTCTGGGTTGAGACGGAGGTGGAATACGAACTTGAGGACGTCGCCAACCTGGTGGAGGATTTCGAGGAAAACATCTACCCAACAAATCGTGCCTTTTTCGGAAGCGAATGGACGCCCGGTGTGGATGGTGATCCACATCTCTACATCCTGTACACACGTGGGCTAGGGGCAGCGATCGCCGGTCAATTCGGACCTAACGACGAGTATTCCCCTCTCGTACACCAATATTCCAACGGCCATGAGATGTTTTATCTCAACGCTGATAACCAATACCTTTGGGCGGATTACACCCGCGGCGTCCTGGCCCATGAATTTCAACACATGATCCACTGGTCCCGAGACAGCAACGAGAGTTCGTGGTTGAACGAGGGCTTTTCGGAATTAGCAGTTCTTTTAAATGGCTACGACATTGGCGGTTTCGACTATGTGTTCGCCAGCGATCCGGATCAGACGCTGGATTTCTGGCCCGGTCCGGGTGACACTGCACCTCATTATGGACAGGCGTTTCTGTTTGTGACCTACTTTTTCGATCGTTTCGGTGCGGAAGCGACTCAATCGGCTGTCGCCAATCCCGCCAACGGATTGACCTCGATCGATCAAACGCTCAAATCCCTAGGCATCCTCGACTTGCAATCGGGGGAGCCAATCACTGTGGATACCGTCTACGCCGACTGGGGGGTAGCGCTTTGGGTGCAGGATATCACCGTGGATGATGGACAATTCGGCTTCAAGTCTTATGATCCACCACGTCCGGCCATATCCGACCAGTTTCACGAGTGTCCCTTTGAGGAACAAACCCGGCAAGTGGGACAGTACGGCTTGGATTACATCCAGTTTTATTGCCAGGGTCAGCACACCTTGACTTTTGATGGAATGGACATCGTACGCGTCGTCCCTGCCGATCCACATTCGGGATCATACGCATACTGGTCTCAGCGCGGGGATACATCGGATATGAGGCTTACACGTGCCTTTGACTTTCGGGACGTGACCGGTGAAGTCTCCTTCAGTTATTGGGTCTGGTATGATATCGAAGAAGATTGGGATTACGTGTACTTAGAAGCCTCGATCGACGGTGGTGAAAGTTGGCAGATTCTCACCACGCCTTCAGGTACGGACACCAACCCCACTGGAAATTCGTACGGTTGGGGATACACCGGGTACAGCGGCGGTAGGAGTTCGCCGATCTGGATTCAAGAGACGGTTGACCTATCGGAGTTTGCCGGTAAAGAGGTGTTGCTCCGCTTTGAGTACGTCACCGATGCTGCGGTTAATGGCGAAGGCCTCCTGCTTGATGATTTAGTCATCGAAGCGATCGGATATCAAGAGGATTTTGAGTCCGAAGATGATGGTTGGGAAGCCGAGGGGTTCGTGCGTCTGTTCAACCGATTGCCGCAGACTTATCGCGTGCTACTGGTCGAAACAGGCGCCGAGACGCGCGTGCGCGAGATGCCCCTCGACGAAAAACGCCACGCGGAAATCGACCTGAACCTGGGCGGTGAGTACGATGAAGCGGTTCTCATGGTGATTGGAACTACGCGACACACCTGGCAACCGGCGATCTACCGCTTCCAGACTGTACCATAATCCATGATGCTGGTTTCCTATATTTTCTACTCCAAGAAGTACGCTATAGCACGATACAATAGAGGTGTAGTGTTAGAAATCGGATACGAGAGTTTTATCCTTTGAGAGTGCTTCGCAGTGGACACAGCGATCGTGGATTGGATCATGGATAGGAGCTTTGTATGACTTTCCCATCCCTCTTGGATGACCACCAGGCTAAGATTTGGGAAGCGGAGAAAAGACAGATCCAACAGCTTATCTCCCTCCTGAGTGACTGGGAGACCGACGCCGCCGATCTGGATCATCTGCGTCAAGCCCTGCATCAGCTTGATGAGCTTTTCCTCCTTGTGGTCGTAGGGGAGTTTAACAGCGGAAAATCCGCGTTGATCAATGCGCTCTTGGGGAAGGACTATCTCACTGAGGGGGTCACGCCGACCACCGATCGAATTTATGTGGTGCGTTACGGGGAGACTGGACCATCCGAGTTCGCCGCCGAGGACGTGCGCGTGCTACGCTATCCCGCCGAATTCTTGCGTGAGATCAACGTCGTCGATACCCCTGGAACCAATGCTGTGTTGAGACGTCACGAGTCGATCGTGCGAGATTTCATCCCCCGCAGCGATTTGGTGATCTTCGTGACCTCAGCCGATCGTCCTTTCACGGAGAGTGAACGAGTTTTCCTGGAACACATTCAGAAGTGGGGGAAGAAGATTACCGTAGTGATCAACAAAGTGGACATTCTTGATAATCAGGACGCCGTGGATGAGGTGCAAGAGTTCGTGCGCGATCAGGCACACACCCTTCTCGGTCTTATGCCCCAGATCTTTTCTGTTTCGGCGAGACGTGCCCTTCGAGCTTCGCTTAACGGGGGTGAGGAAGACGCCCTCTCCGAAGCAGAAGGTTTCATGAGGTTCCGCAATTACCTCATGGAGAGTTTGACCCAACAGGATCGGATTCGCTTGAAACTTCTCAGCCCGTTGGGGGTGGCACGCAAAATCGGCAATCAATATCACGAACTTGCTGCGGAGCGATTGAACATTTTATCCGACGATGTGCAAGTTCTGGAGAAGGTGGAGCAGCATCTGGAACTATACGCAGAGGATACCGATGCCGAATTCGAGCGACATCTCCTGAGTATCGACAACGAGTTGCTCGAGATGCGTTTACGTGGCGAGGAATTTCTTGACGATCGAATGCGTTTGTTTAAGGTACGTGAGATGCTCAAGGGTGGCGTACTGCGCAAGGCATTTGAAGACGAAGTCGTGGGAGACACACCGGAGAAGATCGCAGTCGATGTTCAGGAGATCATCGACTGGCTGGTTGAACGCGAGTTGCGTCAGTGGCGCCTAATGGCCGATGAGTTGAGCCGTCGTCGGGAAACGGAAACCCTGCGAGCCGCGGCCGAAGAAGCCTCGAGCGGGTTTGCATATAACCGACGACAACTCCTGGACAACCTGGGTGTGAGAGCCGAAAGAGTCATCAGTACGTACGACCGTGAGGCGGAAGCCGTACGTCTCGTGACGACTGTTCAGGAGTCGATCGCCATGGTAGGGTTGGTGGAGATCAGCGCCATTGGTCTGGGCTTGGTGCTGAAAGCGCTTCTTGTGGGCGCCACGGCTGACGCTACAGGTCTACTGGCGGCAGGTGTTCTCGGTATCTTAGGATTTGCGATCATTCCCTTCAGGCGCGGTCGGGCGAAGAAAGAACTCCGTCAGAAGGTGGGAGATTTGCGTTCACAACTAAGGCGTGTGTTGCGTGAAAGTTTCAAGCGTGAATTGGACCGTTCGATTGGGCGCTTGCGAGAGGCGCTCGCTCCTTATCGCCGTTTCGTGTTGCATGAGAGAAGCCATCTAGAGGGGATTGATTCGGGATTGGGGGAGGTGCTGGACTGGCTCTCTGCACTAGAAAGCGAAATCAAGGAAGCTGATTGATTCGAAGCCATATGAAAAGGTTGTATCTGGTCCGGCATTCGAAATCAAGTTGGAAAAATCCGGGTTTGACAGATTTCGATCGCCCATTGAACAAGCGTGGTAAACGGGATGCACCTTTTATGGGCGCACTGCTCATGGAGCGAGGTGTTTTCCCGGATATCATTCTATCGAGTCCAGCGAAGCGGGCACTAAGAAGTGCCAAGATTATTGCCGAGGAAATCGAATACCCTCTCGAAGAGATTGTCACACTTCCTGAACTTTATATGGCAAGTGCGCATGAATTGCTCGATTTGATTCGCTACCTCGACGACGTATATGCTGAGGTCATGTTATTCGGTCACAACCCAGGGTTTACGGATCTAGCCAATTTTCTCACCGAGTATGACGTCGATAACATCCCAACAAGTGGGGTCTTCTGTGTCGATTTTGATGTTTTGTCTTGGGGCGAAGTTTCGGAAGGGAGTGGAAAAGTGGCGTTTTTCGATTACCCTAAGAAATTCCGTTGATGGGATTACAATGACAGCGCGAGACCAGTTCCTACACCGCGAAGGGTAAATTTGTACAGATTACTATTGGGAGGTCCAGTTACCATGTCTACGCATGATCTAGAATCTGTCGCATTAGCGATCGTCGCCGAGGGAAAGGGTATTCTTGCCGCCGATGAAAGCTCTCCCACCATCAAGAAGCGGTTCGACAGCATAGGTGTGGAATCTACGGAGGAAAATCGCCGCTCATATCGTGAGATGTTGTTTACGACAAAGGGCGTCGAGGAGTTCATCAGCGGAGTTATCCTTTTCGATGAGACCATTCGCCAGAAGTCCGTGGATGGCGTGCCCTTTCCGGAGTTGCTTTCGAAGAAAGGTATTATCCCCGGGATCAAGGTGGACACAGGGGCCAAACCCATGGCTGGTTTCCCTGGCGAAAAAGTCACGGAAGGTCTGGACGGTTTGCGTGATCGGCTTGAGGAGTATCGCAAGTTGGGCGCCAAATTCGCCAAGTGGCGGGCGGTGATCACCATCGGGGAAGGTATCCCGACACGAGGTTGCATCGATGCCAATGCTCATGCGCTCGCCCGATACGCCGCGCTTTGCCAGGAGGCAGGGTTGGTTCCCATCGTTGAACCTGAAGTTTTGATGGACGGAGATCACGATCTCGAGCGTTGTGAGGATGTGACTGCGGAAACACTGCAACAGGTTTACGAGGCGCTTTTCGATCAACGTGTTGTTCTCGAAGGGACGTTACTCAAACCCAACATGGTGATCTCCGGGAAAGGTGCCAAAGTCCAGGCCAGCGCGGAAGAAATCGCCGAGGCGACAGTCAGGACATTCCACCGCACAGTACCGATCGCAGTTCCTGGCGTGGTATTTCTGTCTGGTGGGCAGACACCTGAACAGGCGACTGAAAATCTCAATGCCATGAACGCCATGGGCAAACATCCTTGGGAACTCAGCTTTTCATATGGTCGGGCATTACAAGCGCCGACTCTGAAATCTTGGGGAGGCAAAGCGGAGAACGTGGCCGCTGGCCAAAAAGCGTTTTACCACCGGGCGAAACTCAACGGTGCGGCGCGGTATGGTAAGTATTCCGGGAAGATGGAAAAAAGCGTCGAGTGAGAATCCGGGGAAGGGCTGCAGGGGCGACTCGGTGGGTGGCCCCTATGATTCGGCCATGCTAGTAGTTAATCTACGTGCAGGGGCGGACAGCCGTCCGCCCCTGCATTGTCATCATCGGTAGCGGAGATTAGTGTGTTTGCGCGGTGACAACCCGTTGGTCGCTAATTATCCTTGATTGTGCAGTGTGAATTCCAACTCGACTATTACGTCGTCCTCCGCGGCAAGAATATTGACGATGGAGGGAGGATCGAAGCCGAAGTCGGTCATCAAAAATTCGGTCTTCGCTAAACCACGAAGGAAATCTCCACTTCCAACAGCGAGCACGTCAAAGGTCAACGAATGCGTCACATCGTGGATTGTCATTTCACCCAGTAGTTTGAACTCAACCTCCTCCCCTTCGTTGAAACCAAAGTCGACGGGAAACGCTTCCACGGCTGTAGGAACGAAAACGGCGAGCGGATAGGAATTCGATTCCAGCCACCGCTGACGGATGGCATTATCGCGACGCCTTTCATCGCTAGTCAGACCTCGCAAATCGACGCGTATTTCACCGCCTTCAACGCTTGGCACCCCATCGATGTTGATGGTTAACTCGCCTTCGATGACGTTTGTCACGCCGATTGCTGTGTTGAATCCTTTTCCGAAGAATTCTTCTTCGACGATATAGCGCGCCTCAGTCTCTTCGGGGACGATTTCCAGCACGTAGGTGCCGTGAAATTCTTTCTGCCCGCCGACCGAAGGGTCTCCTGAGGCGGGTAGAGCCTCCTCGGACTCAGTCACCGCGGCGGGAGTCGCAGTAGCTGGATCCGAGACGGAGTCTACGCTCGGATTGGTTTGTTGGCATGCTCCCGTTGGTAGCAGTAGGATAAGAGCAAACGTGATGCGGTGTGTAGTTGGTCTAAACAAGATTTCCTCCAATTCGGTTATGATCTTGGTCTTCTGATTTGCGGTCGGTCCAGACTTTCATTGCCATACTTTAGCTAATGGATACATCGGTAATAAGACTATTACCATGAATTTAACCGATTATTGAAAGATTCTCGATTCAATCCGATCAGATCCACAGCATCCACATACTCTCATGGCGAACCGGGCGCAAAGATCAAGGTGGTCGCTGTGACAGGCATAGTCCAGTGCTCATACCTTGTCGACAACTTGACTTCGAGGGGTAGAATGAGAGGAGCAGATGTAGTTTCTATGCGGCCAGGGAGGTCGGGACGGGAAGGAGGGGATCGTGGAGCACATCCAAGTTTCCAGCTCAGAGGGGATTGCAACGTTAGTCTTGCAGAAGGGCAAGGTCAATGCCCTGAATGCAAAAATGGTAGAGGAACTTCGAACTTCTCTTAATGATCATGAGGAGGATCCGAGCGTAAAAGCCGTCGTATTGACGGGTAGGGGTAAGTTCTTTTCCTTCGGTTTTGACATCCCCAGTCTATTGAAATTCTCACAGGACGCCTTTGAAGTCTTCTTGACCATGTTCACAGATCTTTACACATATCTTTATCTTTATCCGAAACCGGTGATCGCGGCGTTGAACGGGCACACCATCGCTGGAGGCTGTATGATCGCCCTGGCTTGTGATTATCGTCTCATGACGACAGGAAGAGCGAAGATATCACTGAACGAAATCACCTTTGGCGCATCCGTTTTCGCCGGGAGTGTTGAGATGCTAAGAGCGTGTGTCGGTCTGAGGATCGCGGAGAAGATCCTTCTTTCTGGTGATATGTACGTCGCGGAGGAAGCGCTAAGGTTTGGCCTCGTCGATCAAATCGTCCCTCGTGATCGGCTGATCGAGGAAGCCATGATCATCGCCATGAATCTTGCCAACAAAGATGGAGTAGCTTTTCGATCACTGAAGCAGTTGTTAAGAAAACCAGTCTTGGAGGTCATGAGGGAGCGGGAGAAAACGTCCATCCAGGAATTTGCTGAAATCTGGTATTCGCAGAACACGTGGAAGAACCTCGAGCAGATCGAGATTTATGAATAATACCCTCCGTCCCCGCAACCTTGAAGATCAGACCATCAAATGCCTAGTAAAGTAGAATGACGTTTTGAAAACATCAGGACTTCGCTACTTGCCTGGTGACTAGATCTCCGCAAATCAATACATCGTGTTTACGATCATAATTCGCGTTCAAAATCTTGGGAGGGATTTGATGGATCGATACCGTGTAAAATCTGGAAGTAAGATCGATCTGCGTTTGTGGGATCCAAATGATAAGAGCGCCTTCCCTATCGATAAGGAGCATGGGCGTGAAAAGATAGATGCATTGAATGCTCGTCTGGAGGAACTTCAAGAGTTACTCTTCGCTGAAGGCAAGCATAAGCTGCTTATCGTGCTACAAGCAATGGATACAGGTGGTAAAGACGGTGTCATCCGGCACGTATTTGACGGGGTCAACCCTCAGGGTGTACGCGTGGCGAGCTTCAAGAAACCAACGCCAGAGGAATTGAGTCACGACTATTTATGGCGAGTTCACAAGTGCGTTCCGGGGCGGGGTGAGGTCGTCATCTTCAATCGCAGCCACTACGAGGACGTACTGGTCGTGCGTGTACGTAGTCTGGTTCCTGAAGAAGTATGGTCAAAGCGATACGATCAGATCAACGCGTTTGAACGCATGCTGGTGGAAGAGGGCACAACGATCTTGAAATTCTACCTGCACATCGATCTCGAAGAGCAGAAAACGCGCCTGCAGGCCCGATTGGATGAACCGCATAAACAGTGGAAATTTAACCCTGACGATTTAGAGAAACGTAAACTTTGGCCTCGATTTATGAAAGCCTATGAGGATATGCTGAGTAAAACAAGCACATCATGGGCCCCGTGGTTTGTCGTCCCCGCTAACCGAAAATGGTACCGTAATCTAGTGGTGGGAACGATCATCGTCGAGACCCTTGAGGAATTCGACATGAAATTTCCATCACCGGATTTCGATCCCTCCCAGATCACGATCCCCTGAAGCAGGACATCTCCAGCTTGAACCGCAACTTTTCAATTCTTATCGTTGTATCTAAAGTAGCATAGTCTTTTTTGCGGGACTGGAGCGGTTGATTTGGAAGTTTACTCCCGTCTCGATATAACCTTAGAAGCTGGATCCCGATGAACGTGAACAAATGGGCATTCGGAGCGTTGTTGTTCTTTCTGTTCTTTGCTGCGACAGCTTGTGAGGAATCCGAAAGTCCCGGCCCTACAAGCAATCCCGATGTCCTTCCCACAGCTTCTCGCCAGGGTGGAACGACGCAGAGAAAGCATCGATACCTGGGCGTTGACATCAGCGTACCTGAGGATGGCGACTACGATCGAGCCTTCACGATGGTTTACGAGCTGGGTGCGCGTGAGATCAGCCTGTCTGTCGCCTGGGACGACATTGAATCCGCTCCGGGCGTCTACGACCCCGATCCAAATTGGTTGGCAATCGCAAATATTTATTACGGTGCTGTGGAGGATGTCGTCATCTCGCTGATGATCGGTCTGATCGATACCAACATAAATTGTGTGCCTTCCGATCTGGCAAATAAACCTTTTGACGATCCGGAGGTGATCCAGCGCTATCAAAAACTCCTGGATTACGTCTTTGACCAAATCCCGGACTTGGAATTGCTTTCCCTTTCAATCGGGAACGAGATTGACGCTTATTTGGGGACCGACCCGGAGCTGTGGAGGCAGTATCAAGCCTTTTACGAGGCTGTGTCGGCTTATGCACGGGCACAACGTCCTGGTCTGCTGGTGGGCGCTAAGGCGCAACTCGATGGTTTGTTGGGTCCTCCAAAATCGTATTTGAGATCGCTCAACGAGTTAAGCGACGTGATTTTGGTGACATACTATCCACTTGGGGGTGATTTCGCGGTAAAGAATCCACGTGTTGTGTGGGAGGACTTCCAGGCACTCGTTTCGGCATATGAAGGCCGGACGATTCATATGTTGGAAGTCGGATACCCAACGAGCGCAGCGCTCAACAGTTCAGAATCGAAGCAGGCGGATTTTATGCGTGAGGTGTTCAGGACCTGGGATGCCTATGCTGATCAAATCCACGTTGTCTCGTTCACCTGGTTGACAGACGTACCTCAATCCTCCGTGGAGGAGATGGAGGCGTATTATGGTTTCTCGGCGTTCAATTTTGCCGAGTTTTTACGCACCCTCGGACTGCGGACGTACGAGGGATCAGGTGAGGATAAGCAGGCATTTGGGGTACTCGTTGAGGAAGCGAAAGCACGTGAGTGGTGAAGGATTGAACTGATTTGGTAATGAAACATGCTTTGGAATGTCGATCGGAAGGAGGGATATCTTAACTGACCTTGCATAGGATCGGGCCTTTTGTTAGGCTTGGTTCATGATCGATGTTACGCCCGCTCTTTCCCTCGATGAAAGTGAACTTCAATTTGAATTCGTTCGCGCTGCTGGCCCTGGCGGCCAGAAGGTCAACAAGGTTGCCACGGCCGTGCAGTTGCGATTCGATGTACACGGGTCGCCGTCGCTGCCTGAGGATGTGCGCGCACGGCTGATTGGCATTGCCCGCAATCGTATCAACGAGTCGGGGGTGTTGATCATCAACGCGCGTCGCTTCCGCACACAATCTCGCAATCGCCAGGATGCGATCGATCGACTGGTGGAATTGATCCGCCAGGCTACGGAGAAACCCAAGCCCCGCAAGAAGACCAAGCCAACGTTGGCTTCGAAACAACGTCGATTGCAGGCCAAGCGTCGTCGCTCGGAGATCAAGCGTCTGCGCCGCTCGCCTCCGTCTTTCGATGACTAACCGATAGTGATTCATAACTTGTATAGGAAATGGATTCAAGTACCCATGTGGCTGTCTCCGCGCAGGGGTATTGAATAGCTTCCAGGAAGTGGTGGATCAAAATAAAGACTTCCGAAGTCTTTCATACTTCGGAAGTCTTGTGCCATTGGCGCTGGAAAGACCTACTCAACAGTCTAATACAGTTGGGTGAAAGTAGATTCGACAAGTGTTTGCTCACTTTCTTCATACTGAGGGTTCGCGGTTGGGCTAGACACGGAGCCAGCGATGGCGTATATTTTCATTAATGCACAAGCAAGGAGGAGGATTACGATGGACAGAATTCGACGTGAATTCACAACACTGACGCTGGTCCTGATCCCGGTTGCCATCGCCATCAACATAGCAATAGGTCAAATTCCTTTCGCACTTAAGGTGCCACTCTACCTAGATTCGATCGGCACGGTGCTCGTCGGAGTCCTCGTGGGACCCTGGGCTGGGGCGCTGACAGGATTCCTGGCCAACTTTATTTGGACGATCACCGGCCTCTTCCCGGAGGCGGTCGCCTGGGCAGGGGTTGCGGCCATCATCGGCGCCTTGGCGGGTGTGTTCCGTACTGGCGATTGGATGAAGGTTTGGTGGAAATCCATCGTCGCCGGCTTGATCACAGGGGTGATCGCCGCCATTTTGTCCGCGCCCATCGCCGCCTATGTGTTTGGTGGTGTGACGGGCGCAGGCACTGATGCGCTGGTCGGCATGTTCCGGGCTGCAGGTCTCGACATGCTCGGCGCAAACATGGCCCAAGGCGTCGTCTCGGACCCAATCGATAAGGCAGTGACTTTCTTCATCATCTGGGCCATCCTGCTCGCGTTACCGGAGCGCTTTAAGGCTCGTTTCTCGGGTGAGTGAGGTGCCATTGGGAACGTAGAGCATCCCGAAGTACCAGAATTAAGAAAGACTGTTTTAAATTCCATGCACGTGGTTGGTGATGAATAGAAAATCACCGTAGTGCCATTGCGGGGAGCTCTTCGTCAAGCTCGGGGTGAACTTCCCGGCGAAGCGATCTCCAATCCACAACAAGGAGATTGCTTCGCCTTCGGCTCGCAATCGATGTAGCAAAGGTCACATTCCGTTGTCCGTGTATCGCTGTTGAAACAGCTTTTTTTAATCTGCAGGCTTATCATATACTCACAAGCACATGAGCACACCGACATTGTATCTTCACCGACCAAGTGGGTTACACGCCTTACACCCTCTCACCAAATTAGCCCTTACCGGCTTTTTCCTCGTCTCTGCTGCTACCCTCCCAAACATCTGGCTGGTGTTAGGTTTTTATGTTATTGGGCTTCTCCCATTAGCCGCCTGGGGGCTAGTGTTCAAACCCTTTTTGAAAAGTAACGCGCTCTTGATCTGGCCGTTCGCTCTCTCTCTGTTCTTGATCCAGGGTTTCTTCACGCCTGGAGAGAGCGTCTTGTTCACAGTAGGCCCTTTCACGTACACGCTGGAGGGCGTATGGCTGGCAGCGAGGTTTAGCGCACGTATTTTGGTATGGTTGGGCGCGGCGACGCTCTTGATGATCGTCACGCGCCCAGACAATCTCATGCTGGCGTTGATCGAACGCGGTTTGCCCAGGGAGATCGCCTACATCATTTTGACCTCCCTACAGATCATCCCGCGTTTCCAAAGCAAAGCCGAGGTGATTCTAGATGCGCAACGTTCGCGTGGGCTGGAGACGGAAGGATCACTACTTCATCGTATGCGGATCTTAGTTCCCCTCATCGCTCCCTTGATCCTCAGCAGCATCCTGGAGTTGGATGAGCGCGCCATCGCCTTGGAGGCGCGTGCCTTTAGCCGCCCGGGTCCCCGAACTAACCTTACAAGACTGGAGGATACGTCGATTCAAGCGGCAGCTCGTTGGGGATTGCTGGTATTGATCATCATCTTGATAGGGATTCCGCTTGTGAGTTTTTTCTTGACATGATACGCGTCGAATCGTTGTCCTACAGCTACCCCAACTCGGATCAAATCGTGTTGCGGGAGATCGATCTTCGTATCCCGAAAGGTCAGTTTTGTGGCGTCGTGGGGCCAAACGAGGCCGGGAAGTCGACACTTTGCTACGCGCTTACAGGATTCATCCCGCATTACTACAAGGGGAACCTGACGGGTCAGGTTTCAATTGCAGGGAAAGACGTCGCGAATACCCCATTGTATGAGCTCGCAGGGGTGATTGGTCTAGTCTTCCAGAATCCTTTCAATCAAATCACGGGCTCGCGTTTTACCGTGCGGGAAGAGGTTGCGTTTGGGCTCGAAAACCTGGGGATGGAGCGCGAGGAGATGTTTAAACGTGTCGCGTGGGCGTTGGATTTGATGGGTTTGAAGGATCTTGCAGACCGCTCTCCCTTTGCGCTCTCCGGCGGTCAGCAGCAACGATTGGCGATTGCGGCGATGGTCGCCATGCGCCCGAGGATCTTGGTGCTCGACGAGCCCACCAGCCAATTAGATCCCGTTGGAACACGCGAATTGTTTGCGTCGTTACACGCGATGAGTGAGGAGGGGGAGATCACCGTGGTGCTTGTCGAGCATAAGTTGGAGTGGCTGGCAGGATTTGCCGATCGGGTGATCCTACTTGCTGAAGGAAGCATTGTTGCTGACGGGCCGCCACGAACAGTGCTCGCCTCCCCATTGATGGAGCGCTACGGGGTGAGGCAAACTCGCTACACTCGAGCGGCAAGCCTGGCCCAAGAACGCGGTGCGATCGGTCGTGACCGGATGCTGCCCGTCACGCTCGAAGAAGCGGTTGATACCTTCCGATGAACGCGATTATCGAGGGCGTTTCCTTCAATTACCCCTCCGGCGTAATTGCGCTTAAAGAAGTCAGCTTGAAGATCATGGGCGGGGAGGCGGTGGCGATTATCGGCGAGAACGGCGCCGGAAAAACCACACTTGCCAAGCATTTGAATGGTCTGCTTGAGCCAACCGAGGGTCGCGTCTTGATTGGCGATTGGGACACCCAAGAACACACGGTCGGGCAGCTCTCGAAGCGTGTGGGATTTGTCTTTCAGAATCCGGATGACCAGCTCTTCGCGCGGAGTGTGCGAGCAGAGGTCGCTTTCGGTCCGAGCAATCTTGGTTTAAATGCCGAGGAGGTCGAAGTGCGTACGGATCAGGCGCTTGCCCAGGTTGGTCTTAAAGAATTGGCAGAGCACCATCCATATGATCTTCACGCGGCGACACGAAAGCTCGTTGCCATCGCTGCGACGTTAGCCATGGGGACACCTATCGTGATCTTCGACGAACCCACTACAGGTCAGGATTCTCGAGCGGTAGGACACATCGGTCGTCTCGTGGAGGAGTTGAAGTCCGAAGGCCGAACCGTGATCACGATCTCGCACGATTTAGATTTTTGTGCGGAACACTCCGAACGTTTCATCGTTCTATCGCAAGGGCAAGTTCTAGCTGACGGTCCTGCAGAAAGAGTGTTGTCACATGAGGAGGTCTTGCACGAAGCCGGAGTGGAAGCACCGCAGATGGTGCGTCTTGCGAAGGCGCTCGATCTTCCATCGAGTCCACGAACTGTAGAGAACTTCGTCGAGGCATGGTGCGTGCAACGCAGGGCTTAAGAGAGGGAAACATGATCATAGTTCTAGGGGACCTCATCGCTGATCTAAGTCTTCACATCCCTCATTTCCCCGTTCAAGCAGGCGACATCCAGCGTGCCACATATCTGGAAATTGGCCCAGGAGGGGCCACCAATGTGGCCATCACCGCAGCGCGATTGGGTTTGCGGGTTGGTTGCTTGGGGGAGATTGGGAGCGACCGTTTTGGTCGGGTTGTGCTCGAAGGTCTGGAGCGTGAAGGAATTGACATTTCAGGTGTGCGCATCACCCCTGGTGCTGAGACACCCGTTGCCGGTGTTGTCGTCGACGGACAAGGTGAGCCCGCGTATCTGGGATATGGTGGTAGTTTGCAATTGAAACGCTTTCCCGATGGATGGCGAGTGCCTATCGAGGGTGCGGATGCTGTGTTCACTGGTGGTTGGGCCGAGTATGATTGGACTCCCAAAATCATCTTGGAGGGAATGCGCGTTGCTAAGAAAGCCAACGTGCCCGTGTTTTTCGATCCCGGTCCTGGGAATCCTGCTGTTGATTCTGGTTGGTGGGGTAAGGCGCTGGAACTCACAGATGTGTTCCTGGCCACGGAAGCTGAGGCCAGGAAGCTGTCAGGCAAGGATGATCCCCTGGCATCCGCGCGTCAAATTCTTGGGAAAGGCCCAGGCATGGTGGTGATCAAACGTGGCGCAGCGGGATGCTTCTTCCTGACGGAAGAGGGGGAACACATTGCGCCAGGATTCCCAGTCCAGGTGCGCGATGCCACCGGTGCCGGTGACAGTCTGAACGCGGCAGTGATGTATGCCTATTTGAACAAGATGGACCTCGAAGCGACCGGTAGATTGGCGAACGCCACAGGGGCGGCGAAGGTGGAGAAGCTTGGGACAGGACATAACCTGCCGACCGCTGAGGATATCCGTGCCATNNGGATGAGCCTATGACCGACCTGGTCGAGCAACTCCTTTCACGAATCGAGGCTCACCGCTTACCCGAACTCGAATTGGGACCAGGTGCTGTCCATCCGGTATACGGCGGTCTTTCGATCCTGAACTTGCCTGCCAGTTTGTCTCGCTGGCTGGGCGGTCCTGACCTATCTCACCCACCCATTGACTTACCACAGCTTGATACCATTGCAGACGGGGTGCGACAGGTGGTGTATGTGCTCATCGATGCTGTATCACTCCGTAGATTCTTGATTTGGTTCGATGGGGTCGTCCCGACCCTGGATCCGAATTCCGAATCCACGATATTGGGCGCGCTGACTTCCACTGTCCCCTCCACCACTTGTACCGCTTTGACAACTTTATGGACCGGACGAAGCCCAAGCGAGCACGGTATCCTGGGCTACGAGTTGTTCTTGCGAGAATACGGTCTTGTCGCCAACATGATCACCCATTCCCCTATGGTTTTTGATGGGAGTGCAGGCTTGCTCTATCGAGCGGGTTTCCGACCTGAGAGCGCATTGCCGGTGCCCACGCTCGGTCCTCAATTGAAGGACGCAGGCATCACAGCGCACGGCTTCCTGGCAAATTCGATTCGCCATTCCGGCCTCTCGCGCATGCATTATGAAGGTGTGAATGTCCATGGTTTCGGCGCACCATCGGACCTCTGGATAGGTGTTCGTGAACTCGCGGGTACGCCGATTGAACGCCGTAGGCTTATCTGGGTCTACTACGGAGGCGTTGATGGCCTCTCGCACCGATTCGGACCGGATTCAGAACAGGCCAGGGCGGAGTTCACGACTTTTCTGCGTGCGATGAACGATCATTTCATCTCCTCAACGCTGGGTGCAAGTAAGGAGCAGACATTGCTTCTTATCATTTCGGATCATGGCCAGATCTCAACACCCCTCGATCCGCAATATGAAGTGCGTAACCACCCTGCATTGGCGAGGCGGCTGCACATCCTCCCCACCGGAGAGAATCGTCTCTCCTTCCTTTACCCCCAACCAGGTCAGGTCGAGGCAGTTCGGGAATATTTTGAAGACACCTGGCCCAAGAAGTTCAGCTTATTCCCATCCGAGACGCTGTTGAAGGCCGGTCTCTTCGGTCCTGGGATACCGGCGGGAGCCACGCCGGGTCGCCTGGGCGACTTGGCAGCGGTCAGCCATGAGGATGCGTATCTGTGGTGGGCATTCAAGGAGAATCCGCTCATCGGACGGCATGGAGGCCTCAGCCCGGATGAGATGCTCGTACCGCTGCTTGCGGCGCGGTTGGATTGAAAAGGGAAATCTCCCGCATAATGAATCATGCGGAAGATTTTTTTGATTCCCCATTAACCCTACTGAGAAGGTGTTTCAGGCGTTGGCAGGAGTGTTGGTGTTTCCGCTTCTAGCGACGGTAAGGGAAGTAAGAAAGGATTATCGGATGGAACCAACATCACCCGGATCCCCGGCGCAAGCTTGTCGATGTATTCGAAGGTGAGCACCTCGGGGTTGTCGCGTAGGGCGGCAGCGATCAGTTCGAGGGCCTTGGCCTCCGCCTCGGCCTCGATCAGGCGCGACTTCGCCCTACCCTCGGCTTCGATGACGGCGGCGTCAGCTTTACCCTGCGCAACCTTTCGCGCCTGCTCTGCCTCCTGTTCTCGCTGCTGGACGACGAAGGCCGCCTGTTGCGCTTGTTGCTCGGCGATCTGCTTCTGCTCTACGGATGCGGCGTACTCAGGCGAGAATTGAATGTTTCTCAGCACGAAATCAACCAGGATCACCCCATTCTCTTGGAATTTCGCCCTCATGGTTTCGCGTATACCGCTGATCAACTCAACCCGCTTGGCGCTCACGATCTCATCCACGCGATACTGTGAGGCCTCGTCACGGATGATGCCCCGCGCCAGGGGTCGCACCAAATCGTTTGCGTAACGATTTTGCCAGGCGATATGCACCTGAATCACCTGATTGGCGTCGATCTTGAAGATGACGGAGGCGTCGATGAGCACCTCCTGGCCGTCGGACGTACGAGAAGCAACCGAGTCGTCCCCCTGAACCTGTCCCTCTTCCGGCGCGATAGACATGGTGTAGGTCTGGCTGGAAATCGGATAGGTTTGAACCCTTTCAGCGAACGGGATCACCCAATGTGTCCCGGAATTGAGGGAGTTCCTTCGATACCCTCCGGGCGCAAGATAGGAGAGTACCACACCTCGCTCTTCGGGAGGGATATAGACCAACCCGGCACCTAATGTGGTTAGGACGACAGCGATCACGATGGCGCCGATGACCAAACCAGCAGCGGATCGAAAGCGTTGACCGCGAGCGGCTCGGATAAACGCCAGGACGATTACCCCAAACGCAACAATCCACGAAAGGGTGGCCATGGCACGTAGGGCGTCGGTAAAGTCGAAGTCCATGGATTCCTCCTTAAAGGAATTCTAATATGTACGATCTTTATCTGATTTCGAGGGAATTATATCATGCGCAGGTCTTGCGATCCGACGGGTGGCTGACATTGCCCTGCCGTCACGCACTTGTTGGCATGGGGCTTGGCTCCTTGCGGTCAGGGACTCCTTTCAAGGAGGATGGTGACAGGACCATCGTTGTCGATTTCCACGAGCATATGCGCACCGAAGGCTCCACTCTGGGTGGGCACACCCTGAGCGGCGAGATGACTGGCAAAGCTCTCCACAAGTGGTTCGGCTACGTCCGGCAATGCCGCACGTATAAAGCTGGGGCGGCGACCCTTACGGGTATCAGCCAGTAGTGTAAATTGAGAGACGACGATCGCTTCGCCCCCCACGTCTTGAATAGAGAGGTTGGTTTTCCCTTCTTCATCCTCGAAAACGCGTATAACGGCGCATTTTTCAGCCAGCCATCGGGCCTCGTCTTCTGTGTCATCGAGCCCCACGCCGACCAGGATAACAAGCCCCTTCCCGATCTCGGCTACCGTCTCATGCTCCACAGACACCCTTCCGCGCCGAACCCGTTGAAGTACTACTCGCATGTTTATGATCCTTCTGATCAGTATTTAGTAATCAGTAGTCAGTCGTCAGAAGCCAATAATGAATAGATGTCCGGTGAAGAGCAGCGATTACAAATGCCGCCACCCGCTTATAAAAATCATTCTGCGAACCTTTCTACGCAGACATTCTCAATATTGCTAAGTTCTAACTACTGCTGAAGGTAACATGCAAAAACAGCCAAGTTGAAATACCGGTATGTGTGATCTCACAAAGCGGCGGAAGAGGATACTGCGAGGTTATGTATATTGACTTGTGACCAACCAAGTCAGATCACCAGGGAACTTCTCGCCTGGCTCAAGGTAAACCTACCGCAGCCCGCACCTCGGAGATGGTTTGTCCAGCAATCTGTCTGGCACGTGTTGCGCCATCCTCGAGAGCGTCCCAAACAGAATTAGGATCCTTATCGAAATTAGCTCGACGCTCACGGAAGGGCACAAAGTGTTCGTTTAAGTGCTTTGCGAATATCTTCTTGCAATCAACGCATCCTATCCCAGCTTGCCTGCATTCGACGTTGATCATCTCGACTTCTTCATTCGGGGAAAAAATCTTATGCATCGAGAAGACATTGCATACATCAGGATTACCTGGATCGGAGCGCCGCTCACGTTGTGGATCGGTTACCATGGTCATGACTCGTTGGGTGGTTTCCTTGGGTGTGGCGGCCAACTCGATGTGGTTGTTCAGGCTCTTGCTCATCTTCTTTTGGCCGTCCGTTCCAAGCACCTTGGGAACTTCTGTGCTCTTCATTTGTGGTTCGATGAGGACATCCGTCTGGAAACGATAGTTGAACGAGCGAACGACTTCGCGCGCAAACTCGAGATGAGGAGCCTGGTCAATCCCTACAGGCACGAAACCGGCTTTATACAGAACGATGTCTGCAGTCATCAATACCGGATAACCCACGAGGCCATAGTTAATGTTGTGGGGTTGCTGGCGAGCTTTCTCCTTGAACGTAGGTAAATCGGTAAGCTTCCCGAGCCCGACGACCATCGAGAGGATAGTATGGAGCTCGGTCACCTGCGGGACGTGGGACTGAACGAAAAGAATGGTCTCTTCGGGACGTAGTCCGGCGGCGAGCCAATCCAGGGCCATCTCGTATGTATTCGCACGCAGTTCGCTTGTGGTCTCCAAAGTGGTCAGTGCGTGCAAGTCGACGATGCAGTAAATACAATCGTAGTCATCTTGCAGCGCGACGTAATTTTGGATGGCCCCTAGATAATTCCCCAGGTGTTGTCTTCCTGTCGGTCGGGCCCCGGAAAAAACGCGTCCCCTCACCTTTGTCAATGTCTAGTTCTCCTACAAGTTCTCCCCCACGAGCTTCGCCACTTCACCAGGCTCAGCGTGTCGACCTGTTTGGAGTTTGGAGTACACCAAAGTATCGTCAACCACAACTTCAAACTTTCCGCCATCAGAAGGGATCAGAGTAAGGGAATCAATCTTAAACTCATACGCTTTGAGCACTTCGGCCATCGCACCGATGGCACGATCTGCGTAGTGTCAGACCGCACAGTATTCGATCGTTATCTTTGGCACGCGACTCTCCTTACAGGGATTACGCAAGGACAACCGGGAGAGGAGCTCCCGGTTCCTACCTCGAGCCTCGAGGGTTCTCCTAGACAATGTGATACTCGAGTATAACGTAGGTGCTACGTGATTGGCAACAGAATCGACTGTTGTGTCCAAAATGAGCGAGGTTTTGATAATCTACACATGGAGCCAAATCTGCGCATTATCGGGTCCACTGTTCCTCGAAACAACCCGGATGCTCAAAGCTTCCGGGTTGTTGATTTCAAGTGTAGATGAGTCATTTGAATGTCGTGCCTCCCACCTTACGGAGCTTCCGACATGCCATCGCAGCAAGTTTATGGCGGGGGACGCGAACACCTAACGTCGTCCGACGTGAGACTATAAAGCACGCTATGAATCGCATAAAAGAAGTGGTGCATCTTGGACTCCGTGGTCTTGTGTGCGATAATTCAATCCGTAGGAGGTGAACGATGCGACGTTTCATGAACTTTCTTGCAGGAACCCTCTGCGGGGCGCTCGTTGGCGCGGTGACTGCGCTTCTACTGGCACCGTATTCTGGTGAGGAGTTAAGAGCCCGCGCGCAGGAGCGAGCAGTTGCATTCCGAGATGAAGTGCGTGAGGCTTACACCTCTCGCGTCGCCCAGCTGGAAGCTGAACTCGACGCATTAAGGGAACGTTCTATGACTGAGAGCGAGTAGGTTTGTTCCTGTTTCGGTTTCTCCATCCTTCGGGGCTCGCATACGAGTCCCGTGTTTTTATCTTTGCTTGATCAGGGTCGGCTACATACAGGTAGGCAAATGAATCTTCCTTCAATCTCAACACAACAGCAACGCAGGGTGGATGAGTTCTTTGACCTAAATACCTTTTCCGTTGCTACCCGTATAACATCGTGGATTGATAGGTGAAGGAGGTGGGTGAGTGACGCGCCGTCTGTCCTCCATACTGGGGAGTGGTGCCGCCGTTTCAACAATATTTCTTACGCTTTTGTTGGGCATCACGGTAACGCGCAACGAAGCGATCCCAGAGTTTCCGAACGCTATTCAATTCTATTTGTCAGCGTCAAGTGAGTCGATGATTGAATCGGTCGAGATCGAGATTGGCACCGACGCGTTAGCATGCGGAGAGATCCTGACGCGTGCCCTCCCTGACGAGTTCACACCCGGCACTTCGGTTGAAGTCGAATGGAAGTGGAACATGCGACAGAGGGGCACACTCCCACCTGGGACGATGATCTGGTGGCGTTGGAATATCAAGGATGCGGCGGGCAACGTTTTGAGCACTCCCGAACAGGAGCTGCTTTTTACCGACGACACCGTCAATTGGCGGGTGTTGGAAACGGCTTCACTTGAACTCCATTGGTATGAGGGAACGATGGATTTTGCTCGCAGTTTGATCGACGCAGGCGAAGAGTCGCTTGAAAAACTACAGCAGGTAACCGGCGTCGGCGTGGCGGATCAGATCCAGGTATACATCTACGCCAGTTCGGGCGAGATGCAGTCGGCGACGCTTTTCGCTCCCGAGTGGAGTGGTGGCTTGGCGTTTCCAGACCACCTCACCGTACTCATCGGCATATCACCTTTTCAATTGGAGTGGGGAAAGCGTGCTCTAGCGCACGAACTTTCACATGTTTTGATAGGTTACTATACCTTCTCCTGCGTTAACAGCATGCCCAATTGGCTTGGTGAGGGCTTGGCGATGTATGCCGAAGGTGAAATGGAAGCGTATTATGTTGATTTGATCTCGGAAGCGATCGAAACAGATAGTCT
>WVZH01000216.1:96635-97644 GCA_011772595.1 Anaerolineales bacterium
TTGAGCCTCGTGGAATTCCTCATCGATGAGTACGGGCAAGTGAAGATGCTCGAATTGCTTGACATGTTCGAGGAAGGTGCGCCGGAAGATCGCGCCTTGTTGGCAGTGCATGGGATGGATCGCAACGGCTTAGAGGCGGCATGGCGTCAATGGGTCGGAGCGTCGCCTATGGAGAGTATACCCACGGTTGGACCGACTCCGACGCGCACGTCGTTTCCCACTTTGCCTCCCATCACAGGTCCCACCATGATCACGGAGACACCACAAACAGTTGCTTCACACATCGCTACGCAAACACCAACGGATAGCACCACGTCTGTACCTTCTGAAAGGCTGGAACCGCAACAACGAGCAAACACAACGCGCACGCGTGTCTTTGTGGCGGGAGGGTTGGCTGTCGTCCTACTTCTAATAGGCTGGAGTATCCTGCGTCGGAGGAGAACGGGTTGATGTGCTCATTGGTCCGGTCCTCAAATTGAAGGCAATTTTGGCGACCGGAAGGCCCTATCCACAGATGGTGAAAGGAACGCGTGATGAAAATGACCTTTCGGTATCGGAGCTGGTTTGGACGGTTTGTGGTCCTGTGTGTGTCAGTCCTCGTGATTACAGCATGCACGGACAAAGAAGCGCAGGATCTCTTAACGCCAATCCAGCCCACCTCGGATCGATCCTCTGCTGCTCCCTCAACGCCGCCACCGATATCAATCCCAGCGGCGACGGCGCGTCCTCTCGTCGAACCTCAAAGCGAGCCGGGGATCTATGTCAATAACACGATGGGAGTCTCATTAGAATATCCCCCGGATTGGGATATCATCACTATCGATGAATCTGAGGCTGAACTCCTGGGGATCGTCGATCCTGAGCTGCAGGTCTTCGTATTCCTTCAGACCTTTACCCTTCGCGAAGAAGATGTTTTTGAGGAAGTCACTGCCGAATTATTTGATGATATTCCGATCGCTCTCGACTTGGATGAGGTGATCGAGGAGACGACAGGGATTGAGTACACCCT
>WVZH01000064.1:0-11121 GCA_011772595.1 Anaerolineales bacterium
CGGCCATTCGATTGACTACATGGTTCGACGAGAAGAGGAGGTGTCGTCATCAAGTACCTTAGGGATGCCAGATTATTCCTTCTTGTAGTGCTCACCATTGGGAGTTGTAGTGATGGAAGAAACACACTTGCACCCACACCTGCTGAAATACTTCCTACCGCTACTTCGCAATCGTATGTAGCCTATCTTGGTCAAAAACCCCCTGGAATGAAACCAGAGATTTTTGCTCCGGGGTTTATCTCTGATCCTGATTGGTCCGAATATTCGGGTGTTTTTTCCCCTGATGGAACCGAATATTACTTTTTCAGATACTCTGAGGATACTCAGTCCAAATTGCTGTTCACCAAAGTGGTAGATGGAGAATGGTTAGCTCCTCAGCAGCTTGCACTAACGTCCGAGCACGGTGCTTATGAGCCTCTTGTTACTTTTGATAATAAAAGACTGTACTTCATGTGGAACCGCCCGTTAGCCCAAGGAGAACCAGAGCATCCAGCGTACTACGTCGTTGAGAGAACACAAGATGGCTGGTCAGAGCCTCAATACGCCGGCCAAGGCATGTTCCTTAGCTCAAGCCGAGATGGTCAGTTATATACAACCGACATGTCATCAAGAAATATCGATGGTCGGACTTATCTGGCCAGGATATCGACGACTGACGGTATCTTTACTGATTACGAAAGGTTGCCAATCCAAGTTCCTTGGGGAGAACCGGCACATCCATGCATTTCGCCGGATGGAAGCTATATTCTCTTTGATGTTGACAGTGGTAATTATCTCTATGTAAGTTTCAAGGATGACAATGGTAATTGGGGAGAGCCGATAGACTTGACAGATCATGGCTTTGACCCTATGGCTGGAGGGGCCTATATTTCTCCAGATGGCAAGTTTCTTTTCTTCTCTCTGCGACAAGATATCTGGTGGGTTGATATCGGAGTAATCGAAGCACTGAGCACGAGTGCCCAGGAGTAGTAGTCTATGACCAACAATGGGGGGTCTCGATAGTCAGACCAATTTTCGCATGGATTGATAATCGGCTTTCATGGTAGGCACCAGTCGACAATAATTGGGCGCTTACACATCATGGGAATTTCAGTGCGGGAATGCAGACCACGGCCGCTTAACAACTCGCTCCATCTGACGGCTACACGGTTGCGTTCTGTAACTCTCAAATCAACAATCCAGTTTCATCGTTCTAACTATCCAAGAAATACCCGCCGCAGATGAGCTCGAGGCCGTTAGCCATCCTGCGGATTTCTTAATGCATTCCCAAATTGAGAATGAGGATAAAGAATGTCAGATGAATGCATAGGGTGCGATGTTATCGTAGGAAGGATTGATCCTCCTGGGGGAATCATATATCAGAATTCACATTGGGTTGTGAATCATGCTGTAGCAAATCCCAAACCACTTCTTAAAGGACTTCTCATCATTCAACCCAAGCGTCATGTAGAGCATATAGCTGACCTTTCAGTTGAGGAAATGCTATCGTTTGCCCCTTTGCTACGGAATGTTTGCCTCGCTTTGAGGAAAGTACTTCAACCTGCCAAGATCTATGCCTGTTCGTTTGGTGATGGGGTTAAGCACGTTCATTTCATAATAATTCCACGTAGTAGCGAAATGCCCCCAGAAGGTTCACAAGTTCTTGAGGAAGTCGTACATGATAAGCTTTGGACTTGTATGGAGAACGAAGCAGCTGAAGTTGTGTTCAATGTGAGGGAGGAATTACACAAATCGTTTAAGCAGGATGGCTAACAACTCAATGGAGCGGACCCGAGAATCTGGCGAGTTTGCGCAAGTCTTGATGTATTATCGCAGTCGAAATCGGGCCGCTCATCTCGAAACCGTTAGGCATCGCAATTTCCCTCTTGTAAAAACTCAACAATTGTATATAAACATGGTATACAAATAGCGGGGTCAATCCTGTGGAAGAACTTGCTAATTGTACGGGCTTTGAATGGGATGAGTATAATTCCGAAAAGATTTGGACCAAGCATCAAGTACGAAGTATAGAGTGTGAGCAAGTCTTCTTCAACCGACCATTTGTAATTTCTGAAGATGTGGAGCATTCAATCGAGGAGCAAAGATATTACGCTCTAGGCCAAACGGATCAGGGACGAAGACTATTTATTGCTTTCACAATCCGAGGAGAAAACATCCACGTCATCACAGCACGAGATATGAGTCGAAAAGAGCGAAGGATCTATCAAGATGTCAAAGAAGAAGCAGATACCGAAGTTTAAGAGTGAGGACCAGGAGAGAGAATTCTGGTCTGATCATGATTCGTCAGAATATCTTGATTGGAAAAAAGCCAAGCGAGTTACTCTATCGCGTTTGAAACCGTCGACGAAAACGATCTCCCTGAGATTGCCTGAAACATTATTGGAAGAATTGAAGCTTCTGGCGAATAAGCGGGATATCCCCTATCAATCACTGATGAAGATTTTTCTGGCGGAGCGGATAGAGGACGAGTTTCGATCAGAGTAGAAATCTACTGTGATGTACTCTGAGCGATGCCTAACATCTATGAAAACGCTGTAGGTGTCAATAGGATTTTGATGGAATCAAATACATCCTTTCAGTATCAAGCACCATAACATCACTCGGGTCGAGCTAAGAAAGCTAAGCCGGTCTACCCCCACGCAAAGAACGCGGGACTTCGCGGAAACATCTATTCGCCGTCTCTGCGGCATGAGCACCTTCAGCGAGGGAGTCGCAATCAATTCACGGTTTCGCCTGCACCATGTTAGCTTCGCGCTGACCCTTGCCTCGGGTGACCACTTGCCTGGCTGGATCTTTATAGGTTTCTTGCTTTCTCAGCATCCAGAAAGCTGCTTCGGATAGGTGTCGCGCCACCGCGCCAACAGCGACGGAATGACCTTTTCGCCGCCGGATGCGTTCGTAGAGTATGGTGACGTGCTTCGCCCTCCAAGTGGGATGGCGGCGCTGACGAACGATGACATTGGCGGCCTCGGTGAAAGCCCATTTGAGGTACTGGTTTGACTGCTTTCTGAGCCTTCCGTAGCGAGTCCTGCCGCCGCTGGATTTGACAGTTGGAACCGTTCCGGAATAGCTAGCGAAATGAGCCGAAGAAGAAAAGCGATCAGAGGTGCCCATCTCGCGCTCGATCACGATCGCCAGGATGTTGGCTACGCCGGGAAGCGTATTGAGAAGCTGGATGTTGGGGGTGATTTCAACTCTTTGCATAATGCGCGCTTCGAGTTCTTTGATCTGGCCCTGAACATGATCCAGTGCAATCAGGTGCTGCTGCATACAGCGCTGCGTTTCTGGCGGAAGGGCACAACAGGCATTGGTGAGCTCTGGTCTCCATTTCGGGGTAAAGATGTCGCTGTCTGTGTCCAGGGAGAGGGCGTACTTGGCCAGAGTGGAATGCATGCGGTTCTTGAGGGCAGTGCGCTGTTTTGAGAGCGCCATGCGGGTTCGATGCAGTTCGCGCTCGTCTCGAACTTCATGGGGTGGCAGCCAGACGATTGGCAGTGAACCGAGATGCAGCAAGGTGGCGAGAGCTCTGGCATCCAACTTATCCGTCTTGCCTGTACCCGGCACGGGTGTTGACGTTACCCATCATCACTTTGGCTTTGGCTGCATGAGCCATGAGCGGAATACAGCCGGCGGCTTCGATCTCGTCGACGATCCACCTGTGCCGCACCACAGGTGCAGGCAGTACCAATTGCCAACGCTTTCGAGGGCAACAGGAGTTCCAGGTGGATATGCAGACAGAAACTTCTGGATCGCACCAGGTTCGTGATTAACCCGGACTTGTTGCAGGAATTGCCCATCAGCATCGAGTATGGCAAACTGGGAAAACCTGCGATGAGCATCACAACCGATCTTATAATTAGTCATGCTGCGCCTCCTTTGCTACGAGTTGTCGGGATACAATAAGTGTAGCTGGGGGTGCAGCGCTTTCATAAAATCGATTCTCTGAAGCTGACCTGGAGACTAGGCGAAAATAAAGGTTCGGAAATTGAATAGGATACTTGATGCCGGATTAATCGATACAACTTCCTAAGAGTCAAGAGAGTTGGTTCAAGCAGGCCAGTACCTGGGTTCACAATGAGTTCGAACGCCAAAACATTTACGTGACCGGTCTTAACGAGCAGCCTGATGTGAGTCTCTCGTCGACGGTTATGCGCGTGCCATCAACCGTGGGTGATATCTACTTCAAGGCGTGTGGACCGGGCTTTGCGTAAGAGCCGACGCTCATGGCCATGCTTGATGGCGAAGGTGTCTTTGCAAGAAGCTGGGTCATCGCCAGCGTGTGCATCATGGGAAGGAAATATCCGCAGGAGCGTGCCCGCATTGTGGACAGCATCGCCAGGCTCCAAAACGATCCCAGCATCGCCATTCGGACGCGTGTGCGCAATGCGCTTATGGTCTTGACTACTGATGAGAGTGCCCCATTCCCAAAGGGCTGGATCAAGAGTCAGCATCTGGGAATCATCTGAACGTGCTTTTGCCATAGCCTATACAAGGCAGGGGGCAATCTCCCTCTATGCCGCCGTGAAGATGCAATTCAAACCCAAACCATGAGATGAGAGTAATTCCTATGAGAAAGGGATCTACCTCCATCGCAGAAAGGTGAAGCCAATGACTCGCACAAGCTGCAAATCTTCACCGCGCCGAATCCTGGTCTTTGCTCTGCTGGTATTGGCGCTGTTCGGCTGCACTCCTCGAGCTGAAATCTCACCGCCCGAGTCGCCCACAGCACCCCCTCGATTGGAGACCGTCGCTGGTCTATCGGCTGAGGAGATGCGGACGCTCGCCAGCCTCGAGATGGTGGATGACTATCCACTGTATGTCATGCATTTCTATGCCTCGTACGATCTGAACGACTCAGTTCCAGTACCAGAAGATCTTCATCATGACAGCGGTGCTTTCGAGTGCTGCGAACCCTGGGCCTGTTCGCTATTTACCGCCTTGAGTGATGAGACGAACATGCTCTTTGGGCGTAACTTTGATTGGGATTTCAGTCCGGCGATGCTGCTCTTCACGCACCCCTCGCAGGGCTATGCTTCAGTGTCGGTGGTCGACATTGCCTATTTCGGATTCGGGGGCGCCAGGGCGGGCAACTTGATGGACCTTTCCCTTGCAGAACGCAGTGCTCTGTTGCAAGCTCCTCTGCTGCCGTTCGATGGCATGAACGAGCGAGGGCTGACGATAGGGATGGCTGAAGTGCCGCCGGGGGACATGGTCCCTGATCCGCAGAAGGAGACCATCGGCTCGGTGCGAGTGATTCGCATGATCCTCGACCAGGCGGCTGACGTCGACGAAGCGCTTTCCATCATGCGGAATCACAACATTGACATGTCGGGCGGTCCCCCGCTTCATTACTTAATCGCCGATCGGAAAGGACGCTCGGCGTTGGTGGAGTTCTACCGCGGCGAAATGGTCGTGATCGACAACCACGAACCCTGGCATCTAGCCACCAACTTCCTGCGCTCTGAGGCAGCTGGGAGCGACGAAGGTTTCTGCTGGCGATACGATACAATTTATCAACGGCTTGAGAGTACTGCCGGGAAGATCAGCACTCAGCAAGCCATGGATCTTCTGCAGGATGTTTCGGTGGCCGGAACCCAATGGTCGGTCGTCTACGGGATGAGCACGGGTGAGATCCTGATCAGCATGGGCCGGCAATACGAAGAGCGGCACAGCTTCAATTTGCCAACTCCATAATACGCCTTCACACAGCATGCGGAACATACGCCACGTTTCCGAGAATCATTGCTTACAAAGGAAGGCACGTTCAATGAAACGCTGGTTGGTTCTGATCAACGTTCTGGGAGGCGCAGCCGTGCTGGGCATCTATGCGCGGGCGTCACCGCTTATGCTGATGCTGACCGACCGAGACCGGAAGACAGGCCTTGCCCGGGTCACCGCACTGCAGTATGAGGAGATCGACGATGCCATTGTTGTCGGGTCCTCCCGAGGGACTAGGGCAGAGCAGATTGGTACCGGAACATCCTCGCGGATCCCCATGTGTTTGTCAGGGTCAGGTCAAGGGAACTCCAAGCCCTTGCTNNGTGGTTGGCGCCATTTTGCGGGAGGAGGGGCTGCCGGCAGCCCCCGGCCGTGCCGATCTGGAAGGATATGCCTCCAGGCTCGCCATGGTGGTGATCAGGCCCGAATAGGGAGGCGGAATTCACGCCCGCGGGTTGACCTCTTGCCGCCCAACAACTCGCTGGAGGCGACCGGGGGTGCGAGGCGAATTGCCAACCAAGCAGTATGATAGGGGTGTCGGGCGAGCAGGTGCTGGGGCGAACCCCGGCGCCTCAGCTCGAGGCCGCTGGGCGGCGGTAGTCGGCTCTTCACTGGTACCACACCTATGAACCGGTTTATATAGGTCTTATACTATTGAACCTCGGGCTTCAGTTGGTTCTCTATCTGCGCCGCAAAGGCCTCAACCTCCCGAACAAATATCTTTGGCTTAAAAACGTGAATCACATGATTGGCTGGAATTTCCTTGTATTGGGCATGAGGAACAAGCGTTTGTATACGCGCGGCATCTCGATCGTCCATTGCGCCGACCAAACCATGTTTTGAATGCCTGAACCAATTTGCATGAAGGACGAGCATCGGGCACTTTATCCGGTTGAGCGCCTCAGCATGATCTAGCCCTTTGTAGATGCGACCATCTACAAACGCGCGGGCGAAGTCGGGATCAAATGTTGATAAGGATTTGAACAGCCGCCGCATTGTTGAAGGGAAGTAACTGATCTCCACCGGTTGCCCCGGATGAGATGCTTCATAGCGACGAATGAGCCGCGACAGAATGTTGATGAACCAATCAGGCACGCGTCGCTCCCGACGACTTCCCTTCACAGGAAGGACTTGTCCGCGAAAGTAGTCTGCCAGATCACGATTCTTCGGGTCGCCGAGGGCTTCGACGACATGTTGAAGTCCCTGGTACACAAAACGATCCTCGTCCCGAAAGCGAGGCATTTCAGCTGAAAAGACGGGGGTATCCTCAAGAATTATCGCTGAAACGCGCTCTGGCAGATTGGCGGCTGACCAGAGCGCGATGAGTCCTCCTGACGAGTTACCCGAAATGATCGCCGGGCGTCTGACAACCTGCTTCAAGAAGGCTGTCATATCTCTGCCGATACTTTCCCACGAATAATCACCGGTTGTCCAATCCGACTTACCATGTCCTCGAATATCAATGGAGTAGACTTGAAACTTGTGCGAGAGAGGCAGTAGGACACGTTGATAACTCTCCCAGGTACCTATCTGAGCAGGTACTAGTACTAGGGCCGGTCCATGGTTTGGGCCAACAACATAGTTCATCTCGATTTCGCCTGTATTGAATCGACGCTCCTCGAAACCAGCGCTCTCGATTCTTCTCAGCGTTGTTCTTTTTCCTTTATCGATTGTCATCAGAATCCAACATCCGAATATCCGAATTGGCAAGCTAGCTTGCCGTGAACTAGTCAAAGTTGGAATACCCAAAAGCGCCAGGCCGTTCTCGAATTATCAGGACTATCGCTCGGCCACAGGCGCTTGCCAGGTAGACATCAGGTTATCATAATGCTCGATCAACATACTCGCCCACTCTACCATGCCTTCGAGCTGCCAATTGGCTGGATAGCCTAGCGGTAATGCCGCCAATGCTTGTTCGGCCATCGTTTTGAGCGGTATAAAGCCTTGTTTTCGCTGCTCCATCACACCTTCCCAAGCTGATGGTGAAAAACGATAATAAGTTGTCCGATCACCTGGGAAGGTCACCTTTTCTGCCCAGCCATAACTAAGCAAGGCTCGAACGTTCGTTGAGACACTACCCCGACTTGTCTGTGGGTGTATACTCTTGGCGGTGCATACTTGCCCCAATAGGTGGCGGCTTATCTCGACCGTTATGCGCCCTCACACTGCGGGAAATGCAACTCGAATGCTTTCATCAGTTTGCTCAGCAGACCAACACATGTCGCATACATCGTCTCCACGGGACAGGGTGTGCGGACGGGCGTAATAACCTGATTTTCCAGATCCTTCTGTCATCGCATAGGTGAGCGCCCAGTCGAACGAGCACCAGGTTCGGTCGAAAACTTCTAATTCGCCTCGGTCACCATTCATTTCAGTATATTGCTTGACGAAGTGGAAAGGTGGGCAAAAAGTCCAGTAGGTTAAGAAGCGGTCTTCTTCCGCCCAAGCCCTCACCTCATAACCCGGTCTACCCGGGGCGTTGAAAGGGAAGCGCATAAACATCCGCAATATCAGGTTTATCTGGTGCTGCGGATTGGAGGTGGCTAGTCTGGCAATTCGTTTTGGAATGGGTATAAATTTGCCATAGATCTTCCATCCCACATCTGCCAAGAGCTCGATGGCATAAGATCGCTCAATTCCGGCATCGAGTAGAGCGTGATACATGCCAACTGTAATGATAGCAAGGAACACGTTGTGCCGATTTCCCAAGGTCGGGATCTCACTTAAATCTGAATTTTGCAGTATTTTCTCGATATTGCTCCAGCCATCGTCATAAATCTTCCTGACATCTGTCTGGAGGAATCTCCCGGCTTCCGGTTTCTCACGTACCCTCATCCTTCCCTGGATAATCTGTCTCAACGCGCTTCTCGACATTCGGTGGTAAAGGAACTTGAAGATGAACATGATGGCAACACCTTCTAGCTTCAGGCTGACATAAATAATAATCTGCGGTCCCCAAATCAGACCAGCGCGAAATGGCGTGTTGATGCCAAGCCGTTTTGCTTGGGATCATCAAGACAAGCTTGCACAATTTGGGCGAGCCAATATTTCTATAATCGTTAATTGAGCATCTTGCGGTAGATTTAAGTCTGGGCACCTAACATCTATGAATGCGCTACCACTGTCAAGTTATCTTTTCTGGAATCAAAGTCGACCTCTCCTTCACAAGGCACATTAACAATCTGGGACTCAACCTGCTAGGACAAAGCCGGTCTTGCCCCGGTATAGAACACGGGACTTCGCAGAAACATCTTTAGCTGGAAGTGCAGTGTTTTCATATAATCAACTCGCTGGAGCGGTCGCAGCCTAAGCGGGCTAACATGGAAGGGGTAGAGAAGCTGCGCCGCTCAGCTCGAGTCGTTGGGCAGCTTAAGCATTAGCGCGCCATTTGGCGCTTTTTCGGTGCCTCTCGAATTGCTAAGCTTGTATTGTCTGTCGATTTCCCGAGTTTCCATTCTACAGGTGATAAGTTTTCAGTACACCAAATATCAAAAGGAGAATGCGCAATGGCAAAGATAATACGAGCTGTCCTTCTTGGTTCCCTTATCGTACTTTTTATGGCTTTCTCCCCAGCATTAGCATTATCCGATCCAGTGGGAGGCTGCCCTGATGGATTTAGATTACACATGGCTACCCATCACGGTGGCAACAACCATCATAGCGATCATCGACACGTGGGCGTGGATACCGACCGCAATGAAGATGGCTGGATTTGCGGCAAGCATGTGGGTGCAGCAGGTTCTAATCACGTTCACATAGACAACAACCCTCGGTAGATAACACGCCTTCCAAGTCCGCGTGATTATGTTCTTCGGTCACTCGATTTGAGCTCGTGGTTTGATATAGCGCTGCCTAACAAATCGCTTGAGCGGACCCCGCCAGCAAGGCGATTTCCAAATAAATCTCGTTGTAACAGCAACGAGATTCTTCCTAATTGCATGCCCTTAGCGGGGCAGTTCAGCTCAAAGCCGTTATCCTCACTTGGGAAACAGGCAATTTTCAGGGGACAAAGGTGAAACGGTCAATCTATTGTTGTCGTTGAGATAGGTGTGGTGAACACAAGAAAAAGGATATTCATAATCCTGTTGGTCGTTTTCTTGTTGGTCGTGTTCGGTCTTATCTACCAGCAGTTGCGACAGATCAATGAAGAGCTGTTGGCAGTAAAGATCCCACATTGCGAAGTCGGAGACCAGAAGGGGGCACAATTTTGCTCCCAGTGTCATCGAGAAATCTACGACGAGTGGAGGCAAAATTCAACCCATGCGCTGGCTACAAGTCGCTAGGGCTTTCTTCAATCAATTGATCTATTCATGAGTGTTTCAATATACGACGCTATGCTGGGCGAATCCTTTTGCTATGCCTATCACGGTAGTATGTTGGTCGACGAAGGCGTAAACTGCGAGACCTGTCACGGTACAGTCATATCAAATGTTTCCATAGAAGAAACTCATGATCAGAAATTCACACCCGGAATGGAGAAGCTCAGGGAGCCAGATTTCTGCGCCCCTTGCCACCAATTGGAAAGTTTGTCAGGTGATCTCCTCATGACTGTGTATAGCGAATGGCAGGAGAGTGAGAGTGAGGATGATGTTAATCACGCCACTTGGCAGGATTGTCACATGGGGCCTCGCGGGAATGTGAGGGCGTATCATGAGTTTGATGAGGTGGCGCGCAATGTCAATATCTATCGTGACGATTTGAGCATTGAGGACATCAAATTTGATTTCCTAGAATTCAGTTTCACGTTTAGGAACCTGGTATCGGGTCACGCCATCCCTGCAAGCGGACTGCCAAAGGTGATGGCGCTGGAGATTTTTTTTCGAGATAAACAAGGAACAGAAGTCTACAATCTATATCAGACGTTCGGCAAGAAGTTCGAGCTCATGCCAATCTGGGGCCTTATGCCGTATAGTCTCCTGGGGAATACCCAACGTCAAAGTGGTGAGGCGTGGATTTCCGGTTTCACCCTCCCCGATTCCTTGGAAGGTCTAATCAATAAAGTAGTGCTCACCTTGGGATACTATGAGATCTCAGCTGAGCACCAGGGAGATAACACAAAAGCACATTGGATAAGCGATCCTGTTCTTGAGGAGGAGTTAATTCCATAATCTCTCACTACTCCGTATCCGCGGTATCAGCCCAAGATCATGAGGAGGCGATAAAGCAAAAAAGACGGCAAGTAATTCTTAGGATGATCTTCGATAGTTGCTAGAAATCATTGTGGAGGAAGGCTATGGCATCAGTAGATATGATCCCTGAAGAGAAAGCCACAGGCAAAGTTAAAGCCATTTACGAGGAGATAAAAACCTCTCTCGAAATCGATTTTGTCCCTAATCTCTACAAGGCGATGGCTCCCAAACCAGATTATTTGGAAGCCAATTGGAAAAAAGTGAAAGCGGTAAT
>WVZH01000064.1:11290-11412 GCA_011772595.1 Anaerolineales bacterium
GATTACTGCGTTTGGGTCCATACTGCTGCAGCGAAGAAATTGGGGTTGGATGACGAAGCCATCGTCGAACTTATGGCTGTCGTCGATCTGTACAGCGGCTTTAACAAGTTGGTAGATGGCTT
>WVZH01000064.1:11451-11834 GCA_011772595.1 Anaerolineales bacterium
ATTCATTATTTGGGACAACCACACCGTTGAATGCAACAGAGTTTCGGAGAACAAATCGCTGAAGCTGACGCCACGGGCTGGCTGAAAATATAATGAAGTGGTTTGGCGGCGCAGCTTAGCTCCCGGCCGTTAGGCGGATATACCTTGTCTGGCATGGAGCAATTGGAAATGCGAAAACACATATCAAATGTTTTGGTGATTATTGTAGCTACTGGCTTCCTTAGTGCTTGCATTGCGGTTTCTGATGCTACTCCTGTTGAGTCTCCCGAAAAGGACGTTTCCCCGATTGCCGCAGAAATCTCTGTTCAAGGAACAATATCCAGCAACACGGTTGAGCAGGTCGTCCTTTTGCATACTCTTCGTGGACATACTGGGAGAGTGAT
>WVZH01000418.1 GCA_011772595.1 Anaerolineales bacterium
TTCGCGTCACCGGCCTCGCCTGTGGCACTCTCGAGTAGTTCCCGCTTTTTCCTCGCGCGGATTCGCGCCAGCTCAGAGCCTTCTCCACTGGCTCTGAGACGTCCATGCTCAATCCTCATGCACTTGTTCATGACCACTGAGAAGCCAGCATCAACCGCACGCTTCGCAGCCTCTTCGTGAACAATGCCAAGTTGCATCCAAACTACATCGGGCTTTCCATGTTTCTTGCGCAACAGTATCGCTTGGTCAACAATCGACGGCACAGCCTCAGGCGGCCGAAAGATATCCACAATGTCAATCGTTTTCTGTAACTCATCAGGCAGGTCAACCAGCGACTTATAACATTTCATTCCGAGAACTTCATCGGCGAAGGGATTGATTGGTACAATGGTGTAGCCATGAGCCTTCAAGTACTCTGCCACTTGAAAGCTGTCTTTCGTTGAATCGCGGGACACGCCAACAACGGCCACGGTCTTGGGTTCTCGCAAGAGATTCGTTATTGTTTCCTTTTCACTCACATCTGATTCCTTCCACAACGTTCGTCTTGGGCATATTCTCGATTTGGAGAAGCTTAGCAGTGTTCCCTCGGGTTTATTACCCTATTGCTCCTGGTTCGTGAATGGACAACGCGGCGCATGAACAAGTCAGCGTCGAGAAGGGACAACACGAACAGACGTTTCCGCTGGAATATCGCGCGCGTTGGACACATAAAACGCCAAGCAGCCTTTAAACCCGTTGCAGTGACCGCAATGAGCGCGAACACCATGGACTAGACGGATTTCCGCGATTTGCCGATGGGACAGACGTCGGCACAGATGGTGCATTCAAGGTAGCTTCGCGCGGTGGGTCGCTGAACGTATTGTCGCTCCAGTTGCCTCACGTCTTCAGAAACGTCCGGTGAGTACGGGCTCTCCACAGAATAGGTCATGCAACGCGTAATCTTCAGCCGGTAAGGTTCCAAAGCTTGAGTGGGGCAAGCGGCAACACATTTTTCACACTCGGCACAGAAGGTCTCCGTGAACGGCGCATCCGGCTCGAGCGGGGCCGTCGTCAACACTGAGATCAGCTTCACGCGAGGTCCAAACTGCGGCGTTATCAGGAGCGTGTTCTTTCCCTGACAGCCTAGCCCACACCTGACAGCCGCAGGTTTCAACGGGATGCGCGATGTAACCGTGGCATCGTAACC
>WVZH01000511.1:0-10787 GCA_011772595.1 Anaerolineales bacterium
TCCGCTAGTCGATGGAACATATGAGCTGAAAACCCACATCTGGTTTGCTTTTGTATCTAGGGCTTCAACATCACGATCATTACCGCCATATTCGTCTCACTCGTGAACCGTAAGCTCGTGGCTATCAATAGGTTTTCTACATTTCATGTAGATCCGGTTAGAATATCCGAACAGAAAGCGATTTACTTATGTCTATTGATTCGTAATCATGTTTACGGTGGAGGTTCCTCAGTAAATTCATCCAAAACCTAGTGCAGACCCTCTGCTGCAATGGACGAAAAGGCGAATAAGGATCCTTTTCGAACCAACAATGTTCTGCAAAANNGCCAGGACAGGATCCCATCATCGCCTCAAACCAAGGTGCCCGGCACTTTCAGAGTGCCGGGCACCTTGAATGAATGATCATGCTGTCTCGTCATGCTCATGACGCTGAAATCAGAGCTTACACCCCCATCCGTTCAGGCGACCCTATCGCCGCATGAACGGATCTGTCCTTTACCAAATCCCAGACCTCCAGCTTCAACCATTACCTTCACCTTCAACCCCAAAACCCCGGGATCGGAAACCAAGGTCCGCGACGCGAGGTCATACACGATAGTGCAATAACACCCATATTCCCACGGACTTCTCAGAAGATAAGGTGTAACACTTTGGCAGAAACTACGTTGTCAAGGATGAGCGCACAGAAAAGCTTGCGGTTGCCAGCGCAGTGATACCCTCAATCCATGCAGGGAGGAAGCTGCGTTTTTCGGTTCATGATTAGAAGATGCTGGTTTTCGAAGTTTGTTTGCAGGTCATCGGTTTGGATGTCCGGACGGGTTCGTTAGATAGTAGTTGGCTGTGGGTGAATTAATCGGTAAGTCGCTCGGTCGTTATAAGATCACGGAGGTCATCGGGCATGGGGGCATGACCACCGTTTACAAGGGCCACGATATCGAGGGGGACCAAGTCGTGGCCATAAAAGTGCTCTCGTCGTACCTGTCGCAAGATCCCGATGGCAAAGGTCGATTTCACCGCGAGGCGATGGTCTTGCGCAGGCTAAAGCATCCCAACATCATCCCCATCCTTAGCCACGGTGAGGTCGACGGCCGTCCTTATATCGTCATGCCCTTCCTCACAGCCGGCACGCTAAAAGACCGCTTACATGAAGGTCCTCTAAAACCGGAAGAAGGCGCCCGCTTGATGAGCCAAATCTCATCAGCTATCGCGTTCATACACCAGAACGGCGTCGTGCACAGGGATCTCAAGCCCTCCAACATCATGCTCACCGACGGCGGAAACGCACTGCTGACCGACTTTGGCCTGGCCCATGTCTTCGACGCCTCCCAAAGCCTGACCGGATCCGCCTTGATCGGCACACCAGCCTACATGTCACCGGAACAGTGCACAGGCGACACGATCGATGCGCAGTCGGATCAATACTCACTCGGCGTTTTGCTCTACCAGCTCACAACCGGCAGGCTTCCCTACGACTCCAATTCACCCGTGGGGATCGTGATCCAACACCTCAACGAGCCAGTCCCTCAGCCTAGCACCGTCAGCGCCAATCTTCCCCAGCCCGTCGAGGCGGTTCTGCTCAAGTCCATGAATAAGGATCCGGCGAAGCGTTTCGGCTCGGTCGCAGAGATGAACGAAGCCTTCCAGCAGGCGCTCGTAGAATCGCTCGATCCGACAGGTAATCTGCGTCCTGCGCCAGTGTACATGGATGACACCACGAAAATTCTCGAAACTCCCGAGGACGAACAAGAAGTCGTTGGCGGGTACAGGCGTTTCTCTAGGCGCGTGGCTTTGGGGGTCGTGTTCCTGTTCCTTATTGCCTTTGCTTTTCCATTGATTGCTCGTGAGGCGGTAGATGTCTATCCTGAAGATGCGGGAGCGGGTGGCGGCGAAGGCGACTCTATGGCCTACCCTAACCCGACGGAACTCATGGCTACCATCGACGCCCTATCGACAGAGAATTATATTCTACTTGGTGACGAATTCGATCCTAGCGCCGTCGAGACCGTAATCGCAGAAACGCTGGTCGCCATGGAGATCGTACCAACGGAGACGGTGCCTCCAGATGGCCTCGCTCTAACACCAATCACCACGTCAACTCAAATTGTGACGGATTCTGCCATCGGAACAATGGAATCGAGCATTACACCAGGGCCATCCCCTTCACCGTCACGAACGGTAAGCCCAACGCTATCCGAAACGCCAGGACCATCACCTACACCTTCACATACCCCAACGAAGACACGGACTGCCACACTCGGTCCATCCCCCACACGTACGATCACTCCGACAAAGACACGGACTGCCACACTCGGTCCATCCCCTACACGTACGATCACTCCGACAAAAACACCATCCAAAACCCTTACGCAACCCCCTACCGGGACTCCAAGCCCAACCAAAACGCCCATAGCGACCTCGATTCCCTCCGCAACGAAGACAATCACAGCTACCGTAATACCCATCGACACCGATACACCCTCACCTACCTACACCTACACTCCCACGAAGACCTGGACACCGACCCGCACCCCCACGCGAACGCACACGGTGACGCTAACACTCACGTACACACCATCCCCTCAATCCTCCACGATGCACGTTGGCGACCTGGATGGTACCAGCACCAGTCTTGGCAACACCTGGATCGCAATCGTGACGATCACGATTCACGACACCAACCACAACCCAGTTGCAAATGCGAATGTGAGTGGCGACTGGAGCATGGGCAGCGGGGGAACAGGATGCACCACGAGCGGCTCAGGAAGGTGCAGCGTGTCCAGCGACAGCATCCACAAACGCAATGGAGAAATCAGCTATACCGTGCAGAGCGTCAGCCACAGCTCGTTAACCTATAAGCCAGGTGACAACCACGACCCTGATGGCGACAGCAACGGAACGCGCATCATCGTCCCCAAACCTTAAATGATCTCCTATACTCTGGAGGATGGTTCAAGCCTCTCCGATCTAAGCCAAGAGAGGCAATCTCTCCTACACCGTTATGGATGAGGGATGGTTCGTATTGACCGCTACGAGGTTCTGTGAATCATTGCTTTATGGGTTTCCTGGCTCATTGGCGTAAGCCGGGACAGGATCCCATGTTCACCTCTTGAGACAATTCATTTTCAGGTGATTTGAAGTGCAGCAAAAAAAAGCCCCGGAGACATGAGCTCTTTGGGTGCTACAAGACCGTACTAGTCCACTTCAAATCGCTACTATTCGAGAGTTTCTACTAGTGGTAGGCCGAACTGCGCACGCTCCTCTGCAGTGAGCTCCCGAAAGACACAGCACTCCTTGGCATAAGCGATGAGTTCAGCGGTTGATTTCCAAACACGACGAATTTCTGGGACATTCGTAGATCCACCAACGATGACATATTTCCCGTCCGAGGACCACTCAACGTGGATAATTCCACCTGAGACCTCGAAACGATAAACTTCCTCTCCCGTTTCTGCATTCCAGATGTGAAGGAAACCGTCTTCATCTCCTGATGCGATTCGCACACCATCTGGCGACCACTCTGCGTCATAAACGGTTGCGGTGTGACCAGGATAAACCAGATATTCTTCTCCCGTCACAGCATCCCAAATCCTCACAGTTGTGTCGAATGAACCCGATACAATCCTAGTGCCGTCCGGTGACCAGTGGGGCCGTACAGCAGCACCAGTATGCTCAGTGAACTGCAAGATTTGACCTCCAGTTGCCACATCCCACACCACAACGCTATCCGATGTTTCCGTCGAACACTCCGAGACGATACGTGTCCCATCAGGAGACCAACTCGGTTCTGTTACAAAACACTCGTGACCAAAGGTATTAAGTAGGTCTTTAGTCTCTACATCCCATATATAAATAGGACTTCCAGCAGGGGGGTTATACGTGCCTGTTGCGATATGTGTGCCATCAGGTGACCAATCTGCATAAGGAATAAAGAATTCTTCGTGAAGAAATGCGTAATGCTCGGCACCACTATACGGATCCCATATCCTCGCCGCATGATCTTCACCTGTAGTTACTATCAGCTCACCGGTGGGAGACCAACTGAAAAACCAAGATGCCTGCCACCGGGTTTCATCAAGGACATGTCCGGTAAATGTCATTAATAAATCGCTGGTAGTGAAATCCATGATGCGCACCAATGATCCCTCTCCGGCTGTAGCAATTATGGCCATATCCGGCGACCACTGGGCATCGGCCGTGACTCCTATTTGTCCAAGACGGATCACTTCTTGTGACACATCCCATATCCTGATCGCAAAGGTGCCTTCTGCCGCGACCAGACGTTCTCCACTTGGTGACCAGGCAACCGCCTGAGGCGCTGACATTCCACGCAATCTCAGCAACTCATCACCAATACGCGCATCCCAGACACGAACTGTGCTATCCCCACCGGCAGTCGCGATCCTCCTCCCATCCGGCGACCAATCCACATCGTGGACTGCGCGGTCATGTCCGATGAATGTGAATATGAGCTCGCCTGATAACGCATCCCATGTACGAAGAGCACCATCAATACCGCTACTTGCAATGTGAGTTCCGTCTGGTGACCACGTTGCTGATAATGCTCCACCCGTATGTGCGTCGAGAGAGAGCAACTCTATTCCCGTGTTGGCATCCCAAACACGCACCGTCCCGTCCATAGATGCTGTAAGAATGCGGTCTTCCCTCCTTGACCAGCGCGCATCCATGACCGCGTCCAATTGGCCCCCAAGAATAAGCCGTTCATCACCGGTTCCTACATCCCATACGCGCGCAGTACCGTCCGCGCTTGCTGTTACCACGAATCTACCGTCTCGTGTCGGGGTAATAGTATTGACTACGTCGGTGTGACCATTAAATGTCATCAATAGAACACCGGATTCAGCATCCCATACTTGTCCTGTGTGTAAAGCATGTGATGCTGTGGCTATGCGTGTTCCGTCAGCGAACCATGCTGCTCTGTGCAGGTCGGAAAAATCCCTTTCTCCGAACCTCATGAATTCTTCGCCCGTGTTGGAATCCCAGATTTGACCCAAGCCTTCAATACTTACCACAACAATCCGATCACCGTCTGGCGACCAAACAGCATCGCTTATCCTCATCTCCTCGTTTGGCAGGGTTACATAATCATGATATGCCTGCACGGCTTGCGCTAATGCGCTCTCCGCAGATCCTGTGTAGGGATAATGCTCTAGCGCTTCAAGGGCTAACAACACCGATCGCTCCGGTGATGCAGTTTCCAATTCGTCAACAGCTAAGGCCGCCAGACCAATGCTAGCCTGTCGAAGCGCCTCATACTCCTCAACTTCAGCTCGCTTCCATTGCAAGCCGGCCAGTAAGCTCAGAATTAAAGCAATAACTGTTCCTACTGCTAGTCCGACGACAGTGCGTCGTCGTCTTCTATTCCGGTGGGCATGGACCTGCTCACGGTACAACACGCTGGCATGGATAAAATCTCGCTCAACTGATTTCATCTCACTGATTCTTTTCTCAAGCCAGTTTTCTGCCTGGTGCAGTGGTACACCTCTAAGCAAAGCACCCTCATCGTGTCCGCTTTCTTCCCACTCCTGCAGCGCTGCCCGCAAGCGTTCCTGCCAAGCCCTAAATACCCGATCTTCCTCCATCCATTCTTGTAACTCACTCCAGTGTTGAATCAGTGCCTCATGTGCTACCTCCACAATCTCTTCACCAGTGCGCTTATCCCTACCGGTCACGACAAGACGTTTATCGGCCAGATGCACAACCAAATCCCGCTTCTCTCTCCCGATCTCATCGGAGGTTGCCACCCGGCGTGTATCAGCTTTTCCGTCACCTGGTTGCACAAGCTGGATGAAGATCTGGCGTGCCCCCTCTCGATCTTCCTCAGATAAACGTGCATAGACATCATCCGCATAGCTAGCCAGTGCTCCATCCACGCATCCAATTGCTTCGTAATCATCATGCGTTAGCCATCCGTCATCTTGCCGCTCCCACAGGAGTGTAAGGGCAAATTCAAGAAGCGGGAGATTTCCAGGTTCCTCTCCTACATCATCAAGCAATCGTTCGACCAATCCCGGTTCAATCTCCGCACCCTGCAACTCTGCAGGCTTTTCAATCGCCATCCGAAGCTCTTCCCGCGTCATCGGCCCCAAGATCAGAGACGCATCTTGCAATACATCCGCAAACGGGCGATGCATGAGTGCTTGTTCTAAAAAATCCGCCCGCATTGTAAGAAGAAGCACCAATGATGGAGCCCGAAACGAACGCATCTCTTCTACTCCCTTCAAGAGTACGTCTGTGAATCGGCGCTGCAAGGTCACATCCTTACTAAGCGTGTAAAGCTCCTCGAATTGATCAATCACGATCAGCAATTGCCTCCAGGATGGGTTTTGATCGAGGATTCGTTCAATTACCTGAACCAGATCAATTTCGCCATCCGATATTCGCTCTGCCAACTTCACCGCTTCGCTTATCTGGTCTGGACCACGCAGATCGGACTCGAGAAGTGAGACAAGCGCAACGGCCAATGAATGGAATGGCTTACCCCGGGGTCGGAAGACAGCTGTTACCCAGGAACTATCCTCCTGCAATCTCGGCATCAGCCCTGCAAACACGGCGGAGGATTTCCCGGAGCCCGATGAACCCATGATTACAGTAATGATTGGCTGTGTAGAAACGGCTTCATACATACGCTCAGCAAATGTCTCCCGTCCATAAAAGAATGGTGCATCTTTCTCTCGAAACGCAGACAATCCCCGGTAAGGACATTCCCCCACACTGCGTGGTTCACGCAGTTCTATGGATGGAAGCTTTTCCAACGACGTCAAGGGGGGAAAATCAGAAGGCAACTCCTCCAACACAAGCTGCCGAATGTGCTCCGGTCTGGGCAGGTCTTTCAGAAGGTGACTACCCAGATCCAGAATGCTCACGCCTTCCGGCAGATCGTCCAGGATGAGCGCTGTGGTGGTCTCCGATAACAGCACCTGACCGCCATGTCCCACGTGCGCAATGCGTGCGGCCCGATGGACATCCATGCCCACGTAGCCCTCCTCGGCACTCCAGGGCTCACCGGTATGCAACCCCATCCGGACTTGGACCTTTACATCCTCGGGCCATGTGTGTTCATCCAGGCAGCGTTGCGCCTCCACGGCCGCGTTCACAGCCTCGGTTGCCCGTGGGAAGGATACGAAGAATGCATCCCCTTGTGTGTCCACCTCTCGCCCGTTCCAGCGCGCAAAGACATCCCGCAGGATTCTGCGCTGATCGGCAAGCAGCGATTTATACCCCTCTCCCAGTTGTTTCAACAATTCCGTCGATCCTTCGATGTCGGTGAAGAGAAAGGTGACGGTACCGCTGGGAAGCTCCGCAGAAGGCTGGGGTAATTTCGTTTCGTTGTTCATGATAATCCCCTCCATTGAGGGCACACGTACATGCACACCACGCCATGTTGTGTGGAAACCTATCGCGCGATATAGAATTCTCTACTTTTGGAAAATGAACCTACCCCTAACCACAAAGCGGGCACATGGTGAATGATGTTGGGTTCTTGTAGGGTAAGATGAGGCGAGGTTGTCTGCCCGGTAAGCAATGGACTATTACTTGCGTATGAAAGAGCCCCCTGATTTCCCATGGGGAGGGTATTATTGGCAAGCGACCAGTCTACCCCATCATCTTATAAGATGCGGAGAATGAAATCAAGTTGGAAGTAGTGATCTTGATACTCGATCGTCACTGGTTTACCGTGTTGGAAATTGAATCCATGAGACGTTCTTCCACCAAAGGATTCTATTGAAAGTCTGGGATCGATCGCTTCGGGAAAATGCGTTCCAGAATTAGATTCTGATTTTAATAGACCAAACACGTGAAAAAACATGATGTCTATTGATCCCAGGTTTGGAAGACGGAAAAGGGTTCTTACAATAAATCAACATTCATTACATAAGATCCTTCACCGAAATGTTTCAATCTGCGATTACGGTTGGATTCTGGCAGTATAAGGGTTTGTAAAAGCCTGATTCGTGGGTTCCACGGCACGCTGGCACCGGTCTAGACAGGATCCCATCGTTGCCTCAGACTTGGTGCCCCAAAGTGCCGGGCACCTTTTGAATGGATCCAAATTGAGCAGAAACTGGGTTTCAAGAAGGTCAAGGTTGTTTCATTTTCCTAACTAAAGTCTGCCATTCGAGTGGAGACTCCTTATATAATTTCTATAAGCCTTAACAGGGTGCTAGATGCAGCTTCGTAAAAGATTAACAGTGCCAGAAGCGAGAACCGCGGCCGCTCTGCTGCTAAGAATCGTCGTACTTGCTGTGATCTATCACATGGCGGCCAGGCTCGGTTTGAAGATGGCTTACGTCCAGATCAATACTTCCCCGGTCTGGCCTCCCACAGGCATCGCGCTCGCAGCGCTCCTTGTATTCGGCAATAGGATGTGGCCGGGCATAAGCCTGGGGGTCTTGCTGGGTTCTCTGCTAACTGGGGCTCCCCTCAACCTCGCTCTCGGGATGGCGCTAGGGAACACCTTGGAAGCCCTTATCGGCGCCTCGCTCCTAAGTCATTTCTTCAACTTCCACAACGCCATCGACCGCATCCAGGATGTCATCGGACTGGTTGTCGTCTCACTTTTCGCTACCACGGTCAGCGCCACGATCGGCATCTCCACACTTTTTCTGACCGGGGTAATTGGGTCGGATGATCTCGCCGCGATCTGGCTCACCTGGTGGATTGGTGACCTGCTAGGCGCATTGGTCGTCGCACCTGTCCTTTTGGTATGGGTGACGCCCTCCTCCTTAAAGCTCACCAACCGTATGCGCTTAGAAGGCGGGGTGTTACTTGCCACACTCGCGCTGGTCACCTGGTATGTCTTCAGCGATCTGCCCTCGGCCAGTATCTACCATCAGGCACTCATCTACCTGATCTTCCCCTTCATTATTTGGGCGGCATTGCGATTCGGCCAGCGTGGTGCTGCGACAGCCGTCGTCCTTGTATCCGGCATCGCTATCTGGGGAACCGTACAAGGCGCGGGTCCATTTTCACTCCGATCGATAAACGACAGCCTCGTTCTACTCCAAACGTTCTCGGCGGTGGTTTCTCTCACCGCGCTGATCCTCGCCGCCGCCACAGCCGAAAGACGCAAAGCTGCGGAGGCGTTACGTCAGCGCGCCGAAGAACTCGTGACTTTGAATGAATCCTCCAAGACTTTCCTCGACAACTCCGAGATCCCCAACATCTACAATACAATTTGCCAACTTGCTGTGACCCGCCTGGGATTGGATGCCACCTGGATTGAAACGGATGGTCTGGGCAGCTCAGGCATTCAGCTTGCTGCAACCCATGGTGCCCCGACTGAGGCGATCCCCGAGTTAAGATCGACCTGGGACTACAACGACCCGATGGAGGATTTCCAGCATAGTCGCATCATCACCATCGATGACCTACCGCAGACAACACCCCCACCAACAATGGCTTTCGAATCCTATGCCTCCATTCCACTCGTCTTTAGTGGAAAATCAAATGTTGTACTCAAGCTCCTGAGCAGGGACAAGCAATTCTTCACACAGGACCGACAACTTCTTATCCAATCCTATGCCAACCTGGCAGCCGTCGTCATTCAGAATAGCTGGCTATTCGAAGAAGTACGCAAGAGCAACCGCCAGCTCCACGCCCTCTCCCAGCGCCTCATCCAAGCCCAAGAAAAGGAACGGCTACATCTTTCGCGCGAGTTGCATGACGAGTCGGGTCAGCTTCTTGCCGCCTTATTGGTCCAACTGGGGTTGTTGGAGCGCGATGCAGACCATGCAGAGTCGGTTTGCGAGAGAATATCAGAATTAAAAGGTACGATGAACGAGCTCCAAGACAATCTTCACCAGCTGGCTGTCGACTTGCGACCAGCCAGCCTGGATCACCTGGGGCTGGTTACTGCATTGGAGCAATACGTTAATGAATTCAGCCTGCAGTACGACATCAAAGTCGGGTTCGAAGCTGTAGGCATGCAGGAGGAACGTCTGCCCAGCGATGTGGAAACGGCCTTATTCCGAATCGTTCAGGAATCGCTAACGAACGTCATCCTGCACGCCCAGGCAAGCCACGTGGATGTGGTGCTCAGCCAGCGAAGTGGACATGTTGCAGCGACGATTGAAGACGATGGCGTGGGATTCAATCCCGTTGCACCCACTTATGTCGAACACCTTGGCCTCTTCGGGATGCGCGAAAGGGTGGAGATGCTTGGAGGAAGGTTTACCGTCGAGAGCTCCCCAGGAATGGGAACCACGGTGAACGTTGAGGTGCCGGCCCGTGCCTAAAGTCTTGATCGCAGATGACCACGCTATCGTGCGAACTGGACTTCGAACCTTACTAAACGCGGAGCCTGCCATGGAACTCGTCGGCGAGGCCACGGGAGGCTATGAGGCCATTCAGTTGGTCGAGGAAACAAATCCCGACGTTTTGTTGCTTGATCTCAGCATGCCAGACCTGGATGGCATCGCAGTTACCAAGAATATAAAACCACGCTTCTCTGACCTTCACATCCTGATCCTGACCATTCACGAGGATCAAGCCATGCTGCGTGAGGCTCTCCGAGCCGGTGCTTCAGGATACATCCTCAAACGTGCCGCTGAGAGCGAACTCATCTCGGCCATCAATATCCTTTTACGTGGAGACATGTACGTCGACCCGTCCTTGATGCGCGAGCTTCTTGATGAGACCGTCAGCGCACCAAGATTGCAAAATGAGAACGTTGAACCCCTCACCCCACGCGAAACCGAAGTGTTGCAATATATCGTGCAAGGATATACCAACCGGCAAATCGGAGAGGCGCTTAATATCAGCGTGCG
>WVZH01000511.1:10835-11254 GCA_011772595.1 Anaerolineales bacterium
AAAACCCCCACTTTATACGCTTACGAAGAACTGCCACCACTCTTAAGATAAAGACAACTGAAGAGCGAGAAAAAGGAATGCTCTCAAGGAGCTTTCTATTGTCGCGCCGACTCTGGAAGTGTCTATGCCGGCTCCACCTACCACACAACCAAAGATACCACCCTTGATCTCCATGCGAGGGATCAGCAAGTCCTTCCCCGGCGTGAAAGCGAATGATGAGATCGCATTCGACATCTATCGCTCTGAGATCCACGCCTTACTTGGTGAAAACGGAGCCGGGAAGAGCACCTTAGTGAAGATCCTCTATGGCTTCTATCGAGCCGACTCCGGTCGTATTATGCTGGAAGATCAACCTATCTCGATTCAATCACCATATGATGCACGCCAAGCGCAGATCGGGATGTTGTTTCAAGATTTCA
>WVZH01000517.1:0-159 GCA_011772595.1 Anaerolineales bacterium
ACTGACGCAGCGGCGTGGGAGCCGCTGCTGCTGGATTTCAATCCCTCAAAAAAAAGCAGGCCGGGCTCCCATGTCCGGCCGCTAAACGGCCGGGAATTACCTATAACTGACGCAGCGGCGTGGGAGCCGCTGCTGCTGGATTTCAATCCCTCAAAAAAA
>WVZH01000517.1:307-2634 GCA_011772595.1 Anaerolineales bacterium
GGAGCCGCTGCTGCTGGATTTCAATCCCTCAAAAAAAGGCAGGCCGGGCTCCCATGCCCGGCGGTGGACGCGCAATTGGAGTCCGCAGGCTCTGCCTGCGCTGTGTCCTGATCTGAGACGAAGGGGCCGAAATAGAGCTTCAAGCTTCCAGGTTTTACCTATGATGAAAGATTCCGCTCGTCGTAGATAACGCTACGAAATCTACGAGCCCTCCACGAATGCGCCTAAGGGGTGCAGGGACCGCCAGGCTTGGCATCTTGTGGACAAGGGACCACACAAATCAGATCAGCCGTTGTTTGTCCATAAACGAAACATCCCTCTTGTTCCGGCTCCGGTTTGGGAGGCGCGGCGACGATGGGTAACGGAGAGATGTCTCCAAGAACCTCAACCGTCGCGATCGAAATCCAACAATGCCCGTACGCGCTGGGATTGAGGATCCACAACCAAGTGTCATCTTGATTGCGACCGTCGATTTGCGACGTCTCGCCTTCCATCAATGCACCCGTGATTTTGTAGTCTTTATGCGGTCCCTCACGGCAGTTGGCGTTCATGATCGCCTTCGCTCTGGGGGACTCCTCGGCCTCTGGGGTGGAGGTCGCTGTTGGAGTAGGTCTGCGTTCTTCAGTCTCCATTGGGGCTGGAGGAATGAGCTCCTCTTCGAGTTCGAAAGCTCCGATGTCGCAGGCAATACCTTGCGGGCGGGCGACGCTTCGTTGATCCTCGCTCGGGCAATCCGCTCCTGATGCGCCGGCGTTGACAGCCGGGCTCGCTGGAAGCAAGGCATGTGTCATCGTTGGGCCCCCATTGGCCGCGAGCGGACCGAGAAGGGGTGGTGTGGAGGGCAGGTCGTCAAGGATCACGTCGAGACTGCAGGTTCCATCGCTATCCAGGTTGTGACCAAGCGTGAGATAGTCCGTACCGAAGCAGTCCGCAGTTCCGTTTTCAGCAATGATGGAGCTCAACATATGCGTGACACCGATGTTGACACTAGAGATCCCGTGCGCGTTGTTGTCCGTGATGGTCACAAACTCCAATGAGATCTCACCATTGTTTGCAATGCCAGCTCCTTCTGGCGCCAAGTTGCCACTGACGGTGGTGTTGATCAATTTGGTTTCAGCCGGACCGGCGATGAAGAGGCCGCCACCTCGAATGGTGGCTGAATTCCCCGTGATGGTGCTGTCTACGATCAGCATGGCGGCATCTGCGTTGTTCTGCAAACCACCTCCCCACATTGTGGCTTCATTTTCGGAGATGGTGCTTTCCTCGATCATGATCTCGCCGCGAACATTCCAGATACCGGCTCCCTTGGGTGAGTAGTTCAAGGTCACTCTGGTTCTGGAGAGGGTCATGATACCGTAATTGAATACGCCACCTCTGATGTGTTCACTCACTTCGACGTCCTCCAGGGTCATCGTGCCATAGTTAACTACACCTGAACCGATGTTTTGGAGAACCTGTGTGCCCGAAATGGTCGCCATGGATGAATCTTCGAAGTTACATATTCCGGCTAGCGTGGTGGGACTGCCGTTGTCGGCGACGACGCCGCCGGTCATCACGAGTTCGCCATAATTTGAAATGCCAGCACAAAGGAACAGCGTAGGTTCATCGACATTGTTTCCCCTTACTGTTGAGTCGATGAGCGAAATCGTGCCACCATTCCAGACGCCGCCGGTCAAATAATTGTCGTCTACCATGCTGTTAACAAGCGCGGCCGATGCGCCAACTGCGTTATACAACCCACTCGCCAATTCTTCGGAGTTGTTCATCGCGATCAAACTACCGTTCATGGTTAAGGTCCCCTCATTGTAGATACCGCCTCCGTAGGCGTGACTCCCTACTGGTAGTTCGGCAATGTTGAAGAGGATCTCAGTGTTGTTGAGGGTCAATGTGCCGCGGTTGTGGATGCCGCCAGCGTTGAATAAGCCTAGGGTAGGTACACCGGCAACGGCAACGTTGTTCCTCACCGTACTGTCGAAGATTTCAACAACGGCGTCATCAGCGATCAGAATACCACCGGCCGCCTCTCCACTACCATCGTGGAGTGTGAGATTACGTAGCGTAACAGAAACGGCAGGCAAAACAGACATCACCGTGCGAACCCCACCACCGTTTACGCGCGCGTCACCTATGCCTTCAATGGTGAGGTCCTTATCCACGACGACGCCCACAGTTGGTACACCAGCATCTGCTTCGAGGTAATCGCCCGGTAGGACGAATATCGTGTTGCCGTCCACAGCTTTGTCGATTGCAGCTTCAATGGTCAAGCAGGCGGTCGCCGGTGTGTGGCAATCGTCACTGTCATCACCGGTCGTGGCGACGTAGAAGAT
>WVZH01000517.1:2707-22891 GCA_011772595.1 Anaerolineales bacterium
GGGGGGACAGAGTACGAGGGTCATCGTTTGGTGAAGTGTTCATGATTGAAAAAGGGGAAATTCATAATGGCGCAAGGAATTATGTGCTTCCAATAAGAGACGTTCTTCAGAATCGTAGGGGTGCACGGCCGTGTGCCCCTACTTGGCAACTTAGGTGTTCGTCCGGGTGCGATGAAATGCGCGCCCACATGATCCAATAGGAATTCATATGGGCGCAATGAATTGCGCCATGACTACGCTGGGTCTAGAAATTAAATGTGTAGGGGTGCAATTCATTGCACCCCTACCTGATTCGATCGAGTTAGGTATTGCGTGAACGACCGCATCAACATCTCACGAGCCGGCGAGCACTTCCACGGCGGTTTCGAGGAGAACGTCCACGTCATCCATGTTGATGGCTTTGAATACCTCTTCTGTGAAGGGAACAACCACCTGAGGAACAACGCCACGTCCCTCGATGTGTATGGTTCCCTCTGCGTCCACTGCGCGCCCGATTGTAAAGCGGATGGAGATTTCACCAGGCATGAGAAAGTCTTCGACGCTGCCGCCCAATCCGGCTGTGGGATAGTGACCGATGATCGTCGCTCGGTCTTGGAGAGTCATATCGTAAGCGAAGAACTCACAGGCGCTAGCGCAAGCCGGGCCGATAATGACGACGATTTCGCCATCGTAGCGTAACTCTTCCCGAGGTGGGAAGAAGCGATCTTCGTCTCCAGGATCGGCGTAGAAGTCGTCGATGCTGTCGTCGTAATAGCCGGTGTTCCCCAACAGAAGCTCTTCGTCGAAGAAATAGGCGGCCATTTGGTCGGCAAGGTATCCGTTGCCCCCACCGTTGATCCTGAGATCGATGATCAGCCCGGGGATCTCAAACTCGTTCAGATCCTCCATCATGCGTTCCCACAACTGGATGGTCAGTAATTCGTTGTCGAAGAAGCTTGTAATCTGCACGTATCCAAAACCACTGTCAAGCAATTCGAACTCGACGGGTAGTTCAAGACCAGTAAGTTGGTTGAATGGAAAGTTGGCGTAGAAGCTGTCGATCTCAAATTCGGTTATGAACGTTGTCGAGGTTGGGGAGGCGCCCGGATTTGCATAACGCACGGTCACTTCAAACTCGATCGGGAACCGCAGCGCGTAGACAAGCTGATCCAATCTTTTGGCGTGCTCGGTGCTGAATGGCGACGACCAGGGCAAAGTCTCGTCGATCACGTCGCTAATGGGCACGCCGTTGATCTCGAAGATCTCGGCTGAAATTTCAACACCGGCGAGATCCGCAGGTCCACCCTCTGCGATGAAATTGACGAGAACACGACCGTCATCGAGTTCCTGTACTGCGATGCCGATCCCCCCGAGGATCTCACTCTGAATCTGAGATATCAATACCTCAAGATCCATTCCGACATGGCCGTCGGGAATCGACCAGAGGAAATCACGCAGTGCCAGGGAATACTGAAGCTCGTTTCCACGTTGCTCAGCCTCTTCGAAACGTGTGCGGAATTGCTGGTTGAGTTGCTCCCAGTCGATGCCTTTATGCTCCGTGAACGCGTACTCGGTGCGTAATTTCACTAGCATGGCGTCGAAAGCTTCGGTGTAGCTCAGTTCGGAGAAATCCGTCAGGGCGATGGACTCCGGTTCGAGCAGGTCTATCTGCGGCTCGCGCGCCCGATCGAATGTGAAGGGTTCGCTATTCAAATCGACAACGGTCCAGCCTTGCGGAAGTTGGACAATGGGATCGTCTTCGGTGAACAACAATTCGTCTGCGCCAAAGGAGGAAGGGAATCCTTGTTCGGCATCGGGCGCATAGACGACGTATTTCCCACCGTAAACTTCGAGGTAGTGATCTCGGTCGTCACTGATGCGGGTGGAAGCATATGCCGAAGACCAGCCACCCCCCGCTTGATCTCGTCTCTCCAAGTAGGCGTCCCCCCAAGTATTGGTCCAATAGGCGACGGCAAAGACCATCACACCGGTATCCGTTTCGTCGTCGTTATCAACATCGCGAAGCCCACCGCGCGGGACTAATGGAAGGGTGAGGCTGTAGGTAAAAGGGGAGGTGTAGAAGTCGGATGTGATTTGCCCCAAGACCTGGGATTCAATTGGAAAGATATAGTCGCGGTCTCGGTCGACAAAACCTGATTGGTCTTCGAGTATGACGATCGGTTCGGCGACTCCGATCGTGAAGAAAGGATTTGTGTATTCGACTTCCCCCGTTATGATCACAGGACCGCCCTCGTCATTTTGGATTTCTGCGGGAGAAAATTGAAGCTGGGGTGGAGGTGGTACTTCAGGGCTGGCGGCAGGTTTCTGGATCTCTTCTAAAGTTGGTGTGGGAGATTCGGTTTCTGTGGGGGTGCAACCAAAGGTCAAGATGGCCAGGAAACTGAGCACGAAGATGAACTTGACGTGTTTGAGGATCATGGGACTACTCCTTATTCAAAGAGGATGTTTGCATGGTTGGTCCATAATAATGAAGACCGGAAAAATTGAATGTCTGGCACTGAGTGCTTTGGTACAGCGTCGCAAGCGTATGGACATTAAGCGCACAATGCATTATCGCGAGTGAACACTGGATGCTGCATTGTACCAATCCCTAAGATCTGCTAACAGGTTTGGCCTACTTTCTTTATTTAGCTTTGGGTCATGACGGCTCGGTCGACCTTGAAGATCAATAAATAGGCTGTGAGGGATCCACGTCTTGCGCCCAGGCATTCACGCCACCGCGCAGGTTCTTGATTTTACGAAAGCCGGCACCAGCGAGTAACTCGAGTGCGCGCGCTGAGCGGGTACCCGATTTACAAACCAGGACGATCTCCTCAGCGCTGTCGAGTTGGTGCATCTGAGCGGCAAGAGAACCTAACGGCAACAATTCCGCCCCTTCGATTCTGGAGATGTCCAGCTCGTGCGGCTCACGCACATCGATGATGCGGATGGTCTCGCCTTCATCTATGCGCGTTGCGAGCTCTTGCGCTTCGATCTCCCACTCGGAAGGTAAACGACCTTCTTCATGCTCGTAACCGGGCACACCGCAGAAGGCCTCGTAGTCTATCAACTCGGTCACTTCGGGTGTATCTGAACATATCTTGCAGCGGGGGTTTTTCTTCAGGCGGACCATGTCGAAGCTCATGGCGAGGGCGTCGAATATCAACAAGCGTCCGATCAACGGTTCACCGATTCCGAGGAGGAGTTTGAGCGCCTCTGTTGCCTGAAGTGTTCCGATCGTCCCCGGTAAAACCCCAAAGACACCTCCCTCGGCACAGGAGGGTACGAGGCCCGGTGGTGGGGGTTCGGGGAAGAGACAGCGGTAGCAGGGACCTTGCGCAGCCCAGAATACACTCGCCTGTCCCTCAAAGCGGAAAATCGACCCGTATACGTTCGGTTTGCCGGTGAGGACGCAGACGTCGTTGACCAGATATCGTGTTGGGAAGTTGTCGGTTCCGTCGATGATCAGGCCGTACGGTTCCGCGATTTGGAAAGCATTTTCAGAGGTAAACGGCTTGTCGTATACATCGATCTGAATGTCTGGATTGATATCCAGGAGGCGATCACGAGCCGAGAGGACCTTGCGGTCACCCAACCTCGAGCTGCCATGCACGATCTGGCGTTGAAGGTTGGTGAAATCGACAATGTCATAATCGACTAACCCAATACGGCCTACGCCCGCGGCCGCGAGATACATGGAGATCGGCGATCCGAGCCCACCAGTACCCACGATCAGCACTGAGGCAGCCTTAAGTTTCTTCTGCCCATCCAGGCCTACCTCCGGCATCAGCAAATGTCGTGAATACCTTCGAATTTCATCATGGGAGAGTTCGACCCCGTTAGGGGATAAAATCACATTTTGCATTGGCCGTCCTTATTATGTCTGAGACGCATCCTTTTCGGCATTAAGTATAACTTTACTTGGCTCCACGCAGCAGGTTTGAGTCGTTTCGTCTGCGCATAAGCGTCTCATCGATTGATTCTAATTGTGTTTGTAATTTGTGCGCCTCTACAACTCCCAGGTTAACGCCACGCGGTCGTCCCCGACTGTCAAGAATGAATGTCGTGGGCAACGTTAGGACCCCCCAAGCATCCGCAAGCTCCAGGCTCGTCGTGACGTCGACTTCGAACACTTGAAGGTGGTTGGGGTATAAGGCTTGAACTTGCTGAATGGCAGGAAGCTGTCTTGTCTTACACGGCTCACAGTCTGGCGAGGAGAAATACAGGATCGCAGGCTTGCCATACCTGTATCCATTCAAGCCAGGGACGCGTCGTCGAAGAAGCAACTGTTGCGTCCCTTTATAGATCAACCATCCCAAAACAATCAACCCAACACTGAGAAGGAGACGAGATAACATCAGGTCCTCATTCAATACGAGGCGGTCTGCGACCTGGGGTAGTACCGGGAGGCGGAGCCTTCGAGAAACCAGGCCATCCCAAACGATGCAGCCAATAATACAAGGCACAGCCAACACAAAATCCGCCAAATAAGTTTAGCGCAGCTAGTGCGATCACCAGCCATACGAAAGACCAGGCGGCCAACTGCAACCCGAGAATCCAGGCAAAGTTGGCAAAAATCAAAACCAAACCGCCGAAACCTTGTGAGAAACGATGGGGCTCGGGGTTGTCCAAGAGTACATCTGGCTCAACGATGCGCAGTGCCCTCAGGCCACGATATATCGGTAAGAAGGAGGGACGTGCTAGTAGCGTCCCGATCAGCATCGCAACCGCAATGGCTATAACCAGCCACATCGTGTTGGATATAAAAGCAGTGAGTAAGAGCACGATTAGTGTCGCCTGATTGATTTTGAGCGCGCTGTGGTCGACTTGTTGCAGATTCGTAGACATAGATCAGACTCCACTTCCACCCGCGATGCTGGGTAGGATCACCACCCGATCGCCCTCATGCAGTGGCGTCTGCTCAGCATCAAGGTTGCGCACGTCGTCCTCATTAACGAAGACATTTACATAAGGGCGAAGATTCCCACCTTCGTCGTAGAGGTGTGTTTTGATTGCCGGGTGGCGATGTGCGAGGTCTTCAAGGGCGGCTCCAACTGTGGCGGCCTTTACTTCCACCTCTTTCAAACCCGCGGCGTAAGGTCGTAAGGGTGTAGGGATTCTTATTACGATCATTGAGTTTCCTCCATCGTATGGGTCTCTATGCGCTCGATATGCTCTTCTACAAAGCGAGTTCGATCCTCCGCAAGTCGCCACGCTCGGCTCTCCACCGCTGTACCTTGATTGACGCTTGTGATGATGTAGCTATACCAGGGTAGCGCCCATTGGCGGTCGAACTCGGAAGGATTGGGTGGATGATCCGGGTGTGAGTGAAAGACCCCGATCACGTCCAGCCCGAGCCTTTCGGCTTCTTGCTCGGCATACAGCATGTCTTTGGGCTCGAGTTTGTAGCGGTTGTGTCGTGATTCCACACTGAACCGATTGACCAGAGGCATAAGCTTCTCTACACGTCTGCTTGTCCTCTCTACAGTCCCGAGCAACAACCCCGCGCCTTCCTCGGGGTAGTGTTGGCTTCCGTGCTGCCATATTTGACTAAGTAGATTCTCAGGGATTTTCAACGTCACGAAGACCTCCAGAATGGCTGGCTCAGATATTTCACGCCGGAATCAGGGAATAACGTCACGATCACGCCCTCATCCAGCTGTGCGCCAATTTGCAGAGCTGCAACCGCAGCAGCTGCGGAGGAAATTCCCACCAACATCCCTTCTTCGTTTGCAAGACGACGAGCCATCGCATAGGTTTCTTCAGTTTGGATTTCGAGGATCTTATCCGGAATTGTGGCATCATAGATCTGAGGCACGTTTTCTGTTGTCAGATACTTGAGTCCTTCAAGCCCGTGCAAAGGACCGTCTGGCTGAACAGCCACTAGCCTTACATCTGGAAGTACCTCTTTGAGGTAGCGTCCGGTCCCTGTCATCGTTCCGGTCGTCCCAAGACCAGCCACGAAGTGGGTCAGGCGTCCGGAGGTTTGCGTATAGATTTCGGGTCCTGTAGTGCGATAATGGGCTACGAGATTTGCAGGGTGGCTGTATTGATTCGCATAGTAGAAGCGATCGGGATCTTCGCGAGCCATCTCGAAGGCCACATCACGAGCACCGTCCGATCCCTCCAGCGGATCGGATAGCGTGAGTTCAGCACCCAGCGAGCGTAGGATTGTGATACGCTCAGGGCTTGCGTTCGAAGGAATCACAATATGGATAGGTATCCCCAGTGCGGCACCCAAGGTCGCATAGGAGATGCCCATATTTCCTGAGGTGGAATCCAAGAAGACACGCCCATGGTCAAGTTGACCTTCGGCGAGCGCGTGGCGAAGAATGGCCGCAGCCGGGCGATCTTTCACCGATCCACCAGGATTGAACCATTCGGCTTTCGCAAATACTTCGACGCCATCTGGTAAACCCGCTGTGACTCGACAGAGACGGATGAGCGGTGTATTCCCAATTGCTCCCCAGTAATCCGGATCGAGTTGAGTCGCAGATGGTGGGGGTCGATCTTCGATTGTGACTGAGTTCATGTCGCTCTCCAATACAAAACGGCCAAGAAAAAAAGGTGGCGCGTGCCGTGCGCATCGATGGTGTTCATCGGTCTGCGGGGGCTTGCCACCAAAGTTCTTGGCCGTTGAGAAAGATTCTCAGTGAATTTTGTTTCTTATCAGGCCCAAGACGAAGGTGTGGTCACCCCCGCCTCAGACATGTACAAAGGAACATGGTTTACACCTATCTATATTTATGACATAAATCGTCTAAATTATAGAACATTAATTACATCTGTCAAGGGAATTTTAGAATCTCACATCTTAAGGTTCTGCTGCCGGGAATCGTGACTCGTGCCCCCTCATCTTAGCTAGAGGTCTAACCAAACGGAGATTTTCGGGTAGGTGTTCATAGGATGCAGCTATCGAAATGTGCCTGGTTGGATCGCAGGACTCATTTCCTGTCATGGCAGCAGGGTTGAGCTTGATATAATGTCTTCCTAGGAGTAGGAAAAGGATACATCATGTCGGCTCCGCGACGCTTGCGCTCAAACCAAGAATCTTCTGATCCTATGACGGGTCAGGTAATGCGGCACTTAGGCGTTGCACTGGCAGTCGCTGCTATTTTGGCCACGGTATTTACAGCGTGGACCCCTGCCAGCCTCAATCCAGGAGAAATTACCAGTCAACTAGCAGCGGCGTTAGAGAGAGAATCTGGAGTCCCTCCAGATCGCGAGAGTGCGTTCAACGCAACGAGTGAGGGTGGAAAACTCAAGATTGGGATTGTTGTCGGACATGCGGGCTTGCATCCGGATACCGGCGCCGTCGATCCGGGAGCCGGCTGCCCAGATGGCTTGACGGAGTTGGAGGTAAACCGGGGGATTGCAGAGGCAGCAGTGAATTTCTTGCAAGCAGCCGGATTACAGGTCGATCTGCTCGACGAGTGGGATCCCAGACTCATGGATTACCGGGCCGTTGCGCTGGTGTCCATTCACGCTGATTCATGCCTTCCCATTAACGAATATGCCACTGGATACAAGGTGACCGCAGCTGTGGACACGCTGGTCCAGGATAAAGCACAACGCTTAGTTGCGTGTATTGTGGACCGCTACAGATCTGCTACGGGCTTACTTTTCCATCCGGGTAGCATAACGCGTGACATGACGGAGTATCATACTTTTCGTGAGATTCATAGCCAAACTCCCGCTGTCATCATCGAAACAGGATTCCTCTACCTCGACAGAGAATTGCTTGTGGAAAGCCCGTCAAAGCCTGCCAGAGGTCTGGCGGATGGCATCTTGTGCTACGTGTACAACGAACCAGCTGATCTAAGTGGTGGTGGTCAGCCATGAAGGATGCACAAACGCATGGCGAAATGGATTACTTGCGTGTGCTCCAAGCGGCCAGAGGAGCTCTCGCCAGAGGTGAGCGCGGCGTGGCCCGCCGATTATGCCGCCAGGCAATTCGTCTCGCTCCGCTGGAAGAGCTGCCATGGATATTCTTAGCTAAGCTCTCCAAACCGCGGGCCGGACTCGCATATCTGGCTCGAGCGCTCGAGATCAATCCCCGCAGTCGACCAGCGCGGAGAGCTATTCGAGATTTGGTACGTCGCTTGCCTGTAGGGGAGCGGCGAAGAGCCGTCCGCGAGATCCGATTACCGGATTCTTTAGCTACCAAGCTGCTTCCCTTAGAAGCGCTTACGATTCGTCGCTTACTCTCACCTCGTGTCCTTATTACCGCGTTGGCATTGGTGACTGTGTTGGGCATCTGGCTTGGAGGACAACCCGCTGATGCTTTACAACCACAAGTCGCATCTGCAGCGCTCAAAAAGGCGACTCTCACACCCACACCCACGTTGACTCCTACGACCACATTGACGCCCACGCCAACCCTGACACCTACCTCTACCCTGACACCAACTCCGACTCTTACACCAACACCGAGGCCGTCCTATTCCTTCCATTACACGACAAATCCGGAGGACTTGGCAGATGAAGGGCGCTGGATCGATGTTGATTTGAGCGCACAACGCGTGACAGCGTATAACGGGGCATCGCCTGTGCGCAGCTTCGTTGTGTCTACTGGTACACGGGCACATCCGACAGTTAGTGGTCAATTTCACGTTTACATGAAGTTTCGATCGACTCCGATGGCCGGGCCTGGCTATTATCTCCCCGGCGTACCCTACACCATGTATTACTACAAGGGGTATGCGTTGCATGGCACCTATTGGCACGACAATTTTGGTACGCCGATGAGCCATGGCTGTGTAAACCTGCGTACCTCGGATGCGAAGTGGCTCTTCAACTTTGCGCTACTTGGAACCCTAGTGAACGTCCATCCATAGTTTGTTTTTCTTCGAAACCTTCTCTGCTGGAGCATTAGCTCTCCTATCCAGTGCATCAATACGAAGAGCCCCATCCATTTCCCCACCCGGGAAGGCATGCGGATAGAGGGTTTCCTTTTGAATGTCATCCCGAGCGCAGCGAGAGATCTCGTTCCTCGGGCGGCAAAAGCTGTTGTGAGAACGAGATTCCTCGACCGCACGCTCTCGGAATGATATGGGAGGGATAAAGTTCCATCTGAATGTCATCCCGAGCACAGCGAGAGATCTCATTCCTCGTAGAGTTTAAACCTAATGCGAAAACGAGATTCCTCGGGCAGGAGTTTATCCTGAGTGCAGGCGAAGGGCCCTCAGAATGATATATGAAAAGTGGAACCAATCATGAATGTCTTCCCTAATTCTATACACGGCAACAGGACAACCTCCTCAGCAAGGACCCTCGCTTTTTGCGTGATATTGGCAATACGAAGATCGTGAATGCGTGATCAGGTTTGGTAAGATTAAGGCACCACAAATTGTCATAGCAAGGAATGGAGGCACGAATGCCAAAGCTGACGGTTGAAGGATTCGGAGTGTTCGATGTTCCTGAAGGAAAGCGCTTGGTAAAAGCGATAGAAGATAACGGCATTGATATCCTTCATCGCTGCGGTGGTTTTGCACGTTGCACAACTTGCCGAGTAGAGTTTCTCGCGGGTGAACCACAGCAGCGCACTGTTGCAGAACGCGATAAGTTGAAGGAAAAAGGCGAGAGCGGTATACGGTTATCATGCCAATGCCTTGTGGAGGGAGATATGTCGGTTCGTGTGATCAATACCCTGCAAAGCACAGGACTAGACAGTCCGGGTGACGAGCCGGAGGACCACATTACTCCTGAACCTGAGTGGGTTCCACTGGCGGGGTAAGTTCGCGTGGCGCGGCAAGCGTTGTTTGTTGGGCTGGTCGTTGACGAGCATGAACAACCCGTGAATGCGGTCGTTGTCGGCGGCGAGGCCTTTTATGTCGTCGATGATGGAGGTTTTCTGCGTCACATCGATAGCGAGTATGTGGATCGCAAAGTACTCGAACATTTACAGGCTATGATCGAGGGTCATGAGGACTTGATCACAGAAGATACGATGAAGATGCTTGGGCAGGATGATATCTTCACCAAGGCTATGATCGAGACACAACTCAAGAATATGGATGCCCAATTCAATGAATTGATTGAGCAAGGTCTACCTGAAGAGGTGCGAACGTATCTGGGAATGGTGGGATTTCGAATCTGGATCGACTTTCATGGGGAAGTTGTAAAGGTCGAACAACCCACGGCACCAGATCCGGATGATCGGTCTGAATAGGTTGTGCGCGTCGGTTGGTGAAGTGATGTGCATGGGCGTTTCGTGGTTGAAATCAATTTGGCGAGTTTCGATTCAATTAGATGATAGATTGCAGTTCGAGCGCTTCTTGAGATGGTGCGCGCATATGAATAATTAATACCAATATCGTAGAATCACGGCAAAAGGTGGCTGCGGAGGGTTAGGTGACACTATCTGAATATATCTTGGACGTAAGCGAGGCGACATTTGAAAATGAAGTCTTGATTCGTTCACACGAAGTCCCCGTGGTCGTAGATTTCTGGGCCTCGTGGTGTGGCCCCTGTCGCGTCTTGAGCCCCCTTCTGGAGCGTTTAGCGATCGAGGGAGGGGGATCTTTCCTGCTGGCCAAGGTCGACGTAGATGAAAATCCTGGTCTGTCAATTCGCTATGGCGTTCAAGGCATACCTACCGTGAAAGCATTCCGGAATGGTGAAGTTCGAGCCGAATTTGTCGGCGCTCAACCGGAACCTATCGTGCGAAGATTCATCCAAAACCTGGTCCCCAGTGAAGCGGAAACAGCTGTGGAAGAGGCGCAAAGTCTGCTGGCCACCCGACATTGGTCGGATGCAGAAGATGCGTTTCGCACGGTGTTTCGTGAGGACGATTCAAATGCGCCCGCAGCACTCGGATTGGTGAAGAGCCTTTTGATGCAGGGGCGTGGGCAAGAGGTGACGCAGATTTTAAATAATTTTCCACCCGGAACTCAATGGGCGGATGCAGAGAGGCTGCGACCGCTTGCACAGTTGCTCGCAGATGTGGAGGAGAACGGTCCCTATCCAGAAGATGACCCTTTAGATGCGCGCCTGTATCAGTCGGCCAGGTTAATCGCGCGCGATAACCTCCCCGCGGCCTTGGATGGTCTGTTGGACGTGCTGCGAGAGGATAAGAACTTCAGGGGAGGGCTTCCGAAGCAGGTGATGTTGGCAATCTTCGCATTGCTTGGTGACCAAGATCCATTGACCCGACAATATCGGGACGAATTGGCGTCAGTTTTGTTCTAAATGTGGGTGAGAGTCTTCAGGAGCTTGGTCTCCCTTTTAGATTTGTTTCATCGTACAACATCAGCGTCTCCAACGCCTGTCCTGGCTGCACTTGTGGCGCATGCACAGGTGAGCGAAGTCGAACGGCCGCTGCGTTTAATCAATGGCAAATCCCAATACTAGTGATGGCCGGGCATGGGGGCCCGGCTTCCTGTTTAGAATTACGGCTCCCACACCGTTGGGTTCACCGGAAGCGAACCTCTTTCGCTGACGGTCTCAGATTTCTTGCTCTCATTGAAATTGAAGGGGCGCACGACTGTGCGCCCCTTCACCTTCAATCCGTTCGGGAAAAGCGTGAGAGCCTGATTTCCTGCTAAACAATACGGCTGATTTTTTATGGGGATTGCAGAATGAGAGTCCCCCAGGTGGTGGGATCGACGGTACGACGGGTATTGACGTTCGATACCATCGATTGCCAGATTGAGGAACCTACCAGGTCGTTATCCGATAGCGAAAGCGCAAACCCGTAGTGGCTGCCTCCTGTGGGTGTGACATTAAAGGCTGACCAGGGAATTCTCCCTTCCAAGTTGTATCCCCCATTGGACTTTTGAGCTGCAACGTCGGCCGTGGTGAGCCAGGACTCTAACGATCGTGGGAACCAGCGATAGACTTCGGGACTCAATGATCCGAAATTCCCCGGTGAAAGCCCGATTTGATAGTCATCATGGCTCATACTCGTCGTGTAGTAATCGCCAGCAAGATCGGTATCGAGTTGGATCTCCACATCATCGCCACGATACATGTACCGTCCCCAAGAGATTTGGACGAACGTATCGTCTGTTCGTTGAACGGCGACGTAGAGATAGTTGGCATCCCAGGCGATGTAAAAGGTTGCAGAGAGGTCGTTGGTGCCAGTCCAATTATCACCAGCCAACGGCGCTGTTTCGTTCGCCGTGTATGGTGTCGTCGTCCAATCGCTCAGATCCCCGTCGATGGTGACGGCTGTGGTGAGGAAAGCGGCCGTGACTGGGGATCCGTTGGGGCGTTGATTCAATTCGGCAGATGTTGCTGTAGGGATGGAGGTTGGCGAGGTGGGGACCGCCGTATCACCGGGAACACTTGGTGTTTCCGTGGCCGGCGTGTCAGGGGGTAACTCAGTCGTCGGTTCGAGCGGCGCTAGAGTAGGCGGCTCTGCCGGAGGTAATTCCGTGGCAGCAAAAATTGCGGTGTGAGTCAAATTGGGTGTAGGGTAGCTGAAAGGTGTCGGAGTGGCCGCGCCGGGCAAGGTACACGCAGAGAGAACAGATGCCAGGAGGAGTGTGATGTGCAAACGGATGCGCGAGCCCATGATGGTCTCCATTCAAAACGCTCCTAGAGTTCGAACCGATTGTACCCTGATTGTCCACAGGTGGAAACAGAACCTGTCGAAGCTTGAGTAGAGAGATTTTCTTTTAATATTTGTGGGTGTAGAAGGTTTGGAATCAAGAGGTCGACAATGACACATCCCCTGAAGCATCCGGCAGGAATAATTGGGTCATAATGGGGCGGGTGGGAGTCGAACCCACACGAGGTCTCCCTCAGAGGATTTTAAGTCCCCGGCGTCTGCCAATTCCGCCACCGCCCCCGTTCGTTATTGTAATCGTCCATGGCTTTGCGTCAAGGTGTTGGCATGTCGCCGCTGTCACGTGCTAGTGTTGATGTCCGGACCGATGCGAGAGGGCGTAAGTAGGAATACTGGAAACCGCCATACAGCCTTAGCGCACATCACCGGAGCGAATATGAACTACGACACCAAATTGCGTAGAAGCGCGCTATGCTATAATCCGAAACGGAGTTGTGCAAACGATGTTTAAGAATCTAACACGTAAGCTGAGCGGTGATCCTATTCGCCGCCAACTAGAGAGCTATTCTGAAGTCGCGATGCAAATCAGTGCCCTTGAGGCTGAGGTTAAGGCACTTCGAGACGAGCAATTGCGAGCGAAAACCGAGGAATTCAGATCACGGTTGTCTAATGGTGAGACCCTCCAGGATCTTCTACCAGAGGCTTTCGCAGTTGTTCGCGAAGCGGCGGTTCGCACGATTGGATTACGAGCTTATGACGTCCAATTGATTGGCGCTATCGTCCTCCACGAGGGCAAGATCGCCGAGATGCGCACAGGGGAAGGAAAAACCCTTGTAGCCACCATGCCGATCTATCTCAACGCATTGGAAGGACGTGGCGTTCATCTGGTGACGGTGAATGATTATCTGGCCCGTCGTGATGCTCGTTGGATGGGACCTGTTTTTCACTTTCTCGGCTTAAGCGTGGGTGTGCTGCAACAGGCCGCACGAACGGAGGGCGGCCGCAAAGCCTTTCTGTACGATCCGGAACGTGAATCGTCCCAAGAAGACGTGCACCAATTACAGCTGGCAGACCGCAAACAGGCTTATGCTGCAGACGTGATCTACGGCACCAACAATGAATTCGGCTTTGATTACCTGCGCGACAACATGGCTCGTAGCCTGGAAGCGCGAGTACAGCGTGGCCACCATTATGCCATTCTGGATGAGGTCGATAACATTCTTGTCGACGAAGCGCGGACGCCACTGATCATCTCTGGCCCAGCCCACGAAGATCCAGAACAATATGTACAAATGGCCGCTGTTGTAAAACAACTGAGGCCTGAGGACTATGAAGTCAGCGAGCGGGATCGAACCGTCTCGCTGACGGAAATCGGTGAGGATCACATCGAGCGGTTGCTCGCTACCCCACTACGTGATCCCGATCGACCCGAGGACATCACACCTGAGCAGGCGAGACTGATCGGATACTTACAACAGGCGTTACGTGCGGAGTATCTCTTCAAGCGTAACAAAGAATACGTCGTACAAGGCGGGCGCGTCGTCATTGTCGATGAGTTTACGGGCAGATTGATGCCTGGCCGTCGGTGGTCGGACGGTCTTCACCAGGCTGTGGAAGCTAAAGAAAACGTACGCGTTCGGCAGGAGAACGTCACCTACGCGACGATCACATTGCAAAATTATTTCCGAAAATACGAGAAACTCAGCGGCATGACTGGCACGGCGTTGACCGAAGCGGAAGAGTTTAGCAAGATCTACGATGTCGATGTGCTTCCGCTACCGACAAATTTGGAATTTCGTGTCATGCAACCCGATTCCATCCTCGAAGAAGTTTCGTATCAGGAGAATGGGAATCAATTCTCCTTCTACACCCACGTCGACGATCCGGATCAGACGCCTGTATTTTGGCGCCGTAAAGATCTTCCTGATGCGGTCTATCGAACGGAGGAGGCCAAGTTGCGAGCTGTGACGGCTGAGATATTAAGGCGGCATGTCTTAGGTCAGCCGATCCTCGTGGGCACCACCTCTGTGGAGCTCTCCGAACGACTCGCAAAACGGCTTCGTTCTGAGCCCTTGCAACGAATGGCCTTGGCGATGATCTTGCGAGACGCTTACATGGAGGCAAATGAGATTCCAGCCGATGGCATCCGGGTTCCTGAACTGGATCCGCTCAATGAACCGTTGGATCAACTCACACCGCGCCTGATGAGACCTTTGGCACGTGAATTGGACCTAAACCTGAATCCTAGTAACCCGGAAAATCTAGAACGTATTTCCTACCTGCTTGGGCTCGAGCCAAGCGACCAGGAGCGTCTGGCGGAATTATTCAGATCCGGGATCAGTCACAATGTACTGAATGCGAAGAAACACACAGAGGAGTCACAGATCATCGAAGGTGCCGGTGCCAAGGGTTCGGTTACGATCGCCACAAACATGGCCGGGCGTGGCGTTGACATCGTGCTCGGTGGAAGTCTCCCTGAGGAAGTCGCACAACGCGTGTCACGAGTGGCTCGTGACACGTACGAGCGAGAGGGTCGCTCAGAGGACCGTGCGGAGATGGCCCGGGTTTTGCGTGCCGGGTTCGGAACAGGTTACGGGAAGGCTTCTCACATTCAGCGTCTGGAGCAATGGCGGCGTGAGTTCCCGGAAATCGATCGCAGTGAGATGGGAATTTACGAGGCAGACGTGGAGGCATTTAATCGATACATCGCGGACCGTGAACATGTTCTGGAGGTGGGGGGGTTACACGTGATCGGGTGTGTGCGCCACGAGGCTCGCCGCATCGACAATCAATTGCGTGGTCGCGCGGCTCGTCAGGGGGATCCAGGTTCCTCACAGTTCTTCCTTTCCTTGGAAGACGAACTCATGCGTCTATTTGGTGGCTCGCAGGTCTCGAATTTGATGCAGCGATTAAACATAGACGAAGCGATGCCAATCGCACACAACATCGTGGACCGTGTCATCGAGCAGTCCCAAAGCAGGGTGGAAGGCGCCAATTTCGACATCCGCAAACATCTGCTTGAGTACGACGACGTTCTCAACCAACAACGAGAAGTGTTTTACAACCAGCGGGATCGTGTCTTCACCAAAGAGGACCTGAGTGAGGACATCAGCGAGATGCTCCAATATGAGGTCGAGAGGCATGTCGAGGCTACGTTTGAAGACACAGAGGGACCGTGGAAACTGCTTGCCTGGTTGGAGGAGACTCAGCCGTCGATCAATATAGAGACACAGGAGGCCTACCCATCTTTCATGCTGCGCCTTCTCATCGATGAGCTAACAGCGATAGAGACTGCCGATGAACTAAAAGAGGCGCTAATGGGAGTTGCCGAGCAAGCACTCGAAGCTCAGCATGAGCACCTCAAAAGGGCCATCGACCTGCAATTAGAGCGTGCCATAGAACGCCTCGATATTCAGGTCGGCCAGAGAGTCGAAATGGCTGAGATGGCGATCGAGGGCATGCTTCTCGAGGCCGAGGAGTTGGAGACCGAAGTCGATCCCGCTGCGTTGCTAACTGCCATGGAGAACGCCACAGGGCTGCGGCTCAAGATGGATGAAGAGAGCCGCGAGAGGATCCGTGAAGATCCTCATGGATTCCGTCGCAATGTGCCTCCACTGATCGAAGGAGGTCTTGGTCTGCGCGTATGGGCAGGTTTGATCCAGTCGGTGGAACGGCGAGTTGGCGAATCCTTAGGCATCGATTTTCAACTAACGATACCCGTCGATTGGGATGCGGCTAGCGAAGCTTTACAGGAGGCAATGGATAAGGTTTGGGCTCGGCGAACAACGCTGGTGGCGGAGGATATCGAGCGTGATTTAGCGAAAGCCTTAAGTCGGGCCGATCGGGTCAGCGAAGCACTTATCCTGCGCCTGCTCGTCCGCATGAGCTACGGTCAGCAAGCTTATTTCGATCGAAAAACCCATCAAAGGAGATCGGTGGCCGTGGCTCGTCTTTCTTATCCATATGTTGCGGCGCGCTACCTTGAGGGCGAGAATGCGCAGAAATTGAAGGATCGGGTGATAACTCACCTAGAAGGTGCAATCGACACACTTCAACACAGCCTTGGACTTGCGGAAGTAACTCGGCTGGCGCACGCAAGGGTGAGTGAGTTGGATGAGGAAACACAGCAGATCCTTGGTCGTGTGCTGGATGAAGAGGTCTTCGACGACGCTGGGGCACAGCCCGCGATTTCGACGCTTCCGGAGGGGGTTCAAAGTGAAATTGCCTTGGCGCTGGGGAGCAGAATGTTGTCACAGAGTCATCGGAATCTGATTCTCTCAGTCAGTGATCGTCTCTGGGTGGACTACTTGACGCAAATGGAGGCGCTGCGAACCTCCATCGGTCTCGAGGCGTACGCACAGCGTGATCCTCTCGTGCAGTACAAGAGCCGGGCTTTCGATATGTTTGGGACCTTGCTGTCGGCGGTGCGTTCTGGCGTAGTCTCGCGCTTGTTCCGAACTCAAGCACCTTCATCGATAGCACAGGCAACCCAAGCTCGCCCTGCGCGTCCTCAAACGCCGCCAGATGGTGGGCAAACTCCATCCCCAAAGAAACGTAAAAAGAGACGAAGACGGCGACGTCGTTAGACAGAGCAGGCTTCCCATAGGTGGATGGAACGCAGATCTATTTGATCTATTGGCAGCGATGCTGGTGGCTATTTCTGTCAACATTCTTCTATCGAAATCTCGGGGTGGTTCATGAGATTTGGGGATCTAGAGGTCGATCTTATCAGCGATGGACTTGTCCGTGTGGACGCTGGCGGACCTTTCGGCCTCGTGCCGCGTTCTCTATACGAACGCTATGTCACACTCGCAGAAGACAATACGTTGACGATGGCTTTGACCTGTATGCTGGTTCGTTCGCGTGGTAAGACCATTCTCATCGATACAGGACTTGGCAATAAATTGAAAAAAGGCGCGATCCGTCGATGGGGATTGACGCGGAACGCTGGCGGACTGTTGGATAACTTAGCGAAGAAGGGCGTTGCGGCGCAGGACGTTGATATCGTTATCAATACCCACTTGCATTCTGATCACTGCGGTGGGAATACCGTATGGGAGGGAGAAAAGCTTGTGGCGACCTTCCCCGAGGCTGAGTATTGGGTGCAGCGGATGGAATGGGCAGATGCGAGCCACCCCGATGCGCGCACTCGTAGCACCTATCTAACAGAAAATTTCTCGATACTACATGAAGAAGGTCGGCTCAAGCTGCTGCACGGTGATACTTCGGTCACGGATCAGGTGAGATGTGTAGTTACGCCAGGGCACACTCGTGGGCATCAATCCGTGCTGCTTCAAGATGGGTCGTGGCACGGGCTCTTCCTGGCTGATCTGGCGACGTTTGCCATTCATTTTGCTCGCGCCGCCTGGTTGACTTCTTACGACGTATTACCCTTGGAAAATGTCCGTACGAAAACGCATTGGCAACGCTGGGCGTTGGAACATGACGCTTGGATCTTTGTGGAGCACGATCCTGCGATGCCAGTTGCCCACCTGATTGAAGAGGACGGACGAATAAATGTGGAATCTCTTGGGCTCGCGACCCCGCTTATTGACGACCTTCCCAAGTAGCGACGGCCTCGCGAATTTGTTTGCTCGCTTCGGGATCAGGAACCTCGTCAATCGCGTAGCTGTTTACACCAATTAACACTCTAACACTGCCGTCTGGACCTTCGATCAGTCGAATCGCTTTCAACTTGCCCGGAGCATCCATCAACTTTCGTTGTAAGATCTCGTTGATCTGTTCGATCATACTCTTAGAGTGGAGTGCGGGTTCTTCAGTCTCTTCTTCGGGATGTCGTGTAACGCCTGTGATCCCCGTTAACCACTTTGCCAGGTCGGCAGCAGCGTATTCTACGCGCGTCCAATCTGAGGATTCCCTCAGCGTCTCGGATGTCAGATACTCCCGGTCATCAACTTTCACGATCAACTCACCAGTCGTCTCGTCGCGAAGAAGTGAGGCGACATGGATTCTCTCTCCAATTGCTTCGACCTGCTCATGATCCGCAGAGACACCTTCATCGATCACCGTGGTTGTTTGCTCTTCCATATCAACTGGTTGGCTTTCATCGTCGGATGGATCGTCAATTTCTAAAGCGGTCTCTTCATCAATTTCAGATTTATCGGATGGAGTTGGATCGGGCGCTGTGGTTGGATCTCCTTGTGTTTCGGATTCCTCTGGATGATCATCCGCATTCTCTCCCATCGCGACTGCCTTGTCAGTTGTTGGCTCTTCCGGCTCTTCAACCTTTTCGTTCTCTGCGCGTGATCGATCGGACAGGATTGTGTAAGCCAGCACACCGATGAGGCCGCCTATGGCGATCAAGACGATGCCGATTAGCAATTGATTGTCTGGATTCATGCCATCACCTCCGGTTGGCATGACGGGCAGTAATGAGTTCCACGTTGACCGACTTTGATGCGTTTGATCGCCGTGGCGCATACCGGGCATGGCTCACCGGCCCTCTGGTATACGGCAAAATGATTTTGGAATTCGCCCCCACGATAGACTCGATCAATGCTGGCGCCACTGAACCGTATCCCTTTCTTGAGTGCGGTTCGGATTCCTTGCCAAAGTGCCTGGATTTCCCACTGATCGAGTCCGTCACTCCGTCGTAGGGGGTGGAGCCCGGCGAGATGTAAAGCCTCATCCGCGTAGATGTTCCCAAGCCCGGCGAGAAAGGATTGGTCGATAAGCAAGGGTTTAAGCAACCTTCTTCGTTTGTGAAGCAGATGCTCGAGAACCTTTGGGGTGAACCCGGACGCCAGCGGTTCAGGCCCAAGGCTGCCAAGGATCTCTTCCGGATTCGACACCAGGTAAACTCGACCGAACTTCCTCGTATCATTAAACCTAAGTTGCCAACCATTTTCTAGAAGGAAAATGGTGTGATCGTGGGATTCTAGGGGGTTCTTGCCATGGACCAGCTGCAGATCACCACTCATTCTCAGATGTACGAGCAGTGTTCCTTGATCCAATGGAAATACCAGATATTTGCCTCGCCGTTGGACATCTTGTATAGAGCGATTTCTAATCCGTCTGCGGAAGGTCGAGACCGAAGGCGTGGCGATGTGGCGCGGCCAATGGAGCGATACACCTTCAATCCTTCGACCCGGAAGAGGCGGGGTATCGTTTCCGTCACGGAGGTGACGCGCGATCGTTTCAACTTCAGGCAATTCAGGCATACAGGAGGATTATACCGTTCTCATGATGTGCAGCAAATCGAAACCGTCTCGGTTTAGCTTCATGCGAGAGATGGCTATGATTGTGTCATTTGCAGGTTGACGGGTTTGGGGTTGTCAAATTGTACGCAAAGCATGCTGCAAAGAGCGCAGGACCTCTCAGTCCTAACGAACGCTGATCAAATCTCGGATCCCCTCGAATTTGACCGCCCCAATCCCCGAAACATCTAGAATATCTTCCAGTTCCAAAAAAGGCCCATTCTTTTCGCGGTGGTCGATGATTTTTTGAGCGAGGCTCGGTCCGATACCGGGTAGCGTCTCGAGCTCAGGTGCACTGGCGATGTTGACATTGATGCGCTCGCCCACGCTTGAGTCGAATGTAGTGAGAGGTAGAGTGTTGAGGGGTTCGTTTTCTGGAGAAGAGGGGATGTAGATTTGCTGGCCATCTTGGAGCACGGCGGCAAGGTTGACCATGTCCATGACTGCCCCATTTGCTGGACCGCCGGCACGCTCGAT
>WVZH01000517.1:22907-33020 GCA_011772595.1 Anaerolineales bacterium
GGCTCAGAGAGAAAAATCCATAGTAGGCCCGTCACGAAGAGACCTATAAGTAATCCCGTGAGTATAGTCCCTGATTTTTGGAACATCGTCCATCCCCCTGATAATCCCATGAGGCAAGAAAATTATAGTGGAAATGTGCAATCCATACCAAACCGGCTATAATCAGCCCATGCCCTCTTTTACGCGCAATGGAGACGATGGATACACGGGTCTGTTGGGCGAGGAACGAGTCCCAAAGTATCACTTGCGACCGCGATCGTTCGGGACGGTAGACGAGGCGTCCGCTGCACTTGGATTGGCACGGGCGTTTTCCGTATCGGATGAGACCAAGGCCGTGATCCGAACCATCCAGCGAGATCTTTATCGAATCATGGCGGAGCTGGCGGCCACTACTGAAACGGCGTCATTATTCAGCGAAATCGATCCTGAGAGGGTGGAGTGGCTCGAATTTCAGTTGGGTGTCTTCGAGTCGAAGGTGAACGTTCCCAAAGAGTTCGTGATCACTGGTGCTGCTCCGTCTGCTGCAGCCCTTGACGTGGCGCGCACGGTCGTACGACGTGCTGAACGCCTTGTCGCCCAGTTACAGCACGAAGGCGATTTGTCAAATCCAAGTTTGCTCGCATACCTCAATCGATTATCCAGTCTTTGTTTCATTCTCATGCTGTGGGAAAACCAACTCGCAGGATTTGAGAAACCCAGCTTGGCGAAAGAGGACGAGACGTGACTGGGACCCTGATTAACATCGTCACGGTCCTTATTGGAAGCAGCATCGGTCAGGTTTCAGGTCCCAGATTGCCTGAGAGGATCAGGGAGATCGTTGTTGCGGGTCTCGGATTGTTTACGATGGCTGTCGGCGTGAGCATGTTCATCGAGAGCATGGGTGTTGAAGGTGAAAATCCTCTCATTCCGTTGGTTAGCTTGCTGGTCGGTGGCATATTGGGGGAGTGGTGGCGAATCGAGGGGCGTCTAAGATCGCTCGGAGCTTCGCTTGAGGCCAGATTCGCAGGCAGTAGCCGTGAGACGGATACAGAGAATCGTTTCATCCGCGGATTTCTGTCCGCCAGCCTGTTGTTTTGTGTGGGCCCTATGACCATCCTGGGTGCAATACAAGACGGCCTGGTTGGAGACTATCAACTTCTGGCGATCAAGTCCGTTTTAGATGGCTTCGCCGCGATGGCGCTCGCATCCACCCTCGGCGTAGGCGTCATGTTCTCTGTGCTCGTTATCTTGGTCTACCAGGGAGGGATCAGCCTGCTGGCCGTGCAGGCTCAAGCTTTCTTCAGTGAAGTCATGCTGGCGGAGATGACTGCAGTTGGAGGCGTACTATTGCTGGGCCTAGCGATTGGCGTGTTGCTTGAGCTACGCCCTATTCGCGCAGGCAATCTGCTTCCGGCGTTGCTGGTGGCGCCTCTTCTCGTTGCTCTTCTAAACATGCTTGGGTTGGGATAGCGATTGGAAGAGCGATGCCGCCTCCCACCTCTTTCTACATCGGAAACCTGGTGAACGTTTCCTCTACGTTCAACCTGACGGTGAGATTAAAGTAAGGGCGCAAGATCTTGCGCCCTTATTGATGCAGTGAATCGTGGATCCTAAAGCAAGGATACAGAGTTAATTCTGAATCACGCTCGTTCCTGCTTGTTCCAGTGCGGCATCGATGAGATTCTGGAAGGCTGGGAATTCCACTGCCCCTACCAAGGCCTCCCCGTTGATAAAGAAACTGGGCGTAGATTGCACACCATTTGCTCTACCGTCAGCGTAGTCGGATTGAACCTGAGCCTCATAGCGCTTCTCTTTTAAGCACGCTGAAAACTGATTGACCTCGAGGCCTATCGCTTCCGCGAAAGCATCAAGACGGCGGGAAGTATAAACTCTTGCATTCACCCCGGTCTGGTTGGCGAAGAGGATATCAGCGTATTCCCAAAATTTATTCTGCTCCGCTGCACACAGGCTGGCGTTGGCAGCCATCAATGATTCTTCACCCAAGAATGGATATTGGCGAAAAGCGAATTGGACTTGGCCGTTCACGACGTAGGTGCTGACAATTTGATTCAACGTGGTTTCGTGAAACTGTCTGCAGAACGAGCATTGGAAATCGGAATAGTCTTCAATCAGGACCGGTGCGTCCGGATCACCAAATACGACCCCATCGGCCTGCGGGAATTCTCTGGCTGGTGGGATGACGATATCGCCGATGGGAGCGAAGTTTGGCCAGATCAATAATGCCGTGAAGATGAGCGCCACACCGACGATGATGCCTAGCGTGATCATGCGTCGTTGTCGCTGCTCACGGCGGCGTCGTTCCCTGATTTCTTGTCGCTTGCTCATACGTACTCCTTGATGGGATTCGCCTGTCAAATCGTGCCAGAAAAGGCGAGATTTGTCTATATTGTCGCAAGGTATTCGGTGGCAAGCCTTGTCTCATCCCCATCTCTTAGCGGGGCTCTGCTGCGAACCATAATTCCTCTAACTGCGATTCAGAACCCACTGGACGATCTCCTCGATCACACTATCTTTTTGTGGTTCATTGTGGACCTCATGGTAGAAGTCTTCGTACAGGCGCAGAGTTTTGTCTGTGCTTCCCGCGTTTACGAAGAATGCCTCACTGGCACCGACGTCCACCAACCGGTCCTCTGAAGCCTGGAGAAGCAGCAGCGGCGCATGAAAGTCTGGAGCTCTCGCCAAGGCGTCTTCACCGAGCACTGTGGCGACAATGAAGAGCCTCGCCGTGGCCCAATCGTGAACTAACGGGTCTTCAGCGTAGGCTTTCACGACGGCAGGATCACGAGAAACGTTGCGGGGGTCCAGGCCGCTGTGTTGCGAAAACGTCGGCCACACGTTGGCCATGAGCTTGCCCAAGAAGACTTTGATGGCGGGAACGTCGAAGCTGCGCCTAAATGCCGGTCCGGAGGCGATGACACCTGATAAGGTCGGGAAGCGATTCAGGATGTGAATGATCGCCAAAGAACCGCCCAGGCTGTGTCCGTATAGAAAGCGACCCTGTCGTGTGCCGGCTCGCTCCAACATCAGATCTATGTCGTCGAGCCATTGCTCAAGACTGGGGGTATGACCGCGTGGTCCCTCGGATTGACCATGCCCACGAAGATCGATGGCGTGCATAGCGATGTTTGCGGCGACGAGGGCGTCGGCGACATGTGAATATCGGCCGGTATGCTCCCCAATTCCGTGCAACAGGCAAACAACGGATCGTGCAGGACGATCGGGTTCCCAGGCCTGCCAGAACAGCTGCACACCATCACTGGCGGAGATAAACTCCTTTCTGTGAAGCATCGCTTTCCTCCTCGCAAGAAATTATATTTTGAATGATGAAGCATAACCTGGAAATTCCATCGAGAAGTATACACCGGGAGAGGAGTGGTGTGAGACGGTTCGACGCGTCTCATGTTCCGGTTCCGAGCGGAAATTTTAAATTCCGCTTGATATAATGCTTATGAACGTTTATTTCTTGACGAAAGGATCTGAGATGGATTTCATATTCAGTGTTCTCAACGTGACCGTGCTGACAGTCCTGTTGCTCGTCCTTGCGATCCTCGCTTCTGCAGTCAGAATTGTCCAGGAGTATGAGCGGGGCGTCATCTTTCGATTGGGCCGGCTCGTCGGCGCAAGGGGCCCGGGATTGTTCTTCATCATTCCGATCATCGACCGAATGGTGAAAGTCGATCTGCGCGTCGTGACTTTAGATGTTCCTTCCCAGGAGGTTATCACGCGCGACAATGTCACGGTGAAGGTTAACGCCGTCGTCTTCTTCCGAGTCGTTGATCCCAGCGCAGCGATCGTCCAAGTAGAAGATTTCCAACGCGCGACGTGGAATATCTCACAGACGACCTTGCGCAATGTGGTCGGTCAATCAGAGTTGGACGAGCTGTTGGCCAACCGTGAGGAGATCAATCAAAATCTTCAGCAGATCATCGACGAGGCCACCGAGCCGTGGGGCGTAAAGGTAAGTATCGTAGAAGTCAAGGACGTGGAATTACCGCAGGCCATGCAACGAGCGATGGCGAAACAAGCCGAAGCGGAGCGTGAGAAACGCGCCAAGATCGTGCACGCTGAGGGGGAATTCGCCGCTGCCCAGACACTTGCCGAGGCGTCCGATCGGTTGTCTAAGAACCCCGTCTCGGTGCAATTACGGTACCTGCAGACGCTCACCGAGATCTCAGTGGAGAAGAACAGCACCATTATTTTCCCTGTGCCGGTTGATCTACTGGAAGGCGTATTGAAATTAAGCCGAGGGGGAGATTCGTAACCGCCTGAAATGCGTATTACGGATGGAGCTTGATCTCGTAGATTGGATGTCTGGCACCCGTTTGCGCAAAGCCTAATTGACGATACAGGTGCAGGCTGCGCTCATTGTCCAATTGCGTGTTAACCGACATCCCTTGATTTCCAGCAATCGCCAGCTTGCGCAGTGCATCAACGACTAGAGCCTTTCCAAATCCTGCTCCCTGCCACTCCGGGGCAACTGCGAGGCGGGCCAGATGGGCGCCATAATAGGAAGTCGTGCTGATCTGGTAGGCGACGATATTTCCCTCGATCTCGAGAAGGGTAGCCAGCGCGGCTTTGCGAAAGGCCTGGCGCATGGTTTTCAGGGAGTATTGCCAGATACGGCCGAATGCGTGTTGGTCGATTGCGGTGATCTCAGCGAGATCACCCTGTCGCATGCGGCGGATTTTGCCTTTTTCAATGTCCACGTTCGGCAAGCTTTCCCTCTGCCATTGGAGAAAAACAACCTCGTTCGTGTGTTCAAAGCCGGATTTCTCCAAAAGCGCTGCAAACCAATCCACCGATATCAATACAGCAACATGCGTTACCCCGATGGATGAGGCCTGCCGGGCCGCTTGGTCCCAAAGGGGATCCCAGAGGCGTGAAGCCGGCAGGTCTTTCGAGGTAGCGAAAAGACGAATCCAGGCTGAATCCGGGAGCTCGGGTGGGCATGCCAGGCAACCCACTGTTTGGCCCCGACGGCTCGCCACTAGGAAAGGTACCTCTCCCAGCATGTTTGCGGGGTCGATCCAGTCCAAATGCTGATGCAACCATCCTGCCGATGAAAGCAATTTCAAGATGTTTCCACGGTCTTGTGGCTTGGTAGTGCGGATGATCCAGCTATTTTTCGTTTGCATCACGAGAAATTAGGTGCGTCGCAGGTGATTTTATTATCGACCCAGCAAGCGAAAGGGCCATTTCAATAGACGCCGCAGCAGGCGATCGCGCAGTCTCCCTTTTGGCATCTCCTCTAAGCCGCGCTGCATGGTTGTAACTGCCTCCATGGGTCGACCCTGGCGGAGTTGCAGACGGGAAAGGGCTTGGAGTGTGTAGGCATGTTGATGTGCATCTCCAAGGTGCGCGAAAAGTTCGGCTGCCTCTCGATATGCGATTTCGGCATCGGATATTTGATCGCAAGCCTCGAGCGCGGAGCCAAGATTTCCGAACGCTTGGGCAGCGTGCATTTCATCTCCGAGAGAGAGAAACAACTCTGGTGTGCCACGCACCCATTCGAGAGCACGATGGGCGTCCTGGGTTTGTAACAAGACGACGCACAAGTTATTCGCCATTTCCGCTGCTTTCGCCCGGTCACCTAACCCCCAATAAGCCTCGCGCAGATCGGAATAATGCTCGATGCAGTCTTCGAGGCGGGAGTCATCGTAGGCAGCCTTGGCAAGCCGCTCTAATTCTTGCAGAGAATTCCGGTTGGAACTCATAGGGTTAGGTCTAGCAGGGTTTCAGCGAGTAGGCGAAGTTTCTCGACCGGGATTTCGCTGAGTTGCTTTGCTAATTGAAGGTATGCTTGATTGCCGGGTTTGCTGAGGAATTCGCGCATCTCCGGAGGGAATTGCATAAATTGTTCAAACGCCTTTTTCGTGATCACCCATTCACCCACCGGTCCATCGGTATCAATGTAGTCTTCAATCGATTGTCCCAGAGCATCCACGATGAGTTCCAGCTCTGTTAAAGGAATAGGCTTATCCCCACGCTCATACGTACTCAAACGCCTGGAAGACAGTCCCACGGCTTCTGCCAGTGCCTTGAGGGACACACCTGTTTCTGAACGCCGTTTTCGGAGCATGGCTCCGATCATCCGTTGGCGAAGGGTCACGACAGCTTCGGTTTCGAATCCTGATTCATCTTCGGTATCTGCGATGGACATTGCTGTGAAGTGTTCGAGAGGGATATCAAGCTGATATGCGAGCAGTTCGAGTTCTGGGAGAGAGATGACCCTACGTCCGTGTTCGTAAGAGGAAAGTATCCCCTTTGTCGTTCCGATCTTCTCTGCAGCCTCGCTGAGACTCAAGCGCGCGGCCGTACGGGCCTTGCGTATCATGGCCCCTAACATCTTTGCTCGGAGAGTAAGCGCTTGCGTGTCCGTCATGGCTCTTCTCCATTGGATGGATCGGTGCGATTATAGCAGAACTCCTATAGACAGGCTTATGCTGGCGCTATCTTCGTGTCCGGTTAATATTACACGTCACATGTTAAATCCAACAACGTCTTACGACTTGGGGTCCTTCATCTCTTTTATAAAGATCTCAAGCAGAAGATAAGCCCGGGGGAATAGAACACCCAGAGGAATGAAAGACGAGCGGATTTTGGATTCTCACGTTCAACCCTCTTCGGGGGGCATTAGGTATCCAATTCCCTGTCGTGTGACGATGTGGATGGGTTTCTTAACATCGGGCTCGATCTTCTGGCGAAGCCGGCTGAGGCAAACCCAAAGGATCTCTTTATCGTCTTCGTATTCCGGTCCCCACACCTTTGACAATAACTCCTCCGGGCTGATAACCTGACCAAGCGAGGCGGCAAAGGTTTGGAGTAGGCGGTACTCCGTTGCCGTCAGCGATACCTCTTTTCCAGAGACGGTCACCTGAGCTCGCGCCAAATCGATTTCGAGTCCATGGTGTTTGAACAAGGGTTGATGGAAACCTTCATCGATCGCCCTCTCTGCACGGCGAAGGACAGCACGGACTCGAGCCAGCATTTCCTGTGCCGAGAACGGTTTCACGATGTAATCATCGGCACCAGCATCCAGACCACGTACACGATCTCGCTCCTCACCCTTCGCGGTCAAGATAATGATTGGCACGGATGAAAACTCGCGGATACGCTCACAAGCCGTGAATCCGTCCATGACAGGCATCATGACGTCGAGCAGAATCAAATCTGGTTGGTCTTTCGCGACCTCTTCTAAGGCTTGCTGACCGTTGTACGCTGTACGAACGTCATAGCCTTCGGTCTGCAGATTCACCTCGACGAGCTGTACATAGCGCGGTTCATCGTCAACCACCAGGATGATCTGCTTCAAGTTTTCGCTCATTTTCAGTTTCTCCAATACGTTCCGCGTCGAGGTGCGGGATTGGTAACGTGAAATGGAAATTGCAGCCCTGACCGGGCTCACTCTCCACACCGATCTCACCCCCATGTGCCTCAACGATTTTCCTGCATATATAAAGGCCCAACCCCGTCCCGCGCACGGCGCTGCTGGTCTCCGGAACGCGGTAAAAACGCTCAAACAAGTGTGAAATGTGTTCCGATGGGATTCCGGGTCCGTCATCGTGGACTTCCACACGAACGCGATCATTTTGCCGCACTGCGCGGACGACCACCTTCGAACCCGGGGCATATTTATGGACGTTTGAGATTAGGTTTTCCATCACTTGTGCGATGCGTGTGGCATCGATTTCCAGGGTGGGCAGGTTTTCATCGCGCTCGAGCGTCAAATCCATCTCCGGGAACAAGGATTTCGCCCGTTCGATGATGTCATTCAGGACGGGCTTAATCTGCGTGGTCTCGAGTGTCATTCTCAATGTCCCGCTCTCCAAGCGGGAGGAGTCCAGGAGGTTATCGATCAATTCACGAAGCCTGTCAGCCTCGTCATCGATGATGTTGAGGAATTCGTTGCGGGATCCTTGTTCCCAATCCGTGTCGTCGCGCAGGAGTGTGGTGACGTAGCCTTTGATGAAGCCAAGAGGGGTACGTAGCTCATGAGAAATGGTTGATACGAATTCATCTTGCATGCGAGCCAGTTGTCGTTGGGCTTCGAGGCTGGCAATGCGGCGTGCCATACGGCGATTTTCGAGCAATTGACCGACGTGCCAGGCGACAAATTCTGCAAGGCGTATGTGCTCGGCAGGGTAGGAGGGACCCCCGAATCGCCCAAAGGTTAGACCACCGACGCAACGACCACCGACCATGAGTGGCAATCCCATATAATCACGCCTGCGGTCACGGCTCTTTACAGATGGCCCCGCATCCTCTTGCCGCAACACAGTCTGGCCGGTGCGAAAGGCATCAATAGCCGCTGGCTCTCCCCACACCAATTCTGCTTCGCTTGACCGACCCCGACCGAGGGCGCGGGCGTAAATAGGCTCCAGTTCTCCGGAGTCTTGATCTTGGAGATACAAGGCGACCGTATCGAAAATGAAAATTGTGCGTGAAAGACGGAAGATTGCATCCAATCCAGCTTCAGTGTCGAAGGTCTCTGCTACCACGCGTGCGATGGCATAAACGGCATTTAATTCCGTTCCGTACGTGAGCGGTTCGGGATTCGGTAGAGGTCCGGTCATCCTTCACTCGTTGCCAACGGAAGTGGGAAGCTGAAAGTGCTGCCTTCACCTTCCTTGCTTTGCACCTGCATCTTGCTATCGTGCGCGTTTAGGATCAGCTTTACAAGCGCGAGACCTAAGCCTGTGCCACCATATCGACGGGTTGGGGATCCGTCGAGCTGATGGAAAGGCTCGAAGATTTCATCGATTCGGTCCTCGGGGATTCCGATTCCGGTATCCGCTACGGATATCACAATGCTCTGATTGCTTACTTTTGCAAGCAATTTCACCTGACCACCTGAAGGCGTAAATTTAATGGCGTTGTCTACTAATTGATATAAGACCCAATACAGCCGATCCAGATCTCCTTCGACTTCGGGTAGGGTGCCGTCTATGGTGGTATGGAGCCCTACACCTGCCTTATCCGCCTTTTCTTGTGAGCGTTCGAAGATGTTCTTCGCCAGCTCTGCGAGGTCGATGTTGCTGATATTCAGCGTAAGCCCTTCTCGCGAGGCGGTGGAGAACTCGATCAGATCTGCGATCAAGGATCCTAAACGTCGTGAGGATCGTTTGATCACCCCGAGCGCGTCTTTCTGTTCGTCCGTGAGAGGGCCTAATTGCTCGTCCGTGAAAAGATCAATATACCCAGAGATGTGTGCGAGTGGTGTCCGCAACTCGTGTGAGATGTTCGATATCAGGTTTGCTTTGATCTGGCTGACCTCCGTCAGGCGTTCGAGCGCTCTACGAAGTTCCGTAGTCCTTTCGACCACTCTTCGTTCCAGGGTGCGGTTCGCCTCCTGGAGCGCGGCGTGTAGTTCAATGATTTGCCGCGTAATCGCCCGATCCAGCGTCTCGCGATCGACATAGCCCATCTGGATCAGCGTTTGACCGAGCAGCATTTGTTGACCTCTATCAGCGAGTTCCTTTTGCTTATTAAGGGCTAGCTCAAGTTTCTCGGTCGTGAGAATGCCCTGCTCCAAGAGATATTCACCAATGCGTGGGACGAGGGCTTCCGGGGTGGTGGATATGGGCGCTGTAGGCGGCAAGCCCTCCAGATAGGCCTTTTCAGTCAATAGTGCAAAAAGCGCCAGATCCACACCGCATTGCGGGCAGGTCTTAGAATCCCCGGGCAGGGGATGTTCACATTGAGGGCAAAGAACGACTTGTCTGCCGCCTGAAGTATTCTTGTTCGATGTCATCGCGTCCTAAATGCCTGTCCTGTTTCAACGAATCATAGACTTTCTATCGCGTCGGGGCAAGCGGGGTTCCAGCTTGATTTGGCCCCAGAGTTAGGGGTGAAACATCGGAGCAGGAATGGCGGATCGGGCTGTGAGCCGTTGGAGAAAGGGCATAGTACTTGGGATGCATTGGTCTGAAAGGCGCCTGTAAGGTGGTAGAGCGGCAAAATGGCTCATAATATGAAGGCTGAATGAGGTAAATCTATGGCTGTAGAAGTGCTTTTAATCGACGACGATCCTGATCTCTCTATCATGCTGCGCACACTGCTGCGGGGCCAAGATTTTCAGATCAAGGCAGTCTTTTCTGGTCAGGAAGGTATCGA
>WVZH01000517.1:33125-37835 GCA_011772595.1 Anaerolineales bacterium
GTTCGACGTAGCCTGCTGGTAAAACAGCAGCAAATCGCCTAACATCGTTTGTTCTAGGAATCGCTGGCTGGCAACCGCGTTTCCCCTCTCACAACCACGCAGCGTCAGCTGCGTGGTCTATTTAACGGCCCTCAAAGTTTGGCTGTGAGTGCAAAACCTACTTTCGCTTTAAGAGAGGTCCATCATAAGAGGGTGATTTGATCGTCCACCAATTGAAGATCGGGACGGTTTCTTTCGATCCAGCCAGGGATCCCTGTGAGCAAGCGTTGGGCGTGCCTCGAGTCGTTACTTACGACGACGCAAGCGATGATCGTAGAGGTGTGATGGTCGTTGTGATCGATCTCAGCAGCGGAGACATTAAACTCTCTGTGCAGCCGAGAGAGTAGGGGTTTGATGCGGCTGCGTTTTTGTTTCAATGAGGTGCAGCCTGGAATACGAAGCTCAAGGGTCAATGCGGCGACATGCATGCCAGGAGTGTAACTTGATTGGGTTGCGGATACAAGACTTCAAGATGTAGACTATAATCGCATCATGAAAAATAGAACGATCGGATGGCTTCAGATCGGAGCGATTTTTCTCGTCCTAGGTGTCGTGGGGTACCTGGGTGTTTTTGGATTTCGTGCGGTAACCGANNCCGACCATCAAGCCCGATCCTGTGACGATCGTGCGTGAAGTGCGAGCACTCGCCAGGCTGGAGACGATCCAGTATTCGGTGGAAAAGGTCATCGTCGCCGAGTCCGGTCAGGGCCCGTTCGGCTTCTTGTTCGGGGATCGGTTGCTGCTGATCGCACACGGCGTAGTTATAGCTGGCGTGGACCTGGGGAAGATCGCGCCAGAGGATCTGTGGTTCGATGAGGCCGGCAGGATCTACCTTGTTTTGCCAGATGCCGAAGTGTTTATCGCCTCGTTGGACAACGACAAGTCGTATATCTACGATCGTGAGAAGGGTTTCCTCACGCGGGGCAACGTCAATCTTGAGACGGTGGCGCGGCAGGCGGCGGAGGCAGAGATGTTGAACGCCGCCCTTGAAGACGGTATTCTCGAATTAGCGGCCCTCAACGCCGAGAATTACCTCTTCGCTTTCTTGCGCACGCTGGGATATCCGGACATCATTTTCGCCGAACAGGGAGACCGGCCTTCAACCNNAAAAAACCTACTTCAAGGAACCCCTTTGGAATGTTAGATACGCAAGTTCCAATCTTGTGAACGGTAGCGGGTGGTAGTGAGAGAATCACAGGTTTGAAGCTCGTGATCTGTTAGCCCCCCCTCAACGAGAGTCCAGCCCAGAGAACGTTCAAAGCCCTCTTTGATCGCCTGAGCGACATCAATCCAATCAACAGGTCTGCCCAAGAGATCCGTGATGGTGGCTGCTTGTTCTCGCACGCGCTGTTGTGCCTCTTCCCGGTCGGTTTGTGTTTCATAATTCAAGACCTGACAGATGCGGGCGATGTCGCCGCGCAGCGGAATGGTACCGTGTTGCAGGACGCCTCCACGGCGGCGCACTTGTGCGCTGCCGATCAGCTTCTTGTCTTCGGCGGTGATCTCGTAGGCGCTGGGGACTTGGAAGCAAACCGGGTCCGTCCTCTGATCTTCCGGCAGCTTGATGTCGGGCTGGATCGTCACCTCGAGGCCCAATCCCTTCAGCGCGGCGGCGAAACCGGCGCTCAGCTTCTGGTAGCTGCGCAACACGCCGCCGGATAGATCGGGATGGTGCTCGGGGGAGATGACGGCGTACGTGAGCTCGTCGGTGTGCAGGATGGCGCGTCCGCCAGTAGGTCGGCGAACGAGGTCCCATCCCAGCGCCTCCAGTTTTTGCAGGTCGACGTCGCCGATCGGCTGCGCATAGCCAATGGAGAGACAGGGCGGATCCCAGGCGTACAGGCGCAGTGTAGGGGGCGAGGCGCCTGTGCTGACGGCTTGCAGGACGGCGTCGTCCAGAGCCATGTTCTCGGCGCCGCTTGCGGGGGGAGAGAGGATCAGCCGCCAGGGATTCCGTTGGTGAGTGCTCATGGGGAGGATTATACCTAGTCTGGGTGCGGATGGCCTCGGATCATCGTGGAAATCCCGCGCGATCATTCTCTGATTGAAGCATTGTGTGAGGTGATGAAAAATGCATGGGAATTGACGCACTTCATGCGGCGCTAAAAAGTGCCTCGATGCTGTGAGGGCTGAGAAAATTCATCGCAAAACATGAGCCCGACTTCGCAAGAGGACGGGCTGTTTTTGTGCCTACTCGGAAAAATCTAAATGGCGTTCGGGAAACGATCCAATATTGGAAAATATGTGGAATCTTTTCCGTTTTGATATGCACAGTGAATGCGGATTGTGGAACGAATTCCGCCTTTACGTCTTATGGGTAGGAATATGAAAATTATCCGGTTCAATACATGTATGGCATCCCTTTGGTTGAATAGAGATAGACAAGTTAGGATTGATTCAGGGCTCCATGGATTATTCACCTGAGGATCGCTGAAGGATTAACTCAATTAATTCAACGCCTCGATGTTGAGTACTTCTCTATTGGAAATATCGCACCAGATTCTGGATTTCGATCTAGTATTGATAATGAATTTGAACCACCTCCCTTTGTGTCTCACGTCTATGCACCAGAGGGATCAAAGTACACAATAACTGACCTAAACTTCTTCAAGGATCATTTGGCTACGTACGCTCAAAGAGTGTATAAATCTGGAAGGCATCACGTCCAATTCACTCAACCAATCGACATCAAAAGGTTCTCTTTCTTGCTTGGTTACTATTTCCATCTCGTGACCGATCTTCTTGGGTTTGAAGGGATAGAAAAGCCAACGAGAGATAAGTATGAGAAAGAATTCGAGGCAGATCCTTCCTTTATTTGGGAGGTTAAAAGAGATTGGTATGGCCTAGACCTGGATTTTGTTCGTAAGCATCCTCAATCTCTCTTCTGGGTCACCTTCGTAGACGCACAGTACGAACACGATTTCCTACGGTTCATGAAGCTACATGCGATCCAAAGGCGAATTGATGAAATTGTGGAGTTCTATCAAAGAACGGATGAGGAGATTGAGTGCTGGTATGGTCGAAGGACTGACAAGTATCTATCGAAGTTGGAGTACGATTTGTTTGTCCGGAGTGGTTCTCCTTTATTATTGAGTTGCTACGAGATATTGTTTGAGAAACACAGTCCAATAGAGGACAAGTTAAGTGTTTTGGAGCTTGCACTTGAGACTTTTAAGTGAACCCTAACGTCTCTCTGGAGCGGACCCCGCGCGAGGCACGAAAATGGGATGTGGTATGTTTGTGGGGTCGCATAGCTCGAGGCTGTTATGCCGCAGTCCATCCATTAAAATGCGTATTGAATATCTAGCAGATCACATTCATGTAATCCCAGAATTGGCCGCGTTCCATCTTGAATTCTTTGGTCGATTCAATCCTGATATGACGATTGAAAGTCGCACGGGTCAACTACGCTCTCGAGTCGGAAAGGAGTCAATACCGCTTACCCTGGTTGCATTCGAACAGGATAAGCCAATTGGCTCAGCGTGTATTGTTGAACACGATATGGACAATCACCCAGAACTAACGCCCTGGGCTGCATCTATCATTGTGCGTTCAGATTATCGACGCAGGGGAGTGGGAACTGCCTTGATGAAACGGATAGAGGTTGAGGCTCTTAAGTTAGGTATTGAGAAGTTGTACCTATTCACCCCGGATATGGAAGCCTTCTATTTGAAGTTGGATTGGCAAGTAATTAGGCGAGAGATTTATCGAGGCAAGGAAGTGATCCTCATGGAAAAGGAGCTTACGGCATAACACCTATCTCGAGGCGACTGGGGATACGACGCGATTTACATTTAGTGTTGTATGATGGAGATGCCGGGATAGTCTATGGGGTAGCGAACGCCAGCGCATTAGTTCGAGCTCGTTAGGCGGCCAGCTCATCAATCTGAAAGACGAGAGGGCTGAAATCATGGTTACTTGTTGCTGAGGAATTGTTGCAGCGACGATCGCCCTGACCTTGCTCGCCGCTTGTGGGGAAACCGAGCCCTCGGCACCGTCGATTCCTTCCACGGTAACGGTAGTGCCATCTACACCCGTCCCATTTTTGATTGCATTCACCTCCGCCCGCGATGGCGATTATGATGTTTATGTTATGAATGCTGATGGCAACGATCTTCGGCAACTGACGGATAATCCAGGCACAGACGGATATGCTGCCCGATCACCTGACGGCGCGACCATAGCTTTCTATGGCTATCGCGATCTGACCACGTGGTCCATCTACATCATGAATGCTGATGGCAGCGATCAGCGTCGCCTGACCAACAACGATGGGGTCCGCGACAGTGCCCCTGCCTGGTCGCCCGATGGCACGCAGATTGCGTATGGATCTGAACGTGGGGACAGCTACGAGATTTGGGTGATGAACGCCGACGGAACCGATCAGCGGCGGATCGGTTCGGGTTCTGGGGGTGGTCCAGACTGGTCGCCTGACGGCACACAGTTTGCCTTCCATTCCTATGGGGAAGGCGGTTCCGAGATTTGTGTGATGAACGTTGATGGAACCAACCAACAACAGTTGACGGACAATGACGCTGAAGATTGGTGGCCCAAGTGGTCGCCTGATGGCACGCAAATAACCTTCATGTCTGAGCGCGATGGCAACTTTGAAATCTATGTGATGAGCGCGGATGGCAGCAACCAGCAGCGACTTACCGATGACAGTTCCGA
>WVZH01000517.1:37872-39229 GCA_011772595.1 Anaerolineales bacterium
GGCGACTGACCAACAATCCGGCTCACGATATTCAACCTGCTTGGCTGCCATAGTACGATGGGGCTTGGAAAGACATACTTTACTATTGGGAATTGCCGCCTAACGTCTCGCGGGTGTGGTCTCCGCACGAGGCGATAAAGTGAGTTGAGGAGGTGTTGCGTTGCCTCTCAACTCGAGGCCGTTATACGGCATAGAAGATTTATTTGTTGAGCAACGCGGCACTTACTGGACGGATCTGTGAAACATCTCTGGAGTTAGACATGAAGAAATTTCAAATGATTACGATTTTCCTCGTTCTCCTGATTTTCACATCCTCTTGTGGACCATCGAAAGCCGAGATCGCAACAGCTAATGCTCAAACCCAAAGCGTTATGGATCGATCAGCAACAGATGTTGCTGAAACTCAAGAGGCGAAAACAGAAACAGAAAGTGCAATGAGAACTTCTAACGCTTCATCAACCTCCCATGCAGCCACTGCAACAAAAGCCGTTCAGGAAACTGCGACACGTGAGGCCGAGCAAACCTCAGCAGTAGAATCGACCATCGTGGCTGCGACTTTAAGTGCATCATCTATGCATGGGCAAGTGATGGAGTTCGTAAATAGCGGAATATTGAGCCACGCAGATGGAGTCTATTACTCGCTCTCTCTCGATTTCGACAGTCTAAGTGGAGACGAGGAAGTTTTCAGGTTGGAAACCGGCTTCATGCCTACTGACTTTGTCCTTCGTTTTGACTTTTCTTGTCCACATGCAATTGAAAATGACCTGTCAGTTCATGGAATTGAGTTCCGAGGAAGCAATGGGAACGCCTATGTAGTGAACATCAGACTTGGAATGATTGATATCGTGCGCTTCTTAGAAGCGGACGCTGCGCGTTTGGAAAAGATCCTCGATGAGATTGATGATAATTGGCAGCCGGGTGATGAGCCTGTAATTATTGATTTCAGTCCGTGGCTTGCAAGTGGCGCTCTTCCAGAAGGTGTAAAGGAGTTTCAGGTCACGTTAGCCGTGGATGATGCATTATTCTATATATTTGTGGATGGTGAAAAACTCTTTCGTGCCTACGACACAAATCTAAAATCTGGACATTTACGCTTTTTACGGGGTTCTATTGACTCCGATTGTCAGATGAAGAATATTGAACTATGGATATTGAATTAGGAGATTATTCTACTTCAGATTCCAATTGGAAGCAGCCGTCTTTTCTTGTTGTTTGGGGTCTCGACTTCAAAGGGGTGGTGGAAAGGAATACATCATGTATTCATCCGTCAGGCCATTATTAGCATTGAAGGAATCAACATTGATCGCATAATCGTTCGCTACTGATGACACTACGCTCTGCTCGACTCGCAGATTAT
>WVZH01000517.1:39288-40321 GCA_011772595.1 Anaerolineales bacterium
CTTGATTGGCTTCCGCCAAGTGCCGTCCGGATACCAAACTTGACTCTCCTAGCTGTGGGACTCGTCGCAGCACATTTGGTGTTGGAGAGAAGAAATAAACTCAACCGCATTGAAAATCTCGTGATCGAAGGCACCGAACGAGTCATCCGGTCTCTTGAAGGCGTAGACATTGAGCGATTTGCCAACCTCCGGGAGTGTTACGAATATCTGGAAGAAAGTGTGCTCAATGCAGAGAGCACAATCGACGATCTAACCTTTGGATTCAAAGAGCCGCTGATAACCCCTGACGCCCAGAGAGCACACGATAAATACCTGGAAGCCATTGCCAGCGCTACCTCTCGGCGAGAGAAAACCATATCCTACCGGGAGGTTATGTCGTTCCCTGCGCTCGATCACATATCAAAAGCAGAATCTTTGTTAAGTCAGGACCTGCCTGGCTATCGCCTCAGATTTTATGAGTTTACCCAAACCAACTTGCCGGCGTTGCTTTCATTCATGGTGGTTGATTCCCGTGAAGTTATCCTGGGTTTCTATCGTGCACCTTACCTCCCTTCTGAGAGGGAGATCACCATGGCAATCAGACATCCTGATATTGTCCAGCTGTTCCAAGATTACTATGACTCGATCTGGCTTGGAGCAAAGGTGCTCAAGGAGGGAGATCGAAGCGAACGCGCGATGCTCAAAGAGATCGAACAACGTGTGAATAGAATGCTCGAGGGAACCTAAATCAGGAACACGATCCCGAGCAAGGTCATGTAATCGGTCATGTACGCAGCATTCCAGTTCACAGCGGACAATCTCTCAGGCGACGCGATTTTGTAGGGAAGGATCTGGCACAGATTTTTGAAATTGTAAAGTACGCCAAGGAGCGAGAGGGGCGGCTTAGCTCAAATCTATGGAGTCAGAAATGAAACGCGTTATGGTGTTCCTTTGTGTGGCGTTATCACTTTGGCTGTCCGGTTGTGTACAGGACAGTAATGGACGCGAGACAGAGCAGATGATAAACGAAGCCCATGAAACCGAACAAACGGCA
>WVZH01000517.1:40400-46288 GCA_011772595.1 Anaerolineales bacterium
GGGGTTATGAAAATAAGGAATACTGGTCAAACGGTGGATTTAGGAGTTATCGTGAACCCTTGCATTGGAATGATGCGACCTACAGTGGAGGTGGAATACCAGGTAATGAGAATTTCCCGGTCGTTGGCGTAAGCTGGTTTGAGGCAGCGGCATACTGTTCCTGGTTATCTGCAATGACAGGTAGTGTTTATCGTCTCCCTACGGAGGCAGAGTGGGAAAAAGCAGCACGTGGAGGGGAATATTTGGATGGGGATAATAACCGCCAGGTTCCGAATCCTATTCCTCAAAGGAGATATCCGTGGGGCAATGAAATAGACGGCAGCTTTGCAAACTATTTGGATAGCGGGGATCCTTATGATAACGGGCTAACACCAGTTGGCTATTACGATGGGAGTGTGTATGGAGATTTCTCAACCCATGATAATGCTTCGCCTTATGGAGCCTATGATATGGCCGGCAATGTTTACGAATGGATTAATGATTATTATCAAGAGGGCTATGAAACTGGAACGGTTACGAACCCGCAGGGTCCGGAAGGGGGGTCTAGTCATGTTATTCGCGGAAGTGCTTTTCTATATGAAACATTTAAGCAGCGGAGTGCAAATCGGGGAGCTTATTACCCATCCTTTCGGGGAGTTTATATTGGAATCCGCTGCGTCCGTGAGGTAACTGTCAATTCGACAGTTGATGTCAACAAGAAGTGAGCGAGATGACGGCGTATGTGAGCTCATCGGTGTGCAGGATGGCACGCCCCTGGTTTGTCGGCGAACGAGACCCCAGCCTCACGAATCCAGTTTTAGCAGGTCGACGTCCTCTATGGGCTGCGCATAGCCAATGAATAGCCAAGGCGGTTCCTGGCCAGCAGAGTTTGTGTGCGGTTTTAAAAAAAATGCGTCTATTGATCAACACATGTTGGGCTTGTTTGGATCGATAGCCGTAAAAGACACGATTACGACTAAGTTCTCAACTGAAGGTCGACGCACGAACGTCGATTGCTGCTGAGATTTCATCTTTATAAGTTTCTATTTTCAGAAGTACCCGAAGCCCTGGTCTGAAAAGCGCTGATCCTACAGCAGCTGGCTTTCCAATACCAACCTCAATTTTACACATCGGAGTTGAGCCTGCGACATCGAGTTTGACTTCGCGCGTCTTCTCTTATATTCCTATCATCAAGATTGCACTTGAGCGTGAATTATAGTTTCAAACTTCTCTCGTGATCCCTTCAGAATACCGGTTGAAGGATCGGGTGTCGATCCCGGCAACTAGATTTTTCCGCTATACTCCCATACAAGTTCAGCAAGTTTATAATGAAAACGAGGGAGGTCTCCTTCTCATGAATGACCAATCAGATTCCAATGAAGTCCAAGCTCGTAATCCTGCTGCACCCTACACGGCATCCGATTTACCGATCGATGAAGATGGGCGAATTTACCACATTCAGATCAAACAGGGGCAGATCGCTCCCGACATCTTGTTGGTAGGAGACCCTGGGCGTGCTGAAGTCATCGGTTCCACGTTCTTGCATGATCTCGAGTTGGAACACGAGCATCGGGGGTTGGTCACAATAACCGGAACATCCGATATCACCGGGGAACAAGCAACCATCATATCGCCGGTGAAGACCACAGTAGCGACCTCCGGGATCGGGACTCCTTCTCTTGAGATCGTCGTGCAGGAGTTGGTCGCGCTCAACGAAATCGACTTCAAGACACGTACGCACAAATCTGATTATCCAAGGCTTCAGATCGTCAGAGTGGGAACCTCCGGTGGACTCCAGGCATCGACACAACTGGGCACACCTATTATCACCTCGTATGCGATTGGCATGGACAATACCGGTTTATATTATGAGGCCCCTTACGCGGATGAGACATGCGAGCGACTTGAACGTGAGCTTGCTGACGTCGTCAAGGGCTTAATGAGTAAAGAATCTAGATTTTACGGGAAAATTCACCCTTACGTCGCCAGAGCTAATCCGACTCTAGTCGATGCGTTATCGGAGGCTTCGGATACTCTCGGCGTGCCGACCAAGCTGGGCTTAACGGTCTCGAATAGCGGTTTTTTTGCTCCCCAGACTCGCGACATCGCTCGAGTGAAGCTCAGCGTTCCAGAACTGGACCGAATTCTTTCCGAATACGATCCGAGAGTTGGAGGCCAGCGTATCGAAAATATGGAGATGGAAGCGAGTTTCCTACTGCACTTTCTAGGCGGCCTTGGGTACTGGGGAGGAGCCATTTGTACAGCCGTCGCCAATCGACGGGAGGACACCTTCGACCACCATTACCAAGAAGCGGTTAAGAATTCGACAAGGGTGGCACTTTTGGCGTTGGCCACCCTTAGAAGTCGTTATTCTGAAAGCTGAACTATTCACACAAGATGCTCAAAATACGGCCCCCCTCTTAAAGCTCCTATGACCGATCAAATCGCCAACTGCCGAAACTGGGGTGAAGCCTCGCGAGTGTTGAGGGATGACCAATCTACCTATGAGATTCTGACGGTGAAAAGGAACCTGGGCATCGCTTTATGGCAGACGAAATACTTCAGTGTCAAGTCTTATACATGTTGAACTCGATTGATTGTTTTTGGTTGAATCAGTTGAACACGAGAAATGCAAAAAGTTTCGCGAGTGGTGGTATCGTCAGATAATTGAAGCATATCCAAATGTCACGTGAGATTAGGGGAGAGAATTCGCGGATATGGCATGACGAACACGATGGGAGGCCATGTCGATTATGGTTGGTGAAAGTGTCTTCAGACGGTATGCAGTAATCGTTTATGTCGTGCTTGTCTTTATTCTTCCCCTGCCCATTTTATTGCTCAGGTTTTATGATCTACCATTCGAGCCCATTCTGATCTATGCATCTTGGACCCCCAATCTTGCTGCGTTTCTTGTCCTCCGATTCGTCCTCCGAGAGAAAAAAGGCATAAGCAAGCTAGTTTCGGGTTGGAGGAAGTGGAGAGTTGGGCTGCACTGGTATCTGGTAGCGTTATCCCCTTTATTGATCGCCTTCTTAGCAGCCGGGATATATTCCATCCTTGGTGGCACCGCTGCCTTCCCAGAGCAAGCCGTCGGCTTTCCACTTCTGTTGTCGTTTGTGCTTTCCTTGATCACAGGGGCCATGGGAGAAGAGTTGGGCTGGCGTGGATTTCTATTACCAAGACTCCAAAAGAGATACAATGCTTTGATCTCAAGCTTGATTGTTGGTGTGATTTGGGCAACCTGGCACCTTCCTCTGTGGTTATTGCCGGGTTATGGATGGGATGCGATCCCGTATTGGGCCTTCGCCGTAGGCGCCATCTCTACTTCTGTGCTTATTACATGGGTCCTCAATAATACGGGTGGAAGCTTGGTCATGGCGACAATTATTCACCTGATGATGAACTTCGGGATGAGCGTTGTGGGGATCCTTGGATTGCTACCCTCCCCAAGGGAGGGTTGGATGATTGCCTCGATACTTCTCGCCATTTATGCCGTAGTGGTTGTCGTGATTGCAGGACCGCGTAGCTTGTCCAAGGGGATAGACAAAAGTCAGGCGTTCGGCTGACCGTTCGCTGCAGCGAACCCTCCAGGCGGCGCAAGTTGCTGGTGGATGTTCTGGATGGGAAGATTATATATACCAGGTGTCAAAACAAGAAAGGCGGCGGTGTCAGAATTCAGTAGTCAGTCTCGGCATCAGAGCCGTTAGGTCCGCCATCAGCCTTCACTCGTGGACCACGTCGGGCCCAAGGCTAAATCGTTGATAAGGGAGCGTAAAAATGGATTGTCCAATTGATGGGACCGCACTCGAGACACACACAGTTCAATCGGTAAATGTTGACGAATGTACCCAGTGCAGGGGGCTCTGGTTCGATCTAGGCGAACTTCGTAAAGCCAAGAACGAGGCAGCTCCCGATCTAAAGTGGCTGGACTTTGATCTCTGGTCTGATCATGAGTCATTTGGCGCTGAATGGTCAGCCTACAAGTGCCCACACTGTGGGGGAACAATGGCGGCGATATCGTACGCGGCGACGGGGGTAACGATTGATTACTGTGTTCGGGGGCATGGTATGTGGCTTGATCATGGTGAGTTCCAAGCTATTCTTGATGCCCTTGAAAAAGAGACATTGTCTAAGGATGTTTCCGATTACATCGCTGCGTCCTTGGAGGAAGCCAAAGAGATCTTTACAGGAGAGAAGGGGTTTATCTCCGAGTGGAAGGACTTTCTTACGGTCTCACGTTTATTTCAATACCGAGTCCTATCCGAGAACCCGAAAGTAGCAGAATTATTGATCGCGCTTCAGTCTACGAGTCCTTTCAAATGAGGCTAGAAATTCGCCCGTATAAGCGCACAGATGAGCGAGAAGTTATCGGGTTATGGAGGACCGTATTTCCCAATGCTCCGGCTCACAATGATCCAGGGGATGACATTCGGTCCAAATTGCGGATTCAACCCGAGTTGTTCTTCGTGGCGCTCGCTGATGGCCGCATAGTTGGATCAGCCATGTCTGGATTCGATGGCCATCGGGGGTGGGTTTACTATGTTGCTGTTCACCCGGAGTACCGCCGGCTAGGCATTGGATCTGCCCTTATGGAGAAAGTAGAAGCGTCGTTAATCGAGATCGGGTGTCCTAAGTTGAACCTGCAGATTCGAGCAGATAACGCTGATGTTCAATCTTTCTACGCATCCCTTGGCTATCGTGTCGAAGAGCGAATCAGCATGGGGAAGAGATTGGGCGACATCGATGCGTAGATCCCTGAGTTCAACTTCGGGCTCAGCTTGGGAATCGATCCTCCGTGTCGTCGTATCTTCGGTTTTAGGGAGTGTGTTCTATTTAATTTGGATGGCACTCTTTCTATTGGCCGCACCAGAGGGCGGGTTCTTGGAGGGCTTCCTCTGGTTGATCGCGCCGGTGGTTACAGGCTTGGGTTTCGCCATAGGAGTACGCTTGTTCGATACATGGACTGGAACGGAAAAGGGATCTTTTCAAAGGCTTCTACTTTGGCCACTTGCAGGTTGCATTTTGGGGGCATTGATCGTCTATTGGTTTGGTCCCATGCTGATCGTTTTTTCGATGTTGTCCTTTGGTACCATAAGCATCTCTTTGCGAGAAATCTATCGGCGACGGAGGAGCTCATCAGCCTGAGTTATGAAGACTACGATAAGGAGAGACTCGAAGCGTTAGATATTGTGCAATGTAGCCATTCGATGGAGTGAAGGTCGCGCACAATCGGGTTTGTGCTCTCTGAAGTTCATTTCTGCTGCACGAAAAGTTCGGGAAGGTCCGGTGTGACATCACAACCCGGGAAAATCACGGGAAAGGCCCTGACCTAATCCGGTAGCCTTTCCCATGAATCCAGCGGGCTAGGGGTGAGGGGGCAAGCAGCCGAAGTCCAGTAACTTGTGTGGACTGTACCCATCATCAACGAAGAAAATGCGTGACAGAATGATATCCTTGGAATACAAATGAATCCTTTTAGCTATTCGAGTGCTCAACGAAATCGAAATCGCCTTAATGTATTACTTGAGCATAAGAGAAAAGGCAGACTCCTTGATATTGGATGTGGTGATGGTGGATTCTTAGCACTAGCGGATGAATATTTCCAGGTTGAGGGGCTTGATCTTAACCCCGCCCCAAGTGATGTGAGATATTCGTTTTATTCAGATCAAGTTGTGAAGGCGGATGTCAATGAATTTGATTTTGAAAATGGCATCTACGATGCGATTACGGCATTCAATGTTTTAGAACACATCGTTGATCCGGATTCTGTGATACGGAAGGTTTATCAGGGATTAAGACCACGTGGGATTTTCTTCGGGTCTGTACCTAACAATGATTTGCCGGTCGGTGCGATTCATACTTTTCTCACCAATCTCTTCGATAGCACGCATTGTTCAACGTTTCATCCG
>WVZH01000525.1:0-163 GCA_011772595.1 Anaerolineales bacterium
TGGCGAACTTCCGTGACAGATACCCAGCCAGTAAGGGAGTCGAAAGGGTCAGGACGACCATCACCGTACCCAGGGTGTTAAGCTCAGGGCTGATCGAAGTACGTAACATTCCCAAAATCTTGACCGGCACGGTCTGGTTCTGGGCCGTAGCCCAGAACAGCGT
>WVZH01000525.1:354-1808 GCA_011772595.1 Anaerolineales bacterium
GTTGAGGGTGTTCTTACCTGGAAAGTCGTAACGGACAAAGGCCATGGCCGCAAGAATTCCAACGGCGGTGCTGATCAGGGCCGCCATAGAGCCCAGGATAAGAGAATTCTTAAAGGCCCTAATGATACTCTCGTTCTGGGCCAGCTTGAGGTACCACTTAAGGCTGAAGCCCTTCATCGGGAAAGTGCCAAACTGCTCCGGGTTGAACGAGAGGATGATCACCACCACGATGGGTGCGAACATGAAGACGTATACCAGGAAAGTATAAAGACGAATCAATGACCAACCGGAAATCTTTATCATAAAGAGGCTCTCACCGGAAGCTCTTGAATATCTGGCTGATGCCCAGATAACGGTTGTAGGTATAAACAATGATGACCAGCAAGGTCAACAGAACGACGCTGATGGCCGAGCCAAAGGGCCAGTCCAGGGTCCCGACAACCCGTCTGAAGATCAAGTTGGCGATCATTTCGTTTCCCGGACCGCCAAGAATCATAGGCGTTATGTAAGTTCCCGAGGTCAACACGAAGATCAGAAGACAACCCGCGCTGACACCCGGAAGGCTGAGTGGCAGCGTGACTTCCTTGAAGGCCTGCCATTCGGTGCAGCCCAGACTCTGGGCTGCTTCCAGCAGGCTTTTGTCAATGCCTTCCAGGCTGACGTATATGTTCAAGATCATGAACGGCAGCATATATTGGATTAGGCCCATCAGGACCGATCCCTCATTGTAGAGCATGCCGAGCGGGGAGGATAGGATGCTTGAGCGGATCAGCAAATGGTTGATTAGGCCGGTCTCGCCCAAGATGTTGATCCAACTCAAAGTCCGGATGATGTAGCTGATCCAGAAGGGAAGCATGATCAGCAACATGAGTAAAGACTTGTATTTGGTCCGGGTTCGATAGAAAAAGTAGGCTGGGATGTAACCCATGACCACGCAAAAAGCAACCGTCTCCAACGCAATGCGAATGGTCCGAATAAGAAGCGAAGGGTAGAAGAAATCGGCCAAGAACTTGGCGTAATTGCCGAACTGGAAGGCAGGAATGTCTGCCCCGGTGGCAGCCCTTATCCAGAAGCTGTAAACCACGATGAAACAGACCGGTACTACCAACCAGAGGAAAACCACGCTCAATGAAGGCGCGAGCAGGAGCCACGGCTGCCAGCGTTTATCCCGCATCAAGCAAGAGTGTACGTTAGGAGGGTCCACTTGTCAAGCTTTTTCGGGCATTGCCGCCCCCTTCTTATTCCGATTGCTTTACCTCTCGTCTCTCCGAAGCTCTTCGATCGACCTGGACGAAAAACGAGCATATGAATCAGCTGACCTTGCAGGAAAGCAACGGCGAGAAACAGCCTGTCTGGGGTCCTTCCCTTTCGCGTCAAGATAAACCTTGCCGAACGATTTTGTCGAAAATGCAGATTCCAGTTTCGATCAGTTCATCGGGAAAGTCATAATCCGG
>WVZH01000525.1:1864-2424 GCA_011772595.1 Anaerolineales bacterium
AGGCTCTGGCCGCTTCCTCGACGATTTTGACCGCCTCACCATGATTAACGGTGGCCGCAAAGCTATCCCGCCATGAGATTTCAGCATCTAGCCCATGCTTTTGGGCTGTGTGTGTGACAAGTTCCACTGCCTCTTGAGCGAGCCGTTCCATATGGTCGTTCTGGTCAGAGCGCAGGGTCGCCATCACCTCGGCATATCCTGGCGCTGTGCCGAAGGCAATTTCCCCCAGTCGCGCATGGATTACGGTCACAAGGGTAAAACCATTCAATTGCTCGGGCAATTGGGAGAGGCCTTGAATGATCTCTGCCAGAGCACCCGCAGGGCTTCGCCCATGTTCTGGATATGCGGCATGGGACGAGACACCCATAAGTTTGACCACCATGCCTCTCGAAGCGCAACTGAAGACGTCTTCGCGAATCAACACCCGTCCAAATGGATAGCCGGGTAGATTGTGCAGCGCGAAGATGTAATCTGGTCGGATGTCTTGAAACCGCACATCCCCGAGGACTTGCTGCGCGCCCGTTCCGGTTTCCTCCGCCGGTTGAAACAGCAGGACCACC
>WVZH01000386.1 GCA_011772595.1 Anaerolineales bacterium
CTATAATAACAATTAAGATTTGCAAATACATTCTGGTTTGTCGAGTAGACATAATATGATCTCCTCCTTATAGGTATACTTTGTGTTCCCTGTTTGCTCCTCTCTTTCGATATGAGGAGTGTCACAATATTCAACCATGGAAAGAGACTTCAATGCCCCTCACAGAACCGGACTTGTGGGTTTCCCACATCCGGCTCTTCGATAGAGCTCACGTAGCAGGCGACAGTGTGTAGAAGTTGTGCACAATACGAGGTTCAGGCAGCGGGTAGTGCTTCAGGTAATCCTTGAAGCCTTTCCAGCTAAACGTCTTGCGCTGGCTCCTCTCATTCAGCCATCTGCGGACCAGCCGAAGCGTGACGGCGTAGAATCGTCTAAGCGACCTCATATTGCCACTCACACCATAGTATTGGTAATGTCCCCGCAGTTTGGCTTCCAGAATCGGCCACCACTCTTTCGTTTTCACCGTATTCCGTATCGCTTTAAGCCATGCGTTCATTTGCTTGCATTTCATGCGAAACTTCTTACGGCTGGTTTTACGACCCACAATGAATTTGCCCTTCCTGCTCTTACCGCAGTAGTGGGTGAATCCAAGGAAATCAAAGGTGTTCGGCTTCCGCTCTTGCCTCTTCGCATCTTCCCTCTCGTACCTGCCGAAGCTGATCACGCGAGTCTTTCCCGGATGCAGTTCCAGATCAAACTTCGCAAACCGTTCCCGCAGAGCCCGCTCTATGTACCGGGCATCCTCCATCTTCTGCACCATGCAGAGAAAATCATCCGCATAACGCACCAGATAGCCGTGCCCTTTAATCCGGGGTTTGATTTCTTTCTCAAACCACAGGTCAAGTACATAGTGCAGGAATACGTTGGAGAGTATTGGGCTGAGGTTACCGCCTTGAGGCGTCCCACGCTCAGTCGCCACGATCCTCCGTGTTTCCACGTAGCCTGCCTTCAGAAACCGTCGGATCAACAAAAGAAAACTCGGGTCTTTGATACGAACTTCGAGAAACTTCATCATCCATTCGTGCGATACATTATCAAAGAGTCCCTTGATATCCGCCTCGATCACGTGGTTGATGGGCTTTGTCATGATCGTTTTGTCCACCGCATTGAGCGCCTGGTGGCAGCCCCTCCCCGGTCGAAAACCATACGAACAGTCTAAAAAGTCCGCCTCAAAGATGGCCTCCAGTATGTGGACCATCCCCTTCTGCACAATCTTGTCTTCAAGCGAAGGCAGACCAAGCGGGCGCTTCGAATGCTCGTCTTTGGGGATATACACACGCCTTGCCGGCTGCGGCTTGTACCGCTTCGCTTTCATGCGTGCTACCAAACCTTTCAGGTTCTC
>WVZH01000119.1 GCA_011772595.1 Anaerolineales bacterium
ATTTGTGCGTCGGCCTCAACATAAAGGTCCCCACTCGTCATAATCACAGAGCCGGTTACACGTGAGCCTTCTTCGAGTGTGACGTGACCTGAGAAAACCACCAGGTCCCCTCTCAGGGTTTCTCCGCTCCTCAGCGTGTAGCTGCCGCTCGTGACCACCTGTGCCACACAGCCAGAGGCCAGCACGGCGACAAGGACCAAAAGAACAAGGGTTATTGTGCGTTTCATCTTCTTCTCCTTTCTCAGAGGGTGTCTCAGAATTCTTCCGACCACCACATCGTCGTGCTCCTGCAAAAAGCGGGTTACAATGCGCAAAAAGGTGGGGTTGTCGTCCACGAGCAGAACGGAAATCGGGTTCATCTTGCGAGAGCTAAAGGCGATCAAGTTGGGAATCATTATCATACTACACACTTTTGCCGCGCCTGTCTATCCGTAAACGTACGTAATTCATTCAAAAACGCCCCGTATTTTTCGCGCAGGACCGGTCGTGATGCGTGAAACGTGATCAGGTTCAAAGGAGCCCATGTTTTGAATTTTCAGACACGCTCTCAGCACCGGACTTTTGCCGTCCAGTATAGTCAACTTTGAGCAGGTGCAAAGCACCTACAACCCACTGGAATTCCGCCTTCTTCGTATCGTTTTGGCAAACCTCCTTTCTCCTCGTCCAGAGTTACATTGAATTATCTGAAAATTGCCTTGTATCGTTTTTTACGGACTTTTGCGAAAAGGCATTGTTTCTCACCTCCTCCCCGTCGTGGTCGTTGGCGAGCAACGCAGCCAGCGTGGGTAAAAGTTCGGTTTGCATGGCTCGCTTCGACACGTAGGCGCTTGCCCCGGCCGCAGTCGCGTCGGCGCGATGGGTGTCGTCTTCGTGAATGGTCAACATCACGATTTGCGCCGACGGCAAGATGGCTTTGATCTGTCGCGTAGCTTCAATGCCGCTCATCCCTGGCAGGGTGATGTCCATCACAACCAGGCGCGGTGACTCGATTCGGATCAGGGCGACGGCTTCCTCACCGCTGGCAGCCTCAATCACGCGACACTGGGGAAACTCTACCTCCAGCCAGTCTCGCAGCGACCGGCGTACGGCGTCGTGATCTTCGACGATTAGAATTGTTGCTGGCATACGGCACCCTCTTACCAGTATAGACAAAAAGGAGGGACAAATCATCACCCATATCGGGTGATCGGCGGGTGACTGGGGAAAACCAAGTTATCTCTACTTCACGCAATTGATGAGGCGCCTTGCTTCTCCCAACCCCACGGGCATACGCTGAAACACCGAGCGCATATCTTTGCTTTATCCCCATGTTTCTCCTTCATCTTCAAAATGAACCTGCTGCAAAGGTCGCGGTTGTAGCCCACGGTTGGAGCCTTGGACGGATCAATAGCCCTTACTGGGCAGGCATCAGCACATATTCTACAGTCTTTACAAGGCGAGAAATCCTCCAGCCGGGCTTTGTCAGAGGGGATCAACTCCGCGTCTGTCAGTAGGACGCCAACCTTGTAATAGCATCCGAAATCGGGATTCAAACAAACGCCAAATCGTCCATACACGCCAATCCCTGCTTCGTATTGCGCTAGCCGATAGGAGAACGTAGG
>WVZH01000244.1:0-186 GCA_011772595.1 Anaerolineales bacterium
CATTTAACTCTTTCATGCCTTCAACTCTCAGAACCTGCTCTCGGCATGGAGCTGTGCTCATGGGATGAACGTAAACGATGGCTCCGCAAACACGACTTTTCCGCTTCAAAACAAAAATCTTCTGCATAAACGCAACCCTGTGGCTGCGATAATGAAAACCAGCAACCTTTTTCCAGTCTTCATACG
>WVZH01000244.1:208-1013 GCA_011772595.1 Anaerolineales bacterium
ATTCGGATAATATTTGACGCTGATTTCTCTGCCGAACCTCTTGTGTACATGCACGCTTGGAGCGAGATCCTCGAAGAGGTCTGTGTGCGTTGTAGCAGCAACAACCGCCTTGCCAAGCTTTCGAGCCAGCTTCTGCACGTTGAAAGCCACGATCTTAGCTGTGTCCCGGTCCAGCGTAGAACAGAACTCATCCATGATCCACCATTGCGCGCCAGATTCTATGAGCTTGGCAACACGATAACGATATTTCTGCCCATCACTAAGCTGGCTATAACGGCGCACAAACAAGAAAGCATCATTCAACCCCACCTTGCTCAGCAGCTTCAGCCCTTCCTTGACGGATCCGCCAACGGTATCGATAAGCGGCTTCTCCGGATCGATGTCCACATCGGACATTCTAGCGGTTTCTTGCGGGTTCAAATCCCGCACAATCGCGTCCAACAGCACACTTTTGCCAGAGCCAGAATCGCCAGTCACATACACGATGTCTTGGGGACCGATCTTCAGCTCCACATTGTCGTAGATCATGTGCTGTTGANNAGCCACCGTGCGGTCGGTGATGTCGGTCTTGGTTTTGTAGGCGATGTTGATGAAGAATTTGCCTGTGCGTCGATCGTATCTTCTAGCATATCTGGTGATTCGGAAAAATTCTCGGTGTCTCAATATGCCCTCACCAGCCGCGACTCTAACTCACGTTTCACAGCAGCCGTAACGGCGAGAGCTATCGCCCAAAACTTATCGTCATGGGAGCCTTCCGGATGACTGAAAGTGTAGATTTCGCTGCCCTTGCTCTGCTCCCACTGCT
>WVZH01000244.1:1062-1347 GCA_011772595.1 Anaerolineales bacterium
GCCCGTGTGGTCATAGTATACGGCTTGGACCCGTCGCCAACGGTCGCAGAGGCTCTTTATGTAGGCCATCTGGCTGACGTAAGGCGTTCCAAGTTTGAAGGATTTGCAGTGGACAAGACGGCAGACATCAGCAACCAGGTCAACAACCGCGATGGCGCCTGGGTCTCTTTCACGCCCCAGATCCCAACCAACAAAGAACTTGCCGCTGACGTTGTCTTCAAACTTGGCAAACTCCAACTCTTCGTTCTGGCATTTGATGATCAAGCTGGAAGGCAAGAACGCCGT
>WVZH01000440.1:0-815 GCA_011772595.1 Anaerolineales bacterium
CCCGAACAGTATGGTGCTCTTATCCGCGACATACGAGCCAACGTGCCGAACATCGACAAGGCGATAATCAGCGTGCACTGCCACGATGATTTGGGAATGGCTGTGGCGAATTCGCTGGCAGGCGTAAAGAACGGCGCACGCCAGGTGGAAGGGACTATCAACGGCGTCGGTGAACGAGCCGGTAACGCCGCCATCGAAGAGGTGGTCATGGCAATCCATACACGCCGTGACTTCTTCGAAGAGGTCGAGACAAACATCAACACGCGCGAGTTCTTTCGCTCCAGCCGCATGGTCGCCGATATGCTGGGTATGCCCGTTCCTGCCAATAAAGCGGTTGTGGGACGCAATGCTTTCGCCCACAGCTCCGGAATCCACGTGGACGGGTTTCTGAAAAAGCGGGAGACGTATGAGATTATGCGGCCGGAGACTATCGGCATTGACCAGAGTCGCGTTGTTCTGACAGCGCGAACGGGACGTCACGGCCTTCAACATCGCCTCAAAGAGATGGGATATTCATTGTCTAAAGCAGAGCTGGATAAGACATACGAACGATTTTTGGCCGTGGCTGACAAGAAAACAGAGGTCTTTGACGAGGACCTTGCGGCCATAATCAGCGACGAGATTTACATTGTAGAGCAGATATACGAGCTGGAGTATCTGCACGTTGCCTGCGGGACGGGGACACTGCCGACTGCGAGTGTCAAGATAAAGAGCAAGGACGAAACCAAACAGGCCGCGGCCTGCGGCGACGGCCCGGTGGATGCAGCTTATGAAGCCATCAGAGAAGCTACCGGCCTGTCACCGAAGCTCGAAAA
>WVZH01000440.1:829-1420 GCA_011772595.1 Anaerolineales bacterium
CGAAGACGGCAGAACCTTCATAGGCCGAGGCATCTCCACCGACATCATCGAAGCGAGTGCGAAAGCATACATCGATGCCATCAACAGAATGGTTGCAGCAAAAGGCGGGGCGTCGGAATTAAAAGCCGAACTATAACTACGAACTACCGACTAAGGACTAATTTATGGGTATGACAATTACGGAAAAAATATTGGCAAAGGCGGCCGGCAAAGAAAAAGTCACGCCGGGTGAGCTTATAGATGCAAAGATCGATGTTGTTATGTGCGTCGATGTTACGACGCCGCCGGCTATCTCGATGCTCGTCGAAAAAGGTATCGACAAAGTATTCGACCCGGAAAGAATCGTTGTAACGCCCGACCATTTTCAGCCGGCCAAGGACATCAAAAGCGCCGAGCTTCACAAACGCCTCGACGAATGGGCAAGGCGCCACAAAATAAAATATTATTACAAGCTCGGCAGGGCCGGCGTCTGTCACGCGCTGCTGCCCGAACAGGGACACATTCGCCCCGGCGAGGTTATCGTCGGCCCCGACTCGCACACGTGTACCTACGGGGCGTTCGCGGCATTTAGCACCGGCATCGGCTCAACTG
>WVZH01000358.1:0-15111 GCA_011772595.1 Anaerolineales bacterium
GTGATCAGACCCTTGCAGACCTTGGCGGGACAAGTCTTCTCTAGGATGTGGGCTTCGTACTCCTCACGGAAGTAACGCAAGGATGTGAGCACGGGATTGGGCGCCGTCTGGCCCAAGCCGCACAATGACGTGGTTTTGATGGCTTCACCCAATTCGATTAGGTACTCAAGATCGCCTTCACGTCCCTCGCCATCGCGGATTCGCTCGAGCGTTTCCAGGAGAGCTCGTGTACCGACACGGCAGGGGACGCATTTTCCGCACGATTCCTCCTGGGTGAATTGAAGAAAATAGCGCGCCAAGTCCACCATGCAGGTGTCCTGGTCGCAAACCACAAGCCCGCCGGAACCCATGATGGTGCCCAAGGCCGATAGCGATTCGTAGTCCACAGGGACATCCAGATGCTCTTTGGGGATGCAACCGCCCGAGGGACCTCCTATCTGAGCCGCCTTAAACTCCTTGCTATCTGGGATACCGCCGCCGACGTTGAAGATCAATTCCCTCAGGCTGGTGCCCATGGGCACTTCCACCAAACCCGTGTTACGGATGTTGCCCACAAGCGAAAAAATCATGGTGCCCTTGCTTTGCTCGGTACCGACACGAGAGAACCAGTCAGAACCGTTCTGTATGATTAGGGGAACATTAGCCCAGGTCTTGACGTTGTTTATGTTTGTGGGCTTGCCCCATAATCCGCTCTCAGCGGGATACGGTGGGCGCGGACGTGGCTCACCGATCTTCCCTTCGATGGAGGCAATCAAGGCGGTTTCTTCACCGCAGACAAAAGCCCCACTGCCTACCCGAATTTCAATTTCGAAATCGAAACCTGATCCGAGGACGTTCTTCCCTAAGAGGCTATGTTCGTGAGCTTGATGTAATGCGATCCCGAGATTCTGAACGGCAAGAGGGTACTCATTGCGAATGTAGACATACCCCTGGTTAGCTCCAATGGCGTAGGCACCGATGATCATCCCTTCGATAACACTATGAGGATTGCCTTCCAATAGGCTGCGATCCATGAAGGCGCCGGGATCTCCTTCATCAGCGTTGCATATGATGAATTTGACATCTCCAGATGATTGGCGGCAGTAATCCCATTTTGAGCCAGTAGGAAAACCGGCCCCACCTCTTCCCCGCAACCCGGATTGCCTGACTTCTTCGATTACTTCCTCAGGTGTCATCTCGTATAGGACTTTGCATAGCGCGGTATAGCCATCGTAGGCGATATAGTCTTCAATGTGAGTAGGATCAATTTCACCATTCAATGCCAACACGCGCCGCATTTGCTTGGTGTAAAAGGGCAATTGCACGTCATACACAATGGTCTGTCCACTGATTGGATCAACAAAGAGCAAACCGTCTATGAGTTCGCCTTGGGCAATCGTCTTCGTAACAAGCTCGGGAACATCCTTCACGGAAACCCTGTTGTACGCAATCCTTTCTGGGAATATCGTGACAAGGGGTCCAAGTTCGCAAAAGCCCGGGCATCCAGTGGGAATTACCTCGATTTCGTCAGCCAATCCGACTTCATACAGAGTCTCATGTAAGCGAGCTAGCACTTTGCGACTCCCCAAAGCGCGGCAACCGGTACCATCGCAGATCCGAATGCATCGTTGCTGTGGAGCCGCAGAGGCCGTGATGCTTTGGCGGTAGTCCGCAAAGGCTTGCGGGTTGCGGAGCTCAATCATTGCACGTCCCCATCCTACGACCTTGCCTGCTTCAGCATCTTGTCGACTTTCCGAGTGGTCATCTGTCCCTCATACTCGCCATCAAGGATGGCTACCGGACCCAGTGCACAACAACCGAGGCAATTGACCGTCTCGAGGGTGAATTGGCGGTCGCGCGTCGTTTCACCCGGCTTAATCCCCAGCTTGGACTCAATACGCGCTAGGACTTGGACCACCCCACGGACATGGCAGGCGGTTCCGGTGCATACATGAATCATGTGTTTACCGCGCGGGACTAGGCTGAAAGCGTGGTAGAAGGTTGCGACACTGAAAAGTTGGCTGAGGGGGACATGAAGCCATTCGCTGACGAGGATCATGGCGTCTCGTGGCAAGTAGCGGTAGCGGGCCTGGATGTCTTCTAGGATAGAGATTAATGGGGCGTTTTCCCCGCGTCGGGTGATGGTTTCTATGATTTCACTGGTTTCAACTTCCATATCCTCGCTATCCTTTGCCCAGCTTGTTGTTGGGTTAGCGATCTCGATCTTCTTCTGCGTGTTTCGCTTTGCGCATGGTTGCTTTCGTGTGTTCTTCGGTTTGTGCCTTGCGTGGCTTGTCTACGCATACCAACCCGTCTAGGTAGGCAGTGCCGAAGGCCGGTATGTTTAGCTTAGCCTTTGACCCATGAAAAACACATACAAAAACTGGGATGAAAAAAGAAAATCATATGAAAAATCGTCACGCAGTTCTTGGTGCGGACCGAAGAGTTTTTATATGCTTTTTAGAAATTGCTGTCATTTTTGTATGCTTCTTTCACTGAATTTAGGTTAGGGTGGATTTGAATTCGCTTTGCGGACGATTTTTGGCGGATATTGTGAGTGAGGGTATTCGATGGGATTTGGGGCATCGTTCGTCTTAAATGTGATTGATGAACAGGAGATCGGGAGGGCTTGAAGGTGGATAGGGAAGGGATTAAATCTTACCGAAGTGCTAAAAATCGTTCGCAGTCTTCTGCTTTGTGTGATCACGCAAGGAAACTTCTGAAGGACGCGCTCACGGAGGCGCAGAAGAAATTAAAACCGAGTGACAAGGACAGGGATCTGTCTCAGCTATTGCAACGCCCTGATTTCCTGGAGGCCTTCAACTATACGCTAGCTTGTCTTGCAGCGAAGGAATTGGCTGAATCGGATCCGCGTGTGTGCGAGATCTATGTTTATCATCCCTCGGGAAACGCGGATTACGAGGCAGGTGAAGCGTTGCCGGTGGAGAAGACCGCGCATTTAATCGTTCACTTGGAGAGACCTTCACCCACTTTAGAAGTGTTTATTGCATCTTTCGACGAAGCTTTGACGGCGAGCCTGCGCGAGCTGCCTTCGGGGGTGTTTGAAATTCTCACTTCCTGGCTGGATTGCAAGTTGATTTCAAAGCAGGAAGTTCAACGAGATAGTGGGATTGCAACCCTACACACTTCGGTCATCACAAGACCCCTTCGTATATGGCCACGTGACGTGTGGTAGATCCCGAAAATGTGAGGCGGAGGGATGCACCCCTCCGCCTCTACCGGGGTCTTACTTTCAGCGTGGAGAGGGGTGGTCCTTTCGACTGCCCCTTTCCACCGATTTGCTTCAAACCCAACCTCGAAGCTTCACCACCTCGGCGACGCGGCTGACCGACACAAGGTATGCTGCAAGGCGATTGTGTACCTTGTGCTCCTGGGCGGCGTCGTGAACGGCATGGAATGCGGCCGTCATCTTGGCATCCAGGCGTTCGTGAACCAAATCGACAGGCCAGTAGTAATCGTAGGCATTCTGCACCATCTCGAAGTAGGAGACCGTCACGCCGCCGGCGTTACACAAGAAATCCGGGATGACATACACACCGCTTTTGTGCAGGATCTTATCGGCTTCGGGCGTTGTCGGTCCGTTTGCGAGCTCGACGCTGATTTTGGCTTTAATGTTCTTTGCATTGGCTTCAGCGATCACGTTCTCGAGCGCTGAGGGAACGAGCACGGTCACGTCAAGTTCGAGCAACTCGTCGTTGGTGATTTCCTTGGTGCCGGGATAACCGATCACAGACCCTGTCTTCTGCTTGTGTACCAAAACCTTCTCGTATTCCAGGCCACCCTCGGCGTAGATTCCACCCTTCGAGTCGGAGACGGCAACCACTTTGAGGCCCAAGGTCTCGCCGCCTAGTTTGTGGGCGAAGGAACCCGCGTTGCCATAACCCTGAATGGCAGTTGTGGCACCTTTAAGGTCGATACCGAGAGCCTTTCCGGCCTCTCGCAGGCAATATATTCCACCGCGTGCAGTGGCGTCGCTGCGTCCGGCGGAACCGCCCAGAGGGATCGGTTTCCCAGTGATCACGCCGAATTCGTTATAGCCCTTGATGAAGGCATACTCGTCGGCCATCCAAGCCATGATCTGCGGGTTGGTGTATACGTCGGGTGCGGGGACGTCCTTTTCTAATCCAATGATACGTCCCACTTGGCGGATGTAGGCGCGACTGAGGCGTTCGAGCTCGCCCTGCGACATTTCCTTGGGATTGCAGATGATGCCACCCTTGCCGCCGCCGAGGGGGATGTCGACGACAGCGCATTTCCAGGTCATCCACGCCGCCAAAGCGCGCACGGTGTCGATCGTTTCATCTGGGTGATAGCGGATACCACCCTTCGTCGGGCCGCGGGCATCGTTGTATTGAACGCGGAAGCCGCGAAAGACCTTTGTCGTTCCGTCGTCCATTTTCACGGGCAGCGTGACATGCAATTCCCGTATCGGCCAGCGCAAGAGTTCGTGTACGGCCGCATCGAGTTTGAGCACCGCTGCCGCCTCATCCAATTGCTGCTGTGCGATCTCGAATGGGTTGAGCTTGCTTTTGGATTTAGATGCCATCTATTATCTCCTTTTAGAGTGTTTGGAGTTTGGCACATACGATTGGGGTGATGCACCTAACTCAATGATGCGAGAATGTGCCACGAGTGCTTTCTCTTGTTGTGACTTGCCGTGGAGAGAAGATCGTCCTCTATACGACTATTCTTCGCGCACCATACACCCCGGGGTCTGTAGGGTCAAGTGACATGCTTCACAATGAGCTGTGGCGACTATCCTCCAAACGCTTCAGAGCTTTATCGAGACTGGAGCGCACGATTGACGGATTGGCCCGGCCGCGAGTGGCGCGCATCACTTGGCCGAAAAACCACTCTGAGAGTGTCGCTTTTCCTTGCAAGAATAATCTGACCTGTTCGGGGTTGTCCTCAAGCACTTGCTCCACGAGTACATTGATAGCTTGCGGGTCGTTGAGTTGTAGCAAACCGCTTTTTTCCACGATTGCGCTGGGTTCACCTCCGGTTGCAAACATCTCCGCAAGCACGGCCTTACCGCTGGTGGCGTTTATCTCTCCACGCTCCACCATGGCGACCAATTCTGCCAGAGATTGCGGGGATACGTTGCTCTCGTCGATCTCGATTCCTGCTTGGTTGAGCAGTCCGAAGAGGTCACCGGTGATCCAGTGGGCGATTTTGTCTGCTGGTGCGTCTTCCGAGCTGGAGGCTGCTACCTCGAAGAAATCCGCCACCGCTCGCTCCGCAACCAAGATGTCGCCGGTGTAGGGAGTGAGATGATACTGGCGCTGGAAGCGATTAGCTTTCTCAGTCGGCAACTCCGGCAATTCAGCCTTCACCTGATCGATCCAGACCGGGTCGATGTGGAGCGGAGGTAAATCGGGTTCGGGGAAGTAGCGATAATCGTGGGCTTCCTCTTTGCTGCGTTGTGAGATGGTGATCCCGCGAGCATTGTCCCAGCCCACGGTTTCTTGGACCACCTCGCCGCCGTCTGCAAGGATCTCACTCTGGCGCTGGACCTCGTATGTGAGTGCGTGGACCATCGCACGGAAAGAATTAAGATTCTTGATCTCCGTGCGCGTCCCGAGTTCTTCGGATCCTACAGGGCGAATGGAGACGTTGGCCTCGAATCGTATGACCCCCTTTTCCATGTCACCGCTGCTGACCTGAAGGTAGCGCAGCAGCGTACGCACGGCGTGTGAAAAGGATTTCACCTCATCCATGGAATGCAAGTCAGGTTCGGTGACGATCTCGAGTAGAGGTACCCCGGAACGGTTGTAGTCCACCAGGGAATATCCGTCGCGGTGGATTAATTTACCCGTGTCCTCCTCAAGATGGACGCGCCGAATGCGTACCCTTTTTTCACCCTCGTTCATGCGGAAATGCAACAAACCATTGCTAGCGAGGGGGAGTTCGTACATCGAGATCTGGTACCCCTTGGGCAGGTCGGGATAGAAGTAATTCTTGCGTGCGAAGACACTTGTCTCGGCGATTTCACATTGCAGAGCGAGGGCGACCCGAAGGGCGTATTCGATGGCGCGTTGGTTGATGACTGGGAGCGTACCAGGCATGCCGGTGCAAATCTCGCACACAGAAGTATTCGCTTCAGCGCGCGTCAAGTCCACGACGGCGCAAGCGCAAAACATCTTCGATCGCGTCAGCAATTCGGCGTGAACTTCGAGGCCAATAACGGGTTCGAATGGGGGCATGGAAAACTACCAAGCTGTAGATTCAATCTATTAAACCATAGGGATAAGGGATCGGGGGTCAGGGATCAGGTAAATCTTGTTGCCGGGTCCCCAATCCCTGATCCCTAGTTGCCTTATCCGTGCCGTTGCATGAATCTGGCGAGACGTTCCAATGCCTGCTCAATCTTCTCGTACGCGGTTGCGTAGGAGCAACGGACGTAATTGCCGTCCGCGCTGAAAGCATGACCCGGAACGACGGCCACGCGTTCCTCCTTGAGCAGGGTCTCAGCGAAGTTCTCACCATCCATCCCAGCAGCGTCAATGCGTGGGAATGCGTAGAAGGCGCCGCGGGGTTCGAAGGTGGTCAAACCTAAGTCGTTCAGGCCGGAGACGATCAAGCGACGGCGGCGATCATACTCTGCGACCATCGCCTGAACATGCTCGTCACCCCGTGTCAGTGCTTCTAGAGCGGCCGCCTGGGATGTTGTCGGGGCAGACATGATGGTGTACTGATGGATCTTGCGCAAGGCTGCGAGAATCGGTGCCGGCGCAGCGGCGTACCCCACTCGCCATCCGGTCATTGCGTAATCCTTTGAGAAGCCTCCCAGCGTAATCGTCCGTTCCCGCATATCCGGAAGTGTAGCGAAGCAGATGTGGTTGTGACCGCCGTACACCAGGCGGTCGTAGATCTCGTCGGATATGACCAGGAAATCGTGCTGCTTTGCTAGGTCGGCGAGGGATTGTAGATTTTCTCGGCCCATCACAGCGCCGGTCGGATTGTTGGGGTAGCCCATCAGAAGCGCTTTGGTCTTGGGTGTGATCAGAGGTTCGACGTCTTTAGCAAGCAGTTGGAAATCGTCTTCAACTCTGGTCTTGACGGTCACCGGAGTTCCACCGGCGAAGATCACTTCAGGTTGATATGAGACGAAGCATGGGGTGGGGATGATCACTTCGTCGCCGGGGTCAATCACGGCCGTGAGCGCAAGATAGAGTGCCTCGGATACACCCACGGTGATCAGCAGTTCGATCTCAGGATCGTAGGAGACGCCGTACAGGCGTTCAAGATGTGCCGCGAGTGCCAGTCTCAGTTCGATAACGCCGGAGTTGGAGGTGTAATGTGTCTCCCCTCGCTGCAAGGAACGTATCCCCGCTTCGAGGATCGGATCCGGGGTGACGAAGTCTGGCTCGCCGATCCCGAGTGAGATTACATCATCCATGGTCGCGGCGATGTCGAAAAAGCGCCGGATCCCGGATGGAGGAACTTCGGCGACGCGACGGGCAATGAAATCACGCATTGGTTAGCTCCTGTGTAAGACTGCGAGGGTGGTGGGATGCCGTGTGTGATATCCGAAAAGGGATCAGGCAAAGCTTCTTACAGATGCCTATTCCCTGATCCCTATCTTCTAAAAGTCTTAGACTTCAAAACCGTTTCGATCATAGTATATGGATTCGCCATTCGTCGTAGAGTTCCCCGTAAAACAACTCGAAGACGCGGCCGTCTTCTACACGCACTCGAAACCGTCGACCGCCAGGTATACGCCAGCGAGCTTCGATTTCAGCGATCGGCAACCGTTCACCTTCCCAACGCAAGGCGATTGGTCGTTCACCGTAAGTATGACCAGAGTGGCATTCGACAAGTTCGGTCACAGAGGGATTATATGATGGAGTGGTAGGGGTTGAAAGGGGAATAGCATAGGGACAAAGGGTCAGGGATTCGGGATCAGGACAAACCTACGAATTGTATCCTGATCCCTAATCCCTAATCCCTGATCCCTTATCCCTAGCGTTATTCTTATCCGGTTTGGAGACCTATCTAGGCGAATCCGACTTCGGAGGAATCGCCAACGTTCAGCGAACGATCGCGCCCGCTGACTTTCGCCTCCCGGCCAATCACGGACTCTGAGAGCATGCTGTCGACGATCAGGGAACCTACATCGACGATCGAGTCGCGCAGTACCGAGCGCTGGATGACGCAGTCGGCACCAATGGTGACGTTCGGTCCAATGATGGAGTGGCGTATATCGGCGGAGGGATCGATGAACACCGGCGGTAGGACCAAGACACCGTCTCGTTTAGCGGCCTTTGAGGAATTATCCCTTCCGTGTTCGAGCAGGTAGCGGTTGGTTTCTAAAAGCGTCTCGGGCTTGCCACAATCTTGCCACACGTCGACGGTTTCTACTCGCATGGCGAGCCCTTGTTCTAAAAGTATGTTGATGGCGTCAACTAGAAAATATTCACCCTTCAGTTTCTCACCTTCTGCTAACTGCTGCTCGATGGCGCCGATTAGTCGTTCAGCCTCCTTGAAGTAGTAGAAACCCGCCAGGGCTAGGTTGATGCTTATGTCATCGGGTTTCTCAATCATTTGGGTAACATTGCCATCCGAATCGATCTTAGCCACACCAAATCGTCGCGGGTCGGGTACCTCCTTAACCCAGGCGATGCCGTCGATTTCCTCAGAGAGTGCGCGGGCGAGGTCGGTCTCGATGATGGTGTCTGCGAAAACCATTAACATGGGACCTTCCAAGCCCTCCCTCGCTAACCAGATGGCGTGGGATTGGCCCAACATCTCCTCTTGGACTACGTAGCGCGCGTTCAAGTGTGGGTAGGTTTGGGACACGTACGTCTCGACCTGTTCCCCCAGATAGCCCACGATGAAGATCACTTCATCGATCGCTTTCAGGACCTGAAACATGTCCAAGACATGACCAAGCACGGGCTTTCCAGCTACGGTGACCAGTGGTTTGGGTTTCGACCAGGTATGAGGTCGCAGTCGCGTGCCATACCCGGCCATAGGGATCACGATTTTCATAGTGGCGGGTTCTCCTTGTGCCAGCTAGTCTGCTCCTGATAGGCGTGCGCGGCCTGGAAGAGCAGTGGCTCACCCAAATGAGGCGCATTGAGCTGCAGACCGATCGGCAGTCCCTCGTTGTCGAATCCGACAGGAAAGGCGATACCTGGTACACCTGCGAGGTTGGCCGGCAGCGTAAAAACATCCTCGAGGTACATCGATAAGGGATCGTCACCGTGTTCACCGATGCGAAAGGCAGTGGTCGGCGCCACTGGACAGGCGATCAGGTCTACCTCTTGGAAGGCTGTTTCAAAGTCCCCTTTAATCAAGGTGCGGACCTTCTGAGCTTGTCCGTAATAGGCATCGTAGTAACCGGCAGAGAGCGCGTACGTGCCGAGCATGATGCGGCGCTTGACCTCCTGGCCAAAGAGAGTGCCCCGGGTAGCGAGGTATTGTTCCCGCAAAGATTCGCTTTCGAGTCGCGGTCCATAACGGACCGCGTCGTAGCGAGCCAAGTTGGCAGAGGCTTCAGCCGGTGCGATGAGGTAGTAGACAGGAAGCGCCAGATCGGTGTGTGGTAGGCTGACCTCACGGATCAGCGCGCCCATTTCCTCGAAGGTAGAGACTGCGGCGCGCACCGCATTCTCCACTTCGGGTTGAATGCCCTCGATGAAGTATTCTCTGGGAACACCGATACGCAATCCTTCGATTTTCACCTGGTCGAGACGGATATCGGGCACAGGGTCGGGCATGGATGTGGAGTCGAGGGGATCGTGACCTGTGATCGCAGTGTAGACAGGTAGCAGATCGGCCGCGGAACGTGCTAAGCCGCCGACAGTGTCGAGTGAGGATCCATAAGCGATCAACCCATAGCGGGAGACACGACCGTAGGACGTCTTTATGCCGGTAACGCCGCAGAAAGACGCCGGCTGCCGTACAGAGCCACCGGTGTCGGTGCCTAAAGCAGCGAAGCACATGCCTGCCGACACAGCGGCTGCCGAGCCTCCCGATGATCCGCCGGGCACGCGGGTCGGGTCCCAAGGATTGTGGGTTGGGCCGTAAGCGGAATTCTCGGTGGATGAGCCCATAGCGAATTCGTCGGTGTTGGTCTTGCCGAGCGCGACAACTCCGTTATCGAGAAGACGCTTTACGCTGGTAGCCGTGTAAGGAGGACGGAAACCTTCCAAGATCTTCGAGCCGCAAGTCGTGGGTACGCCCTCCAGACAGAGCACATCTTTGATCGCCATGGGGATGCCCAGTATGGGCGGAGGGGGATCGCCGCCTTCTTTTCGCCACTCGGTAAGACGTTGATCGGCTTTTTCAGCTTGCTGCAACGCAAGTTCAGGTGTGCGGGCAAGGAAGGCGTGAATCACTGGATCGAGGACGTCGATGCGATCCATGCAAGCCTGGGTTAATTCGATGGACGTGACGTCCCCGGCACGTAGTGCCGAGACGGCTTCAAGCAGCGAAAGGTCAGTCAAGGAGGCCATAGGCACGGTTGTCGTTTGCTGGTGTGTCGCACCGGCTTTCTAGGGTTCCAAGTCGAGCACGGGTGGGACGCGGAACATCCCCTCCTCTTCAGAAGGCGCGTTGCTGAGAATTTTTTCCTTGGGAGGACTGGGACGAACCTCATCCGGTCGTAAGGGTGCCCGAAGTGGCAGCACGATGGCGGTAGGAGGGATATTGGACGTATCCACTTCGCCGAGACGTGCGGCGTAATCTAAGATGGCGGAGAGCTGATCGGCGTATCGCGTTTCCTCTTCGGGTGTCAGTCGCAGTCTGGCAAGGTAGGCGATGTGACGCACTTCTTCGATCGTCAGGGCCATGGTAGGGAAATTATAGCAGAGAGGAAATTGCAGGTTATGGTGTGGGCGTGGTAGAGTAGGGATAATCCGCACAAATGCATCCAGAAGGGGGTCACAATGCGCAATCTCACCAATCTCCAGCTCGAGCAATTAATTGTCCATATCCTCGATCCCTGGAGCACAACAGGTCTAGTCCTTTCTGAGCGTGTGTTGCCCTTGGAAACACAGTCGAATGTGCGTGACTACTTTCTCACACATATTAAGAATTCCCTGCGCGATCCATCGGCGAAGGTGGCGCGCTTCTTGACCTTCAATCGGGGAGATACTTCCACTATCTGCAACGCGCTCCTGGATGGGAATCTAGATCTCGTGTCGGGCTCAATCCAGTTAGCTCAGAAGCTGTACGCCATTCTGCAAAGTGATCGCCGCATTTCCACGGGAGATCTGGCTGTGGGATTTTGTCGAGGCAGTGATCGGTCTAGCGTCAGGCGCTTTCTTGCCTTGTTGAAGATCGATCCTACGGAGGTTTTTCGTCACAAGACAGAGCGCGACGAAGAAAACAAGCTCTACGTCGGATTCGAGCCGGAGTCCGATGTGCTGCCTTCGACGCGTGAAAAGCTCCAGAAGTGCGCCTTTATTCAGCCCTTGGACCAGCGCCCCGACTACGACATGTTTCTCCTCGACCGCCAGGTTCGACCCTTGCCAGTCCCGATCGCCAAGTTCTTTTCGGAGACTTTCCTGGGCGCGGAGTTGGCGCTTGATGAGCGCCAGCGGACAGACAGGCTCTATCGAGGGCTGATTAGCGCTTACAATCAGATGCGTCAGGAACTCAAGCCGGCGGAAGAAGAGCACCTGCGCGCGGAGATCCACGGCGTCGTGGACGCGGCGAGCGTCGACTTTGACAGCTGGCTAAAGCGCCTTAGGCTGCCTGAAGAGCGTAAGACGCAAATCGATCAGGTGGTTACTCAGATCCTTCCGGATCGCGAATTCGAAGTGGATAGGAGCTATGCCCTACGCTTGATCCAGAAACGGCGTTTTCGCGGAGATCATGGCCTGCGGGTGGAAGTGTCCGCGGACCATTACCAGGATGTCATCCCCAAGGTGGAACAAGTTGAAGATCAGGCAGGGCAAACATCTTATCGTATCGTGATCCATACGCGGAGATGGGAAGAATGGCCGAAGTGAATCGTCGCTGGTGGGAAGAGCCTGCAGCACCGCTGCTCAGGTTCGGGGATGTCCTCGGCATCCCTGTTGAGGTATGGGGTGAGCGGGAAATATTGGAGCACATTTCCTATGAGGGAAAGGATATTGATCGTGTGAAAGCGGCAAGCTTAACCTTAGATCATATCACTCCTCTGGTGGAGGCTTATGGGGATGCTCTCCGTTGCCGCATACTCTTGGGGAGTTTGCCAGTACTTGAAATCACCGCAGATCTGGATGAAGCTACTCTGGGTAATTTTAAAAAACAGATTGAACTCAGCCCAACGGTTGACCTGGATTTTCGCCTGGATAAGAAGCGCCTACAATTTCGCTGGTTGGGGGAGGTGTCTTACAGCCGCCCATTCTTGTTTCTATTCCCAAAAGCCGCGGAGCGATTCCTGACGGGTGGAATTGAGAGCATAGAATCTCAACTATGGGGTGCAGATGCCCAGGGGGAGGTACATAAAGTCATCCTGATATTGCCGGACCATGAAATTTGGTTGGACGGACCCTACTTGGCCATCATCGGAGGGGAGAAGATGGCGTCGTGGAAGGACGTGGTCCCTCAGGAGCCACCCAACAGCCGGATCCTGTCCTGGATGCATACCACCTGTCGTCAAAACTTGAATTGGGAGGAGGCTTGGCTCCGGCACTTAACGCCGTTGCATTTGAAGGTAGAGGGAGAGGCGGACGATGGAATCGCCAACGCCTTGTTCGTCCACACCACGAACGTCATCATCCTCTACACGGCGGACAGGACCCAGGTTCGGGAGGATGAGGCATGGGTGGCCACCTATCAGGGTGCCAATCAGCAGGCGACGGTCGTATTGGAATGCCCGACGACGATGTTGGGGGAGGGCGCTCAAGAAGGCGCGCAGGCATGGATGCAGGTCCTGGAGTGGGTTTACCACGATAAGTGGGCCCCCGATCGACTGCCACTGGCCCAGGTCGTAGCTGCGCAGAGGTTACGCGCCGCTGAGGAGCCCCACCGATATCAAATGTTGCTCCAGAACGCGCCAGAGATTTACGAAGAGCTGCAATGGCATTGGAAGGAATTGGTCGAGAAAAAAATNNTTCAGCGATAGCGTGGCGGAGATGATAAAAGCGCTTTCGGATACGATGCTGGCGGCCGTCGCGGCGCTACTAGGTTCGTTCATCGCCGCGTTATTCAAGGACGAGTTTAACCCGCTCATCTTTCGAGTTGGCATGTGGGTCTATGCGGCCTACGTGCTACTCTTTCCACTGTTGTACAACATGCTGAACCGATGGGGGCGTTACCTCAAGCTTGTGGAGGACTTCGACCAACGACGTAGCCGGTTTGTGGTGCGCTTGTTTGAGCAGAAGGTGGAGGGGATCGTAGGGGAGCGTGTGATCAAGAGCCGGCGCAGCTTCCTGCTATGGTTTTGGTTGACTGTTTTGGCTTATGTGATGGTCATCGGGCTGGCCATTGCCTCCACATATGTGGTGCCGGATTGGATGGCAACCACATTGGGGACACAGTAGAGAAATTGCACCGTAACGCATTCTCGGTGCAGTAGGTGGCTGAATTGATCTCTCCCTGATTTGTTCGACCGGCTGCTCGGATCGCTGGGTTCATGCGTCTGGCAGTGTAATCATTATGAACACTTATTTCGAGACGGTGTCACTTTGAACCATCTTCACCGATACATAAACGAAAATCCAGCTCGCTAGGTGGATGAGCCCATAATCCCATACGCGTTGGTTAAACCAGTGAAAGCGCCCAGAGCAGGACGATCAAGAGCGTCACATAAACCGTGAAGGGGACCAGCCAGAGCATCGGTCGTAGAGCATCTCGCCAGGCATGTGTGGGCGGTTTTCGTGGGGGTGGTGTGCTATCAATGACCCAAGTAGGCGGCAGCACGAGCGAGCTGTAAACCGGGATAAATTGCCAGAAAGCGATCAGCACGAGAAGAACCCAGTAGCCAGGATCAAATATTTGCGAATCGCCAAGGAAGATTCCCACGATTTGGCTGACGATCCCGTCGGCGCCTAACTCGTAAATCGCCCCGAGGAGCAAGACNNAGCAAGACCGTCGCCGAAGAGAAGCGATGACGCTGGTAAACGCGCACGAAAGTGTGAACCATCAAAATGTACCAGGGCATAGTTATCAGCAGGTCGAGAAAGAGGTTGGGATGTGCAGCGACGCCCACAGCTCCGAAGAGCTTTTCGAAACTCAGGAAGATGGTCTCGACTACAGCAGCGTTCAAGATTCCAAGCAGTGTGGCATTTCGCAAAGGATTTCGGACCAAAGCCGGCAGCCAGAAGTCTCGGGATATAAAGAGCAACACGGTATACGCACCGCTGCTGAGAATTGAGAAGAGAAGCGTGAAGTTTTCCGGCGTCCGATCTGACAAGCATGCGGCGATTAGAAAAAGGAACCCCCACAGCGTTCCCGCTGTAACGAGCCAACGAACCCAACGAGTTCTTGCAACGCGTTTATCTTCCATGGGAGATCTTGTTGTCCCTCCGACGGATGGCTCCGAGCCCTATAATGGATTACCCTGAAGTAGAGAGGAATGTTGCATAGGGGAAGTAGGGGTAATTCATGAATTGCCCCTACTTGATGAGATCACAAACGCGATCAGGAGAGCGTCACGACGCTCTCCTGATGGGTACACCTCAAATCAACCCGTTGAGGGAAATCGGAAGAAACAGCTTTAAACGTTACTTATGCATCAACTACCTTGACCTCGACAACCCTGGCACCCAACTCGCGCAGCGCTACGTCGACCATCCCGCCTGGTTCCACCGGTGCGTAAAGTCCGTCATCGAGGTATATGACCTCAATGGTCACCATGGTATCAAGCGCTTGCTGGGACGTTTCGCTGCCGTCGGATGATTCGGCCTCGAGGGTGGGGTTTCTTTGTTTGGTTATCATGATGCGCTCCATCTCCCCAACATTGTATGACATGGAGAGATGCGTTTTCCTTACAGAACCTATACAGATTCTACCCCCCGTTTTCGCTCCCAGGATGTTTCTAATTGACTATTAAGCTGACGTTTGGCCGATTAATGTGGGGGTAATTCATGAATTTCCCCTGAATGTCATCCCGAGCTGCATCCTGCCTGCACCTGTGGCGCGGGCACAGGTGAGCGGAGCCGAAGGCAAAGTCGA
>WVZH01000358.1:15155-15958 GCA_011772595.1 Anaerolineales bacterium
GGAAGTTTTCGAATGTTCTCTAGAACCTCGCTCGTGGTATGGTCAGTTTCTCTTTGTTGTGGGTAGCGTGGATGATTGCTCGGTAGGACGGGTAAATTCTCGGAGGTCACAACACCCGCCCTCGTGTACGAAAAGACTGCAAGCGATTCATATCTGCTCGTATGTGCAATGAGCGCTTGTGCACATGCAACCATGCGCCATACCAACGCTGGGTATCTTAGCAAGTGTGCGAGCTGTGAGAGGGGAATGTGCGGTAAAAAGTCCGTCGTGAGTGGGAGAACCTCGCCGGTGGGTTCTTCGAAGAGCAGATTCGGTTCACCAGGTGTTGGCCAGAGACCGTAGTACAAGTGGCCTGCGCCATCTGGCAAGCGCCCGTAGGAAAGATTGTAAGCACGCACTTTTAAGTATGTGAGGCTGTTCACCACGTGCCCGTTTGGTGACAGAAGTCGGACGTCGTCTCCGCTGTCGTTCAGGGAGATGCGAGTTTGCGAGCGGAAGAACACGACAAACTCGCCGGGTGGAATCCTGATCCTGGGCAAAATGTAGGGTTTTGAACCGCCGTTCTCAATGTCATCGAGCATGAAGCCAGCCAGATTCACGCCTTGAGGACCAAGGTTATACAGTTCGATGAATTCGTCTTTGGTGCTAGCGCTGCCATCGCCTTCCCAATCGTAATGCGGTCGGATGAGAACCTCGTTGATGACCAACTTTCCGGGTATTGAGGTTGGAACCGGGGTAGGGAAAAAGAGGGAGTTGGTTGAGCCGGGTGTGCCTGGGATGCGTCCTCCTTTGGAGTCCCGACC
>WVZH01000358.1:16006-17347 GCA_011772595.1 Anaerolineales bacterium
TCGATGAGGTTTCCATTTGCATCTCTTAGTTGAAGCATTTCCCCGTCGTTCTTCAGGCTGCCGGTGTAAATCAGGTTAGCGGGAATATCGGCCACGGTGGTTTCGTCTGTGCGCTCGAGCAGATAGTATCCGTAGCCTGGTATGGCGCCGTGCAACGGGATGTTGATGTCGCCACCGTCACTCAACTTCCAGCCATCAATGTGGATCATCTCGGCGCCAGGATTGTGCAGTTCGATCCATTCATCGCTAGAAGAGGATTTCGTGCCGGCCCATGCGATCTCGTTGATCATCACTGCCTGCGGCGGATAGCTTGTGGGCTGGGGCTGAGCTAGCGCGGTCGCTGTGGCTGTAGGAGTTGATGTTTCCAGGTATAGCGAGTTCGTTTGGCGGGGAGTGCCTGGAATCGGGTTGCCGTTGACGTCGCGTCCGAGCCCACCGAACCCGCTGTATGTGGCCCAATTTCCCGGCAAGTCTTTGCCGCCTCGCCGTTCCATACTGGCGCGGGAGGCGGCGTCGCCCGCTGGCCAACCACCCGGATAATCGGCGCTGTCTATGACCTTACTTGTAGGATCTAGCAGCCGTAAGCTTTCGCCGCTGTTCTTCAGACCCCCGGTGTAGATCATGTCGGCGTCGATGTTGGCAATCGTAGACTCATCCGTGCGTTCGAGCAGGAAAAAGCCGTAGGCGGGGATCGATCCACCCAAAGTTACATGGAGATCTCCGCCGTCTGTGAGCCTCCAATTTGTGAGGTCGATGGGCATTGAGCCCGGGTTGTGCAGTTCGATCCACTCATCGTATGCACTCGCTAACGTTCCGGACCATGCGATCTCGTTGATCAGCACCGATTGGGGCGGATAATGCGATGGTGGTTTGCTTGGCTTCGGGGTAGACGTCGCAGTGCTTGTAGATGTGCTGGTTGGGGTTGCGCTGGGGGAAGGTGTCGCGGTGCCGATGGCCGTGGTGGTCGCCGTTGCATGGGGTGTAGTTGATGGGGTGTGTGTGACTGAAGTCGTGGCACTGGTCGTAGACGTGGGGGTCGATAAGGACGTTCCCGTTGTGGTTGCGGTCGACGTCGGTTGCGGTGTAGCGGTGGGAGTTGAGGAGGGCATCGCAGTATTCGTTGGTGACGGCAGCAGCGTCGCTGTGGATGTTGATGTAGGCGTCGCTTCTTGCGCGAACAAACTGGTCACTGTATTGATGTGTGCAAAATGGAAGATCACAAAACCGGCCAGCAGACTCAGCCGGGCCGGTCGATTGAGAACTCTAGGTTGGGCCATGCGTGTCCCCCCATAGGACCCGTGATATGACAGTACCCCAGTACTATAGCTTAACGGGTCTGGG
>WVZH01000120.1 GCA_011772595.1 Anaerolineales bacterium
CTGCCCACGATATCCGTGGACCCCGCAAGCATCATTGATGACACACTGACACCCGGCTCCACTTTCACCGTGGACCTGCTGATCGCCGATGCGAACATCGATGAAAGCACCGAGGCGTACGCGTGGCAAGTGATGATGTCATGGGACAACACCGTGCTGGACATCGATGATGCTGGGCTAACGTTCGGCGACTTCATGGACGTGCCGCGCATTGGTCCGTGGGGCGAGCTCACGGCAGATGCGGACGCCGGCCAGAACATCGTGAACGTGGTGGATGGCACAAGGTTCGCTACTCCTGGTGCATGGGGTGGCGAAGTTCTGATCCAGGACGACTTCAACAGCGAGACCAAAATCGTGGTTTCGCAGGATGGTAACCAACTGACGCTGCAAAGCAATCTGGCGAACTCGTACACGGTCGCAGCGGGTGGCGGCGCCTATCCCCGGCCGACGCTTACACCTGGATACGCGGTAGGCCCTGCGGGCAACCGTGTCCTTGTGGGTCAAACGACTCAAGGTGTTCCTCCAGGCGTTTCTGGCAGTGGCTTGCTCTGCACTCTGGCCTTCGACGTTCTGGCAACTGGCGACACCGTTCTGGATATCAATGACCCGTTCGTCGGAGACCAGACCTTCATCACCAACTCTGGCCCTGCATTTGATGTAATTGGTGACGAATCTGGAGAGCTTAACAAGGAGAGCGGCTACTTCAGCAACGTCGGAGTTCCGCCGGAGATGTACACGTTGAGTATCAGCGTTGTGGGGTCGGGGACGACGGATCCTGCGGTTGGTGATCACGTGTATGCTGAGGGTACGGTGGTGGACGTGCTGGCTACTGCAAGCGGTGGATGGGTGTTTAAGAATTGGACGCTTGACGGCGGGGATGCGGGTTCTGCTAATCCGCTCGCTGTCACGATGGACGCGGATCACACGTTAGTGGCCTTCTTTGACGAGGTCGTTGGACCTTTGATCTTCGTCGATCCAGCCGCGACTTCTATCGATCCACCTGGTTCCTTCACCATCAATGTGTCCATCACTGATGCGGTGGACCTGTTTTCCTATGAGGTGAAGCTGGGTTACAACCCGAGCATTCTCTCGGTCGCGAGTATTCTCGAGGGCCCGTTCATTAAGGATCAGACAACGTCTCCGCTGGGCACGCTGTGGTCCACCGTTTTCGGATCCAACTACGTGTATGCCACGTGCGTCACGTTGGGTGCGTA
>WVZH01000093.1:0-14285 GCA_011772595.1 Anaerolineales bacterium
TATAATTCCAACTGGGAACCCTTCGACTTGAAAGGACTTCTAGACATTGGGATTTCACGGCGCTGGATGGTGGTCTTATATTCGATATGATGAGGAGCGGGATCGACCTGACGTAAGTCGTGCCTTAATACGCCGGGTAGCTCGAATCGCTCAACCTTATTTGCGAGATGTGATGGTCGTGCTCACGACCATGCTCGTAATCTCGTTACTTACACTTATCCCTCCTCTGCTAATTCGAGATCTGATTGATCGCACCCTTCCACAGCGTGATTTCCTGCGCTTGAACTTGCTGGCCTTGGGGATGGTCGCTGTACCGTTGATCAACGGTCTTTTGGGGGTTGCCCAGCGTTATGCGAGTGCGAAGATTGGCGAGGGCATGATCTACGACCTGCGTCGTGCCGTGTATGCTCACCTGCAACGAATGAGCCTTCGTTTTTACACGAACACTCAAGTTGGGGAGATGATGTCTCGCCTGAACAACGACGTCGTCGGCGCCCAACGTGCGGTCACGGGAACGCTCGTGACGTTCATCAGCAATATATTCTCTCTGACCGCCACACTCGTTATTATGTTCTCACTGGAATGGCGACTGACGTTATTAGGTATCGCCATCCTCCCACTTTTTATCGTGCCGGCTCGGAGGGTCGGAAGGATTTTACGAAGGATTGCCAGGGAATCCATGGACCTGAATGCTCGTATGAATGCGCTCATGAATGAGACGCTCAACATAAGTGGGGCGCTGTTGGTTAAAATCTTTGGTCGCTATCGATCTGAAGTGGGACGGTTTGCAGACCGCGCAGCGAAGGTTCGTGACATCGGAGTACGCCAAGCTGTCGTGGGGCGTTGGTTCTTCTTGGCACTGAGTCTCGTGAGTGCGCTTGGCACGGCGCTCGTTTTTGGGGTTGGTGGTCACCTTGTGCTGCGTGGGGCTTTCAGCATCGGTACCATCGTAGCCTTCAGCGTCTATCTGCGTGATTTGTACGGCCCACTTATGGCGATGACCAACGCACGCGTCGAACTGGCGACTTCCATGGTTAGCTTTGAGCGCGTATTCGAGGTGATCGATCTCCCCATAGAAATTCAAGATCGTCCCAACGCCATCCAGCTCACCGACGCCAAAGGTGAAATAAGCTTCGAGGGTGTTAGTTTCAGCTATCAGGACGTTCGCGATGCACCGCTGGGCTTGGAAGAAGTGCGGCGCTTTAGCTGGGGTGGTCATGCGACCTACGTGCCTCCAACCAAGAAGCGAGAGAACGGGGAGGACGCATCACCCCGAGAAGTTTCTGAGGTGCGATATGCTCTCAAGGATGTCGGGTTCGAGATCCATCCTGGACAGGTCGCGGCTTTAGTCGGTCCCAGCGGTGCTGGAAAAACAACCATCACCTATCTGCTACCGCGGCTTTACGACCCGACAGACGGGAAGGTGCTGCTCGATGGCTACGATCTGCGCGACATCACGTTGGACTCGTTGGCGGAGCATGTCGGCATGGTCACTCAGGAGACTTACCTCTTCCACGCTTCATTGAGGGAAAATCTACTCTACGCCAAACCGGAAGCCACGCAAGCCCAGCTGGAGGAGGCCTGCAAAGCAGCAAACATCCACAGCTTCATTGTTTCTTTGCCTGATGGTTACGACACTATTGTCGGCGAGCGAGGATACAGGCTCTCAGGTGGTGAGAAGCAACGCGTGGCCATCGCTCGCGTGTTGCTAAAGGACCCCAAGGTTTTGATTTTAGATGAGGCGACGAGTCACCTCGACTCGCAATCTGAAGCGCTCATACAAGATGCAATGGAATTGGTCATGCGGGGTCGGACATCGCTNNAGGCTGGTCGTGTCGTGGAGCAAGGCCGTCACGAGGAACTGCTCGCACAAGGTGGTTTGTACGCTGAACTTTATCAAACCCAATTCAGGCCGGAGGTAAGTCCGGTCTGAAGATTCGAGCTTATTTAAATCCCCAACCTAAATACCCTAGTTAGGGGATGAAATCTCCTATCCCCTTTTCGTATCCTATCCTAAGGCTTCGAGTAGAGGGGGATCTTTCTGTCGTTCTCCAATATCCTTATTCGACGCCTCGGGTACGAAATGATCTGCCAAAAACAGAGGAGTTGAGATGGAACCTATCCCTAGCCAGAAGAGAAGACAGGGTCCTGATAGGCCTGCAGCCACGCACCGCGACTCAGCGTTTGGTGAGCTTGAGTCTCAAGATCGGGGTCGTGCAACTCAACCTGAGGAGCAGGTCGAATCTTGCAACTCAGCTATGGATCCTACGTATAGACATGTAGAAGATAACACGGGCTCAAGGAAGTACATGGCGGGACATACGAAAGAGAGAGAATGGATACTACATGCCATGCAGGGTGACGACAATGCATTCGCCCGTGTCGTGGAGGCCTATCAGGTGCCAGTGTACAACCTCTGCTATCGGATGTTGGGTGAACCAAGGGAGGCCGAAGACGCAGCGCAAGAGACGTTTCTGAAGGCGTACCGTGGTTTGAGTCGATACGACCCCGAGCGCTCCTTCACGACGTGGCTTCTATCCATCGCTTCCCACCATTGTATTGATCGATTAAGGCGCAAACGTTTCGTGACCCTCCCATTAGAGGATCTCCTGCCGAGTCAGGAGAAGCCCTACGCTGTGCCGGGACCGGAAGGCGTCTTGGTCAGCATGGAAAGCCAGGAGGCGGTTCGAGGACTACTGCAACACCTGGGGCGGATAGACCGAGCGGCGATCGTTCTGCGCTACTGGTACGAGATGTCGTACGAGGAGATTTCACAGTCTCTCTCGATCTCGGTCTCAGCGGTGAAGAGCCGCCTTCACCGAGCGCGGCGAGAATTGGCAACACACTGGATGGAGCGCGAATCTCGCGTTTTCACATCGAGAGGTAGACGTGATGAGGCATCAGCCTTTTGAGACCTGGTTGTTCGAGCAAGAGGAACTGTCAGGGCAAGAGCTTCGAGCGTTGAATGAGCATCTGAAGATCTGTGAGTCATGCAGTACGTTTGCGGTAGCCTGGAGCGCGGTTGAACGAAAGTTACGGGGTGCACCTTCCGTGGCCCCCGCTGCTGGTTTCTCGACCCGCTGGCGTGCACGTTTGCTTGAAGAACGAAAGGTGAGACATCAACGCCAGACATTATCCATCGTTTTCGCACTAACAGTCGGGCTGATTGGTCTCTGGACGGTTGCCGGAGCTCAACTTACAGCCGGGCTACAGGCGATTCTTCCTGATGTCATCGCTTGGATGGGGCAGGTGGTCGATGTGATCTCCCATCTGAACGTTGTTCGAGAGATCTGGGGAGTGATCCTCGGGATTTTGATATCGGGGCTGCCGTGGATCTTTCGTGTCGGTGTCCCCGCGCTACTTGTGGTGTTAGCAATCTTATGGTTATCCTCAATCTATCGTCTCGTGTATTTACCGATGAGAAGGAGGTTTTGAAATGAGGCGGATGTTGATGGTTGTTTGTTTGTTCTTGGTTCTGGTTCTAGCGATGCCGATTCCTGCATTCGCGGGAGGTTTGCAGGATGGGAAGGTGGTGTTTGGGGGCACTTTTAGGCTGGAGAGCGGGGAGGTCCTAGACGGTGATCTGGCGATCCTCGGGGGTTTCGCCTATCTGGAGGAGGATTCGCGGGTCAACGGATCGATTATCGTGCTAGGGGGTAACATCGATGCCGACGGACTGATTAACGGCGATCTGGTTGTCGTCGGGGGAAATGCCAATCTCAGCCCAAGCACCGTAGTGTTGGGTGACGCTGTGACCCTGGGTGGCAACATAAATCGGAATGACGCTCGCATCGATGGGACTTTTGAGGAAGTGACGGACTTTACCGCCACATATGACTTCGATGAGTTCGATTTCGATTTCGGTCGATGGTTTGCGGTGCCATTCCAAACCTTTCGCTTTGGTTTTGAAGCGCGGGTGTTTGTTTATCTGTTCACGAGCTTTGTATTGGCAGCGCTGGCCGTTTTGGTGGTGCTCCTCTGGCCTGAGGCCACCGCTAAGGTTGGCACGACAGTGATAGATCAACCGGCGGCCGCCGGCGGTTTTGGACTGCTAACGGCTATCGTGGCCATACCCTTGCTGTTTGGCATTGCAATCACGATATGCTTCTTGCCAGTGTCGATGTTGGGGTTCCTTATCCTTGGCTTAGCGTGGCTGTTCGGCATTGTTGGGCTCGGATATGAGGTTGGAACTCGCATGGGACGCTCACTCGATCAGGAGTTCCAACCCGTCATGGCGGCCGGTCTAGGGACGTTGGTTCTGAGCCTTGTAGTAGGTGGGATCGGTTTCATCCCCTGCGTTGGTTGGCTGGCATCGTTTCTGGTGGGAGTCTTCGGGCTGGGTGCTGTGTTGCTGACCCGATTTGGATCCCGACCTTATCCGAATATGGAGAGCATGGTTTCCCCGCAAGCACGGATCGAAGCCACGGAGGTAGAGGCGAAGACCGCGGTTGAATCTGAAGAATCTAAAGCAGAAGAATAAGTCTCTGAGCATAAAGCGGTAATCCTTCGTAATAGGGGCAATTCACGAATTGCCCCTATTGCTTGTTAACCGCGCGATGTAAGGGAACGAGCTGTTCGTGAAATGCCCTACGGAGTGGATGTAGAACGACCATTGCATTTATCCCATGGATGAAGTGTGGTAATCTTAAAAAATTCCAATCTTTAAGGCAGGAAACTAGCGCGACCCCCATAGGTTGGGCTATAATGCCTCACATCCCCAAGGACTCAGGTTGCTGATGTCATTTGTACACTTGCATGTACATTCTGAGTTTTCCTTATTAGATGGACTGAGTCGGATCCCGAAGCTTGTGAAACGGGCCGCAGAATTGGACATGCCCGCCCTCGCCCTAACGGATCATGGAGCGATGTATGGCACCGTGTCGTTCTATGAACAAGCGCTAGCGACCGGCATCAAGCCAATTATCGGTGTGGAAGCATATCTGTCGGCACGTGGGATGACCGATCGCGAACCAAAACTCGATAGTCGATCCTTCCACCTGCTGCTCCTCGCGGAAAATCAGGCGGGGTATGAGAACCTGCTGAAGATCGCCAGCGCGGGACAATTGGAGGGGTTTTATTACCACCCGCGCATAGATCACGATTTCTTGGCGCAACACAGCGAAGGCCTTATTTGCACCACGGGCTGCATGTCTGGTGAGGTGCCGAGGGCTATTCAACATGGGCGTATGGAGCAAGCGCAGAATCTCCTGGATTGGTACTTTGAGATCTTTGGGCGCGATCGGTTTTTCTTTGAGCTGCAACATCACGATATCCCAGAATTGCCAGCAGTGAATGAGAAGTTATTCGACTTGGCAAAGCGTTACGACGCTCGCTTCATCGCCACGAATGATGTCCACTATGTGAACCCAGAGGACGCGGACCTTCAGGACATCCTTTTGTGCATCCAAACAGGTGCCGTTCGAAGCGACCCGGATCGGATGCGTATGACGGACCCCACATACCATCTACGCACTCCCGATGAGATGCGGGCACTCTTCGGGGAGGTGCCCGGTGCTCTAGAGAATACGGTTTGGATTGCAGAGCGGTGTGAGGTTGATCTCGGGTTCAAAGGTTACCACCTTCCAGATTTTGAAGTACCCGCGGGTCATACCCCTGAGTCGTACCTGCGAGCGTTATGTGAGGCGGGGCTGCAAAAAAGGTACGCCTCGCTCGCTAAAGAATCTGTCTATCGCGAGCGACTAGATTACGAGCTCTCCATCATTCATCAAATGGGTTTCAACAACTACTTCCTGATTGTCTGGGATTTGTGCCGCTTCGCTCGGGAAGAGCAGATCTGGTACAACGCGCGTGGCTCAGCCGCCGGATCCATCGTGGCCTATTGCTTGGAGATCACGCTTGTAGATCCTGTTGAGCATGGATTGATCTTCGAACGTTTTCTTAATCCGGGTCGCATATCCATGCCGGACATCGATCTTGATTTCCAGGACGATCTTCGATACAAGCTTCTAGAATATACTGCTAACAAATACGGCCATGATAAGGTTGCCCAGATCATCACATTTGGAACCCTTGGCGCAAGAGCGGCGATCCGCGATGTTGGAAGGGTGCTCGACATCCCCTTACCCGAAGTCGACCGGATCGCCAAAATGGTGCCCAACATTCCAGGGAAACCGATTACCATTCCGGAGGCGCTAGATAGCGTCCCTGCATTTCGAGAAACTTATGATCAAGTTCCATATTTACGAGAATTAATTGACACCGCTGCGAATTTGGAAGGTGTCTCGCGCAACGCAGGCACACACGCGGCCGGCGTTATTATTACAGACAAGCCAATCACCGATTACATCCCCCTGCACCGGCCTACTGGTGGAAGCCAAGACGACAATCCTATAGGCGCTGTTACACAGTTTGAGATGAATGTGCTCGATTCACTCGGGTTGCTCAAAGTGGATTTTCTTGGCTTGTCGACGCTGACGGTAATGGCGCGCGCCTGTCGCATGATCAGGGAACGCTACGGCGTCGATCTGGATATTCATTCCATCCCCCTAGACGACCCTGAGACCTTCGNNNGCAAACGTTGTTGCCATGGTCGCGCTTTACCGGCCAGGGCCGATTGAGAAAATCCCGGACTATATTCGTCGCATGCACGGTCAAGAGAAGGTGGAATACCTTCACCACGCTTTAGAGCCGATTCTCAAGGAGACCTACGGTATTACCGTTTACCAAGAGCAGATCATGTACACGGCCATGAATCTGGCCGGATATTCGGCTTCCGAAGCCGATAATCTGCGCAAAGCAGTGGCCAAGAAAAAAGCGCACGCTTTGAAGCAACAGCGAAAGACCTTCGTGGCGGGCGCGGTGGGAAATGACATCCCAGAGGATACAGCCAACACGATCTTCGATCAGTGGGAGACGTTCGCCCGCTATGGTTTCCCAAAAGGGCACGCTGCGGATTACGCGGTGATCTGTGTCCAAACCGCATACCTCAAGGCGAATTATCCGCGTGAGTACATGACTGCCCTACTTTCGGTGTTCAAGCATGACAGCGATAAAGTCTCGTTATACATTGCAGATTGTCGCCGCATGGGTTTCGATGTCCTTCCACCTGACATAAACAAAAGCGGCCTTGATTTCCAGATCGAGGGGAGAGAGGACTCTCGAGGTTCGATCCGCTTCGGATTGGGTGCTGTAAAGAATGTTGGTGAGGGTGCTATCGAGAAGATCCTTGAAGTACGTCAAGACGGCGGAAATTTTAAAACTCTTTCCAGTTTCGCACAGCGCGTGGATTTGCGACAAGTTGGAAGGCGCGCGCTGGAAAGCTTGGTTCGTGTGGGTGTTTTTGACTCCCTGGGTTCACGAATACGTATCCTTGACTCGATCGAGCGCCTAATGTCCATCTCTAGCTCACACTTCCGTGCAGCTGAAGTGGGGCAAATGTCGTTCTTCAGCGCCTCAAGCGATGTGAGCGACGCGATAGACGTTTCGCCAGCCCCTTCAGATGTTCCCCGCCGACGTCAATTGGGGTGGGAGAAAGATCTCTTGGGTGTTTACATATCGGATCATCCGTTGACACCCTACATGGAGGCGATTGCAAGGGTGGTCACGCATTACAGTGCCGAACTGGCGGATGCGGATCATGGCCATTCTGTGACTGTGGCGGGCGAGATCTCTCATGTTCGCCCTTACCAAACGCGAAGTGGTAGGGAGATGGGGTTTGTCACTCTTGAGGATCTGCAGGGGAAAATAGAGTTGGTAATTTTCAGTAACGTATGGGCGAAAGTATCCACTTGGCTTCAGCCGGACATGATCGCAATGGTAAAAGGACGCGTCGATCGGGAGCGGGGTGAGCCAAAGATCTTGGTTGATGATATATCGGCGGATATCCCGGAGGTCAATGTTGAGTTCGACAAAGGAGGGGTGGCTCCAATCTCCGTAGATTTGCCGGAGGATTTGGGAGCGGTATCAGACCCCAACCCTACGGAACTGCATGAGGTCGAGCTGGCTCCAATACCCGATGGACCTCCGTGGGAGGATGGTCTCGATTCCGGAGCTGTGCTTCCGAGTTTGGAGAATGAGGGCCCTGCCTCAACGGAGCAGAGTGCCGCTGTGACGTTGCTATCCTCAGCAGTTGATCGACAGTTGACTGAGATGGAGGAATCGGAAGAGGCTGAAGCTTCGGAGCCCTCTTCTGGGAATGGAAAGGACCGCCCTGTATCGCCTGAGGAAAGTTTGCGTGCATCCGAGTATTCACCTGTACGACCTCAAAGATCCGAGGAAGTTGAATCTCAGATGGTGATCGTTGTGATCAAATCGACTGGCGATCGTCGCAAGGATACGCTGCGATTGCGTCGCGTCCATGGCTTGCTTACGTCCTTCCCCGGCCGGGATAAGTTCACCTTCCAGGTATTCGAACACTCGCGTCGATATCATCTTGAATTCCCCAATTCAACAACCGGCTATTGTCCGGAATTACATGCTCAGCTCTTAGCCTTGTTGGGAGAAGGTGCTGTCCGGTTAGAACCTATGAGGATGCAATGAAATTCAAGAGAGTTGGTTTACTCACCTCCGGTGGTGATGCACCGGGAATTAATCCCTGCATTCGGGCAGTGGTACGCACATTGCTTTTCAACGATGTCGAAGTTATCGGCATTCAGGAAGGATTTGATGGACTCATCAGGGGTGAAATGGAAGAGCTGAGGGCACGGGATGTTGGAGGGATCATCCAGCGTGGGGGGACGTTCTTGCGAACGGCACGGTGCCCGGAATTCAAAACGAAGAAAGGACAGCGCGAAGCTCTACGAGAACTGAATGAATCGGGTATCGAAGGATTGATCATCATTGGTGGGGATGGTTCCATGCGTGGAGCACATGTCCTGGCTGAATATGATTTTCCGGTCGTGGGCGCGCCGGCGTCAATTGACAACGACATATGGGGCACCGATATGTCCCTCGGTGTGGATACGGCATTAAACACAACCATGGAAGCGGTAGATAAACTGAGGGATACCGCATCATCGCATCAACGGGCATTTCTGATCGAAACTATGGGTCGTGGATGTGGTTATCTGGCATTGTTGGTCGGAGTGGTGTGCGGAGCGGAGATCATTATCACCCCGGAGGAAGAATTCGATCTGGATGAGATTGCAGACTCATTGGAAGACGCCTATGCCNNTGAAGACCTGGCGATCCATTTAAATCAACGCAACATTGGTTTCGAAACACGTGTGACCATTCTTGGTCATGTGCCGCGCGGCGGTAGCCCCACTGCTTTCGACCGTATGCTAGCGACCAGGATGGGGGTGGCGGCAGTTGAGGCACTTCTCGCAGGAGAGAGCGATGTGATGGTCGGCCTCCAAGGGAATGATATCGTCACTGTGCCTCTTGAAGAAGTCATCAGCCGCTCTCATACACCCAATCCGGAATACTTCGCAATGGCGAAGATGCTTGCACGGTGACGATAGGCTTTGTATAAGGCCACCTCCCACTTTCCATCGCCTACGAATGCATCGTATGCTATGTTCAGGTCGCAACAGAGCGATCATTTAATCCCAGCTTCGTTCGTTTGACTGATCACGCTAGAAGGGACGTGCGACGCGATCCCCGAGAGTATAAGAGGGGATTACCTGGTCTTCAGTACACAGTGGTTGGGACTAATTGTGCGCCTCACCTACGGACTTGCTTCATTGGAGTTCCCATCAAGGGGTTAAACTTATAATAAATTAAGCGTCCTCACAGTCTCCCTGAAAGGGAGAATAGCGCACAACTTAACAGTTTTGAATGGGGATGATAGAGAGCCTTCTTAGGCTCAAGACCCTGAGAGTCTACTCGCAGTACATCATCACAATGGTTCTGGGGGTTGACCGCCGCAGGAAATCTTTGGAGATCCTAAAACAAGAAGCGCGGGATGCGTATACGCTTGTCGAGCCGTTCCAAGCCGGCTGCTTTTGCTAACTCGATGGCTTGGGTGTATTCCGCAGACCCTAGTGGGCGATCGAGAGGGGGGTAGGAGTGGGCTTTATATGCCGGTCGGTATTGGTTCATCAAGTTTAAATAGGTCTCTTTCGAGATCTCTTCTGCCAGGAATTGAACCACTTCTTCGGTGCCGGACAGATTCTCGGGTAGTACCAGGTGACGAACCAAGAGACCTCGTAGTGCGATCCCGCGTGAGTCCATCTGAAGATCACCAACCTGTCTGTGCATCTCGCGCACCGCCTCCCGATTGACATGGGGATAATTTCCGATCTTAGAAAGGCGCCTGGCGACGAGGCGATCGCTGTATTTCATGTCTGGCATGTATATGTCAATTACACCGTCGAGAAGCGCTAAGGCTTCGAGCGAGTCGAATCCGCCTGTGTTGTACACGAGTGGGATGCGCAGTCCGTGTTCGACAGCGATCACGAGTGCCTCCAGAATTTCAGCCACTACATGGGAGGGTGAAACGAAGTTGATGTTATGGCATCCCGACTCCTGGAGGGTGAGCATGATTGTTGCCAGTTCCTCTGAGTCGATTTCACGGCCTGATGGACCCTGGCTTATGTCCGCATTCTGACAGTACTGGCAGCGCAAGTTACACCAGGAGAAGAATATCGTTCCCGAACCCCGCCACCCGCGTAAGGGATCTTCTTCTCCGTGATGGGGGCCGAAGGATGCCACGCGGGCTTTCAGACCCGTACGACACGCACCGTGACGTTCCGCGCGATCCACGCCACAGTAGCGAGCACACAGGTCGCATGCTTTTTCATGTTCGCGTGCTTGTTCGGCGCGATGCTTGAGTTCCCCTGCGCGGTGCAGGCGGAGATAAGCCGGTTCGAAAGTGGTCATGGGAGGGCGGCTCCCTGCCTCATGAAGGCTTCCTTATTCGCTGGTCATGATGAAGAGCGGCTTCATCTCGAAGCTTTTGTATTGTGGACGTAGTCGTTCCGTGTTGTAAAACCGGTCAACATCGACGAGCTTGGAAGTGCTAGTAACGACCTCGATGGGCATATTATCGTAGCGCCCATTCTTCAAGACAACCAGACGACCGTGTACGCCGGCAAGAAGCAAGTCCAGTGCGAGGTTCCCGTATGCCATGGGCACAACCGAGTCGATGGCGTCAGGATCACCNNTGATTGTACTTTGGCGACAGCTCTTTCAGTTTCGCAGATACCAGATCGCCGATGCCGCCAAGTTTCATGTGACCAAAAGCATCCTTGGTAGTGTCTTGGAAGATCATTTCGCCGTCCTCGAACGTTGCACCCTCCGACACGAGAACGACGGAGTACCTGCTTGGATTCTTGTTTCGATCTTCTGTCAGGAGTTCCGTCAAGCGTTCGATCTTAAACCGATATTCTGGAATGACACAGCGATTGGCAGCGCCGGCCATAGTTGGAAGCATCGCTGTGAATCCGGCATAGCGGCCGAATACTTCGATCACCAAGAAACGCTCGTGGGAGCCAGCGGATGTACGTAGATGATTCGCCAAGCTTATGGTTCGAGTCACTGCGGTGCTGAAACCGATGCAATAGTCCGTCCCAGGGACATCGTTGTCCATCGTCTTAGGAATGGCGACAATCTTGATCCCTTCCTTAAAAAGCTGTACGGCGTAACTGAGGGTGTCGTCGCCTCCGATTGGGATAAGGTAATCGATTCCTAGAAAGTCTAGATTCTTGAGTACTTCCGGCGTCAGATCGTTTGTCTCATCTTTGTAACTATCCTTCAAGTGGGAAGGGACGTTGACTTCCGAGACGCGGCTGGGGTTTGTGCGCGAGGTGTGGATAAAGGTCCCGCCTGTTCTCCCCGCTTTGTTTACGATCTCTTCAGTGAGAATTTGAAAATTCTGGGTGTTGTCAGCTTTCTTGTCGCGAATGATCTCGATGGCACCTGCCCAGCCGCGGCGTATACCGATGACCTGATAGCCCTCACGAAGCGCACGGATAGTCACCGCGCGAATCGCAGGATTCAAACCGGGGACGTCTCCTCCTCCAGTCAGGATACCGAGCACTCTTTTCTTCGGGTTCGCCATTGATTCAACTCCACATCTTAGATCTTACCTTCAACATGGTAGAGACATTATCCACTAAACGAAAGGTTCTTCAAGGGTTAATTCCTGGTAGATGCGATAGATATTCCCAAGGAGGAAACGATTCTAATAATTCAATTCGACTTCTNNGACGCTCTGGTCTAAACCTTGCATCCATTTTTCCATGAAGTATTAAGACAGGCTAGAGGCGGACATCCGATGGAGAAGTAAGATGAGTTCTCATGAAAAAGGGATCGCAAAAATCATTGTACGCATCAGCAAACTCCAAGAGCCATATCGCCAGAATGCTATTGATTGGTTGCGTTTTTGCACGCGGCGCCAGCTCGATGTTCTTTACCCGGATCTTGAGAAGTTCTTGGATGAATTGAACCCATTCGTGCGAAATTACTTCATACGCGACATCCTCAGAGTTCTCGACGTCGCAGTGAAGCACTTTGGGATTGAGGAGGCACGAGAGGGATTTAAGCAGCCGGAGCGTTTGAGTGATGACCCGATGGAGATTGCTGCTTTACGACTGCAAGATGCGGAGAACGAGTGGGGACGCAGGTGGCTTTTCGACTTAGAACATGAGACTACGTAAGGATCCGAAGAATCCATTAAGCGATCGTTGAGAATGATTATTGGGGTCCTTACGGACCCTAATTCGTCTCTACTCGTTGGTCTAGGGAACTGAGGGGGTGCACGCCGGGACAGGCTCCAAGAGCGATCCGATCTGGTTGAACGCCGTCCCGTCCCATTCATGTTCAAGTGTCATCCATTCACAAGGTTCTAGAGGAGATCCCCCCAGTGTGGAGGCTTCACGGAAGGTGATCACCGCTCCTGTCTTGCTCCACTCGCCGTGATACCCTTCATTGAAATAGACCTGAGCGAGAACGCTACCATTCCATGTGTAAATACCCAATTCATACCACAGGTGTGGTCCGGAATACCTCATGGGCACAATAACCATCTTCTGGCAGGCACCGAATTCGTAGTATCCAGCTTCCGGCATCATTTGCCGAGTGTTGGGATCACCACTGGAGACGTTCCAGACATTAACCCACGAACTCCCATCCCAATCGTCTACCGAGATCATCTTCCCTGCGGGCCCATGATCTGTGATGCGGACGCGTTGATAGGTGCCGTCGCAATTGAGGCTTACACCACCGGGGGGCGGTGTGGCGGTAGCAGTGAAAGGAGATGGTGTAGGGCTTGCGGAAGCGGTTAGCGTTGGAGATGGCGTAAGGAGTGGTGCTGTCGTGTGGGTGGTAACCGTTGATGCTATGGTGGTTTGAGCCAGATGGATGGAGGAGGTCGCAGCCGCCTCTGTTGACTTTTGGTCTTCCTCCCCGTCACTCGGCGCCGGAAAAGGAAATGCGCAGGCAAGCCCTGTTACCAAGATCAGGAGCAAAGATATTATGGGAATTGATGTCCTGCCCGGCATCCCTTCAGCCTTGCATGGCTCGCTTGCCGCCCTGTGATCTTACAACGGTTCACAACCAATTGGGCTCTTCAAACGTTCCGAAAACTTCTCGCATCACATCGATAATTTCCCCCAGCGTGGCATATGTGCGAACCGCCTGGAGGATGAAGGGCATCGTATTTTCTGTGCCCTGACATGCGATTCGCAGCCGGTCGAGCGCCTGACCCACGGCAGCGTTGTCCCGATTTTTACGCAGCTTCTCGAGGCGATCTACCTGGCGTTGATAACCTCGGGGATCCATCTCCAGAAGAGGGATTTGCAGGGGTTGATCGTCGTGATAGGCGTTGATCCCTACGATGAAGCGCTTTTGATCATCGATCTCACGCTGGTAGCGGTAGGCGGCCTCGTGAATCTCACGTTGGAAAAACCCGACGTTGATGGCAGGTAGAACACCTCCCAGTTCCTCAATCCTTCGAAAATACTCCCGTACCTGCTCTTCCATGAGATTGGTTAGCGATTCGACGAAATAGGAACCCCCTAGGGGGTCGATAGTGTTGGTGACGCCCGACTCTTCGGCGAGGATTTGCTGGGTCCGCAACGCAACGGTTGCAGCGTGCTGGGAGGGGAGTGCAAGTGCTTCGTCCATCGAGTTGGTGTGGAGCGATTGCGTTCCACCGAGGATCGCAGCCAATGCCTGGATGGCAACACGGACGATGTTGTTCTCGGGTTGTTGAGCGGTTAGGCTTACGCCGGCAGTTTGGGAGTGGAAGCGGAGTAGCAGGGAGCGTGGATTCTCTGCTCCGAAGGTGTGACGCATCTCGTGCGCCCATATGCGTCGTGCGGCGCGATATTTGGCGATCTCTTCGAAGAAATCGTTGTGTGCATTGAAGAAAAAGGACAACC
>WVZH01000093.1:14296-16952 GCA_011772595.1 Anaerolineales bacterium
ATGTGATATCCCGAAATCGAGATTGTGTTCCAAAGTGGAAGCTCTTGCGTGCCGAACTCGATCGTATCGGTAACCAGACGCATAGAAGGTTCCGGCGGGAAGATATATTCCTTCTGAGCGATGTATTCTTTGAGAATGTCATTCTGGATCGTACCGCGTAACTGATCCGGACGAACGCCTTGTTTTTCCGCTGTGGCAATGTACATGGCCCAGATCACCGCCGCAGGTGAATTGATCGTCATGCTGGTCGATACCTTGTCGAGAGGGATATCCTTCAATAAGATCTCCATGTCTTCGAGTGAGGCTACGGCAACACCGCACTTTCCGAACTCTCCTAGCGCTTCGGGCGCATCGGTGTCGTACCCCATCAGGGTTGGTAGGTCGAAAGCGACTGATAATCCGGTTTGCCCTTGCTCGAGCAAGTAGAGAAACCGCTGGTTTGTCTCCCCTGCGGTTCCAAAACCTGCGAACATACGCATGGTCCATGGTTTCCCTCGGTATAGTGTCGGGTGGATTCCACGGGTGAAGGGATATTCTCCCGGTAAGCCGAGGGTCTGTAAATAGTCGTGATCGGCGATATCGAGAGGTGTATAAAGACGGTTGATGGGTTCCGAAGATGTGGTTATGAATTCATCTTTTCGCTCAGGAACACGGTCGAGAACAGGGTTGAGGGTTTCTTCTTCCCACGTCAGCAAGGCTTTGCGTAGCTCCTCTAGTGGGTTCTCGTCTGACATGCAAGCCTCCTGATGGATTGAAACATTAACGGCGATTATAGCATGGGGAGGAATACAAGCTGGAATTTGGCACACTCTAGGGAGCGTGTTCTTGACTCGATGAGGATCTGCAAAGCTATGAGGTCATCTAGGCAGGGGCAGGAACACCCTGGGCTGAAACAATTGCCGTCGCGGGACCTCATAGAAGTCATAGTACACGAGCTGGTGAGGGGTATGGAATGTGGGGAGGCATTGGGGTTTCAGTTTGTTTCCTCAGCTTCACCCGAGCTGCGCAGACCCCGGAGAAACCCTAAAAGCCCGGATGCCACAACCTGTCCTTGAATCCTTGCGCGGCCGGCGAGAGCCCGTGCGCGTGCCAAACGGATGTGCGGCTCCTGTTGCGTGAGCTCGTAAAGCTCGATCAACACGCCGTGTGTGCCTTCAGGATGGATGAATGCGATGCGCTTGCCGCCTGTTCCGATCACGGGCTCGGGATTGATCAAGCGAACACCGTGCTGATCCAACTTTTCGAGGCACGATTCGATGTCCTCGACCTCAAAACAGATGTGATGGATCCCCGGACCATGTTTGGTTAGAAAACGGGCGATACCACTATTATCACTCGTGGGTTTGACAAGCTCGACTTCGGAGGCTCCCGTTGGCATGAAGGCGACTACCGATTCCTGATCGGGTACATCCTCCACGTGAATGACGTTAAGGCCCAGTGCGTCACGCCAAAACATCAAAGCCTGATCGATGTCGTCAACGACGATTGCCACATGATCGATGCGTATGACAGCGCCCATACTTCCCTCGCAGATAAGTTTCTGATCTATTCTACTAGGAGTTGTGGACAGTGGGAAATGGACGAACGATTGGCGTTGAAATTCCAATGCCTCTCAGGGTATTCACGATTGCATGCCAGTGAAAGGACGTTGGAGTTCGATTATCAGCAGGAGTTGAGCCGTGAGTGGTGGATTATTTAGGTCGCCGGTGAAATCACGGAGAGTGGGATTTGAACTGTGCGGATTAACAAGAAGGTAGTTAGGGTTTCGGGTAGAAGTATATCGATCCGCCGCCTGAATCAAAATAGAGATCTAAATCTTTGACGAAGGCTTCGAGGCGTTCCTGAGCTTTATCATAATAGATGTTCCCAAATTGCACTTCGATTGTATCGAAGAGAATTAACGCAGCACCCTCCTCTCGAAACAATCTTTGTGACTGATCCTCTAAATCGTTTCCGTATCGGGTAAATGTGTCTAAACGTGTTTCGTGAAAAAGCTCAGTGATGCGGTAGGCCGGTCTATCTGCGAAGAACAGGGTCAAGTCGACTTCGTTGGATATGATGGGGAGTTCAGCTGGAAGATTTTTAACGGCTTCAAGAGTTTCCGAATTATGCCATCGCCCGTCTGTGTAGGCTGTTCCGTACATATGAATCCTTTGTCCGAATTCCAGAGTGGTTGGCGCCCACGATATGATCGTCGCGATGGATATCACCAAAACGAGAATCTTCAACCATTCTTTAGGCTTATTCGATTGAATGTAGAAGTGGAGTAAGGTGAAAATGATCAAGATGAGAGATATCTTGAGAGGGGAATAATGACGGCCGCTATATCTTCCAGGTGGATAAGGAAATACATACGAGAATGCAAAAACGGCGATAAAAACGAAAATGAAAACCAGGAGATAGCCGTTCAAGCGCGTCCCTGGATGAAACAGCCAATCGAATTTTGCTTGTTTGCGTAGGTTTCTGATTACGTACATGAATACCGCAACGACTGCGATCGCGAGGATGAATATCGTTGCTCGTTTTACAGGATAGGATAAGGGAGGATAGCTGGAAGAGAACGGCAACCAGCTGAATAGGTGTTCCACAATGTTCAATCGAAAAGGTGTAAGTTCCTTCCAAAAATTGACGTTGAAGTTGTACGTGCGCGGGCTTG
>WVZH01000359.1 GCA_011772595.1 Anaerolineales bacterium
CCCTCCCCGAGCATGTCAAACGCGTGACCCGGAAGGGGTGCGACGGCTGATCCTGGGAATTCAGGCAGCTAGTGGCAGATTCTTGCGCCGATACTGCCTAGCAGGCGGGTGAAAGTCGGACCAGAAGTCGTCCCAGTGGTTGCTGAGAATGGCAGCACGGACGTGGGCCACTCCTTCAGCGTGCTCGGGGTTCCAACGCATACCTGGTTGATTGGTACGCGAACCAACTACTTGTTGAACGGCGCTCTCCGCAGAGCCACTCCCGATCTGCAGACCCCGTTGCACATAGCTTGGATAGTCCATACGCTGACTTTGGTTTTGGAAGTAGGTAACCGCTTTGGTCACAGGTTCTGGGGCCAAAGAGTCTGCCGGGCAGAGAGAGTGCAACGCTTGTAAGATGCCATCAGGGCCATCATGTTTGAGAGCGTGACACTGCTTCTCGCCCCAGAGCTTTGCTTGTTCCGTTTCTTGCCCCCACACCGCATTGCAGGCGTCCCAAATGTAGCCGCTGGCATGATAGAAGTCCACTACCTCGGTGACCTTTTGCTTCGGGAACATCGGCGTGATGCGATTCCAAATCCAGCTCGCGCCATCTCCCAAGACAATGATCTCCTCTGCCCACTCGGCGCCACGTTTCACGGCNNATGTCCACCGCATGAATCTCGGTCTCCCCCTTCTTGTTTCGTCGCTCCTCTGTCTCATACACTGCAGCCACCTTGATCTCGCTCCCTTGACCATCCGGCAACAGATAGGTTATGCCATCCGCACTCACATACAGACGCTTGGGCGGCGTCTTTGCTTCGCAGGCTGGCAGTTCGCTTGTTGCCCACACGCGACGTATCTCTTGCTCTTGCTTCTCCTTCAGTGCCTGCCCAGCCATCACTGTCGTGTCGTTCACCAAGTCGTGACTGATATGGATGCCCTGGTAGCGCGACAGGTAGTCTTGAGCTCGGCCAAAGGGCATAAACGCACCCAAGTAGCTAGCCATCTCTTGCACAAATGGACTCAGCTCGCTTGCGCCAAGCCCTAACCGTTCATCCAAAGGCACCCATCCACGATGGCACACTCCGTGATTGTAATACGCACGCTCGATCTGCATCTCTCCCAGCGAGGTGATGTACTGTCTTGGCTCATAGTTATGCCAGTACACTTGCTCGCCACAGTGCGGACACGGCGCTTTTCCTTTGCGTCGATTGTGGTCCATCCCTTCCAACAATAACGCCTGTGTGTCTGCTCCTATCTGTCGAATCCATTGACGAATCTTGTCCTCGATCTGCATCGCCAATGGCCCCTCTTGGCTCCGTGTTTCGTTGCTCCACACGTACATCGCCTCCAGTTGCTCACCAAACGCTTCCGTCATCCTGTCGATTCGTTCTCGCACTTCAACTGGTATCTGCTGGCTCATCATTCCCCCTCCTGGCTCTTTTCTGGTCGTTCGGGAGAATTCTATCACTCTTCTGTCTTGTAGCCATTTTCCCAGGATCAGCCGTCGCACCCCTATGCGCGTATAGACTTGACAAGTCA
>WVZH01000092.1:0-197 GCA_011772595.1 Anaerolineales bacterium
GGGGTTCGGATGAGGGTGGACCGAGGCTTTTTAGGTCGATTGGAGATCAAGCGTCTATGGGATGGGAGGCCACTACCTATGGGATTGAAGAAGCGCTTGGTGCGAGAGTATGAGCGCTTTGAGATGGTGAATCGACAGATTGATCAGATCAAACGAGAGCGAGCCGATCTGATTAAGACCTCTGAGAGCTCGGATGT
>WVZH01000092.1:245-510 GCA_011772595.1 Anaerolineales bacterium
GCTTCGGGGGATTGGTCCCAACAGTGCGTGGCTCTATGTGATGGAGTTTTTTGGTTGGCGAGGGTTTCGAAACGGTCGGGAGGTTGGGGCGTTGGCTGGTCTGACTCCGACACCCCATCAGAGTGGCGATGAGGCCAGGGAGCGAGGTATCAGCAAGGCGGGTAATCGTTACGTTCGATCGATGGTTATTGAGGGGGCCTGGGCGTGGCTTCGCTGGCAACCTGAGAGTAAACTCAGCCGCTGGTATCAGGAGCGTTTCGCCAAT
>WVZH01000092.1:524-1656 GCA_011772595.1 Anaerolineales bacterium
GATTTGTGGCGATACCTGCGGGACGGTGTCATTCCCGAGGGGGCCCAACTGAAGGCATAGAGGGCTAAAAGACCCATGAGGGCACAACCGGAACCTAAGAGTGTAACCTTTCGAGCTGGTGTGAGCTGCCCGTGCAAGATTGCTTGGTCTCCATTGGGGGACCGCCAGTTAGATGGGGCCGCTCACTCCAGCGCTTCCCGAATCGCCTGTGGGCGAATACAGAATCGGGTGTCTGGCAAAAAGAGACCAGCACGGATAGAAGTTCGTTCGAGGCAAACAGAGGCCTCACGTATCAGGAAGCCGCCAGCTCGATCGACTACCAAAGGAGGAACTCACGTGGATCTCTAAAACGAAAAAAGGGGCTTGATAACAGACGGTCTCATAGAAGAAGAAATAAGTCATCTTGTTCGGCGGCACCAAGCCTCTGAGACCGTGGTGGCACCACCGCCTCGGTGGACGAACCCACTAGCCCACTGGGCCGCACGTAGGCCCGGGACTTGAGGACGCCAGCCGCGTTACTGAGACTTCCCACCGTGCTCTTCACACAACAAGCCCTCGTACTTCTTGCAGAAGAAGCAGACCAGCGTGCCTGCGGCCAGGTGGTAACTCTGCAGAGCGATGAACACGGCATCTCGCATCGCGACGGAGTAGGAGAGGAGAAGTACGGCCGCAACGGCCCACATCATGTATGCCCTAAAGCTGAGTCCCGCTGAGCAGCGCTCTCGGATGAGGTGGATGATCTGAGGGAGATACGCCAAGACGCAAAGCGTCGTTCCGGCAAAGCCAAACCAGTGCATAGGCATGGGTCAACCTCCTATTCCAATAAACCTGGAGAGTCAGGATCTTCGAAGTCCGCGTTCAACTCTCTGGTTTGGAATTAAAACGAAAGGGGGGAGGAAAAGTCAACAGGAAATCACGATCATGCCTTCGAGTTCAAGATGGATTCGCAACTCCGCCCTCCCCCCGGTCATGCATTATTTCTGTCGGAATTCGTTCATGTCGTCCAGGATTGACTACACCGATGGCCCGGTCTGTTTATTTGCGATTGAATTCAACACAATTCTCGGCTTAGCCATTCCGTTGATTTCAGTTAGAAGTTAACGGTTTCGGCCTCTTGTTTTTTTTCTTGACA
>WVZH01000428.1 GCA_011772595.1 Anaerolineales bacterium
TGGTATCGCCTCCAGGTGATAGAATTCCCCAATTCGTATGCTGGCCGGGAGGATAAAAGGCTCAAGCAGTATCTAAAGCGCACAGAGAATTTACAAGCGGTTCTCGCGTGGGCAACGAAGGGCGCTATCCGATGGTACAACCAGGGGGGAACCGGGCTCAGAGTACCACAGCAGGTCCGCAGTGCCACGGAGAAAGCGCGCATTGAATTGGATTATGTGGGGCAATGGCTTGAGGAGTGCATTGAGATCACCAATGTTGCAAGCCACTTTGTGCCCAATGCGACACTTTATTTGAGCTATTCCAATTGGTGCAAAGAAAACGGGGTTACGGCCAAATACAAGCGCTCTCTAAGTATGGAATTGAAACGCAAGGGGCTCCAGATTGGACAGCAAAAGAAAGATCCCGCAACGGGACAAAACCGCAAGGGAATCACCGGGATCAAGATGGTGATGTGAGATGGGCACGGCGGTAACGGTAACGATGGGTAACGGTGACTGGGGGTTTACCATATATACAGTCCTTATAGGGCAAAGTCAGGATTACCGTTACCTTCCGTTACCGTTACCAGATAGACATAATGACAAACTCAACTCAAATCCGCAGGATTCAACAGGAGGGATAAAATGGCATTAGAGGTCTATTCCAGGGATGATATCAGGGCTAGCATTTGTGCAGCCATGGCGCTCATGGCAGAGAACGAACCGTTTTCAGTGCGGCTTGCCGGTGCATTGGCCTTTGCGCGCCATCAGGCTTTGGCGTTCGGGCTCCAGTGGCCGGGGATCGTGGCCGATGTGCGCTCTGCACTGAGTCCAACGGCGCAACGATGGTTGGATGCGATTCTGGATGACAAGGTGATCGAGGCAACGAATGGATCTGATATGGCATGAGGCATTCTGTGAGGCGTGTACAGCGCGGGGTTACACTGCCGACGATGTGATCCTGCTTGCCCGGGCAATCGAGGGTGAAGGTGCAGCGCTCTTTGGCGATCGTCGTGATGAGGTGGGCATGTGGATCGCCCACACAGCGCTCAATCGGGCAGCTAAAGACTATTGGCCCGATTCGGTAGGTGAGATCGTCAAAGCGGCTTTTCACGGTTACGTGAATGTGACAGTACCCGAAAGCTGGGCGATCGCCCTGGCCCTCGGCAGCATGGAGCGCTCTCGAGATTGGGCAGATGGCGCGCTCTTTATGCTCAGTGGGCGCGATTTGGACAAGTTGTGCATTCGAGGGCGCGCAGGGGATGCTATTAAGTATTTCAGTACCCCCCGGGGGCACGAATTGTACTTTTTTGAGCAGTG
>WVZH01000313.1:0-640 GCA_011772595.1 Anaerolineales bacterium
ATATAGCGATGGACTTGGCAAGCATTCCTCGTCCTTTGATACCCATAATTATAGTGCCTGCTTTGAATTCGGGGAGGGACAAAAGACATTAATGGGAAATGAGGAATAGGATTAGGGATCAGGCACCTAGGCACTTAAGCACTTAGGCACCAGGGCACCTAGGTGCCTTGGCGCTCCGGTGCCAGATGTTTAGGGAATTGGGATTGATTTCAATTCAAGGTTGGTGGGGGAGGTTTGCTAACGTATCTGTTAATTCGGCAAGATCGCGCATCACGAGATCTGGTTTATGAGGTGAATCTTCCAGATCCTTTTCGTGTGTCTCTCCGCTGAGGAGCAACACGGTCAAGATGCCGTGTTCTCCCAGGGCGATATCGGTGTACAAGCGATCGCCCACCATACACAGCTGCTCCAGCGGCAATCCCGTTTTTGCGACGAGCCCATCCAGGATCAATCGATGCGGCTTACCGACGATTGCGTCGGGCAGGCGGCCTGTCGAAGCCTCGACAAAGGCGATCATGGCGCCGATGTCCGGCATGAAACCGCCTTCCGTTGGGCAGTTCTTGTCCGGGTGGGTGGCGATGTACGTTTTCCCCTCGCGAACGAGATCACACAGGCGCCACATTTTTGCGTATGTCAAGCT
>WVZH01000313.1:742-32619 GCA_011772595.1 Anaerolineales bacterium
GCGTAATCGCGTCGGTGCCGGGATGAGTTGTTCGTCAGGAAGAGATAATCCGTATCTCGTGACGCGAGCAGATCGAGGAAAGCGCGTGCTCCAGGAAGCAACCGATTTCCGAGGTAAAAAGTGCCATCCATGTCCAATAGAAAACAGGCTATGCCGGCGAGATCTTTGATGGGTCTCATAAGCTTATGATCACCAACAGTCTTGTCTATGGAAGGCCACACACACTCCCTGCACGATGACTCATTTGCGGATTCGCAAATCGTGTGCTCCTATTGCCTTTGAACGTCTAACATCATACACTACTCGACAGCCCTGAGTATAGCGATCCGGAATACTGCGTACACTATGGATGAGATCGGTTCTCACAACTACCCGCGCTTAAGACAGGTTGAGATGCACCCTGTCCTGCATAAAGGTCAGACATTTCTCCTTCTGCGTGACCCTCTCCAATTAAGCGACAAAATGGTCTTGGTCCCCAAGGATCTCATTCCCATACTAGAACTCTGCGACGGTACCAATGAGTTGGGGTCAATGGTTGACGTACTGGCTGAGGAGTATCGTCTCGATTTACCACATAGCGATCTCGCAAGCCTTCTTTCCGCGCTGGATGATGCATTTCTGCTTGAAAATGAGAAAGCTTCGCAAGCGAAAGCCGATGCGCTCGCATCTTTCCACGAGGACACGTTTAGACCCGCTTTACTCGCAGGCAACTCTTACCCTGCGAGCGGTGACGAACTGCGAGACTTATTCAATGGCTACACGAAAGATGTCGGAACGATCCCTTCGCCCCATGATGAGATCCGTGGCATCGTGAGCCCACACATTGATTTCGTAAGAGGTTGGAGGGTTTATGGCTCAATCTGGAACATCGCCAAGGAACAACTTCGCTCAGCCGAACTGGTCATCATCCTGGGGACAGATCATTATGGTCCTGATCGGGTGGTGACTCTCACGCATCAAAATTATGCCACCCCTTTTGGGGTCCTTCCGACCAACCGTGAAGTCGTTGATCAGATAGCAGATGCAGTTGGGCGAAAGCACGCCTTCCATGGCGAGCTACACCATCGCGGAGAACATTCCATCGAACTCGCCGCGGCGTGGTTGCACTACATTCGCGACGGAGAGCCTTGCGATCTGCTGCCCATCCTGTGCGGATCCTTTGCGCAATTCGTGAAGAGTGAAGACAGCCTCGAGGATGACGAGTTGATCGCAAACGCTGTTGAAGCCTTACGCACGATCACCTCCAAACGCCGCACCCTGATCGTTGCCGCGGCAGATATCGCGCACGTCGGTCCGGCGTTTGGAGGACTACCGCTCGACCTCCGCGATCATGCTGCCTTACACGCCGAGGATCGAAAATTGATGCGCTACATATGTGATGGGGATCCACTCGGATTTGTGAACGCCATCCGGGATGTGCAAGACCAATTCAATGTCTGTGGCACCGCGCCGATCTACCTGGCTATGCAAGCCCTGGCGCCCGTCTCGGGGGAATGTATCGCTTACGAGCACTGCCCGGCCGACGAATCGGACACCTCCGCGGTCTCGATCTGCGGCATCGTATTCCACTGACTCGTAAAGCTCTTTACAATGTTGGATTTGTTTGCGCGAGATCATGATTCGGTTTCTTGTAGACTATTATCACCCCCTAGTACGACTGCGACTCATGCACGGTATGGAGATACAGAAAGCATGTTGAAACGCTTTCGCTATTGGTTAGAAGCGAATTATCTCATCCTAATGATGAAGCTTGGCAGGCGTCCAAAACCTGACCTCATCGTCTCACACCTGCGACACATCACCGAGATCCTCGACGAAGGGTATGGTCAGCACCCGGACTTCCTCGTACGACGTGCCACGACCGATGCGATCCGGTCGCTGAAGACGGTCATCGAAAGCTTCGAGGAGCCCGACTGAAACCAAGGATCCCTCCGCTCGGTCCAAACAAGGTCACATGCACTCAATCAAGTAGGCACCGGGGCACCAAGGACCCTAAGTGCCTAGGTGCCCCGGCGCCTAGGTGCCTAATCCTAACTCCCTTCCCTATGACAAAAGCCCTAGATTGCGCATATGGGCACCTTGCCTACAATATAGACGCAAGCTGTTGAGGTTTATCGATGACTCGCAAATGCCCGCATTGTGGGGAGGAGATACGCGAAGAAGCGATCTTTTGCCGCTTTTGTCGCACTGATGTTGAACCTCCAATCTGGATGTCCAGCCTGGAGAAGTGCCCCCATTGTGCGGAATGGGTTGAGCAAGGCTTGGAGGACTGTCCGCTGTGCGGAAAACAACGGGAAGTTGGTGTCATACCACGTGTTCCGCGACCAACGCGCGATAGACCTAAACGACCTGATGAATTGATCGCTGATCTTCGCCGTGAAACCCAGGCGGAAGAAGAATACTACGATGCACCCGAAATTGAATTCCAGGCTGAGTTCGAGCCAGAAATTGAACCCGAACCAGAACCTGTACGCAGGCCTCCACCTCCCTCCTGGTCGCAGCCGATCGAAGACGCCTCTTTTGAGGCGACTGCACCTGATAAAGGTGATGATTGGTCAGGACTTCTGGGTCGACGAATAAAGGACGAGTCGCGCGAACTGCGTCCCATATCCGAGTTACTGCCGGAGGAAACCGCCCGAGAGGCCAGTGCTCCCCGTTCGAACATCCTGCCATCCTTGCTAAGGGGGTTGTTGGCGATCCTCCTCGTAGGCGGTATTGGGGTCGGCATTCTCGCCTTGGTGACAGGCCCTGGCAAGGAATTCATCAGCCAGATGCTCACACCGGAACCCACGTCTACGCCGGTTATTCTACCCACCCGAACACCGTACTTCGCACCCACCCTGCCGCCCATCGTTGAAACCGAACAAACGCCATCGGCAGATGAGACTCCGGTTGAACAATCCTGTGTTCTCTGGGATCAGGTCTCCTTGGCGGATGCCGATAATGAAATGTGCGTCTACGGGGTCGTCAGGCGTTGGTTTTCGTCCGGCGAGATCCGCTTCGTCGCTATCTTTAGCGAAGACACAGGCACCTTCGCCTTTGTGGATTACGAGACGACTCACCCAGAAGTTCGGCCAGGCACATGCATCATGAGTGAAGGCATGATCGAGATCATGCGAGGCACACGACCCTTCATCGACATCTCGGAATCCTGGCAATTCTGCCCTGAGGAGCTCAATACCGGCTCCTAATCGCCTAAGACTCCATCCCGAAACAGAAAAACTTGGAATCCTCAAATAACATATTCGTTATTAAAAGAATGAATGGATCAGCTAAGATAAGAACAAGACCATAACCCCCCCGACCGCTGTGAGCGTTCCGACAACGGCTCCCCACCCGAAGCGCTCACCAAACACAAATCTTCCGATGGGCAACAGGAAGATTGGCGGAAGACTCATCAGTGCGCTGGCAATCCCAACCTTCGTCTGCTGGATGGCAACTAACGACAGCCAAATTCCGAGGAAAGGTCCCACAAAGGAACCGGCAAGTAGTTGCCTTATGGCGATTCGGTCCTGGCGCAGAGCGCGGANNATACGCATCAACGTTCCTGATAGCGGCGAAAAACCATCCCGCAAACCGATTTTCGAGGTTATAAGCCCGATCGTTTGACCAGTGGCGGCACCGATTCCAAAGAGAATGCCCTTGAGATATTGTCGATCGTTGCGCCGCTCGGTTCGATTGCCATCCCCCTGCCAGACGACATAGGAGACGCCGATGATGGTCAAAATGATTCCGAAAACCTGAAATATGCTCAAGTGCTCGGACAGAAATACCCAGGAAAGAAGTCCTGCAAAAATCGGCGCCAGGCTCATCATCAACATCGAAATCCGCGGTCCAACCCAAACGAAGGCCTGGAAGAGGAACGCATCACCCAGAACGAGACCGATCAATCCTGAAAGCGCCAACCAGAACCAGCGGTCTAATCCTGCCTGCAAGGGGATAAACTCGGCATGCACAAACCAATGCATCAGGGAGAGGAAGATGGTGGCGAAGAAGAGGCGCACGCGGTTCGTCACCACAGAGCCGACCCTTCGGCTTGCAAAAGTGAACAAAGTCGAAGTCAGCGACCACGCCAGGGAAGTGGTCAATGCGGCAATTTCACCCATAAATGGATTCATGAGACGGTAGGGCTCCAATTGGGAAGGAATTCAGTGTACCTTAGATTCAGGAGGATTTATTGAGGCGATGGAGGATCGGGAAAATCGTCGTCCTGGTCCGAAGGTTTTTCTAGATACTCTCGAAATACCGTCAATCGATCTTCCATCTCTTCCTCTTCAGGAGAGAGTTCCTGTAACTCACGCAGACGATCCGATGGATCTCCCCAAGTCCTTCGCATCGCATCCGTAAACTCTTCCAGGAGTCCCGAAAACTTTAAGACTAAAAAGATCACAGCTAAGATGACGACCAAATAGGGAAACATGTTTATATCTCCACACCAAACTCAATGAACGCTATGGCATTCTCAATACTGTTTCCTTTTACAAGCAACAAAACTCAAACTTCGATATCGGCCACCGAGTCCAAGACACAACCTGGCTGATATGGGTAACGAGTCACTTCCTCGCGCGCAGTTACACCGGTTAATACAAGGATGGTCTCCAAGCCGCTCTCAATCCCGGAAACGATGTCGGTTTCCATGCGGTCGCCGACCATGACCGTATTCTCTGAATGCAATCCGAGGAAATTGAGCGCCATGCGCATCATCAATGGGTTGGGTTTTCCAACAAAGAATGGGCTAACACCTGTCGCTCGCTCGATTAGCGCTGCCATTGCACCACATGCCGGGACGATGCCTCCTTCTGAAACACCCGCGGGATCGGGATTGGTGGCGATGAAGCGCGAGCCACCCGCAATGAGGCGGATGGCTTTAGTCACCAATTCCACGTTATACGCGAATGTTTCCCCCAAAATGACGTAATCAGGCTTGATGTCAGTGATCACGTAGCCTGCGTCATGCAGCGCAGTCGTCAGACCGCTCTCCCCAATTACGAAGGCACTTCCGTTCGGATTCTGCGACTCCAGGAATTGGGCGGTGGCCATTGCCGAGGTGAAGATTCGTTCAACAGGGATGTCGAGACCTATGGTATGCAACCGGTGGGCGAGGTCGCGAGGGGTGTAAAGTGGGTTGTTGGTCAGCACCAGATATTCAGCACCCTTTTCTTTGATGCGCTCAATAAACTGGTCTGCACCAGCGATCAGGGTACGTCCGCTGACCAGGACACCATCCATGTCGATCAGGTAATTCTTTATCACTTCCATCCTGGTACCTTTTTACCAGATAGGGGAAAAATTCGCGCGTCGGCTTCCTCAGACACAATTCGGTACAAACTCCCGCGCAATAGTAACCCTATGTACTAACCTTCTCTCATTTTACTTCACCCTGATCGGAATGGATAACCCGTTGCCCGCTTCACTCGCCGGCCAAGAGATCAGAACGACTGCAACGCTAAGACCAGGCGAGGGTTGCAAACCACGAATGATGAATATGAAGGACTCCTGGAAATGGACAACAAAACACGCAATCGCCCGTTGCTCCTCAGCAGGACACACCGTACTAAAACTCTATGGCGTGAAAATAGCGATATCCATATACTTTTTCGTATGCTTCGCGTTCCACGTATCTGAACGTAACCTGTGGAAAGCGACGACTCGTCTGACGGATTGATAACGGAAGGAGCGAAGAACATGGCAGCATGTGCCGTATGCGGTACGACCTTGATGGAAGGTCAAGCCATTCTCGTCCGCGGGAAACAAAAGAAGGATCCCCCCATCGCCCTATGTCCCAATTGTGCGGCCGATGCCGAGCGCGAGATGCTGGCAGAGTCGATGGAAGTGAATGTTCCAGGTGCTGTCTTGGGAGGCTTTCTCGCTGCCGCGCTTTCGGCAATCGTGTGGTATGCGGTTGTGGTCCTAACCAACTACCAACTTGGTATTCTGGCCATCGCGGTTGGATGGCTCGTTGGGCAGGGTGTTATGTTTGGCGCCGGTCGTAAACGCGGTCCTATCCTCCAAGTCACGAGTGTCGTGATCACGCTAATCGCTATGGCGGTGAGTGAGTATCTGATTGTGCGACATGTAGTAAACCAGATTCTTCTTGAGGAAGGTTTGATCCTTACCGATCTGCCCATCTTCCTACCTATTGGAGATGCGCTAACCTTGATCATGGAGAGTGTGAAAAGCGATCCGCTCACGCTGCTCTTTTGGGGTATCGCCCTATTTGAAGCTTTTATCATCCCCGGGAAGCGTCAATTGAGAAAAGTGTCTGCTTGAAAAGCCTGAATTCCAGTGCTCCAATCTTGGACTCGAGGAGCATTCAGGATCCCTCAGAGAGCCTGCTCATCCACAAAGTCCTCTCCACGAATGATAATGAGCCCGGTGGATCTTCACCGGGCTTTGGGAGTCTTGAAAAAAGCTGTCATGGCAGGAGACAACTTATATGGAACGAAGACATTGGCAAAGCCAAGACTTTCAATAGCCCCGCAGCAGGTCCACCCGATTGGGCATCTCTTTCCCCTCCACCAGTCGATTGAGGAGATCTGCCAAATGGTGCATGCGGAGTAATTTTGTCTCCTGTGAGCCGCCCGCTCGATGAGGGCTCATTACCACATTATCTAATTCATGAAACGGATATTTCGACGGGTGGGAGTGGCTTCTGTCGCCTTCGTCCTCAGGATACTGATACCAAACGTCCAATCCTGCCGCATACAGCCTACCTTCCCTAAGCGCATCGTACAGTGCCTTCTCGTCCACGACAGGACCGCGAGCCACATTAATCAGGATCGCGCCCTCCGGAAGCAATTCCAACGCTCGAGCATTGATGAGGCCTTTGGTCTCCTGTGTCAGCGGCAGACAGATGATCAAGACGTTCGCGAGCGGAAGGATTGTCGCGAGTGCACTAACCGGCTGGATTTCTATATCTTGTGAAATCGCCTCAGATGGAGAACTCCTTCGTACAGCCAAGACACGCATCCCTAGACCTTGGCAGATGCGGGAGACCTTCTGTCCGATAGCACCATAACCCAAAATCAAAGCGGTCTTACCTTCGAGAAGCACGGAGGGATTGGGGTGATATCGGGGTCTCCAATCGTGGCTGCGCATTGCCCTGTCCATCGGGATGAGGAATTTTGCAGCCGCCAACAACAGCGCCGCTGCCATTTCGGCCGTTGGCGTTGCGTTGTGATGAAGATTATGGATGGCAAGATTTGGAAAATCTTGGAGCACTTGTTGCGTCTCTTCAGGCAGCCCGGCAAATGGAACCACGAGCGCTCTCAGATTCTGACAGGCTTCCAACAGATCTCGATCTGGTCGGCCTGCGATGAGCACCTCAACCCTCTCCGGGTTTGCAGGCACGGAACCAAAGGTGAGGTGGAGCTCTGGATGAAGGTGAGCTATAAGATATGCAAGGACTTCGTCTTCCGGTTCACGAATTAGATGAACGTTGAGGGTCATCAGGCGAGCTTCTGATCCAGTAAGGAGGCATACAGATCGAGGATTTGGTCTACCACGACAGGCCAAGCGTAAGCTTTCGCGTATTCGGCAGCCTGATAGCCTAGAACCGCTCGAAGCTCATCGTCGAGCAGGAGAAGCTGCAATTTCTCAGCCAACGCTACCGGGTCAACAGCAGGAACGTGAAAACCTGTTTCACCATCCCTGACCAAATAGACCAGCCCACCTGTCTCTGAGGCCACAACGGGTGTTCCACACGCCATGGCCTCCAACGCTACGAGACCAAAAGATTCGTAATGCGACGGCAGGACAACCACCTCAGCGGCAGAGTAGTAATACTGCAGTGTATCCTGATCTCGCTTGCCCAAGAAGAGGACGAGATCATCCAACCCGAGGGTTTCGCTCAATGTCTGCAGTCGCTCCATCTCGGCGGTCATCGCCTCCTGGCTCACATCCGGATCCCCTCCGATCACCGCCAGGCAAAACGGATTTGCGCGAAACTCCTCTTTCTTTCGCAAGATCGCAACAGCTTCGATCAACGTATCGATACCCTTGAGTGGTTCAATCCTTCCCACGAACATCAGCAGACGATCTTCACAAGGGACACCGATAAACTCTCTCGCTTCCTCTTGATCGATCGGGTAGAAACGGCTGGTGTCGACACCCGGTGGAATGACAACCACATTGGCAGTCTGTTCCTGATACAGCCATTGAATTTGAGCCAACTCGGCACGTGTGGCTACGACAACCCTGTCCGCTTCGCGCAACAATCGTTGTTCAGATTCGAGACGCTGATCGGATGAAGCTTCCTCGGGTGTGCGCGCGACCCGATTCTTCATCACGGCCAACGTGTGAAACATCTGTATGAGAGGGATATTCCAGGTTTCTCGCAGACTGAGCGCTGCCAGACCCGACAGCCAGTAATGACTATGCAGCAAATGGTAATGCTCGCCTTTGACCTTGGCGAAGCTTTTAATACCATCCACAAATTCCTGCAGGTACCTCAAATGAACGTTCTTCTCAATATGAGTCTCCGGACCGGCCGGAATATGTACGACGCGATTCCCGTAACCCAATTCGTGTAGAACGTGAGGTACGTGCTCGTCTTGAGAACGCGTGAAGACATCAACGCCAATGCCGCGACGTCCCAGCTCGCGTGATAGATCACGGACATAGACGTTCATACCGCCGGTGTCCTTGCCCCCTAGCGTCGCTAGGGGGCAAGTATGAAATGACAGCATTGCCACACGCATAGGGGCATTATCACCTACAGCGTACTTCTTGCCAAGTATCCTGGCGCGTTGGTATAATCCACTCCGTCGCCAGCGTAGCTCAGCCGGCAGAGCAATCGCTTCGTAAGCGATGGGTCGGGGGTTCGAGTCCCCCCGCTGGCTCCATCTTGACCATGCTTGTCTGCCGGGAGGTGTGTCATAACCTCCCTGAATCGTCTCTCCTCAAGTCGATTTTTGTTCGTCCCAACCCACCCGCCCAGCGTATTCTGAGGACCCAGACAGCGTTCTTCTTGCCACGCAGCATCCTAATCGCCCCCAGGCGCTCAGGAGAAGCCCAGAGAGCGCCGAATCCCCTTTTTATAGGGTACGTTATAGGTAATTCCCACAAGAAGCGTACAAGTGTTCTGTGTATCTCAATGCTCGCACTTGACCAATTATGTAAAGTCTATTCCGAAAAGTGTGTTGAAATCTGCAGCCATAGCAATGAGCTTGTCGAAAGAAGGTGTTAGATGAAGTTGCTCCTTATCGATTGGGCATCTCTGGACGATTGGTGATGCTCATAGACATGACGCAGGCGCGCTGACATGGTTTCCAAGATCGCAAAATTTGGTCCTGCTCTCGCTATGCGGATGGGAGGAAGGGAAAGCAAATGATTGAACTGGGGATAAAAACTTGCTACGATAAGCGCTGAACCCATTCCTTTAAGATCATCAATCATAACGGGAGGAGGAAATCATGACCGACAGTGTTTATAAGGTGATCGAGCTTGTAGGTACCAGCACCGAGTCGTGGGAGAAGGCCGCAGAATCCACAATCAACATGGCCGCAAAAACTCTGCGTGACCTCCGCATCGCCGAAATCGTTGAACTGGACATGCAAATCGATGACGGCAAAGTCGTAGCTTATCGCGCCAAGGTCAAGCTCTCCTTCAAGTTCCAGGGGGACGATTAGCTTGCAAGTCATGGGGCTGTCTGGATCGAGTACAGCCCCGTTCCATTCTTGGGGACACAAGCTCGTTCGAAAATGGAATCCATTTGATAACTTGCCTTTCGTTATAATTAAATGTGTACGTGCAATAGGAAGGGTCACCAATCCAGAGGCCGCGGATCCGTTGAGCGCGCATGAACGCTGGAGCTTTGGGAGCTGCTGCCACCCAAGCCTTCTCGGCTCAGACATTGCGGTGTATTCGCCATCCCCATGGGGAGGCGAGCTTCCAATCTGAGAACATGCGCGTATAATCAAAGTATGATCGAACGCCCCTCACCGATCGTTATTGGCATCGCCGGAGGCACAGGCTCAGGAAAAACAACGGTTGCCGACGTGATTCTCGAGCGCGTCGGCACCGACAAGATTGCATTCATCCCCCACGATGCTTATTACAAAGACCTGAGCGAGCTTTCACACGCTCAACGCGCGATGATCAATTTCGATCATCCAGACTCTCTGGAAACCGGTCTGCTTATTCAGCACGTGATCTCGTTAAAGCGCTGGGAGCCGATCGAAATTCCCATATACGATTTCACCTCACACACGCGCACAGAGAAAACCCAACCGATCGAACCGCAGCGTGTGATTCTTGTGGAGGGAATTCTAGTGTTTACAGACGAGGGTCTCCGCATTCTGTTCGATGTAAAGATCTTCGTGGACACTCCAGCCGACATCCGATTTATACGTCGGTTGCAGCGCGATATCATCGAGCGTGGACGAACAGTAGATTCGGTGATCCAGCAATATCAAAACACCGTACGGCCAATGCATTTAGAATTTGTTGAGCCGTCAAAGAGGCACGCAGACGTGATCATTCCTGAAGGTGGCCTCAACACGGTCGCCATGGATATGGTCGTAGCTCGAATCGGCGAGTTGTTAGCCAAGCGTTAATATCCAGTCGACAAGACTTGTAAACTACCCACCATCAACCGGCAGGGAAAGAAAGCCAAGTCAACCTGCCCCAGGAGCTACCCATGTCAGAAAAAAAGTATGCATCACCACCACAGATGATGATCGACCCTCAGAAGACCTACACGGCCAAGATCGAAACGCAACTCGGCGATATCGTCCTCCTGTTGCATACAGATAAAGCTCCACGCACGGTTAACAATTTCGTATTTCTTGCCAGAGAGGGTTTCTACAGTGGTGTGATCTTCCATCGGGTGATCACAGATTTCATGGCACAGACAGGGGATCCCACCGGCACTGGCATGGGTGGGCCGGGGTATCAGTTCGAAGACGAATTCCACCCTGAAATTCGCCATGACGGCCCAGGCGTGCTCTCTATGGCGAACGCCGGCCCCAACACGAATGGTTCTCAATTCTTCATCACCCACGTAGCAACCCCACACCTGGATGACAAGCACAGCGTGTTCGGAAAGGTGATCGAGGGCCTTGATGTGCTCTTATCCATCCCCGCGCGCGATCCACGAGATCGAAACGCGCCTGCGGTTACAATCCAGAACATTCTTATCCAAGAAGAATGAGTGAAAAACCTAGCCTTTCCGGATGGCCATTAACCCTCGCACGGATTCTCGCACTGCTGACCGTTATCGCCATTACGGCTTACATCATTTCAATACGTGATCAGGTCGAGCATTTACAGGCTTACGGCTATCCGGGAATCTTCATCATATCGATACTTGCCAATGCAACGGTGATTCTCCCCGCTCCTGGAATCGCCATCACTTTCGCACTCGGTGCTGTCTTCCATCCTGTGGGAGTTGCATTGGCAGCCGGCGCAGGGGCTGCATTAGGGGAACTCACGGGTTATCTCGCCGGCTTCAGCAGCCGGGGAATTGTCGACGATTACCCTGCGTATGAGCGTATCAAACAATGGACCGAGCGGTATGGCGGCTGGGCGATACTAATCATGGCGTTCATTCCCAATCCACTTTTCGACCTGGGCGGAGCCGCGGCCGGCGCACTGGGCATGCCTGTGACCACGTTTCTATTCTGGGCATGGATTGGAAAAACCTTGAAGATGCTGCTCTTTGCCTACGCAGGCTCAGCCTCTATCGACTGGATCTTCAATCTGTTCGGGAATGCACCCTGAAAGCACTCACTCAAACCCATTGGGATGACTCGGCGAGTCGCCCCTACAGTTTAAGATGCGCTCGGACACATCTCAAGTGCACATTCAAACTTTAGGGCTTGAGAACTTCACGCCGCAGCGTGAACCGATCCAATGCTGCCGTGTCGATCTCCACACCAATCCCGAGACCGCGTGGAACATCAATCGTGCTATCCGAATTTAAAGCGAACCTAGGTGAGGCGATATCCTCTTCGTAGTACCTGTCAGTCGCAGATATATCTCCCGGCAAACGGAACCCGGGAAGCGAGGCCAAAGCCAGATTTGCCGCCCTGCCGATCCCCGTCTCAAGCATTCCGCCGCACCACACCGGCACATTCTCTCCCCAACAAAACTCGTGAATGTCCAACGCTTCCTGTATGCCTCCCACCCTGGCCTGCTTGATGTTGATCACTCGGCAGGCCTCTATCTCCAACGCCTGCCTGGATTGTCGAAGACCACGAATACTCTCATCGAGGCAAATCGGTGTACTCAAAGCCGCTTGCAATTTACCATGATCAAGTAGATCGTCCTCGGCTAAAGGTTGCTCGATCAACAAAAGACCGACCTCATCGAGGGCCTCAAATACAGCGATGTCCTCAAGTGAGTACGCTGCATTCGCATCCACCTGGAGTTTGAGATCAGCAAACGATTCACGCACCGCATGAACATCGCTTACATCACGCCCGGGTTTGATCTTTAACTTTACGCGGGCATAACCCCGATCCACATAGCCGGCCACCACATCCAAAAGGGCGTCGCTGGTCGATTGTATGCCGATCGAGACACCGACGGGTACCCGCAATGCCACACCTCCGAATAATTGCGTCAACGAGACTTGTTGGGCTTTCGCGATCAGGTCCCACAAAGCCAACTCCAATCCCGCCCGAGCAAGAGGATGGCCGCGAATGGTGGCACATTTCCGGCGGTAATCCCCCACATCATCGATTGAGGTTCCTAGCATCAATGGCGCCAGGAAATCTTCGAGCACGTGCCAAGCCGTTTGCGTCGTTTCGTAGGAGAACCCTGGAAAGCGTCCCGCAACGCACTCACCCCAGCCTTCGAGACCTTCACTCAAAACACGAACGATCAGGCAATCTCGATCATGCTCAACACCAAATGAGGTTTCGAAGGCTGCTTTTAGACGCATACGTATTTCATGTAACTCGATGCGTTCGATTTTCATCGTCATCCTAACCGGCTATCGCCGTGCGTTAGTAGATAATAAGATCTTGGGTATTGTTCTTCTTTGAGATAGATGAAATCCGTGACCAAATACCCTGCAGTGAAGACGCTCTCGAATACCTCCCGTGTGTGTATCCGCCAGGTATACCCCAGCTCGAGATCCTGTTGTTTTAGTTCTATATACTCGTGCGGAATCTCCACCAATAGGAGGTTGGACTCAGGGATCGACCATTCATCCGGTGGAATTAGTAATCCGCGATCATCGAGGGTGGCGAAGTTGATTTTCTGCGCACCCGCGCTCAGGAAATGGGCCAGATCGAGATGACCTCGTGATCCTTCGATCCTGGTTTGCACTCTTGAGGAGGTGATCCACCACTCAACCTGAAACCTGTCGGAGGGCAAACCGATGTTCAACCCATCGCGCATCGTGCCGTACAAATTCCGATAATACACCCTGCTGACCGCACCCAACAGCCGAATGTTGAGATGAGCGTTATGACTGAGGAGCGGGTCGTACGTCCAAGTCACCAGCCGGATGCCGTCTTTGAGGACCGCTTCTCGTTGGGCAACTTTTAGCCGATACCCAAGACCTCGGTTGCGATAATCGGGATGTACCCCCAATTGGTGCGAACAGTGCTTCAGGCGAGCCATGGCAACTCGATCCGGGCTCTGGGCATCTGTTCCCAAGAATCCGAAAACGAAACCCACGAGCCGATTCCCCTCAAAGGCGCCTAGGATGACACCCCCGTTGTGTGCGATCGTCAGCATCAGGTGAGAAGGGACGATATCTGTCTCGCTGCCCGGCCAGACCAGGCGCTGCAATTCTTCCACCTGGGCCATATCTTCAATGGTCTCTAGCGGGCGGATGATGGAACGATCCACCATAGACTACCCTCCCCGATTGCCCGAGAATTGTTGCGCGAGTAAATCCCATCCCCAGTTGCGCTCTTGGAGATACGACAGATTATCTTCCATCCGTGATGGTTGGAGGCCGAATACACTTGGAAGTGTATTGAGATCCGTCGTCCTGTCGACCGCCAAGTAGTCGACCCACAAGGGGCTGATGGGAGCCTGCGGCATCAAACGTTGCATCCAACTAGCGCCTATCCGAAGATACGGCGGCCGTGTCGAGAAAAGGATACGAGGACTACTTGCTGCACGCATTAAAATCCGGAGTACGCGTCGAAATGAGAGATACTCGGGTCCACCGATTTCAAATGTTTCACCAACTGTCCTCGGATCATCAAGGATCCACGTGACGCATGTTGCCAGGTCTTCAACCCATAGGGGCTGAAGTAAAGTCGATCCATCTCCTGGGATCGGAAAGAATAACGGCGCGACGGACAATAGTTGCGCTAGCGGCACAGTGAATAGATCCTCGCGACCGAAGAGAATTGTCGAACGAAGGATCGTGAAAGGCAAGCCGCTCGTGCGCACATGATGCTCGGCATTAGCCCGCGCTCGAATTTCGACATAAGCAGATGATCGATCTGCGCCGATCTGACCCACATAGATAAGCCGTTTGATTCCGGCCTGGGCGCACGCCTCTGCGAGAGTGCGTGTCCCCTCGACTTCAACTTCCAATTGTCGTTCTTGGATCGGTAGTCCGGTGATACTGGCGATATGAACGACCGTGTCGATCCCTACCAGAGACGCTCGGATACCACGCCGATCCGTCAGCGCGGCGAGGGTCACATCCACAGGAATTCCATGTGGAAGTTTCGGTGTTTGCTTGGAAGGTCGTAATAATGACCTCACCGAATGGCCGTAGAGCGTAAGTTGTTTGAGTACACTACGCCCGACAAAGTTTGTTCCACCAGTCACCAAAATCATCGCATGCCTTCTGGATAACCCTATCCTAACTGCCACCTGGTAGTCACCGCGATGAGGCGCTGTCCAATAGTCTAACCTCGCTTAAATCGATTCTAGCATAAGCACATTGCCGCATTGTGCGCACCTTCCTCCCTCGCCAGGTGTTATACCGGAGCAAGGATAAGTTCTCAAGACGCCGAAGGAGGAAGTTGTGACGCGAAATCGCGTTGTCGTCACCGGGCTTGGTTGCGTCAGTCCATTAGGGAACGATGTCGAAACCACATGGAGCGCTGTTCGTGCTGGACGATCTGGCGCCGGCCCGATCACCACCATTGACGCGCAGGGTTTAAAAACACAATTTGCCGCAGAGGTCAAGGACTTCGATCCCGAAGAGCTGCTTGGCCGACGCCTTGCACGGCGAACTGACCGTTTCACACAGTTCGCGTTGGTTGCAACAGAGGAAGCTATAAATCATGCAGGCCTGAAAGTCGATGAACATATGGGCGCTCGGGTCGGTGTCGTCATGGGAACTGGAATAGGCGGTATCGGCACACTCGTCAGGGAAAACGACACATACCACCAAAGAGGTGCAAGGAGGGTCAGCCCCTTCATGGTGCCCATGATGCTTCCCGATAGCGCCGCTGGGCAGCTTGCGATCCGCTTTGGACTGCGAGGGCCCAACATGGCGGTGGTCACCGCCTGCGCATCGGGCTCCAACTCAATCGGCGAGGCCACGGAGACGATCCGTCGTGACTCCGCAGACGTCATGATTGCAGGAGGCACCGAGGCCGCGATCATCCCGATTGCTATGGCCGGCTTTAACATCATGGATGCGATTTCCACCCGCAATGACGATCCGCTCACAGCCTCACGACCCTTTGATCTCGACAGGGACGGCTTCGTGGTCGCTGAAGGTGCAGCTTCGCTGGTGCTCGAATCGTACCAACACGCACGTAACCGTGGCGCTACCATTATGGCCGAAATCAGCGGATATTCGGCCAATAATGACGCCTTCCATATCTCCGCCCCTGCGGAAAACGGTGCCGGCGCAGCAACGTGTATGAAATTGGCGCTGGAGGATGCTGGTCTCCACAAGGAACAGATCGACTACATCAACGCACATGGTACGAGCACGCCCTTAAACGACGCCAGCGAGACCTCAGCGATCAAGTCGGTCTTTGGCGACTATGCATATGAGGTTCCGGTCTCATCGACAAAGTCGATGACTGGCCACCTAATGGGAGCCGGTGGTGCGCTCGAAGCGCTCCTGTGCGTCAAAGCGATCCAGGATTCGTTCATTCCGGCCACGATCAACTACACCACGCCCGATCCAGAATGCGATCTGGATTACGTGCCCAATCGTCCACGTCAGAAGGTTCTAATCCACGTACTGAAGAATTCCTTTGGATTCGGTGGTCACAACGCCTGCCTGATTGTCAGTAAACTTACTGAGAACGAGACAGTAGCATGACAAGATATGCACATATCACTGGTTGGGGAATGTACGTTCCCGAGCGTGTGCTTACCAACCAAGATCTTGCGCAGAGAGTCGACACGAGCGACGAATGGATTGTGACGCGCACAGGCATCCGAGAACGACGCATCGCAGATGAAACTGAATCCACGTCATCGCTGGCGACACGCGCAGCTATGAAGGCGATCGAAAGAAGCAACCTGGTCGCACACGATGTGCAACTCATTATCGTCGCCACGTCCTCGCCTGATTACCTCTTTCCCGCTACCGCCTGCTTGGTACAGGATCATCTGGGTGCAAGCCGCGCCGGTGCTTTTGATCTCATGGCGGCTTGCACAGGATTCATCTTTGGGCTCAACATGGCCTCCCAGGCGATACGCTCCGGTTCGATCGACAACGCCCTCGTTATCGGCGCCGAGACGTTGTCCCGGCTAGTGAATTGGGACGATCGTCGCACGAGTATTCTCTTCGCCGACGGCGCCGGAGCGTTTGTCCTTGAGGTGAGCGATAAACCTGGCGGGATCATGTCATGTATCATGCGCTCAGACGGCTCAGGAGGGGATTTGCTTTCCATTCCGGCGGGTGGAAGCCGACACCCACCAACCTTAGAAACAGTTCAACATCAGCTACACAACATTCACATGAACGGTCGCGAGGTGTTCCGTTTTGCGACACGCGTCATGGCCTCGGCGACGCGTGAAGCCGTCGTCAAGGCCAACTTGACGATGGACGATATTCAATTGGTGATCCCTCACCAGGCTAATCGCAGGATCATCGAAGCGGCCGCTCGTGGTCTGCGATTGCCCCTAGATCGTTTCATGATCAACCTAGACCGATATGGCAACACCTCGACAGCGTCTATTCCCATGGCCGTTTGCGAGGCTTTCCAAAACGGAAGAATCCACCCCGGTGATAACTTGGTCCTTGTCGGTTTCGGTGCGGGTCTAACTTGGGGTGCGTTAACCATGAAATGGGTTGCGCCAATTCGGAAGATTTCAACATTGCAACGCATTCGACGGAGTGTGCTTTTCTCTCTGGCAAAGGTTCGATCCTGGTTGCGCCGCCTGCGTCGAAGAATCGAGGGACTTCTTTGGGGGACTTCCTCGAAAGGAAAGCCGTAGTTTGAGAATAAAGAATGCTGGTAACCTCTAGCGGCAGATCATTGTTGCATGCTTCAGCTAAAGCCAAACGAAGAGACGACTGAATTGACGTCTCTTCGTTTGGCCTTCCCGGTTGCTTGTCAGTCAGTGGGAGGTGAAACTTCCTCCGAAAACCAGACCCAAAAAGGTTGGAGGCTGATTCGTTGGGACACTTGAAGGTCGTCCCAGGAACACTAGCCCTCGACTATCTCCTCCACTGTGCTCAGGAAGGTAGCGACCACATCGCGCAGGTATGGTTCCGGAAGCGCACCCACTTGTCGGTGCACCACATTGCCATCTGAAATGAAGAGCATGGTTGGAATACCCTGGACGTCGAAGTCCATCGCCCACTTCGGATTTTCATCCGTGTTGACCTTGGCAATGAGCAATTTTCCGCCGTACTCCGAGGCGAGTTTCTCTAGAATCGGCGCTACCATCTTGCAAGGCCCGCACCAGGGCGCCCAGAAATCAACGACGACGGGAATTTCTGACTGCAAAACCACCTTCTCAAAAGTGGCATCGGTGACGTTGATGGGCTCTTTTATCATGTCTCTCAGGCTTCCTTTCACTCACTTCGTCTAATCAATAATCATACCATGGGGATAATGGGTAAGAGATCAAGGGATCAGGGAACAGGGATCAGGAAGAATGCCATCGTAAGTTGCTCCCTAATCCCTACTGCCTGATCCCTAACCCCTATGGAATTAGGTCACGATGGTATAATGCATGCCATCCACGATCCTACATCTGATGCTCCTATGAACGAATTCGATTGTCCTACGTGTACGGCTCCCGGACTTGTTGTCACATCTCAGAACATCCTTGCTTGCTCCTATTGCGGCTCGTCTTTTCAACACGATCGAATTACCTGCCCTGCCTGTCGAAGTTTAAACACGCCCGAAGCTGAAAACTGTGCCAGGTGCGGAGAACCTCTCACATTGATCAGCCAGGTTATGCTACGTCATGGTGGATCGGGTTTCGATCCCTTGAGCTTGCGTCAATCACGAGCGCGGGCTGCAGAGCTCAAGGAACGTGGAGAACAAGCTTCCCTGCTCCGGATGCAAAACTTCCTGGAACAGGACAGGAGGCGGGAACAGGCGGTTGCGGAAGCCGAAGCCGAGCGATCGAGAGAACAGAAACAATTATTTAAACTTATGGTCATCGTTGGAAGTATATTCATCCTCCTCGTCCTCATCGTTACCACCTGGCAGCTTCTAACTTGAGCAATGTCCACTGACCAAGCCTATCTTATCCAACTACCCGTTTATGAAGGGCCACTGGACCTGCTCTTAGAACTCATCGAACAGGCCGAGCTCGACATCACGAAGATCGCACTCGCCCAGATTACAGACCAATACCTTAACCACTTGAGACGCTTGCAGGAACGGCATCTGGAGGATTTGACTTCATTCCTTGTCATCGCTGCGCGATTGCTGCAGATAAAATCTGAAGCGCTTCTACCACGACCTCCTGCGCGCGAACCAGGTGAGGAGGATCCTGGCGACGCGCTCGCTCGTCAGTTAATCGCCTATCAAAAGTACAAAGAAGTCGCCGAATTTCTGGCCGAACGCCTAAAAGCCGACTTGAGGTCGTATGTCCGTATCTCCGCACCACCGATTATTGATCCAAAACTCGACATGATCGGTGTGGAACTTACTGATCTTCGGGAAGCTCTTCTCGACGTGCTCGCCTCTGTCCGCGACGAATCCGGCATCAATGATGTCGTCATGCCACAGCCTGTAAAGATACGCGATCGGATCATCCGTATACTCGAAAGCCTGGCTAGATCAAGCCGAACAACGTTTCGAAAGGTTATTCGAGGTGCAAAATCCCGTCTTGAGATCGTCGTCTCTTTTATCGCCGTCTTGGAATTGGTCAAACAACAAAGGATTTCGGCGGATCAAGAAGCTTTATTCGGCGAGATCACGATTTCAAGAGGAGATGATTGGCGCGAGGATCAAGAGATGGATTTCGACCTCGAGTTCGAGGAGTAAGCGGTAGCAAAAGCAACAGTAAGAGCCACGAGAGCCCCTCCGGTATCGATGAAAACGTCCACCAGGCTTGAATTGCGACCCTGCACGAAGGACTGATGGAATTCGTCACTCAGCGCGAACAGGATAACCATAAAAAGGCTCAAGAGCCATCTCGGTCCTCGTGCAAGGCGTGGGGGTAACGCATAGGAGTAAGCCAATCCGAGCATTCCAAAACCTAAGGCATGGCCCCCCTTCTTGACGAGTAAATCCCATTCCCCAAAGGAGGGTATTTTCCCTGCCGGCGTTGAAGAGAATAAGAATATAAGGGCCATGAGGATCATAGCCGGTATCCAGCGCAGCAGTTGGGAATTCTTGTTTGCGGACATGGCGCACATTCTACCACCTCCGCGTTTCGACAATCAAACCCAGGCTTGTTGATCTCAAATCCTCTACCCTAGAAGTCATCCTTATATCTCCAGTCAAACAGATCAATAGCTAGCCAGCTTGGCATCCCGATCACTTCGTCGATGTAGGAATCTCCACGGAGCAGAGAAATCTCTGAACACGCGGTATGATGTACCTTAGGTTTCGATGAAATAATCTGAGGAGGGAAATGCGTGGGGAATAGATTAAAAGACGAGACGTCCCCCTACCTTCTGCAACACGCTGAGAATCCCGTTGACTGGTTCCCTTGGGGCGAAGAAGCCTTTGCTGTAGCGCAAGCCGAGGACAAGCCGATTTTTCTCAGTGTGGGCTACGCTGCATGTCACTGGTGCCATGTGATGGCGCACGAATCCTTCGAGGATCCAGAGATCGCCGCCATCATGAACGAAGTATTCGTCAACATAAAAGTCGACCGCGAAGAAAGGCCGGATGTGGATTCCATCTACATGGATGCCGTCGTTGCAATGACTGGGCATGGAGGATGGCCCATGTCAGTTTTCCTAACCCCACTCGGTGAGCCCTTCTACGGCGGCACCTATTTTCCACCTTCCCCCAGGTACAATATGCCCTCGTTTCAAGATGTCCTACTCTTGATCGCCAAGCAATGGCAGGAGAGTCGCGAGCAACTGTTGACTACAGGTAGGCAACTTAAAGAGCATATTGATTCATCGATCTCGCTCCTCCCCACTTCAGGACGGCTCGATCGAAGTTCTTTTGACCGAGCAGCGGAAACGCTCTTCAAAACCTATGATTGGACGAACGGCGGTTGGGGAGGGGCACCGAAATTTCCACAAGCTTCGGCAATCGAATTCCTTCTTCGCAAACATCACCGTGACGGTGACAAGCTCGCCTTGGAAATGGCCACACATGCCTTGCAGGCAATGGCCCGCGGGGGCATCTATGATCATCTCGCCGGCGGCTTTCATCGATACACCGTCGACTCACACTGGCTTGTTCCCCACTTCGAGAAAATGCTCTACGACAACGCTCTCCTTGCCCAAACCTACCTGCATGCATGGCAAATCACCGGTGACGCAATCTTGAGACAAGTTGTCGAGTCGACGCTAAACTTTCTCATCCGAGACATGCGACACCCGGAAGGAGGTTTTTATTCGGCGCTAGACGCCGACTCGGAAGGTGAGGAAGGCAAGTTTTATGTGTGGACACCGTCGGAAATTCGAGACCATTTAGGTGACGAGAGTCTTGCAGAGCATTTCATCACAGCATATGGTGTGACAGAAGAGGGGAACTTCGAGGGCAGCAACATCTTGTATCGCCCTCAAGATGATCGTGATGCCGGCGATCTAGACGGCGTCACTTCCGATACGCTTTCAGAACAGCTAACGAGCGCCAAACTACGCCTTCTCGCCCACCGGGAAAAGCGAGTTCACCCAGCGGCNNGCTCTTGAAAGGACGGATTACCTCGAAGCTGCGCAATCGTTGGCCGATTTTCTTCTAGACACGATGCTGAAGGATGGCAAGCTTCATCGCGCCTGGCGCACGGATCAAACCCGCTTTATTGCCTATCTTGAAGACCATGCCGCGCTGGGTGAAGGCTTGTTGGCCCTCTATCAGACGGATTTCGATCCCCGTTGGTACTCCGCTGCTCGCGATCAAGCCGAAGAGATACTGGCGCATTTTACGGATCCAGAAGGTGGTTTTTTCGATACACGCGACGACCACGAAAAGCTAATCACCCGGCCGAAATCACTACAAGACAGCCCTATTCCTAGCGGGAATTCATTAGCTATTTCATTGCTTTTGAAACTTGCGGCCCTCACCGGTGAGAGTCGCTACTCCGAGCCTGCTGAGTCAGCGCTCCGAGCAATGCAGGACAACGCTCTACGATATCCAACAGCATTCGCAGGTTGGCTTTGCGCAATCGATTTTGCCATCGGACCCCAGCTTCAAGTCGCGCTGATAGGCACCTCCACAGACGCCGATTTCAATGCCCTGGCAAATGTGATCCATGAACGATACCTTCCAAGACTCGTCGTTGCCGGCGCCGAAGAAGGGGCTCAGGAAGTGCCTGCACTCTTGGAAGGACGTGGAATAGAGGGAACCAACGCGAGTGCCTACCTATGCCAGCGTTTCACCTGCAAACTACCAACCACATCGCCGGAGGTTTTACTCGAGCAGATCGAGGCTGCGTTATCGAGCGATCCTCGGTAGCTCTGACATAGAACCCTCTCAACCTTCAGGTGTCCCACCACCTTGGCTGACTCTATGTTATAGTACTTTCAATCCGGCGTCTTACAAGACGACTCCCAATTCAAGACAGGTGATTTCCCAGATGTACGCTTCCATCCATCGTGGTCTCTGGCAACCGGTGGGTACAAGCGACAGTGGATTTCAGACCGTACTTAGATGATGACTACTACTCTCGTCTCGGAGGACTAGAATGACTTTTCCTCCCCCGTTTTACCGCTGGCGACCGCATCCCTGGCACGGCCTAGAAGTAGGACCTGATCCACCGGTGCTTGTCCACGCCTATATAGAAATCAGCCCCTTTGATTTGATCAAGTATGAGATCGATAAAGTCACAGGTTACTTACGGGTAGACCGCCCCCAGAGGACCTCTTCACAACCTCCGTCGCTCTATGGTTTCATCCCACGCACCTTCGGTGGTGAACGAGTCGCAGCTCTATCCGAACACGCGGTGCGAGGAGATGGAGACCCACTCGACATCTGTGTAGTCAGCGAAAGACCGATCACGAGAGCTGAAGTGATCCTCAANNNACGTCAAGGATATCAGCGAACTTCCGGGCATTTTAGTCGAGCGGTTGCGACACTATTTCAGCACCTATAAGCTCGTCGACGGAAAAGAAGATCAAATCAGCCTCGAAAAGGTTTACGGCTACGAAGAGGCACATAAGGTTGTCTCGGCGGCGATCGAAGATTACCGTGAAGAATTCTTAGAGTGACACCGCACGTTCAAGCGATTTTCCATACGGCAAGAGCAAAATAAAATTTCATATATATCAACCAACTTTCAACATCAGATACCTAACATCGGAGAGAGCGATGCCCCTCGAACTGAACAGCCTGCTCCACAAACGATACCGCATACTCGAACGACTTGGAAGCGGAGGTATGGGTGAGGTCTATCGCGGAAACGACGAAAGCCTCGGTGTTGAAGTGGCGATTAAAGAAAATCTCTTTGTCTCACCCGAGGCCGGTCGTCAGTTCGAGCGCGAGGCGAGACTTTTGGCTTCCCTGCGCCATCCTGGCCTCCCTCGTGTTACGGATCACTTCGTCATTCAAGGCCAGGGTCAGTACCTAGTAATGGATTTCGTTCCCGGTGAGGACGCCCAGACCAAGATGGAGGATCAAGCAGGGCCACTTCCCGAACACACGGTCCTTCAATGGGCCCAAGAAATCTCCGATGCCTTGGAGTACATGCACGCGCGACCGCAACCGATCATTCACCGCGACATCAAACCTGGCAATATCAAAATCACACCCATGGGGAAAGCGGTACTCGTGGATTTTGGCCTGGCTAAGAAGCACGACCCCACGAAGACGACCACCTTGGGCGCCCGCGCGTTGACGCCCGGATTCGCACCCCCTGAGCAATACGGTCACGGCCGCACAGACACGAGGACCGACGTGTTCTCATTCGGCGCTACCTTGTATGCTCTACTTACCGGTGCCATTCCCGCCGACAGCATCAAGCGCGAGATGGGCATCGCACACCTAACGCCGATGAGAGAAATTAATCCTCACATCTCGGCTCACATCGCCAGCGCAATCGAACGCGCATTGCAAACCAATCCCGATGCAAGATTCCAATCCATAAAAGAATTCAAGCAAGCAATGTTTCCGGCCACCAAACCGGTTTCACCTCAGGCTGCCCCTACCATTGCGCGCGCAGCAATTCAGCCCACAGTTCGAGCGGATGCCGTACCTCGCGCGGAACCACCCCGACCCACGATCCGCCGCGAGCGGAAATTGCTGACCCCCATCCTTGCACTCTTGGTGGGTGCCTTTACGATCGGATTTGTTGCGATTTTGGTCCTCCCTCGAATACTCAGCGGCCCGTCTGATCGTGCAACGCCCGGTCCTCCCACGACGGACATGACCAGTTCGCTCCTCGCCACAACGGAAGCAGCTTACTTCGCGTCTGCAAGCGAGACACCTTCAGAACCTGAGCCAACGAGTCCGCCAGCCGCTGATGAAACGGAACAAGTGCCTGTTGCAGAGCGAAGTCCGACACCGTTTGGAACCCCGATCGGCGGTGGTGGAGGGCAAATTGCTTTCGCAAGAGAGCCAGACGGCTTACCACAGGTGTTCATCATGAACCTCGACGGCTCGGATCAACAGCAAATAACCACCTTGCCGGACGGCGCCTGTCAACCTGCTTGGTCTCCGGACGGAGGGCAATTGCTGTTCGTCTCACCATGCAATGGGAAGAAAGACGCTTATCCGAATGCTGTGATTTTCATCATGAATCCGGACGGCAGCGATATTCGCCCTTTCATAACCCTCATTGGAGGTGTGTACGACCCGGCATGGTCGCCAAGCGGTATTCTTTTCACATATCTTGAGAACAATAGACCTGGGGTTTGGCACGCTAACTCCGATGGCAGCAACACACGGCGCATCAGCGGATCGAATGCCTTCGACAGACAACCAACCTGGTCTCCATTGGGCGACAAATTGGCTCTCCTTAACACGTCCCGTAGCGGGTCACCAGTTATCTATTGGTTCAACCAAGATGGCTCCTTCGATGGGTCCGTACCAGATCAGGTCACACGAGACCAGGTGGTGCGAACGCCAGCCTGGTCACCCTCCGGAGAGTTGATCGCATACGCGGCTAGCAACCACATCTGGGTGATCAAGTGGGATGGCAAGGGCTATGGAGGGACACGGCTTACGGATACGGGACCAAACGACGATCCTGCCTGGTCACCGGACGGAGGATGGATTGTATTTGAATCCTGGCGCGACGACGCCAACCATGACATCTACATCATGACTGCAAACGGCGGAATGCAAACCCGTCTGACAGACGATCCTGCATTGGAATACCATCCCGCCTGGCAACCGTGATACCTTCCACCCGACTTCCGAAGTCCTATGGACTTCGGAAGTCGGGTGGCCTCTAAAATCGCACAGCACTCATCCCATTAGGGTTTTGGTATGCATAGATATACGGCACGGATAGTGATGACCCTCACGCTTGTCGTGCTGATCTTGTCCGCTTGCACGATTCAGACGCCTACTCCCTCGCTCAAGACGCATACCGTCATGATGGAGGTCCCCGCCGGGTGGTTCTGGATGGGAGAGAATGACGATCGGCGCTCCAATCGACCAAAGCGCAAGGTGTACCTAGACGCATTTGCCATCGACAAAACGGAAGTCACCAATGCTGCTTTTGCCTCATTTATCGCATCCACGGGCCATGAAGCCGAAGGGTGGAATGGATTGATTGCTCAGAATAACGTAGAGCTTCCAGTGATGGGTGTCCTATGGAAGGATGCCGATGCCTATTGTCGGTGGGCTGGTAAGCGACTACCAACTGAGGCGGAATGGGAGAAAGCAGCCCGTGGAACCGACGGACGCAGATTCCCGTGGGGTGACACCTGGAAACAGGTTCTCGCCAACACCTCCGAAGCCGGGCTCGGTGCGCCGGTGCCGGTTGGTAGCTATCCTGATGGCGCCAGCCCATACGGTGTTCTGGATATGGCTGGTAATGCGTCGGAGTGGGTTGCAGACCATTACGATCCTGATTATTACTCCCACGCTCCAGATCGGAACCCGCTCGGACCTACCCAGATCCTGGATCATGTGCTGCGTGGAGGGTCCTGGGCTTCACCAATGGAACAAGCGCAGACCTTTTACCGCAACTCATCCCACTCCGTTCGGCCGAACCCGCGCGTCGGTTTTCGCTGCGCGATGGACGTCACAGAATCCTTGCCAGCCAATTAGCACGTTATAGCCAAACGATACCGAATATTGAGGCTGAGGGCGACTCGACGAGCCGACTCTACATTTGCACTTGCCGCCACTCCTCATACCAAGTCCTTCCGACGACCCGAACCTGGCTATTCTAGTTTTTACTTTACCTTTGTTACAGATGACATCTCGATCAGCTACGAACTGATATCGAAAGGTACCATCTTGGATCGAACGACCTCAAAAACCACTAGCCCCGCAGGAAAGACATACTGTAAACTTAGGTCTTGAATCATCGCCTTCTCACATGGATTCACCCTGAATTGACCCTTCGGGAGATGAACATATGATCGATCCCTCGCTCCCCCTGATCGACCTGCATCGCCATCTGGACGGCAACGTCAGGCTGGAAACCATCCTCGATCTCGGAAGACAACATCAATTACCCCTTCCAGCCTGGGACATTGAAAGCCTGCGACCACACGTTCAAATCACAGAACCCCAACCAGGTGTTATGGCATTCATCGCCAAGTTTGAGTGGATGGTCGGCGTGTTGGTCGATGGCGAGGCTTGTCGTCGGATAGCCTATGAGAATGTTGAGGACGCCCAGAAGGAGGGCCTTGACTATCTCGAACTACGATTTAGCCCCTGGTTTATGGCCGAACCGCATGGGTTGAACCCGACGGAGGTCGTCGAAGCCGTCGTCGATGGAATCGAGGCCGGTGCGCGAGACTTTGACATTAAGGTCAACATAATCGGGATTTTGAGCCGCACCTACGGGACAGAGATCGCTTGGAAAGAGCTTGAGGCCCTGCTCCAGTTCCACGACCGGATTGTTGGATTGGATCTGGCCGGAGATGAAGCCAACCAACCTGGTGGACTCTTCATCGACCACTTCAATAAAGCGCGAGAGGTTGGCTGGCAGTCTACCGTCCATGCCGGCGAAGCCGCCGGTCCCGAAAGCGTCTGGCAGGCTGTCCAGGAGCTCGGAGCATCACGGATCGGTCACGCGATCCAAGCCGCCAAGGACCCCGCGCTACTTGATTTCCTGGTGGAACAGAAGGTCGGCATCGAGGTCAGCCTGACAAGCAACGTGCAGACAAGCAGCATCCCGGATTTCCCCAGCAGCCCTCTCAAGAGTTACCTTCAACGCGGCTTACTGGCTACTATCAACACGGACGATCCGGGGATCAGCGGCGTGGACCTACATCATGAGTACAATGTGGCGGCGCCTGCTGCCGGTTTGAGCAGAGATCAAATCCGTCAGGCTCAACGCAACGCTGTCGAGATCGCCTTTCTCACATCGGATGAGAAACAATCGCTCCTGGATGAAAAGAACGTCAGCTGAACATCCTCATGTCATAAGAATATCATCCGGTCACATCAGAGACGGTCTTTACGTGATGGATGCGAATGGGTCGAATGTAACTCGCTTGACGGACAGCAGCATACACGAATGGGAACACTATCCTGTTTTATCGCCTGACGGGAGTTTGATCCTTTTCGGCTCAAATCACCATCAGCCCGGCTGGGCGGCAGCTGAATCCGTGTACGTGATGCGATCAGACGGAAGCGGCGTCGGCCGCTTATCGACCTGGTGGGGAACTCCACCTTACACCTGGTCCCCGGATGGCCAATGGATCGTGTACACACACGATTTCGGATCCATTGCCACACTGCACATCATGGACGCACAAGGTTTTAACGACCAACCCTTAATGGAGGATAACGCAGGCAGGCACCCCGTTTGGCGGCCCTAAGAAGCTCGGCACTGGCACAACACATGGCCAGAACAATGTAGGGGCGACTCGGCGAGTCGCCCCTAAACTTAAAATCCTTTCTCATAATCAACGAGACCAATAAGCGACTTCCTCGACAAACACCTCGAAGTTATCCGTCTCCGCAGCGCCGATGAAGAGGCCAAAGCGTCCTTCATCGAACATGCTGTCCGTGACGGTCGTCAACAGCTTCCCGTTGGCATACAGCTTGAAGCTGTTGCCTTCCGCCAGGATACCGAGGCGATTGGTTTGCTTCGGGCCCGAGATAATATGCCCCGAACTCTTCCAATCGGCGAGTGCCTTGTATTCTCCGTCGTTCCACCTGTAGAGGCGATACCTGCCATTACACGAGAATCCATAGACATAGGCATGATTGGGATCTGATGCTCGGATCAACATGCCATAGCGATCCAACCCAGAACAGTTGCTTCCTGTTCGCGCTGTCATCTCCAGATAGAAATCATCCACGACGGGTCTGCTTGAAAGTCCCCACTCATCCAATCCGCCTGCCGTGAATGCCTTCATAACCATTTCATCGTTCTTGATCTCAAACTTAGACTGATCGGTATCCAGAAGAAACCAGTAAAGGTACCCATCAAAACGGTCTCTCCAGGTCGCCGCGCCCAATTCGAGATCGTCCACCTCTGTGCTGACGACGATCTCGACCCAGAATGGCTCATCTGCATCATCACCAATGCCAAAGATGCCACCCGAGGCGTTACGTAATTGCCAATTACCCCTGTAAGTTCCTTCTGCATCGGGAGCCGTAAGTCCAACAGACAGATCGACTTCTCGCTCGGGATCTACAATTCCAGGAAATGCGACTTCGTCCGACCCACCCATTTGATCGCCATCGATAAAAACGAGGTGGTATTCAGTCGTCCATGTACAACTCCCACTGTTTTTGAGCCGCCAAGTTTTAGTGAAAGTCGTTTCCGGTTTAAACTCGGTGCCATCGGCGATCGTTACGTCGTCGATGAAAATTGCACGATCGCAATCCGCGTCTGAGGTGGGGGTTGGAGAGATTGTGGGCAGCGGTGTCTCGGTTGAGGGCGCGGGCGTCGCAGGTGTAACTATTGGCCCTTCCGTTGTCGGTGGAGCCACAGCCTCTTGCGTAAGCCTAGCTGCGACGGTTTGTGCAGCGTAGGTGGCGAGGAAATCAGGAGTCGCCACATCTGGCGCTGGCAAATTGCAGGCACCGAGCATGATACCGATAATGAATACACTTATTCCAACATACACCCAGTGCCAATTCGTGCGTATCATCCTCTTCCCTCCTGAGTCTTGTGTGAGAAACAATGTTGGTGTCCAATTAGAGTTTAGAGCAGCCCCAAGGGGCTGGATCAATGTTCAAATCTTGAACTCTCCCGAATCGTAGAACAGTACACCATCGACTGTGATCTTTCCGCCATTTTGCATGTCGCAAATCATGTCCCAATGAACCGAGCTCTCGTTTTTGCTACCAGCTTCTGCGAATCCGTAGCCGATTGCCATGTGGATCGTGCCGCCAATTTTCTCATCAAATAGAATACTCTTGATGAATCGATCGATCTTTTTATTGGTCCCTATGGCGAATTCCCCTATGTACCGCGCGCCCGGATCTGTGTCTAGCATAGCGAGCAGGTAATCCTCACCCTTCTCAGCAGAGGCTTCAACCACTTTCCCATTTTCGAAGCGCAGTTCGATCCCGTTCACTTCCCGACCTCGTCGTACTGCAGGGTATGTGAAGCGGACCCAGCCGTTAATCGAATCTTCAACAGGGCTGGTAAAGATTTCTCCACTAGGCATATTCTTCGAACCGTCTGCGTTGAGGAATTTTCGATCCTCGATCGATAGCTTCAGATCGATGTTCGGTCCGGTTACGGAGATCTCCTTCTTTCCCGCAAGCCAGTCGATCGGACGCTTTTGGTACTCATGAATCGCATTCCACTCAGCCACCGGATCTTCCGTGTCGGCGTACGTGGTGGCATACACGTAATCTTCGAATTCCGTCAAACTCATCTCCGCGTCTTGGGCGTATGCAGTTGTCGGAAACAGTGTGCTGACCCATCGCAGCTCTCCGGAGGCACTACGCTCTCGATAGGTTTTAATGACATCTTTGTGGGCGTTACTCCGAAGCGTCAAGCGTGTGGGATCAACTTGGCTCCAGCTGCGTGTGTTGGTGCTACATTGGATGACGATGCGCGCGTCGAAATTCTCCATCACCATCTTGGTGAAAGGGTTGACGTGTTGGAGCTGATCGTCATTCCCCTCCGACAACAGAAGATAGCCCAGGTCTGCAAGGCCCGGCATGTGGGTCGGAACGCTGGCGAGCAGGACGTAAGGGTATCCACCTGCCCGCAACACCTCACGATAAACTTCCCTTATGAGAGGCGTCGCCGCAGGTTGACCGAGGATAGCGACGCGGTCCTTCGGGCGAATCTTGGTGGAATATTGCACTAGAATTCGGGCTAGATTTTCGACTCGATAATCTGTCATCGCGATCCCGCTCTCTCCTTGATCTGATATCAAGTCTGTGTGAATTTATCTTCGCTCAGTATACTTCGAATTTCCCCAGCATTGAAATCTCATTGAGAAAAATTAGCGTAGACCGAAGTTATTCATCAAATCCAACGATCCTGACAAGTTCTCACTTCCTTAATGAATGTCTACTCGATCACAAGCCTCGTACGAATTGAGCCCTCCGGGAATCGTTGCCCCTGTTCATGGAATGAATGAAAAATAGCTAAAGAAAGATGCAATGATTTCGGAAAAATTCATGTATTATAGTAATTGCTCGATGGCTCCATCGGGGGGCAGCGAGACATCACAAATCGTTCTTGAAATAAAAAGCTTGTGTTGTATCGCTGAAATAATCCAAGAACCGTTTCTATCCGCAGGTAATACAAATTCATAGCGAGAACTGTGCGTTTACCGCGAAATCCTTCGATTCGTTTCAGGCGTACTCTCTTACAATGCTCTCCAACCTGTCGCTGGCACTGAAAGGAAATGCGAACATGAGAGAGGGAAGATTATTCCTACGTATTCTGATCCCCCTTCTAATAATCAACTTGGCAGCCGTACCTATACCCTCTTTGATTCAACCAAACATCACCATCATCATCGATAGCGACACACTCACGATCACCGGAGATGGCGACGGGAATCCCTATGCTCTCAAAGGAATTCCATTCATAGCTTTGGTTCTTCCTGAGGGCATCGCCAAGTTTGAATTGGTAGGCGACCTGGTGCTCGCCGATGGCGAGACCGTGGTCGGCCAAGGTGGAAACGGAATCTCACTAAACGTTAGTGGGAATGTGATTATCGAAGCAGGAGCCACGATCGACGTCTCAGCTGTAGGGGCTACGCCTGGACCCGGGGGCGGAGCTGGGGGGTCGGCCGCTCACGGTGGCACCGGTGGTCTGGGCGGTAACGGCGGATACCAATCACCTGGAGCCGCCGGAGGCGAAGGCGGTAAGGGCGGGGTTGATGGGAGTGGATTATGCGGTGACATCATCGTGATACCGTGGACATATGGTGGAGACGGCGACAAGGGAAATCCCGGAGACCCTGGCGTAGTAGGGGATGACGGCTTTCCCGGAGACACTGGTAGCGGCAATCTCGGTAAAGACGGTCTTCAAAGCCCTGGAAGCGGCGCTGACGCAGGCGTGGGTGGTCAGGGAGGCATCCCGGGCACAGGTGGAACAGCCCCTCTTGGAGGCCTTGGCGGTGCAGGGGGTGAGGGCTACCTGCATCCATGGTATTTGGGCTCAGAAATCTGGGGGGACGACGGATACCCCGGGGGTGGAAACGATGGTGGTCACGGAGGAGCTGGATCTCCCGGTGGAGATGGGGCCGGGGGAAGCAATACTGGCTCTGGTTTTGCAATCTCTGGTGGAGGCGGGGGTGGTAGCGGTAGAGGTGGTGGAGGTGGTGGCGGTGGTGGCGGCGGGAGCAGCGGTTCCGGTGGCGGAGGTGGTGGCGGCAATGGGGGAAACGCCTGCTATTATGGCGAAAAAGGAGGATGGGGTGGAAGGGGATCCCCTTATGGCGGGACTGGCGGAAATGGAGGCGAGGGAGGTGAGGGTGGTCCAGGTGGAGCTGGGGGAGGAGCAATTGAGATCGTCGCGACAGGTAGAATGGTCGTTGCCGGGACATTCCGAGCGAAAGGGACGGAGGGCCTCAGTGGTGAATCGGGGGATAGTGGGCAAAACGGTGCAAATGGTGGATTGGGTCAAGGCGGAGGAACCTGGAATTGGAAATGCGTAGATTGGATCTGTTCGGTCGGAGGACATGGAGGTAACGGAGGTAATGGCAGACCTGGTGGATCGGGTGCGATGGGTGGATCCGGTGGTGGAGGAGCAGGTGGCACGATCAAACTCGAGGCTTACATGATCAATACCGATGGAGCCAAGATTATCGCCTCAGGTGGAACCGGTGGAAACCCCGGCGTAAATGA
>WVZH01000346.1:0-200 GCA_011772595.1 Anaerolineales bacterium
AATCCTCCCTATTATCTGGGCCATCAGCAACCCCGGTACTACAGCATCAACAAGACGACCCAGCGGCAGGTGCTGGCTCTTGGCGTAAATAAATAGAGCCACGGCCCCACCAGCAAGGGCACCCCATATCGCTAGGCCGCCCTGCTGAAGCTGAAATATGTGAAGCGGGTTACCCGCGTAATATTCCCACTGGTCAATTA
>WVZH01000346.1:224-508 GCA_011772595.1 Anaerolineales bacterium
AGTCTTGCCCCTACCACCCCGGAAAACACCACCCATAGAGCTAAGGACTGGATTTCGCCGATGGCAATTCCCTTCTTCTTAGCCTGGTGAGATGTTATCAAGACTGCGGCTACAATTCCCAGCATTATGGCCAGACTATACCAGCGAAGCTCAAAATCGCCGAGACGGAAGATTACCGGGTCTATGTTAATGACAATGCCGTTCATTTGCCTTCCTCACAGTATCTTTTGTTGATGCAACGGGGTTGCCATTCCTGCGCACGACTAGTCGTATCCCGTCAACGG
>WVZH01000346.1:603-935 GCA_011772595.1 Anaerolineales bacterium
TATCCCGTCAACGGCCGCAATAATTACCGTTTCGCCAGTCTGGAGTAGATCGGTGGAGTTAGCGCTCCATAGCTCACCTTGAGAGCGAACCAGGTATTTAGCATGGTCTCCTGGACCGAGCTTCGATACGACTTCACCCGCAGCTCCAATCAGGCTCTCGCTACCAGTCTCAGGCTGCTTCCCCATCGACTTGGCTATGAGCCAGTAAAGGAAGCCAGTTATCAGGCCGATAATCACATAGATTGGTATTGCCAGGTTAAGCGGCATTAACCAGAAAATAGGCAATGCCAGAACCGGCATAAGCAATATCAGATGACACATCTTACCTTGCC
>WVZH01000346.1:970-1237 GCA_011772595.1 Anaerolineales bacterium
AGAGTGCTTCGAACGCTTCTACTCGAATGACCATTTACTTCATTTGGGAGCTTGAGGTCATTCTGATATCCACACTGGATGCATTGTTCATACCAGCCAAGGTGGTCTCGGTCTATCAAAATGTCTCCCTTACATCGGGGGCAGCTTTTAAGTCTCAGCATGCTTCTACTCTTTCCTAACTAGGGCTAGTGGCAACCTCTGCTCTGGTGACCCGTTTGGTCATCTTTCTTTACCGCTTCATGCTCATGCCCGCCGCCGCAGCAACCC
>WVZH01000266.1:0-182 GCA_011772595.1 Anaerolineales bacterium
TATTTTCAGAAATATGGGGGCGTGAGGGAATACATCGACTCCTCCCTGAGGGAGGCGAGGGGAAAAGGGTATGTGACCACCCTTTTTGGGCGGAGGCGTTACCTTCCCGAGATCAACAGTTCCAATCAGATGGCGAGAAACGCCGCCGAGCGAACGGCTATTAACACCCCGATTCAAGGGAC
>WVZH01000266.1:300-1401 GCA_011772595.1 Anaerolineales bacterium
TTCCCTCTGAGGTTAGGCCGGAGTTTCTTGATTTTTATTGGCAGGATTTTTGTAACCTGTTGATCATAAAGGATCTCAGGGACCTTCCCTGGAATATTGGAACAATGGAATACTGGGGTAACCTGNNATGCAATGTTCGGTTCCCCTGAGGGTTTCCATCGCGTGTGGGAAAAACTGGAATGAGGCCCACTAGGGGTAACCTACCCCAAACTGGAATATTGGAATAATGGAATACTGGGGTAACCTGGCAATGGTTGCCTGTTGAGAGGGAATGCGCTGAAGCGCACAAGCCCTCCTGAGTAAGGTCTAGTCAACCGCTCAGTAGAGTAACGGCTGAAGGCGCAAGCCGGAAAGGAAGATACTCGAGTGCGGCGAGGTGAAGGGTGTAGCCCTGAATCTGACACATAGCCCCGAGAACCAGGGTGTTTGGGAACGGGCCGATCCTCTCCAGTAGGGCGCAGGCCATGCGGTGAGCGCGTTAAAGACGAGTGCGAAGCCGACACCCCGGGGTCTAAGACAGCATCGAGCTGCACAACGGCAGGCAAGTAACCAGGCGAGCGACGATCAAGGAGCTCTTGGGGAATCGACCGCAATGGAAGTACCCGAGTACCACGTGCAATGTGGAAAGAGGGCGTGGGATGGCCGCGTCGCGAGTGATGGGGACCGGAGAGCTGCAATGGCCTAGCGATGAGGCGGCTAACCCCCGCTGAGCGAAGGTCCCCACGGTTGGTCGTCCGTGAAGGGGGAAACACTGACACTATGCAAGGGGTGGTATCGCAGTGGGAACGGATCTGACACGGATAGGAGAGAGGGCGCGCAAGGAGCCGGGCTTGGTATTTACCAGTCTGTATCACCACATCTGTGATGTGGACAATGTGCGAGCCTGCTACGACGCACTGGACGCCGATAAGGCGACCGGAGTGGATGGCGTAACAAAGATGCTCAGCCAGGCACGGACCCGAGTGGTCGGTCACCTGAGCTACTACGCCATAACGGACAACCGGGAACGGTGCAGCTACTATGTCTATCGCGCCACACGGATCTTGTTCAAATGGCTCAACCGCAAGAGCCAGCGCAAGGCATACACCTGGGAAAGCTTCA
>WVZH01000266.1:1448-1600 GCA_011772595.1 Anaerolineales bacterium
TAGAGCGGAGGCCTACTGAATGGCGAACCGAGGAGCCGGATGTATGGGAAAACCGCTTGTCCGGTTCTGTGAGGGACAGGAGTTCAACTGTGATATGGAAGAGATATTGTGGCACCGCCGCGAAAGCAGGCGGCAACGGAGAAAACAAACTT
>WVZH01000449.1:0-2775 GCA_011772595.1 Anaerolineales bacterium
TTCCCCACATCCTCGACTACCCCAACCATTTCGTGGCCCATGATGATCTGGTCCTGATCTTCAGCCATGTCCTGCAGGTTATACTTGACCATATTGTAGTCGGTACCATCTACACCTGCCTGCTTGACCCGTACCAGTACTTCGTCTGGTTGCTTGATCTCAGGCTTGGGAAGATCGACGGCATGCACTCCTGGCTTCCCACGTATCATCACGATAGCTTTCATTTCAATTTACCTCCATTTGCAGGACATGATCATCCCATACAGTCAAAGCATGTTATATATGGTTTTTACTTAATCCCAGAATACTAAATTCAAAATCAAGAAGGATCTTCAACTTCTTTTCATCGCCACACTCTGGCCAGTTGAATCCAGGTAGTATCTGATTTTTATTTTCGGCATCTGGGAATTTCCCAGAGGTTTGTCCGAATCCAAACGACCAACTGCTACTTCTTATTCGCCTTGAATAGCCCGTAACTTATGACACCACCCTCAATCAACTCTATCGAACGCCTAGCCAGATGCTTGGCTCTTTCCAGGTCAATCCCAGGCAATTCAAACTTACCCAACTTGATAGCCAACTCAGCACCAAGCAACTTACGACGTATATCATTTACCATCTCTAGCAACGCTTCTCGCTTATCTTCGACAATGAAGTCTGTGAAACCGGCTTCCTTGAGAATCGACACATATATGTCTGGACTTACGGCACCGGCTAGACAAGCTACCCAGGCTAATAATGACTGGACATCCTCTGGTAGGGGCTTACTGATAGTCACATCAGTCATTCCTATTCGGCCGTGCCGATTAAGAACGCGCACCATCTCTTGTGCTGCCCTTTCTTTATCAGGAAACGTGCAGAAACTGCACTCTGAAATAACGACATCAAAGCTACCGTCTTCAAAAGGTAATCTCTCGGCATCACCCTCTTTGAATGCTGTAAGATGCGATATGTTTTCATTTAGAGCGTATTCTCGAGCAGCTAGTATATTATCCTGTCCGTAGTCCAAGCCCGTGACATGGCAACCAAAACGTTTGGCCAGGTATACGGCTGAAGCACCACGCCCGCAGGCAATATCGAGCACCCTATCTTCAGCCTTTAATCCAACGACCGTTCCAAGATAGCCGGTAAGTTCCAGCCCACCCGGATGAAGGACATCCCCTAATAACAGACGGACTATATCACTCTGGTAAAAGGTGGCACAGCATGTCTTGATTTCACGAGACTCTTCCCTGCTCATAAGCTTTCTACCTTCAATTTCATGCTCTGGCGATATCCCAGGTTATTATAGGCGCAAAGTGGTATTGCCCTGCCGTCCGGTAGTAGCTCGTGTACACAGCATTTCATCAACCGCTTCAGATCGAAGCTGTATTCATCCATGAAGCCGTGCACCTGCATCATGAAAAAGCGTTCCTTCAGCGACTCGAAATCATCTAATGCTGGCAGACTAAGGTTGCAGGTAGTGCAGCTTAAAGCACTATTGGTTTTTTCTGCACCCATAATCGTTGCCATGCTCCAGAGTGATTCCAGCGCCGACTTCATTTCTCCAGAGAAGTCCACCATCGTGCGGTTGGTGATAAAATCAAGGTAGTCCTCCACATTTACCAGCCGGGTTATGGGGATAACCTGATCACCGTCTTTAAAAGCATAGGTACAGGCAGAGCAGATGGGGTGAGGACAGGGTACGGGAAAGAAATCGCTGACCCGGAACATGCCTCCGGTTTGGGCTTCCAGCCTGTGTAACACGTCAGGAAGGGTAATGCGATGGAGAGGATCTGGATTACTCTGGTAGCGGCCGCAAAAGGTGACAGGTTGATAGCTGACACCCAATACTGCCGGGTGTTCTAGACCGTAGCGGGCGATAGCACCAATTTCGCTGTCATTGACACCCTGGTTAATCGTGGCTACCAGGATGGCATACAGTCCTGCCTCAGCGAGGTGGTCCAGGGCCTTCTGTTTTATTGCCAAGAGGTCATATCCCCGTAAGGCTTTATAAGCGCGGTCAGTCAGACCATCAAACTGCAAATAGATTGTTGGCTCGTAGAGGGCTAATCGATGAACAAAATCAGGATCTTCCGCCAGTCTGATACCATTCGTATTAAGCATTATGTGGCGGATGTTACGCGATTTCGCCGCCTCCAGGATCTCCAGTATTTGAGGATGAATTGTTGGCTCACCACCACTTATTTGAACAATCTCTGGTTCATGTTCTGTCACTAGTAGCCTGTCGAGAATAACTTCCACCTGTGCTAAGCTCAAGTCGCCGCCATGGCCTGCATCGGCAAAACATGTGGGACAGCTCAGGTTGCACCGGCCTGTGATTTCGATAATTCCGATGCAGGTATGCTGCTGGTGTTCAGGACAGAGACCGCAGTCGTTGGGACAACCCTCTTCTACTTTCGTCGCGAAATCATAGGGTATCGAACCAGGCTTATTGAATTTAAGTGAATTCAAATACCAGTCCGCATCGGAAGAGACCAGCGCCTCATGCCAGCCATGATCCGGGCAATGCTTTCGTAAATATACTGCACGGCCACGGATCCTAACCTGGGCATCTACTATTCGNNGACAGATGCTTCGCGTCAGCTCGTAGAAAATATCACGGCGTACTCCTTGTTTTTCGGATAGTATCATGTTAGCTCCTTTTCAGTGCTGCTTAACATGGGCAAGCCGCTTAATAACCTCACCCGATAAGCCTCCAAGAAGTCTCTTTACCAGGATAGCAGCGGAGGCCTGCATGCTCGCCGTAGAATAGGTCGGGTACACGTGAATAAC
>WVZH01000449.1:2803-3624 GCA_011772595.1 Anaerolineales bacterium
CGCTGGCGAGCTCGTCTACTTTGAATCCATGCTTCATAGCTACAACCCATTCGTTAACCATCTCCCCGGCTTCTGCTGCCACGATGGTGACACCCAGGAGTTTCCGGTCTTTCCGGTAGACCAGTTTGAGAAAACCAGTAGCCTCAGCCTCATTCAGTGCCCGGTCCACTCTTTTCATTGGCCAAACGTTGGTGAGCACATCATCACCCATCTTTTGTCGGGCCTGGTCTTCTGTCATCCCTACGTGTGCCACCTCCGGGTCGGTGAAGGTAGTCCAGGGTACCTGGTCGGTGATGCCTCTGGACGAACCAGGGAGAAGAGCATTTCGAGCGGCAATAAAACCCTGCCAGCCCGCGTAGTGAGAAAACTGGAAACCCCCCAGGCAGTCTCCGGCAGCATAGATATGTGGTTGACTCGTGCGCAAGTTCCTGTCTACCTGAATGCCTTGTTTACCATACTTCACACCAGCTTTTTCCAGATCGAGACCATCTACGTTCGGACGCCGTCCGACCGCGACCAGCAGTGCATCACACACTATCTCTTTCCCACCAGCGGTCAAATGAATGCCACTGCCATCTTGCCAGGTGCGTTCTACATTAGATTTAAGTCTAAGGTCAATGCCTTCATTACGGAAGGTCTCGGCAAGTATCCTGGAGGCATCGTTATCATCCCGGGGTAGTAGCGTATCACCACCCTCAACCAGGGTAACACTGGATCCGAGGCGACGAAATCCCTGGGCTATCTCGCAGCCAATAGGTCCGCCTCCAATAACGACCAGGTGTTTTGGCAGGACATTAAGATCCCAGATGTTCTGATATGTT
>WVZH01000113.1 GCA_011772595.1 Anaerolineales bacterium
GACCGCTGACGGCTGACAGAAAACGGCAGATTGGAAGGGGCATGTAGATCGTTCACGAACACGAGGCACGGACACGAGGGACGAACAAACATGTGTGGCATAGTAGGCATTGTCGCAAAAGAGAAATTCTCGGTGAAGGATGACCTCATCAGGTCGCTCCAGAGGCTGGAGTATCGGGGATATGACTCCTGCGGATTTGCCACCTTCGAGGGTTTACTCAGGAAAAATACCGGATACATCGAAACCCTGGGGGGGACGGATGGTATCGAGACAACCCTGGGAATCTCCCACACGCGGTGGGCCACCCACGGGGGAATAACCCAGATGAATGCGCATCCCCATCACAATGCCGAGGGCACCATTTTCGCCGTCCACAACGGTATTATCGAGAATTTTCAGGAACTCAAGGAAATGCTTCAGAATCGAGGTTACCGATTTGTCTCCGAGACCGATACCGAAATTATTCCACACTACTTCGATCTCCACCTCAAGTCGGGCAAGCATATGAAGGAGATAATCAAGCATTTTATGGACGAGATAGAGGGGACATTCGCGGTGCTCCTGTTCGCAAAGGACGACCACCGCCTGTATGCCTTCAAGAAGGACTCCCCTCTCGTCTTGGGCATCTCGCGGGAAAGACTCATCCTTGCATCCGACATCTACGCCTTCAGTGATCATTCTAACCGTGCGATATTCTTTGAAGATAACGAGTTCGCAGTGATTGGCGATCACGGGTACGAATTCTTCGACGAAAACGGAGAGCCCGTCCAGAAGCAGGTCATGAAGTTCGCCTGGTCGAGAAAGGAGGAGACCAAGGAGCACTTCGAGCACTATATGCTCAAGGAGATAAAGGAGCAGCCCCTCGTTTCGGAAAGGCTGATGCAATCATTCAGTACGGTTCAGAAGGACAAACTCGAGCAGCTTTCGCGCATGGTGAAATCGGCTAGCCGCGTGGTCTTTTTGGCCTGCGGTACCAGCTATCACGCCTCCCTCATCGGCTGCTTCCTGCTCAACCGGCTTGGCATAGAGGCGCACACGGTTATCGCCTCGGAGTTTGAGAGTTTCCTGCTCGTCGATAAAGATACCCTCGTTATCGCCATCAGCCAGTCCGGGGAAACCATGGATGTTGTCACCGTGATAAAGAACATCAAGAACACCGGCGCACAGTTTGCGGCCATCGTCAATGTGCCCTATTCCACGGTTCAACGCCTCAGCGACATCTCGGTTGAGATCCTGGCCGGCCAGGAGATCTGCGTTGCGGCCACCAAATCCTTCACCAACCAGCTCATTGTCCTGTTTGCCCTCGCTCAAAAGCTCGGCTTCCAGGATATCGACTTAGCATCGCTGCCGGGCAAGATTCAAAAAACCATGGAGCTGAATGAGCACTACATCAAAGAGCTTGCCGAAGATCTCTACGAGAAACACCACATATTCGTGCTTGGCAGGGGGATATCCTATCCTCAGGCGAGGGAGATCGCCCTGAAGCTCAAGGAGATACCCTATATCCATGCTGAGGGAATGATGGCGGGCGAGCTCAAGCACGGCACCATTGCCCTTATTGAGGATGGCACCCCCGTTATCTCGTTGATTCCCAACAACAACCCTGATATGATCTCGTCAACCAAGGAAGTTGAGGCACGGGGCGCTCGGACCATAATCATATCGAATACCGACGGGGAGCTGAAGATACCTGCCTGTTGTGACGCCGAGTTCGCCGTTTATTCGGGCATCGTTGGACACCTATTAAGCTATTATATCGCCAAGCTTCGGGGTTGCCCCATCGACAAGCCGAGGAACCTGGCCAAGAGCGTGACGGTGAAATAGCGTGCGCGTGAGGCGTGAAGCGTGTCCGTTGGAAGTGTTCCTGGAACGTGTTCGTGGATCGTGTGACGTGTCCTCCTAGGTGAGGAAGAAGTAAATGAAGTCAGTTGAACAGTTGGATGTGTTTAAATTGTCTCATGAAATGGCATTAGCAATTTACG
>WVZH01000292.1 GCA_011772595.1 Anaerolineales bacterium
ATCTGTACCATCGGACTACCTGTCAGGTTCAAGGCCGCTCCACCTGTGTTGCGGATTGTAAAGGTACGAGTCAGTGAACTGCCTACATCAACATTGCCAAAGTCCGTGTGGTCAACTGCACTCGGAGTCGTATCCCCATCCACTATCTCCTGACCATTGCCAAGGACCTCCATCTCCGGCTCAACGACCATCACCCGGACATTATCGAATTCACGCCCATTTGTGGGCGCCGAATTATTGTTATACTGCTGGAACTTAATCCGTACATCCGAGACATCCGAACTGCCGGCTGCGGTCTTGGCCTGCGTCAGTACAGCATCAAGACTAAACGACTGATTAATGAAACTGCCCGTTAAGTTAGTAACCTTCACCCAGTTGGTTCCATCGACACTCAACGAAATCCCGTCACCTTTATAATGCTCTACAAAGCTGCTCGGAAGAATATTATTCTCGTCAGACAGACTCCAGTGATCCAGCATCAGCATCACGTTCGTCTTGCCCGTCAGATTCACATGCAAAATCGCCTCGTTTAGAGAGTACGTGTCGTTATCTACTTTGTCGTCCATACGCAAGCGACCACTGACAACCGCAATCTGTCCCTCGTTATCCGAATAGTACTCCCAACCTCCGGCGCCATCTGGCTTGCCCGAGCCAAAGTCCTGTGTATACGGAATCGCCTGAACCACAAGTTGCTCACCTGGTGTATACATAGCATAAATGCTATAAACATAGTTCGCCACTGTGGCGCTACCAAACGGATCCGGCATACCCGCTGACCAGACCTGGCTGGAGTTCGCTCGTCCAGGACTACCTGTCTGGTACCGAATCCCAGGATTACTCTCAAAGACCCAGGCAAGCCATACCGTCTGCCCGGAAGAGACATTCACAGGACTCGATAAATCAACCGTCTGCCAGCCCGCACTGCCATTAATCAGCGTCGACGCCGTCACTCCTATCCTGTTACCAGGCAAACCGCCGCTATCCTCGTATACGGCCAGTATAACACTACCACTACCACCTTCGTGATAAATGCT
>WVZH01000545.1:0-14520 GCA_011772595.1 Anaerolineales bacterium
CGCATTAAGGAGCACCCATAACGGGTACTCGGCTTCGTTCCCTGGCAGCGCAATCCCAACCTCCTTGCATCCACTATCGAGAATGCGCCGCGTTACCTCCGTGTGAGGTCTCTTGAGATGCCCTCCGTTGACGAAGTACTGTTCCCAACGAGCGAGACGATAAACCACTTTTGTGTAAGAGGTATTCGGATTGTAGATGAGGGGTCGGCTTCGAATTTGGAAGAGCCAGGGCAACGATGCAGTAAATATAAGGACGCTCGATGCGATCAGCATCCGTGGTGGCAGAACGTCGCTGACGACATACGCGGCTAAGGGCGCATATAGCACAAAAAAACCGAGGTGCAATCTGCCATTCCACAATTGCCACTGCGGAAGTGTGCTGACAAAGATAAAGGAACACGGGACGATTAAACCGTAGACCAATGCGTCTCTTGAATACCTCCTCCGTCTGACAAGAAGAATGACGAAGGTTATTAGGTACAAATAAGCATGGACAACGTTTGTGGTCAGGTCCTCATGCGTTGATGGGGGAAAGACACGGTATTTCCGACTATGCGTTGTTCGCGAATCCTTGGGATCGATCCCGATTATCTCATGCACCTTGACTACGGTGAGGTAGATACCTTTGTTCACATGAGGAGATGGTGTGCCAGCATGCAAGCTGGCATTACGAAGGGTGTTCGAAATAATNNAAAGGGTTGCCATAGGTGGCGTAATTTCGGACGAAATGTCCGAAGTTGAGCATAAGAACGAGTGCAATCGCGACCACCGTATAGCGCAAGAAGTGAAGGAGACGGTATCGTCGCACGAGAATAACGGCAACTAAAACTGCGAAGGGAAGGGCATAGGCAATCCCGGTGGGTTTCGTAAAGACCGCCAAGCCTGCGCTGAGTGCCAGTATCGGGACTGTGCCCCGATCTTCTTCTCCTTTGGCGAGTGCTATACTCTCGGCAGCGACAACAACCATCCAAAAGGCAACCACATAGTCCGTCATTGTGCTGGAGGCTTGCACGATTCCCATCGGCAGCGTTGCAGCGAACAGGACCGCAATTAGCTGCTTTCCTTTTTCACCTCCCAATAGTAGATAGATCCAAGAGACTCCAATCAGACTGCCAATCATGGCGAACCATTCTACAAAGTTCGATAAGCGGTCCCCGGCTGTTAGAACATACAAATGAAGGATCATGTATTCAGCACCAGGTGGCATGTAATTTTGGGGTTCAATTCCGGTAACAAAATGACGAACGGCTCTTTCTTGAGCCCAATGCGCCACGCGGGGCATGTGGTAGTTGAGAGAGTCCCAGGTTTGAGGCGGCGCAAACCACGCCAAAATCCCCGTCGACACGATGATCACAAGCACGCCGATGAGGAGCAAACGATTAAACCAATCTTGTGCCACGATAGGACGCGGAAGAATAATTGAGTGCCCTCGACGAATTCGTATCACGAAAAACGCTGCGATTGCCAGTAGAGGGGTCACCCACCCAATGGTCAGACCGAGAGAAGTAACAATTTCCACAAGGCTTAGAAGCTCGGTGAGCACGACGAGGTATGTACCCCAGAGTACGGCTGCACGTAGAATCGCAACTCGCCAGCCCTTTTCAGGGTTCAAATTCCCAAGCGTCAGGATTAGACCCAACAATACAGCAAGAGGCAAAAATGCCACCAAAACAATCCCTCCGTAGGATTTCGCGATTTCACTTACTCAGTGCTGAGGCGTGCTGTGGCTCCGCCATCCACAACGATCGCCTGACCGGTCATGAACGCCGATTGATGATTATCTGCCAGGAAAAGGATTGCGCGGGCAATCTCCTCTGGCTCACCGACCCTGCCTATGACGGTTTTCTGCCCCAGCGCTTTCAATCGTTCTTCAATCGAACCGCTGGATACATGCTCGCGATCTAACCCATCTCTCAACATTTGTGTGTCCACCGCGCCTGGAAGAATCGCGTTTACCCGAATCCCATCTTGAGCAAACTCCACTGCCATGGCCCTAGTCAGCGCCAATACCCCACCCTTGCTGGCAGCGTAGGCTGCGATGTCTTTAGAGGTCGCAACAGCGTGAACTGAACTTACATTGACGATAGCCCCTCCTGCCGCTTTAACCAATGGAAAGGCTTCTCTCGTCATCAGGAAAATCGACCGCAGATTGGATGCCATAACCGTGTCCCATTCCTCAACGGTCATTTCGATCACCGGCTTACATATTTGTACCGCAGCGTTGTTAATCAAAGCATTTAATTGCTGATGGCGCTCGCGCAGCCAGATAAAGAATTCGGCGACGCTCTCTTCCTTGGAAGCATCCACTTGCTGAACCAGAATTCCAGGTGAATAACTTTCTGGCTCCTTGACATCGATACCGAATGTGTCCCAGCCAGCGGTGTGAAAAGCCTCCGCTGTAGCCCGGCCGATTCCACTTGCCGCACCCGTTACTAATGCAACTCGTTTCATCGCCCACTCCATTCTCGACTAGGTAGTCTTTGCAGCCCTTTGTTCAAACCCATCTATCCGTGATGAAGGCCCAAAGCCCGAGCTGTGATGGTATTTTGAGGGATTATGTGACCAATTTAAATGTCATCGAACATCTGCGATGTCGGTAGCCCGAGACCGTCGAACAAATTACACAGCGTGTTCCTATGAACGCGCTCCCATGAAGAAGGACTACTGTTTGCATTGTGAGGCGCCAACAGCACATTATCCATCTTGCGCAATGGACTGTCCATCTCGAGTGGCTCATGCTCAAAAACATCCAAACCCGCACCCGCGATCTGTCCATGCTCGAGAGCATCAACGAGAGCTTCTTCATCGATCACGGATCCTCGGGATGTGTTAATCACCACAGCCTCAGGACGCATGAGGGATAATTCTCCGCGGCCGAGAAGATGATAAGAGGTTGGATTCAAATCGCAGTTCAGACTCAGGAAATCGACCTGAGGGAGCAATTCCGAAAGCTCCAACATGCGAACACCCACTTCTTTTAAAAAATCTGGTGAAATAGGGACGATATCGTTTCCTAATAACAACATTCCGAAGCTTTTCGCTCTCCGAAGTACCGCCTTACCGATCCTTCCGACCCCAACAACACCTATTACACATTCGCTCAGCGCCCTGCCGCGGATCTTATTCCATCCACCACGTTTCATATTCTGATCCATCCAAGGAAGCATGCGAGCAAAACTTAATACGTAGCCCATCACACTGTCGGCGACGGGATCGGTGAAGGCGCCAGGAGTGTTTCGGACCTTTATTCCAAGTTTGTCCGCAGTGTCTTTGTCGATTGAGTCGATACCCGTTCCCCATTTCGAAATGATCTTTAGCTTCGGGGCGGCTGCTTTCAAAACCCGGGCGGTGAACTCGTCGTCGCCGCAAACTACGCCGTCGATCTCACCTACAATTTGAAGCAGCTCTCCCTCGGATAGTCGTTCTTCAACTTCTGGAACTACAAGTTCAATACTATGTGACTCAAAGATTGGTTTGATGCGATCCAAGACATAGATCATATAAGGTGCCGATAATAGAACCCGTAGGCTCATTCTTCCAATCCTTATTCTTGACGCAACCGTTCGCGCATCAGAAAGTCTGCAATCAGAAAATCGAGCTCTTCGTCAATGTCCCAAGCCTCTTCACGCTCTACTTCGTAAAGGAATGGCTTCTCTCCAATCCGGTTCGCGCGTGCGAGAAATGTGGACTGCTCAAAGATGTAGATGCAAGAATTCTCTTCATAGAAAGGGGTAAGGTCTTGTGTGCGTACCAGTATTGATGGGTCGTGGTTTACCGGCTTTCCTTGTGTATCCCAGAACCGCGCTTGTTGTTTTGAGACTGAGAACAGTGAGTCATATTTTGGAAAAACGTCAAAAAATGCAGCAATTGCATTCGATATGGTCCCACCTCGAAGCAAGGGATTCGTGCTATGGGTTTGAAGATAAAACGGCGCGCCAATCTGATGTACGTCGTGAAACAAGACCTCGTTCATGGCCACATCAGCCGCGCGTAAGTGCTCCGGACGCTCAATCAGGCGAACTTGAGGATAAGACTCAGAAATCCCTTGCATAATGATGGGGCTATCGGTATCGACGACGATCTCTGCGATTTCCGAACACTGGTGCAATGTATCAAGGATATGCATATAAAGTGGCTTGTCTGCTAACAACCTGTAATTCTTCCCCGGCACACGTTCCGACTGGTGTCGCATGGGAACGAGAGCCACGAGCCGTTGTTCAGCGATCATGATCAGGGTCCTCAATCTTCAAGGATACCTCAGCAATTAATCGTTGAGCCGAGTCCTTCCCTATGCGATCCCATGCCATCATGACTGCTCATTCTCGTTGATAATCTATGGGCTCAACATCTCGCCGTGATGACGCTCGAGAGGTGCGTAGGTTTCGTGGATAATAGAAGACTTGTTTGATCTGACTCGTCAATGGTCTTGAGAGCGAGAATCCACGATAGGTGCCCCAAAATTGCATGAAGCGAAATTGAAGGATGCTCGCCAGTTCTTTTACCAGTACGCGCTCATGGAAAGCATGCCAACAATCACTAAGGATGTTCGAGATATAGAGGCGCATAAAATCACCGAAATGGAAACGCTCCTTGGGGTGGATAACTCGAAGTGCTACAGCTTCCCGTCGGTAACGATTGTAAACTTGCTGAGGCGATTCGTTATGGACGTGTGTGACCAGGGCATCTGCGGCATAGGAGAGAACGTGTCCTCGCCCAATCGCCCAATTGGCCCACTCCAAATCCTCCAAGCCTGTGATTTCCTCGTCATACTTCCTTTCGAGCCATAGTGAGCGACGAATGGCGGAATTGGCATTATTACAGAATAGATGACGCTGTTGTAATAACGAATCCTCCGGGAATAGTTTCGCAAACAACTGATGTTCACTAAATTTTGTCGTTGTGTTTCCTCGTTGCTTGCCATAAACGAGTGCAACCTGCGGGTCATCGAATGGGGCAAGCAACTTTGATAACCAATCTGGATAGACGGGATAAACATGTGCGCTAGCGATAACGATGAATTCGGCTGCCGCTTGTTTGATCCCAAGGTTCAAGGAGCGACCAAAAGTGAAATCCTCTGGAGAGATATGGACGATCTTGACGGGATATCGAGACGCAATCGCAATCGTCGCATCCGTTGAACCTGAATCCACGAGGATGATCTCAATATCCTTGATCGTTTGTTGGAGAACGCCGGCGAGCAAACGACCAATGTGATTTTCTTCGTTATAAGCTCGAATGACAATCGAGCACTTCGGAGAGGCGTTATCCATAAACAACCTTGTTCACTTTGCATGCAGAAATGTCGTATTCACAAGAAAGATCATGCGATGCCTCTGAAAGGCTTTGTAAATCATCACGTGTTCAAAACCTCAACCGAGAAGAGACTTGTGTAGTCTACCTTGGGAAAAATCGCCAACTTGCCCCCAACTGTGGCATCAAGAATCAACCTTCCGCTGCTTTCGAAGCTCTCTCTTGCCAATTTGTATGCCCGCTCAGAACCCTCCAAATCTGGAAGCTGCCANNACCGTGTTCGCCGGTCCTTTTGTCGTGAAATGATGATCCACTCCAATCAGGATGACCTGCTCAAAGCCCATGTGGTAAGCGAGCTGAAGGGACACGTATGTTACAGTGTTTCCTTCATAGACTCTTCCCGATACATCACCCGAAAACGTCTCTGGAAGCGTGTAATCCGTATCAAGGAAAATTGTTTCTGGGTCGTCTTTCATCCACTTGCGGGCTCGCCAGGTAACGAACTTCGGTACCGATAAAGACTTCAATTCCTCGGCGCATTGTTCGATGACCAAGGTATTGCTAGCTACGAGAAATGTGCTCGTAAAACCCAGTTCAGGGAATAACAGATAAAAACGATTGGCACCAAACGTAATTTCATCCCTAAGTAAGTTTAGGTCGGTCTTCCGCAAACTGGGACCGTTCCCGATCACAAAGCAGCGTTGTCCCTTGTACCGATCGCGGTATGCGCGCAATCTCCCCGCATCGTCGCGAAGTCGAAGACTGACGGCTGAGGCCAGCTGATGCCTGCCACGGTTGTACCAAAACCAATATAGATCGGAGGCCGGTCGCCAAATGAACTTCGGTGTGATCTTTTTTAAGAAGGATCTAACAGAAGGCATTCCGATCTCACCATTTACATCGACAAACTTCTGGTTTGATTTTCATAATAACCACTCAACTAGGACGAGATACTCTCTTCACTTCCAGCACGGTGACGCTTGCTCACGTCGTTGCGATCGTAAAACATCTCCTTATTCCCCAGGATTCCGTCCCTGACAATCTTGATTTCCAGACATCGATCGGGATGCAGATCCAACGGATTGAAATCCGCTAGTTCGACGTATCCAGGAAATTTCGGATGGGCTCGTAGAAACGGTGAGAAATCCAACGAAGACATGAAATGTTGAATGTAGGAAAATTTCCTGGCCTCAGCGATAAAAGCTTGGGGCGGCCTTGGATCATCTTGTGTCAGGAATGAATCTGCCAGACGGAAGTACTCTTCAACCTCCTGTGGAAAGTAGACCGTGGGATAGCGCGAATACCTCGAAGCGCCACCGCAAAGCACGACGCGATTGAGAAGTGTGCCCTCTAATCCGATGGAGGAATTGTAAACAAACACAAGTTTCGACCGACGGATCAAATCGTAGGAGCTGATGAACTTCCTAGACGGGACGAAATTAATGTTCGCACGCTCCAATGCACCGTCTTCACGTAGAAAATTCTCGACCGTCTCTTGTGCTTCCTTTCCAGGACGCAATTCATCGGGGTGGGCGCGGATAACAAATAACGTCTCAGGGTGTCGGCTTGCGTAATCCACCACCCGACCCAACCAATCGAACATATCAGGAAACACCTCGTTGGAGTGAACCTGACTGGTGTCGAAGATGACGTTGGTGAAAACTGCAATGGTTTGTTCAAAGCGAGCCATCTTCGCGAGCGTGGCCCCATCCAGACCGTGCATTTCAGGCCAGAAACGAACACCGGCCATGGAAAAATCCCCTTGAAATCGTTGGGAGAGGTACTCGTCGAGCAGCACTTCTTCACCGGACGCAAGCGAGAATTCTTCCGCAATATCGATAGGATATGCCGTGGCCTCCCCGTGCGTGAAAAATGCTGAAAAAGGCTGAACGCCAACCTCATGGGTAATGACAGGGATCCCCCTACGAAGCACTACCTGACGAGCGACCGCTTCCGGAAAAGTGACTCCATTGAAAACCACCACAGCTTGAGGTGGTGAACGCTCAAGCAAACTTTCGAAGGCGCGCGCGATATGCATCGCCGCTCGAAGGTATTTTTTGTAGAGCGACCTAACCTCCTGGGTATCAGGTATGTTGATACGTCGCAGCGCCCAGGACAGAGAAGGAAAGCACAACTCACCAAGCTTTAAACCGTCGACTTCTACTTGACGAAGCGATTCGAATGACTGGTGTTCATTTAAAGTGGGAAAGGATTGCCAGCCGTCTTTGGGAGTTTCAAGTTCCCATCTGATTCCTTCAGGGTACAGTTGCCGACTGAGGCGCGTGCACCACCCACACGGTGGCGGAGCTTTTAGGCGGGTGCGTTTCGTCCCCAATGTGCATTGTTCCATCCCCGCCATGCAAACGAAATGGCGCACAGGCACACCAGCCAAACGTAATCCCCACGAAAGTAGCAGGCTGTACGCTGCGTTCTGGCTTAAGCCCCATGTTCGTGTGGAAGCGTTGAAGATGAGGACGGGCCGATCTCCAACCTGTGGTTGTGGCTCGTTCTCCGCCACCACACGCTCTATAGCACGGAGTTTCGGGCCATGACGATGGGATTCCAACCAACAACGTGTGAGAAACTCAGCTGTGCGCATCCAGCGGACGGGTGTGATCATCTATCCCCCGACACGCCTCAACCTGCGTAAAGACCCCTGCTCGGATTCGTAAACCTGCTTGACGCCATCCCCTAGTGCCTCCTCCGTGACCCGGATGTACTTGACCAAACGCCGGAAGCCTCCCGGCTCCACTGAGGCTGCCTGATCCGTTCCCCACAGGGCGCGATCTAAGGTGATGTGACGTTCGACCAAACAAGCTCCCAGAGCTACGGCCACTACGGAAGGCACCAAGCCTACTTCGTGCCCTGAATAACCGATGGGGCATGGAAAGCTCTCCCGCAACGTCGCGATCATTTTCAGGTTTAGCTCATTTGGATCACAAGGATAAGCACTGGTAGAGTGTGTGATGAGCAAGTTCTCCACACCCAAGATCTCAACTGCGGCGCTAATTTGCTCCATCGTCGACATGCCGGTCGACAAGATGACAGGGCGTCCTGTATTACGCACGCGCTTCAAGAGAGCATGATCCGTCAAGGAGGCAGAGGGGATCTTGTAACAAACCGGCTCATAAGTCTCCAAAAACTCGACCGAGGGTTCATCCCATGCAGAGGCAAACCAGGTGATGCCCTTCTCTCGACAATATTCATCAATGTGTCGGTACTCTTCCTCACCGAACTCCACACGATGCCGATAGTCCAGATAGGATATGTAACCCCAAGGGGTACTACGCATCTGGTTTTGCTGCTCTTGAGGCACGCACAACTCTGGTGTTCGCTTTTGAAATTTGACCGCATCGACTCCAGCATCAATAGCGGAATCGATCAAAATTTTAGCAAGCTCCAGATCACCGTTGTGATTGATGCCGATCTCCGCAACAATATATGTAGGCCGGCCTTCTCCAATCCATTGGTCTCCAACCTGTATTTCCTTAGGCATATTCGCTTTCCTCATCCATTTGTTTTAATAGTAGATCGCATAACTCACGTACAGCCCCACGCCCGCCCTTCTTGGTGAGAATTAGATCGGCCCTGGCACGCGCTTGTGGATGAGCATCGGCAACCACAATCGCACAGGCCACCAATGGGAAACACGGCACATCGTTGACGTCGTTGCCCAGGAAGATTACGCGTGCAGGATCGATTTTTCGATCGCTCAAGAGCTTTTCTAAGGCAACACCTTTATCCTCAAGACCATGTACCACCGGTATGCCTAGTTTCCTACAGCGCGCCGCTACGACTGGGTTCTTCTCCGTTGACAGTACTACCACCTCGATGCCACGCTCCTGCAACCTGGCGAGCCCCCAGCCGTCGCTGCGATTTGCAACCACCCACTCACGACCCTCCGCATCCACCCAAACGAGGTTGTCCGTCATCACCCCGTCAAAATCCAGGACGACAAGGGCAACCTTTTCCGGTAGCGTTCTCGGCTTGCGACCAGGGAACACGGCATCCAGATCGCCGTTCAGCAGGAGCCATTCCGCACGCCTCCAATCCCGAAGCGTGTCGATGTCGACTGTGTACCTCGCATCGAGAATCAGCGGCATGATGACATCACCGCTCATGGATCCCTTATCAAGCAGCACGCTCGTCCGAATGACATCGATGTGGCCAGTCTGCCAATAGGTTGCAGGCAGCTTTTGCCTCGGCATATTGAATGGCTCCTCAAGATCATCAAGGAGCAAAGGCTCCATACGTCCCTCATGGTTGACGCGCCACATTTTGTAAGGGTTCTGTCCACTCGGAACCACGCCTCGAACGGAATCCACTTCAGGTCGTGCGCGTAGAATCTCAATTGCGCGATCGACACAATCCGGCGGGCGAACTGGGGAGGTAGGCCTCAATTGGACCACCATCTCGGGTTCATAATTCTCCTGCTCTTTCAACCACTGGAGGGCATGCACGAATACCGGCAAATCCGGGGTGTCATCGGTTGCTAGTTCGGAAGGACGTAAAAAAGGCGTCTCGGCGCCATAATCGCGCGCAACCTCAGCGAATTCCTCATCGTCAGTAGAGACGATCACTCGCGTGACCGCTTCAGCCTGTAACCCGGCCGCCACGCTATATGCTAAAAGCGGGTGACCAGCGAATAGGCGAATATTCTTGCGCGGGATCGATTTCGATCCGGCACGTGCCGGGATAATCGCCAACACTTCTGGTCGTGTTACCACGCCGTCCACCCTCCATCCACTACCAGGTTGGCACCGGTCATGTAAGACGAAGCATCCGAAGCAAGGAAAAGCAAGGCGGCGTTCAACTCAGAACGGTCTGCCATCCTACCGAGCATCGTACGGGCGGCATATTGCTCCACAAACAGCTCGTCGTGCTCATTGAAAACCCCTCCCGGCGTTAAAGCATTCACACGAATGTTCTTCCCTGCATAGTATCCCGCCAGGTAGCGAGTCAGACCCAGCACCCCGGCTTTGGTGACAGTGTAGTAGACGGGTTTGAACTCGACTGGCTTTCCGGGCCGCTGATAGATGCGTTGATCTGGAGAAACCAGACCATAGATCGAGCAGATATTGACGATCACACCGCCACCTTGTGCGAGCATGGGTCGTACGACAGCCTGTGTGGTAAGGAACAGGCCAGTAAGATTGACCTTCAAAGCCTCATTCCATGTATCCACCGGATAATCTTCAAACGTACTCGCGTGCTCACCCTGATGATCCATGTCGAATTTGGGATCGAGCGCAGCGCTGTTCACAAGGATATCCAACGTGTCGAAGCGCTCCAACGCCTCCTTTACCATGGCCGTGACAGACTTGGGCTCGCTTACGTCGACTGTCACTGCATGGACATCATAGCCGTCCTTCGACATCGCTTGCGCCAAGTGCCCATTTCCCTCACTGTCGAGGTCCGCGAGCACGACACTGGCACCAGCTTCCGCCAGCGTTCGGCAAAACTCGGAACCGAGTAAGCCGGCCGATCCTGTCACAACGGCCACCCTTCCGGTCAGATCAAACATCGTGGGTAATTCAGGCATCTTCTGTCGTCCAACGATCCGTCGCCTGCAGCGACGTTCATCTCCGATATCTTGCCAATAGGATCCTAGAATTCCAGTGGTCCAGACTCGAGAGAAGACCTTTACCCATCCCTCCAGACCATGGCACGGGAAAGGAATTGACCCTCACCAGTCCTCAAGGCAGCGTATAAAGCTTGACCATATTAAGAATTTGTACCGGCACAACATCAAGCTGCTCCACAACTTTTCTTGCGTTGTCATCCAATTCCCCGTAACCAAAAATAATCAGCACCCCGTCCTCGGACAGCCGCTCACGTGCGATCGAAATCTGTTCTGGGAAATCCTCCCTTTCTTCGAGATTATTGGGATTGAAACTAACGGGTATCATATACGCCGTCCGGCCCGAGAGTATGTATGCCAGTTCGGTATTGTTCGTGATGATAGTCTGTGTGGGTTCAATAGCCTGCAGTGCTTGAATCTCTTCTGTCCAAAACATCTTAGCCGTGACATATCCTAAGGTAAGCTCAGGATCAAGGATGAGTTTCGCGGTCCTTTGAGCGTATAACAGGATCAGGGCCACGCTGAGGGTAGCAATGCCTATGCGCGATAACGAGACCAACTTTGTCCCCTCGAGGAGACGACTCACCCAAGAGGCGAACAGCATAACGATCATAATGAAGACCGGCGCGAGATAGCGAGAAACGGCTCCCGGTGTGGTTCCGGCGTCAAGAAACATCGAATTCAAGACTAAAACCATAAGATAGCTGAAGATATTAATCAACAAGATCCAGGGCAAGTCCAAATAAGAACCGCTCGGCGAGGCATTTTTCCAATTCTTAGACCTAATCCTGGGAATAAGTACAAGAAGAGCGCCAAGAATGAAGATCCCAATGGAAAGGAGTAAGCGATAACGAATACGAGGTAAGTCAAACTGCACAGGGACCAACCAAGATGCAATTTCTTCTGCGTACTGACGCAACAAATCCCCTCGCATCGGATGGAAGATCAAGGATCGATTTGCCAGGGTTCCAGCAACACGTGCGTTCCTCCCAAACCAGATGACAATCGGTGTGATGCCCAAGACCGAGAAAAGGATCACATGAACAAGACGTCGTCTCCATTCCGCTTTGCTCAAGACGAGAATCGATAGAGCGCCTGCCCCCACCAATCCCAACCCGACATAGCGCGTCAAGGAAGCTAACCCCGATAAAATGGCTGTCCCTACAAGTATCCAAGGATTTTCTCTGTCAAGGTACACGGCCATCCCGAGGATGGTCAAAAGCATCATGAAGATGTACAGTGCCTCGGCCATGGCCCATCCAAAAATCTGTACCAATGTGTAGGGCGTCAAAATCATCAAACACGCAATGATCGAAGCCCATATTGATCGCGTATGGCGATAGAGCATGTACCCACATAGGAAAAGCGTCAAAGCAAATAACAGCGCATTTAAGAGTCTTGCCAACTCGAAGAGATCCACACCGGTGAGACCTAGTCCTGCGAGCACCATCGGAAAAAATGGGGGGAAGGCAGTAATGGGGACGATTTCACCCCCTCCGGATTTGTAGCTATAGCCGTTACCGAGGAGAAGATTTTCCGCCCCTACAACATAGCGCACAGCATCCCCTCCCACACCCGCACCGAAGCGCGTGTATAGAAGGACCAACACAAGTCCCAGAACGGCAATCAGTATGAGTGGCATCCAAGTGGTAAAGCGCCGCAAACTCTGACGACCCGAACTTACGACCAAGGTCATGATTCCTTGTCCTCCAAACGGCAAATGCTTTTACGCCCCAAAGGAGTGAAATAAAGCCAGAAGGTCGTCGAAGGAGCGATGCTGAATAGACGTCCCCATGGCCCGGGAATTATAACATTCAGGGGTGTTCTCCTTGTTTCCACGGTTCACGATCCCGTTCCGAGATTGGCCAACTCAATCTTTTTCGTTTGCCTGGCAGATTCTTTTGCGGCCAGGACGATCCTCAATGCTTGGACACCATCATCCAAAGCACAGACTGGCAAGGCGTCGCCTTGTACGACGGTGAGAAAATGTTGCATTTCGTCGTGAAACATCGTGTTGCGTTCAAACGCCTCCGGCGGCGAGAAAGATTTCCAGTTCTTGTCTTTTGACGTCCACCATCTGACTTCTCCGGTGGCGTTATCCCAACCAATCGTCCCATGCGTTCCAACAATCTCGAGCCAATGACTAGGAGGACGCTGGTTATAATCCACGTGTACGTTTCCCATCATCCCGGCCTCGAAACGCATTAATACATCGGCTGTATCTTCAACCTCGATATCAAGATCCCCTATGGTGTCTATCGTCGCGAATACTGATTCGACCTCTCCAAAAAGCCAGCGCAGATAATCGAATGGGTGGCACAGGGTCAGCAAGACGCCTCCACCTAAATCCGAGCGGGCGCTGTAGGAAAGTTGGTAGTCCTCCCAAGGATGCCATGCAGGGAGATACTCGCCCCACTGTACCCGGGCGGACAACGGCCGACCGATCGCGCCCGCCTCCAATAAGCTCCTAATCCGTCGCAGACCGGGATGGAAACGAAACTGGAAGCCCACCAAAACTTGTCCCCCACCTTCTACCAGCGCCGAGCGGAACTCTTCAACTCTGTCGAGTGAGTTTGAAACCGGTTTTTCCAACAGAATACTGCAACCCGCCTTTGCGGCAGGAATCGCAACTTCAAGGTGGTGGGCCGTCGGGTTCGACACGATGACCGCATCTGGGCGCTGGTTCACAAGCGCTTCTAAAAGATCTTGTTCAACCGGGAACCCTTCCAGCTCCTCCAAGGGCAAGGTACTCTTTCCTGATCGGTGAAGGACGATATCCTTCTGCCCGAGAGTGATTAAATTCCGCAGGTGTCGGCGCCCGATCGATCCCAATCCGCTTATCAGGAAACGCATTCTTCAGCATCCCATGCTCGGGTAGATATTGATATAAATCTCCAACACTCTACGCTCCTTCATCGAAACCGGAAAGCATCCATGAGAGATTCAAAAGTGTCCCTCTACTTGGAATAAAACGCTTTCTGTTCTTCCTCCATTTCAGGCCATGGAAGCCACGCCCACCCAGGTACTAGAACGGTTGTCAGGCGCCGCCACAGTGAGCCCAATCTCCGACCCCAACGCACACCCAGGCTACTAGATCGAATCGCATTGGATACGGGATCCCTACTAGCACGTGCAAGGACTGTGAGGTATAGCGGTATCAGTCGTGAACGAGGTCGGCCATGGTGACGTGTTCTTAGAATCTCAAATCCCGCCTGGCGTAGCATTTCCTTCAGAGTCGATGCCGTGAAGGCGGTGAGATGTGAAACCTCTAAGGACTGATGACCGAATAGGCTAGGAACTTCTAACAGCAGAAAGCCCTGGGGAGTGAGCCATTTTTGGCGCAGGCGACGAAGGTAGCTCAGTGGATCAGGCAGGTGCTCGAGAACGTGCGACATGGAGATAAAATCGAAGGCTTGATGATGAATCTCCTCAAGAGCCCCCAAGTTCGAGAAGACACTCAACCCCTTGTCCCTCGTATAAGAGCGATATGCATCTCCTGGTTCAACGCCTATGCAATCACATTGGTAGGCTTTTGCGAACGTAGCCAACAAAGCGCCGGAGGAACTGCCGATATCCAGATAACGAGTCACGTGAGGCACGACATCCTGGATAAAATGTAACATCGCTCTAGCTCGACCGTGTTGAATACGAAGATCTTTTTCTGTCGGCCCTTCATATCCCTGGACATG
>WVZH01000545.1:14546-29248 GCA_011772595.1 Anaerolineales bacterium
TGTTCGAATGGGGAATGGGCATGCTCATCGCTCTGACACAGTGGACAGTTTTGGACATGCTCCCATTGGTCTGAAACGTTCATGGTGTTCATACTATGCGCATTCTGCACGTTCTCATATTCCCAGCGGCCAGGAAACCCTCGGTCTGTATCTTGCCTTCGTCGATTCGCATGCATTCACGGCTACTAAGGAAGGTTCTTTTTCTGGTGTATACGCATGTGTTTTCCAAGAGAGATAACATCACTGCGCCCATTGAGCTACCTCTCGTCTACCTACTCCAGACCCGATTTCGAAGGATAAGCACCCCGGGCGGATCTGGCTATTCACATTTGAAATTTGCTACGATCCTCAAGATATCAAACCCTTCCGCAAACGGTTTCTCGGCCATCGCGCCGTGTCGAATCATCGTCGCCCGGATGACCTCAGGCGAGAAATAGTACAAATCAGCGTAAGTCTTATATTGTGCCAAGGCTTTGATTTTCTTTTCGACGTCCTCTTCCTCCACCTCGATCAGAAAATGGGGGAAGAAGCCGTAGCTACTTCGAAAGACGTCGAATCCTAAAACCGTAACGCCGCGGAACGCCCGTAGGGCTTCCTCCGTTACCACGAGGTGATCTTGGTGGATGTCTGCACGGCTATGGGCGAACACGATGTCCGGTTGATGCTCTCTATTCACCTGATAGAGATACTCCAGGATCTCTTGCCGATCTCGGGGGAAGTTGCGCGTCTCGAATTCCCCTAGGACGACGCTCTCGGATGGCACGCCTAATGCCTCCATGCTCTTGAAATACTCTCCTGGAAGGTTCTTCAACTTTGGATTTTTCTGATTGTCAGAAAGCGTGATACATAGCACGTCTGTCATACCCGAGGCATGCGCCAGTAGAGCTCCACAGCCTAGCTCAATATCATCCGGATGCGCACCCAGGAACAAGACTTTTCGACCGTAAAGAAACACAGTTCCAACTCCCTCAATGCTTATTTGGTAGCGACAAATCCACCCACAACCTTGGTCATCACCAGAGCGCCTTCTCGCTGGGCACGTTCAACGGCCTCAGCGGTGATTTTCTCCATAACTTGTTCAAAATCGTCCGGACCTTGGAACAAACCCCGCCATAGCTTACGATCCTCTGAGAGAGATGCACGAGTGTACTCCAAGAAGGGTTCCGCCTTTGGAAATGTCAGGGGATTCTCGAATATGCGAACCTCGACATGGGAGAACTTCGACTTAATTGTGTCCAGGATCTCGCTGGCGTACCGAGAGCTACCTGGCATTGGAGGAATGGGTCGCTGAGTGGCCGCGAAGATGATATCGTAGAAAAGGCGCTTGTTCTCCGGCATGGGGCCTGTCGTGAATATTCGTCCCCCCGGTTTGACCAAGCGATGCATCTCCCTAACAGTAAACTCGATGTCGGCTGCGTAATAGATCGCAAAACAACACGTCACCAAGTCGAATGTCTCGTCTTCAAAAGGAAAACGGCCATTGAAATCAAGATCCATGTATGTGATGTCAGCGTCCTTCGCTTCTGTTGCCTTACGAGCTTTCTCGAGCAACTCCTCGGAGACGTCTCCACCCGTGATCTCCACATCCCCACCCAAATACTCATAAAAAGCCAGACACTGTTTGCCCGACCCACAACCGACATCCAGGATGTGGATCCCTTTTGCGGGAGCCAACACATCAAGCATCCACTTGTCAATGTCGCGACCACCGTACTGCGAGTGGATGTCTATACGCGTTTGTAAATCCTTGCTCGTTTCCTCATACTCAATTTTCATTTCCAAGCGCCTCCTACTCACAACATGCAATGGGATAGCAAGGTTCCCAAATCCAACTCACTTCCTCTCGCTTGGCGCTGCGTACCAACCGCCTGTATCCCCACTCAAAATCCCAAAGAGACGATTGTACAGTCCCTGAAGGAACCATCGCACCGGCTTCCAACGAAGAAACGACCAAGTCCGCCGACGTCTATCCATTGCGACTGGACTCTGTACAGAGATGGAGAAGTGCTCGGCCTCCTCTCCCATCTCAGGACTGACCAAGTTACCAATAAGCCTGGTAGTCCGCTCCAGTGTCGCTAAGCGGAGATAACCCGCAGCGTCAATTTCGTTGTCAAGCTCATTGAGACCACCCATCAACCTCCCTACCCACTCTCCTTTTAGAAATCTGGAGATCACTGCCTTGGGGGAGACGAACTGATTGTGGCAAGCCGTCGCATAGGCGCGCACACCGCGTCGCTCGATGATGATGTCCTGCAATCCTCGAACGTGTTCCATGAAAGGTTCGATGGGTTTTCCCAGAGAGACTGCCCATTCAAATTCCCACTTCTCGGGGATGGTCTGTCCATACGAAACGTGAACCTCGGGATCTGTCTCCGCCAGGCGGAGGTTGCTCTCAATTCCGTGATCGAAGAGCGTACGCTCTGGGTTTCCGCTAACCATGCCGACGTTCGGAAAGCTGTCCAATAGCTGGATATGTTCCTTTAACCAACCAGGATAAAAAAACGTATCGTCGTCCGTATAGGCGAGCAATTCGCCAGGTGCGGCACCGGCGATCAGGCGCAGTGCTCCTAATTTCCCAATATTTTCACTCGATGTTAATAGGTAGCGAATCCTTCCCATCTCGAGAAGTGTGCTCAAATACGCCTTGACTTCCTCGCAACTCGCGTTATCAAAGATGAGCAGATCAAATGGTTCCTGCGTATGTTTGAAGATGGACGCCAAGCAAAGCTTCAAGACTTCGAAGCGGTGCTGAAAAAAGCCGCTCAGATGTGGGATGTATACCAGCACCGCTAAGGTTACTCTTGCCGGTTTGTAGTCGCTCAACCGACCACGCGCCGGATTCATTCCAACACGAGCCATCCAAACTTCCTCTCGTCCCTAATCTATGTGCGAACCTTCGGGCAGCAGGCGTCGAATTCTCCGCCATAGCGCGCTGCCATAGTAACGCACGGCCTCACCAGGATGGAAAAGCAACCTCACCAGGTAGGATTTCAAACCGGCACCAAACCGAGCAATCAGACCACTTTCCATGGAACGCCGAACCCCTCGCTCCATCCAGCTTCTCTTTGAAAGCTTTGAAGTCGTGAGTGTCCAGGTGGCGTCTGTGGGCATAAAAATAACCTCCATACCACCCGCCGCCGCGAGGTTATCTTTACTCTCCGGTCCACCGTATGGAGGTCTCCCACCGGGGAGATGACTGTAATCATGGTCCTGGTGGATCACGGTGATGGCTTCCGTCGCATCCACGACAGGCACTCCTGCTGCACGACCGGCGAAAATGGTCCAATTGTCCCAACCCGGGCGTCCGATGGCGAAATCCGGCATTTCCGTAAACATACTGCGCTCGAAAACGAAATAATCGCTACCAAGTGGACCATGCAACTGTCCTTCGGATTGCACTCGCCGCCTGAGAGAACGTAACCAATCCTGCTCAAAATCCAGTCGCTGTGTGATATTCAAGTTCCAGCGCTGCCCCAAGATCAAGAATTGTTCAAAACGATCTCGCACGCGTCTGGTAGCGGTCAGCAGATCCTCAAGGAAAATGATGTCAGCGTTGACGAAGCAAAGCAGCGGATGACGTGCCGCTTCGCGAGCGAGCGAGAAAACCGAGCTCACGTATGGAGTCCCATGTTCGTTATGCCTGACATCCTTCAGGTGCGTGATCCCCAACTCGTTCGCGACCTCCGCCATACCCAGCTCATCACCGATCAGAAGAACCTCGACACCTTCTCCGAGACATTTCCACGACTCGATCGCATTGCGCTGGATAAGGTCAATATGACTGTTCACGCCAAACGGTTTCGATGATGTAAAAAACGTTAGCATAAATCCCTCAGAGAACCTATCTTACTCAATATCTGCTTCACCAGAATTGCTATCGCTCTTCATTCGTTTCGTTACTCAGTCTGGCGATAGGTTTTCTGGCGTACGTGTGCATTGATCTCGACCAAACCAGGTTCAGCCTCAAGCAGTTCAAGCACGTCTCTCCATCCGAAATCCGGATTGTCCTTCAAGCGAGCATAAATCTCCCGGACAAAACGGAGATCCTCCTCCGTATCCACCGTCCAGCGGAGCTCACCGTACGCAGTGTCCGATTCCACCGAAAGCACCTCAAACCGCCCTGCTGTCTCGTAGAAATAGGGGGTCACATGCTCGCGATGATACGCCTCCGTGGCTTCCTGGTCTGCTCGCTGCAACGATGCCAACGATACCACCTCAACATCCATACCGATCGGATAGGAGCGAACGATGCGATTACTGGCATAATCAACTGGTGGATCACTGTCGATGAAAGCATTTACTGTACGATCGATCACTCCGGGATCGATCAAGGGACAATCACCCGTGATCCGTACAACGATGTCGGCTTGATGCACTTGAGCCGCTTGAAGATATCGCGCCAAGACGTCGGTGGCATGGCCGCGGGTAAAATCATAATCTCGTGATGCACACAACGCTGCCACAGCGTCGTCAGTCTTCTCTGTAGTTGTTGCTACGACAACCCCATCCAATGTTTGTGCTCTTTGAGTTCTCTCAACGACTCTGACGATCATCGGCTCCCCTTGAATATCGGCGAGCACCTTCCCAGGCAAGCGTTTCGACCCCATGCGAGCCTGGATGATAGCGATGATTCTTTGTTTGGTTTTGTGGTCCATCGTCACATCATCAAAAAGATCGCTACTATGTCGCACTTCCCTCCGAGGGAAGCGCCACTTTCGTCACAAACCCTTTCTCACGAAACTTCTCGACGTACTCCCAAGTTTCCCAATAATCCAATCCCAATTCGGAGGCGATATCGAACACGCTATGCTGACCCTCGAACCGCATCATGATTTTCTCAATGGCGCGATTTAGATCCCAGTTCTCACGCCAATCTACCCACAACCCATGTCCGGATAGAAATACCGGACCACGGAATGTCCGATTCGGAACGAAGTTCGTTGCGTAGATACGGATGATGTCCTCGATCACATTTGTCGCTTCTTGGAGCATCTCCTCGTGGATGATGTCCGGGTTGTCATCGCTCGTGTGGTATTCCTCATACGGCCAGCGACTGAGCGAGATACATGGCACGTTTACTCCGGGACCATTGATAACGCGCTCGTCGTTGGCGATCACCTGAGCAAACTCCCCTTCGCGGAACGGTTGTCCTGATTGCACCAACACGTAGCGCGCAACCCGATCCATTAAGTGATCATCCTGACGCGTCCGCTGTAGCACGAGGGAATTCTCATTCCCTGTCATCTCGACGAAAATGCCGCCTTTCAAGTGAGGGATGAGATCCTCATGGTGGGCGAGATAAGAGATACTCCCAATTGTCTCCGGAGAGAAGAGAAAACGTATGCTCATAGAGCCATGCGGCAGAGGCTTCTTGGCAAGTCGGTGAGCCACGCCTATCGCTGTCACGACACCGGCAACGTCGTCGTTCGCCTGCATCGGATGGCAGATGTGCGCGGCGACAATGACCTCGCCCGCCTGCCGATCAACTCCGCCCTCAGGTAGGATCGCGCCGACGCCAATTCGCAAACCTCTCTCCTCATCTTCAACAAATTCCGTACGAATGACGGCCCGATATCGCTTATCGCGTGGCAGTTCGTCGAAATCATTTTTCGGTAGGCAGAAACCCCAGCTTCGCTCGTAGTACTTGAACTCCCAGGGGATGGCATGCGGCCGTTGCTCGTTGTAATACAGGTGCGGTTGGAGTTCTTCCCAAGTCAGAAGTTCATCAACTGGAAGGGAATATGAGACAAGATGAAGGGGATTATCGGCAAAATCAATGATCCTCTCACCACCCTCGATCTCCAAATAGGCCTCATGCACTACATACCGCTCGGGTACCTTCCATGTCCAAACAGGCGTGCTTGGTGCGTAGGTCTCGATCGTGAAGTTCGCCTCTTCAGGCATGTTCGACGCAATGATCTCCAGCGCTCGATCGCTCCCGTCGGAGACGAGTGTGCGATGGAGTGGGTAGATTTCTTCTAATATGCCCTTCAATACAAGTTGATCCGTCACCGTCGTTTCACCCTAGGATTGAATTGGTTTTACAAAATGCAGCTTCTCTGGTTGCGTATTCACTAATTCTGTCCAGGCGTCAAAGAACGGTCGAGCTCGCACGTAGTAAACAGTCGCCTCTCCGATCGATACATCCTTGATCAACTTTTTTTCGATCAAGTGTTGAATACCAGGCGTGATTTGAGTCTGCACCCTCAAGGTAGCTCTGACAAACATGGAATAGGTCTTGATTTGAGGGACACCGTCGAAGCCGACATAAATCCCGGAAAACTCTTTGATGCGCCGCCAATGACCCCCCGCTTTATGGATGGCAAAGATGTTAAATGTGAAGGAGTTTCGATGTTCGACCCCAATGCTGAGGATCATCCCATTAAGCTCATGAAAGCGGGCGAAAACCGAATTATCTCCAAAAGCCTCAACGTCATCGCAGGCGCCAAATTCATCCTTACCTTTTCCCAAGGCGGCAAAAGAATAAATTGGATGGGGAGTTCGTATCGCATCATCTCGCCATCTCGCCAGCTCTGTAAGTACACCCATCCTTGAGAAGGTCTCCCGGATATCGAAATAATGCGTTTCCGTCCAGGATTCAAAATTGAATGTCGGGAACAGCACGGTCCCATCTGGTGCGACAGCTTCCACGAGCGCATCAATGACCGTCTCGGCGCCGCCTTCCACACCACCCAAGGATTTGTATGAACTGTGGACCATGATCGTGTCGCCATTCCCCACACCCGTCATTCGAATGCCATCCACAATGTCTTCGAAGCTCAACATCAACCGCCTCCACGGTCTCTCAAATAGAGACCGCCATCTCGTAGCCCCGCAGTAGTTCCTGGAAATTGTGCTTCCAGTTCGCGCGCTGTTCCGCCAGCTCACGCGCAGCCGCCTGGATTTCAACCAAGCGACCCCTTTCCATCGCTGCCTGCAAAATCCCTGTTGCCAAGCCTTCGGGATCGCCGGCATCAAACAACCAGCCATGCACACCCGGCCTGACCCATTCTCGATTGGCCGGTATATCCGACACCAACGCCGGACACCCACAGGCCAATGCCTCCATCAACGAAACCGAAGAGCCATCGCTGTAGGATGCACTCACGTAGAGGTCGCTGGCGCGATAGTACTGAGGCAGCTCTTCGTAGTGCACCTGACCGGGCAGATAAACGCGGTCCTCCAAATCATGCTCACGGACGAATTTCTCGACCTCTCCCCTCAAGGATCCTCTCCCCAACATGAGTAACCTCAAGCTTGGCTCTTTCCCGGCTGCACGGATGAAGCCCTCAAGGACCACATCGATCCCGTAAAGCGGTTCCCAAGCACGTGTAGAGAGAACCAAGAATTCGTTTTCCCAACCCAATTGGTTCTTCAAGCCATCGGCGCTGCCAGGTGAGAAGTGATCCAGATCTACACCCCAAGGAAAAACAACAATACGATCAGCCCGCATGCCTAGCTGCAGGGCACTTTGCCGCACGGTCTCACAATCACATATGAAAACATCGCTACGGCTGATCGTATATCGGGCGATGATGCGCCCCAGTCCTTGATCTGCTTCGACAAGCATATCCGATCCCCAAGACATGGTGATGAGAGGATGGAAGCCAGCCAGCGCTACAAAGAAGGCGACTTCTTGTACCGGCCCAGCGTGGATTAGGTCAGGTTGCACATCCTTGATAACCCGTCGCAACTCGCGCACCTTGCGCACTAATTGGAACCACTGCGGTCGCTCGTGTTGTAAAGGCCAGGCGACAGATTGGATACCACTTGGCAACGACCTGTCTTCTTGGCCATCAGAGCTTCCCATCTGCAGGAAATACAGCTCATGGTCGGTGTGGGAAAGCCCCTCTAGAAAGCGAACGTCGTGGGGCGTGTAGCTCTTGGAAAGGTATAAAACCCGCACTACTCCCTCAAATCTGTCCAGCGTAACGCGTCACCGAACGGAATGTCAACAAGCGCCTTTGTGCCGATGACGTCTTCAATGCGGTACGGCTCGATCGCACCAGGCGTAGCAGGTCGTAAGACATCAATCATTTCGCGAGTCAATTTCTCATCGGCCTTGATGTCACGAGCCGCGCGCAGGCAACGTCGCTGCAGGACGACGGTATCTTTCTCGTTGTCCGCTACACGCTTGTCAGGAGAACCGAGTGCACGCTCTAGCTCTCGCGTACGCTCGACCATCTGCGACCATGCGTCCGGATCCATTGCGAATCCATGATCCGGTCCTTCGCGGCTGGTGTCGTCCGTGAAGTGCTTCTCGATAGCGCGCGCGCCGAACGCGACGGCCCCAAGCACTGTCGCGTGACCTGGAGTGTGATCAGAGAGCCCTAGGACGACGTTCGGGAAGACCGTTGCGTATGTCTTCAAGACATTGAGGTGGATGTGGTCGAAGTTCTCCGCACTGCCTGTGTAATTCGTATTGCATTGCATCAAGATCAGATCAGGATTTTCCGACAGAACCGCACGAACATTGCGGACGACTTCGCTCATATCGCAAGCACCCGTCGCCACAAATAATGGCTTTCCTTTCTTGGCTATATAGACGAGCATCTCAGGCCAACTCATCAAGCCGGACCCCGCTTTATAAGCGGGCACATATGCCTCCAACATATCTGCTGCCTCAAAATCGTATGGCGATGAAAAATAGTGGATTCCGACCTTGTCGCACTCCTCTTTCAGAATGGGAGTCCAATCTAGATCGATCGAGTAATCCTCATAGACTTCAAATACCGATTTCTTCCATTCGGCCTGGTGTGACAATTGACCTCCGAGCGATTTGAATCCGAAATCGGACACGATATTTGGAGCCCGAAAATTCTGAAACTTGGCTGCGTCCGCTCCGGCCTCCTTCGCCAATTTGATCAGCATCTTGGCGCGTTCCAGGTCGCCATCATGATTGGCCGCGATATCGGCGACGAAATAAGTGGGATGGCTCCCACCAATCCAGCGCTCACCAATTTTGATTTCTCGCGCATTCATGGCTCTCTCCTCATGAGGCTCCGCAAACGGTCCGGGTACCCGCCTTCACGTAGCCTGCGGAAACGTCTTAGCCCTGCGATGACACTCGGCAAATCGACCTGGAGTGCCTGAGCGACCTTCTCTCCATTCAAGCAAATTCGTTTGGGGCGGCTGGCGCTCAGGTTCAGTTTTTCCACAGGGATGGGCTCTATAAGCTTCCCGTCTAGATCAAAAATATCTGCCAGAAAAAGCCCAAACTCATACTTGCTCATGCAATCGCTACCAACGACGTGATACGTTCCCTTCAGCCCCGCTTCAAGCATCCTTACCAAAATCAAAGCGAGATCGTTGACCAACATGGTCGTCACCCATACATCAGTAAATCCTTGGCACGTCTCACCTCGCTCCAAACGCTCCAAGAACCATTCCGCCAAGCTTAGCTTCGGCTGTACGTTCCATCCATAAAAATTCGTACGCACGATAATCGCACCCGGATGGGCTTCCGCAACGGCACGTTCTCCAGCCCATTTGCTCTCGCCGTAAACGTTGATCGGATTGGGTTCTTCTGTTTCCTGATAATCGCCCTGCCAACCATCAAACACGGCATCGGTCGAGATGTGTATCAGGCTTGCACCGACCTCTCGGGTAGCATGTGCCACATACGTTGCCATGTCTTTGTTTAGGCGAAATGCCCAATTCGGATCTTCTTCGCAGCTGTCCACGTGCGACGCCGCAGCGCAATGTACGACCCATTCAGGCTTGTAACTTTGCATGATGGATTGGGCAGCGCCGGGCTTGCCGAGATCGGCGGCGACAACCCCAACGTTCTCAAAATCCACCCAATGCTGGTGACAGACGGCCACAACGGAATGCTGCTCGGATATCGTCAGCACCAAATTCGCACCCAACAGACCGCTTGCACCCGTCACCAATACTCGTGCCATCCTCAGGCATCCTGTGCAGCTACCGCATTCTCGAGCTCTACGACGATGTCCCTCAACTCCTCCCTTGAAAGCCATTGTTCGTTATTGTCGCTGGTGTAGGAAAAGCCTTCCTGCAGCGGCTTTCCTTCCTCACGCCAACCGTGACCGAACCACAAAGCACCGGTGGGTTCGACGACATACATGTCTTCCAATTCAAGGGTATGGCGCGCCTCGTCTTCAGAGATCAACGATTCGTGCACCTTTTCACCCGGACGAATTCCGATGTATTCCAACTCGGCATCTGGGGCGATCGCTAGCGCTAAATCAACGATACGCATGCTTGGGATCTTAGGGACGAACACCTCGCCACCCAGCATCTGTTCAATGCATCGGATGGTGAAACGCACACCTTGCTCCAAAGAGAGCCAGAAGCGAGTCATACGTTCATCCGTGATACTAATGCGCCCCTCCTCCCGTTGTTTGAGAAACAATGGCACCACACTACCTCGACTGCCGACGACGTTGCCATAGCGCACGCATGAGAAACGAGTACCCGTGCCACCGGCATAGGAATTGGACTGAACGAACAGCTTCTCTGCAGCGAGCTTGGTAGCACCATACAAGTTGATGGGATTGACCGCTTTGTCGGTGCTCAATGCCATTACTCTCTCGACACCCATGTCCAACGCCGCTTCGATGACATTTCGCCCCCCCATAATGTTGGTCATAATAGCTTCAATCGGGTTGTATTCGCAGGCCGGCACCTGCTTGAGTGCCGCGGCGTGCACGACGACATCAACACCGTGCATCGCTCGGCGTAGGCGTAATTGGTCGCGAACGTCACCAATGAAATACCGCAAAGATGGATGATCCAATCCGGCTGTGACCATCTCGTGCTGCTTGAGTTCGTCACGACTGAAGACGATAAGTTTTGCTGGGTGATAATCCTCGAGCATGATCTGGACGAATTTCCGCCCAAAGGAGCCCGTCCCGCCCGTGATCAAAACGACTTTCTTCTTCCAGTTCATCTACGTCGACCTTTCCAAATGTTTTTCAAATAGGATCATCGGATACTGTCCAAAGCGGCCGAAGAAGTGAGGTGCCCTCTCCTCCAACCAGTACAACATCCGTAACCACATGCGACCGAAAAATCTGCGATGGACAAACGCACGCATGAAATTCGTGCTCACACTACGCCATACCCGGATATCCAAACCAGCCAATTGCTTGAGGTTTTCCTTCATCCATCGATATCCATGCGAATACGTGTAGCTACCGGGCGCAGATAACAGTGCCTGGGTCTCAGGTGATTCCTCCGTGCCCGGCAGATTGCGAGGAGACTCCTCCAATCCTCGCAATCTTCGGTAGAGACGGATCAGTTTGAATGCGATCTCGACCGGACCATCCGACAGGCGACGGAGTGGGGAATGCGTCTTCCAACTATGCACGACCACTGCCCTCCCGCCATCCTGAAGTACTCGATTAAACTCCAGAAAGGCCGCTCGATGATCTTGTGGGGGGAGGTGATGGACTGTGTGTAAAGACACCACACCTTGAAAGGTACCGTCCTTGAAAGGAAGGTGGGCGATGTCTCCAACAACGAACAGCCCGTGTCCCTTGATGCGGGTTCGCGCTTCGGTGAGTGCGCGCTTCGAGATATCCAAGCAAACGCGATACCGATATCCTCGGGAATACTCGATATACTCCGGGTATTGGATGGGGCCTGATCCACCGTCCAACAGATAGATCCCCTCCGATGGAAGATGCCGACCAACACGCACGTGACAGCGATGGATATACTCCCTAACAACCGGGCGTAAATCCTCATAGCGCGCGTTCTGGTATACACCCTCCCCGATCTCTCGCCACCCGATCGAGTCGTAGAACTCACGCACGCGCTGCTTGATGTCTGGATCAATCTCCGTCTGCAACATCAACCTTCTCTAATCAGTTAGCTCCCCACACCACCGGATCTCCGCTAAGAGCCGCAAGTGTCCTCTCGTATCGCATCTGACCCTCTGGCTCGAGGCAATCCTCCAAAGGATGTGAGTTTATGTCCTCCCAGAAGTAACGCAAATGCCAAGGAAAAGGTAGTGCATACTCGAAGAAGAAACGATAAGCATATCGCTCCGCTAGGGCCATTTCCTCAAGGCTCAATCCCTCACCAAAAGGCCTGGCCAGGAGCATGTCGATCATCGAAAAATACTCATCGAATGAATCGGGATCGTGCGTGAATCCCTTCTCGCGGTAGTGAGTCCGACCAGCGACGACGACAGGAATGCCACTCATGGTCATCTCTAAGCCGACAGTCGTTGTGTAAACCAATCCCAAGTGAGTAATCTCAATGAGATCATAGGTGTTGACCTTGGCATCAGGCGGCACCACGATCACATGGTCCGGCATCTCCGGTAATGCCGCCTGTACGATCTCTTCGGATGGGTGCCCCACACCACGTAGCTCCCCCGGGTGTACCCGTACCACCAGTTGAGTCTCCGGACGATCGGCAAAGAAACTCACCGTTTTCATCAACCAATCGGCCATCCCGTCCGTAAATAATTGCCTTCCTAGGGATAAACTGTCCCCCACGACGTTGGTACAAAGGAGCGTGATCGGTCGATTTCCATCCAGACCCAAGGCTTCACGAGCCGCGTTGGCGCCTTTGCTTTCTTGTGTTTGCCATTGCCGCGTGAAGTTGGACCAGAGCTTCCCGCCACGGCGAGCCTGACGAAGTTCCGTGAGCGCACTCACTTCGTCTTCCGTCAGTTCCACATGACCTCTTGCCCGCCAGAGTTTACTGGTATCCTGGAGCATGACCTCGTCATTTTGAGCGAGCCAAATCCGCCCTCTCTGCTCGCCGAACTCATATGTGACCACAGGCACATCGAGAAATCGTGCCAAGCGGTACGCCGCTCCAAATTCCAGAATGCTCCCATTCGGCAAGATCATCAAATCGAAAGGTCGCTCTTGCATCAGCGCATAGAGCGTGCGGCTAAAGGTCAGATTTCTCGCTAGGCGCAAGCCGTAAAGCTTGTGATCCTGGCCGTCGTTCTCGACGCTGATGGTCTCCCGGCGCATTGTATATTGGACATCGATCCGACTCTGTGCCTCAATCGAGCGTATCAAGTCGCTTGGCAAGTCGCTTGGTGAGAGACCAAGCAGATCGTGGATACGGAAAAGCGGTTTGGTCGGTGCAAGCACATTTTTCAAGTACGAACGCTGACGGCGAACATCGAACCGGCGAACGTCTTCAGTCCACCTTCGATAGGGAAGAAACGCCATCTCTACATCGTGCCCCTGACTCGACAACCACAAACCCAACGCTGTGCCGTACTCCACCCACCAGCTCAATGCACAGACAATTAAGATCCTCTTCGAGCGTTTTGGTTTGACTATCGTTCGAGTTGCAGATGCTGCGCCAACCCACGAAGGCAGTACCGCCTCAAGCTTATCCAGGCGATATCCTCCCGGTATTTCACCGCTCGCAGGTCGAATCGACTGCCATAATTCGACTGCGAATGGAATATTGCCCAGCAACGATTTCGCCGTGCTTTTTAGCCCTCGTTCGGTCACGGCTGAATTTCCTCGCTCTTCAGGATCTCCCACTTCAACGCCGGTCTCAACGGGCCTCGACGCCTTTCCTGCCAATGGCTTCCCGGCGCACCTGTGCCCTCAACAGTGAATGTCAACGCGTGAACATCCGTGAAGTAGGAGCGAACGCGGAAAGCGCTCGCATTCACACCTAGGACGAAGGCACCCTCATTGAGCCAGAAGCTGGGGAGGCGACAGCGGCTGCGATGGCGTCCTGCAGGCCGAGTGGAATAGTGTTCATAGAGGACGGGGTCGTCGGTGTCGAATGAGGTGAGGACCGGTTCCCCGCGCGCTGTATAAAGATACAGACCGACACGCAAGCCGGTGATGTCTTCCTCGAGTTCGTACTCGAACTCGACATCGAATTCCTCCTTCGCTAAAACACGGTCCACCACCTCCCCACGGTCGTTGAGGACCCTCAGGGCAATGGGACGGAACGGCGCGGCGGAAGACAATCGCTCATCTCCCGACCATACGCGCTCGCCTGTCTGTGACATTCCAGATGTCATGTAGAAATCGACGGCTTCGCTCGAAGGCGCGCGTAAGACCAGACTACCTTGATCGAGCACAATGGCCTCTTCGGTGAGCCGTAAAATCGCTGACATATTGTGGCTTACGAAGAGAACGGTGCGACCCTCTTGGGCGACTTCGCTCATCTTTCCTAGGCATTTTTGCTGGAACGCCGCATCGCCGACCGCAAGCACCTCGTCGATCAATAAAATCTCAGGCTCGAGATGGGCCGCGACGGCAAACGCAAGCCGCAAATACATTCCACTCGAATAACGCTTAACGGGTGTATCGATGAATTTCTCCACCTCAGCAAATGCCACGATCTCGTCGAATCTGCGCTCGATCTCCGATCGCTTCATCCCCAAAATCGCGCCGTTGAGGAATATGTTCTCTCGACCGGTCAATTCGGGGTGGAAACCTGTGCCCACTTCCAGTAGCGAACCTACGCGTCCACGGATTGTTGCTCTGCCTTCCGTCGGTTCCGTGATGCGCGAGAGAAGCTTCAGCAGTGTGCTCTTGCCAGCTCCGTTCTTCCCGATGATCCCTAAGACTTCTCCCTGACACACCTCGAAGGAAACGTGACGCAACGCCCAGATCGTCTGCTGCCTTTTCTGATGCGCTTCGCCGCGTAAGGATGAAGTTAATCGCCGCAAAGGTGCGCCAGCGGTTTGGACCAGCACGTCACGCAAGGTTCGGTATCCGCTAACTTGCTCACCGATA
>WVZH01000545.1:29291-32713 GCA_011772595.1 Anaerolineales bacterium
ATTAAAAGGAGCAAAGCCACCAAAGTCGAAGCCGCCAGAAACTGTGATTCTGGTTGCCCAGCTCCAAGGATGGCCCATCGAAACCCTTGCACGACGCCCGCCATCGGATTCAGTCCATACAAGATACGCCAGAAGTCATCCTGGATCAGTGTTGCCGAATAAGCCACTGGAGAAGCATAAAGCCAAGCCTGCACGATGAACGGCGTTACATACCCAATGTCGCGATAGGCAACATTTAAAGCCGCCAGCCAGAGGCCGGTTCCTAGGGAGGTGATTAACGCTAAGAGCAGAAAAAACGGCAAAGACCAGATCGCTGATGTAGGGACAAAACGAAAATAGATCATCATACCGATCAGGACGACAAAGGCCAAACCAAAGTCCACCAAACCTGCGACCACGGAGGAGAGTGGCATCGCCAGTCGCGGAAAGTACACCTTGGTGATCAAATTGCGCCCCGCTACAAGACTCTCACTCGCTTTACTGATCCCATCTTGGAAGAACACCCAGGGCAGCAACCCGGCATAGTAGAACAGCGGCGGCGGCACACCATCGGTAGGCAGTCCCGCCAATTGGCCGAAGATGATGCTGAAAACCACCATGCTGAAGAAGGGTTTGAGAATCGCCCAAGCAGCCCCTAGAAGCGTCTGTTTGTAACGCACCTTGATGTCGCGCCAAAGCAGGAAATAGACCAACTCCCGATANNGCCGCCTGCGCATCGGAAGATATCTCTTGCACGCTCATGAAACCGCCCGTTCGGCAATGTTCTTTCGATGCCTACGGTACCAATCGATCGTCCTTCGCAAGCCGTCCTCGAAAGGCATCTGAGCTTTGAAACCGAATAATTGCTCTGCTCTCGAAGTGTCCAACACTCGACGCGGCTGACCGTTTGGCTTCGATGTATCCCAATGAAGTTTTCCCTGAAAACCAGTCAGCTCGGCAATCGTTTCAGCGAGATCTTTGATACTGATCTCCTGCCCGGATCCGAGATTGACTGGCTCACTGTGGTTGTAGCGCTCCGCGGCTAATAGAATGCCCTCCGCGGCATCCTCGACGTATAGAAATTCCCGCGTGGGAGAGCCATCTCCCCATACAACGACTTCGTCTTCGCCTCGTTCCTGAGCCTCGAGGCACTTGCGAACCAACGCCGGAATAACGTGTGAAGAGGCGAGATCAAAATTATCGCCAGGTCCGTATAGATTTACGGGGATGAGGAAAATGGAGTTGAAATCATATTGATCCCGATACGCCTGCGATTGGACCAGCATCATCTTTTTGGCCAGACCATAGGGCGCGTTCGTCTCCTCCGGGTAGCCATTCCACAGGTCACCTTCCCGGAATGGTACCGGAGTAAACTTTGGATAAGCACAAACGGTGCCGATGGCCACGAACTTCTCAACGCCTACCTTCCAGGATTCATGGATCAATTGAGCGCCCATCATGAGATTGTCGTAGAAGAACTCCGCCGGTCGAGCGAGGTTCGCACCGATCCCACCGACATTCGCGGCCAAATGAATCACGATGTCGGGTCGTGCATCCGACAGCATTTGTATGACCGCATCCGGTTGGACCAAATCGTATTCTTCAATACGCGGGATGAAGATATCCTTAGCACCTCGTTGCCGGAGTTTCTCGGTGACATAGTTGCCGAGGAAACCCGACCCACCGGTAACGCACACACGTCTCTCCGACCAGTACCTTTCTACAGATTGCCTTTCTACCATCCACTACTCCTTCAGCATGTATCTCAAGCGACGATTGGGGGAGCGTTGCGGTATGCGGGGTGATACGGATCGGCGATCAATCCGGAACGCAGCAGAAATAGAACCTCGTCGATCCCATCGGGTATATCTCGTTGTGCACTGAAGCCAAGCTCCTTTTCAATCTTCTCGTAGGACACTCGCACATCCCGCATATCCCCATCAAGGTGCATGTTCTTACGCCGCACTTGTGTGTTCGGTAACGCCTTGCACACCAAAGCCACGATCTCATCCTTGGTAGAGTTGCCATCTGGATGACCCAGGTTAAAGACCTGCCCTCTGGTCTTTTCAATGGGAGCATCGAGTCCCATCAGCAAGCCAGTGATCACATCCTGAATGTGCACAAAGGAGCGGCTGTTGTCTCCTTCATAAATCAGCAACTCACCCTGGCTAAAAGCTTCGAGTACAAATTGATTGACGAGCAGATCGAAACGCGTTCGGGGTGAAACTCCGTACAACGTTGCGAAGCGAAGGATCAATGGTGCACAGTCGGATTGGTGCGCCGCTTGCCTCAGAGATGACTCGGCGGCAATCTTTGTCTCCGCATAGAGCGATTGAGGACGGAGTTCTGCTTCCTCCGTGACAGGTTTATCATCTTCTGCGACCCCGTAGACGCTGTACGTAGAGGCGAGTGTAAAGCGTTCGACGCCGTGAGTGTTCGCCTCGTCGAAAATTCGCTGTACCGCATCCACGTTCGTTTTCCACACTACATCGCGATCTGCAACTTGACATGCGGGGAATCCCACGATGGCCGCCAAATGAACGATCGCCGAGAGTGGAGGCGCACCACTTGACTGTGATGCTTGTTCAACGCGATCAAGCAAGCCTGGCCGGCAAACATCCTCCCGTAGAAAACGGAATGCCGGATCGGCAAGATAGGGCAAAAGGGATCCACCGCCAAACAACAGGTTGTCTGCCACAGTGACCCATTCGCCGCGACGAAGCAGGGCACCAACAAGCATCGATCCGATATAGCCGGCGCCACCGGTGATCAAAACATGCCGCGACATACGCGCTGCTCCTTGACCCATTTCCTGGCCTTCAGATATTTCGACATCGTTACACGATCTATGCTGGTTCCGGCATGCCCTGCTGTTCGAACTTCATCTTCACCTGGTCCTCAATCCAGGCATACGTACGCGCCAATCCCTCTTCCAACGATATCTCCGGTTCCCAAGATAGGACCTCGCGTAGACGACTGTTATCCGAGTTTCGTCCCCGCACACCTTGTGGGCCCGGCACATGCTTTTTCACAACTTCAATACCCGCGCTCTCAGCGATGATGTCGACCAATTCGTTGATGGCGATCAATCGATCCTGGCCCAGATTGATAGGCTCATAATGATCAGAGCGCATCAACTTGTAAATCCCGACCAAACAGTCGTCGATATAGCAGAACGAGCGCGTCTGCATTCCATCTCCCCAGATTTCAACCTCTGGATTTCCTGTCAATTTGGCTACGGCAACCTTCCGGCATAAAGCCGCAGGAGCTTTCTCCCGGCCTCCCTCCCACGTTCCCATGGGACCAAATATGTTGTGGAAGCGGACAATGCGCGTCTCAAGTCCGAAATCTTCTCGATAGTGGGAACAAAGGCGCTCAGTAATCAGTTTCTCCCAACCGTAAGCGTCTTGAGGCTGAGCGGGGTAGGCATCCTCCTCCTTGAG
>WVZH01000545.1:32727-35794 GCA_011772595.1 Anaerolineales bacterium
GATACGCGAGTGATTCGACGAGATGAAACCCATTCCACCCATGTCCGCCGCCAGCGCGTAAACCTCCTCGACGCCGCGTGTGGCCTGAAGGCAGTTGGGCCATTTTCGTAAGTCCAACAATTCGAATTCATCAGCTTCGGTGTCACCGAACTCGGGGAGTTTTATGTCCACACCTCGCACCCAATATCCGTTATCTTTTAGAAACCTCACCAGATGATGACCGATGAATCCGCCCGCTCCAGTCACAAGAACTTTTGTTTGTTCCATACGATCTCCTTATTCGTCGAATTTGAGTTCGTAAAAATGCAAGCCCATCAAAATATCGCTTACAATGCACTTAGCCATCCGTAGGCCGCTTGAGCCTGACTTCCTCACCCTGAATCTCAAGCACGGGTATTTTTCCGTCTTCAGGAGCTCCCACGATCGAGAAACCAAGCTCCAGGCAGGTCAGTCGACAGATATCCGCGATGTCGCCGTGGCCATCAATGGCAATTTCACGGTATCCTTCATTGCGTGCAAGATTCAGAATTTCACGTGCCTTTTGTCGGGTTTGTCGGTAGAGCGCCATCGAGTTCTCAATATAAGCCACCGTCAATCGGGCGCGTAACGCGATCCCCTGGGGTGTGATGATGTAGCGTAGTTTTTTCCTCTCAGCCCTCTTGACTTTGACGTACCCCTTTTTAACCATCCGCTTCAGATGCCAATTCACGGTCCCCACTGCAACACCCAGCTTGGCAGCGAGAGACGCCTGCGTGATGTCGGGGTCGTGTTCAATGTGCTCCAACATTCGCAATTCACGATTTGTTTGCGTACTCGTATCCATAGTCATCCTTCTGCCTCACCACAAGGTAATGAGATCGAGAATACACTTCACCCTGAACGTCAACCCGGATCGGACCTCTCAATCAATACTGCAACCTCTTGGCTATTCCACACCGTTGTGAATAGTGTTGAGCATCGCGGTTACGCTCTTGTCCCATCGGTGCCAGCCGGTGAAGTTTTGCTCGAGGATCTTTAAACCTTCTCCGATCGGCTCCATACCGATTGCTTGCATGTCAGCATCGATCATGATACGCGCCAGTTGTTTAAAGGTGATTTTCGGCTCCCATTGCAACACTTTTCGTGCCTTCGTGGAGTCCGCCTGTAAGAAATCGACCTCCGTGGGCCTGTAATACCTGCTATCAATCTCAACGTACTTCTCCCAGTCCAAACCAGCGTAATCAAAGGCATTTTGCACAAATTCGCGCATCGTCGGCGCCACACCTGTCCCGACAACGAAGTCGTCGGACTTCTCCAGTTGCAGCATACGCCACATCACTTCGATGTACTCCGGGGCGTAGCCATAATCACGACGAGAATCGAGGTTTCCCAAATAGAGCTTGTCCTGTAGGTCGGCCAGGATGTGTGCGATCGCACGTGTCACCTTTCGAGTCAGAAACGTTTCGCCGCGTCGAGGACTCTCGTGGTTGAACATGACGCCATTGACAGCGAACATCTCGTAGGCCTCACGGTAATTGACCGTGATCCAATAAGCGTAAACCTTGGCAATTGCATATGGACTTCGAGGTTCAAACGGCGTACTCTCGCTCTGTGGTGGCGGCGCATTACCATAGATTTCACTCGAAGAGGCCTGATAGAAACGCGCCTTGATACCGCTGCGACGTATTGCCTCGAGAATTCTCGTCGTCCCTAACCCCGTAACCGAACCGGTGTACTCGGGCATATCAAAGCTGACTTTTACGTGGGATTGTGCACCCAGGTTGTAGACCTCGTCTGGATGGATGTTGTAAACCAAATTGGTGAGGACTTCCGAACTGGTCAGATCCCCGTAATGCAAAAATAATCGCGCCTTGGGCTCGTGTGGATCCTGATAGATGTGATCGATCCGCCCTGTATTGAAGGTGCTTGCCTTGCGGATCATACCGTGGACCTCGTAACCCTTGCTGAGCAGGAACTCGGCAAGGTAGGACCCATCCTGACCTGTAATTCCGGTGATTAACGCTCTTGGCATAGCTGCTCCTCTATTCATGTCGGACCCGCAGCGATCGAATATTACAACCAGTGTTCGAACTTACGATGCCAACAGAAGGTATCCTCGCATTTGCCTGGACCGGCAAATCTAAAATTCAGGCACTGAATTATACTCGTAGTTAGATATTCGTCAAGGGGTTGCTCGACGGGCACGCCTGAAGTCGAGCACGAAGAAGATAATCAAGGTAAGGAGACCGATGCCCACGATGCTTCCAATAGCATGCAAAGGTGTAAAGAAGGGTAGCAAACGATTTCGAAAGGCGTACCACAAAGTAAAAAGTGCGGTAACCAAGCCTGCAAGGAGCATGATTCGTCGCAACCACGGATTTTGGGTTTCACGAGCGTTGACCCACGCCCACCCCACGAGGGCTGCCTGTAGCGCGATGAATGCCACCCGATAGCGAGGGTTATCCCACTGATCTCCTGCCCCTCGAAAAGAAGCAATCAGGGTAGAACCCCACACCATTACTGATAGAACCGCAGGTAAGCTTCGCCAACCGGCGTGGCGAATCGCCGTCAGAGGCGCATAGACGAGAATAGGTAGCAGCGTAAACCAGCCCATCCCACGCCAGATCGCGATAATCCGCCATAGTGGCGCGCCGCTATCGATCAATGCTCCTGGCAGGAAGGGGCGGAAAACGCCGTACAAAACAATTAGGGGAAACTGAGCCCACACCGGAAAGCTGCGCAGGAAATGGCGCGTCCAATCGGACTGAGCCCAGATCTCATCCAAATGCCAACTCGCACCAAGAGACTCCCACCAAGAGATCAGGACCTCCAACCCCGATCCGGATAGATCTCCTATCGTCGACCAAGACCGGACAACAAACACGATCGCCACCAAAGCGAAACCGATCAGGCCGAAAAGCAACCACCTGGTCTGGAATATCCCCGCTCGTCCCTCCCAAAGCCAAATCAAAGCCACGATGCCCAGAATCCCAACTGCATAGGGTGGCGATATCGGGAGGATGAAAAGCGCGCTGAACAGTATGATCGAGAAACCTGATCTCAACGGACCTCTTCGCAGCATCGCATA
>WVZH01000036.1:0-1812 GCA_011772595.1 Anaerolineales bacterium
GGATTCGTCCACCTCGACATCAAGCCTGCCAACATCATATTCCTGAGTGATACACTCCCCGTAGACCCCGACAGCCCCGTCCCTCCGGACCTGCGGGTCGTTCTGACGGACTTCGGCTTGGCCCGTATGTCTCACGCCCTCCAGGATGAACCANNAGCGGCGGAACCCCGGATCTACGCTCCGACATCTATTCCCTGGGCGTTGTGCTGTACGAGTTACCTACCGGGAAACTCCCATTCAACCAAGGGAACGGTGATTTAGTGTCGCTACTCGACAAGCAACTCAACGAGCTACCACCAGCGATGGCGAACGTTCCGCGTGAGATCGAAGCGGTGATACGCAAGTCGCTCGCCAAATATCCAGACGATCGTTATGATCGAGCAGGGGACCTGCGCAGAGTCTTGCTGCGAGCGCGGCTCGCATCCAACTGGCGATCCCTGATCCGGCATAATCTCTCGCCGACGTACTTCATCCCCGGAATCTAACCCTGATAACATAGATTGCATTGCTCAGACAGAACGCAGATCGCTTTAGGATTGACTTTCCCATTAACAAACCCCCAAACAGCGGATCCTTCAATATAATATTATTTGGCGTCTATCCGTTATTCGATGGCACATGATCAAATCATTGTTCATCATCACTCTGGTATCGGAGTTACTTCTCGGCGGATCGCTGGTCCTGACGTTGTTGATCCCCAAGTTCCGGGCGTGGCCTCCGCCAGGTCGAGGATCCTGGCAGTATCTCTGGACGTGGGGCTTGACGACAATATCCTTCTTCGGCGTTCTCGTCTTGGGTTTCCTCGACTGGAACACATTTGTCCTCCATCACTGGATGCGAATCCCGCTAGGGTGTCTACTGATGTTCTCAGGGCTTGGATTGATCTTCTGGGGGGTGAAGACGCTAGGTGTTCACGAGACCCAGGGATTGGTGGGCGAGCTCGCGACGGACGGACCCTACCGTTTCACTCGCAATCCGCAATACCTGGGGGATATCCTGCTCATCGCCGGGTATGCCGTTCTGTGTAATTCTCTTCTTGTTTACATCACAGGGGTGATGGGCATCCTCTGGTTTATCTTAGCCCCGTTTACAGAGGAGCCTTGGTTGAGGCGTAAATACGGTCAGGCATATGAAATCTACGCCTCCAGAGTCCCGCGATTTCTAACATTCCGTAGAGCGAAAGACACTGAATAAGTCATACGGCCTAGATCGGTGAAACTTGGAATCGGCACCTCAAAGCATTGAACGACTTCCCCATCCAATCACCAACTCGTATCAAACCCAAATCCCAGGTGCCCCAGTGCCTGATCCCTGATCCCTACTATCTGATCCCATAAAAAAATTGGCAATGGCCTACCAGTATCCCCCGGCGTAGATTCGCCAGCGGAAGCAAAACGTCAGCCCCCTGTCCCGCGCTGTACATTGAATTCCTAGATAATGATCGAAATTGAAACCAATATTGACCCTCCCGATGTGATCCATCGGGATACAAATTCTTCTAGTCGGCGGGAGGAAAAAATGGACCCACAATCAAACACACCATCTAACACGAATGAGATTACGGGGTTCCCATGGCGGGCAGCCATCCGCTTCGTGGTCACGACGATCCTGATGCTGGGCGTGCTTTTCCTCGCCGCGGGGCGTCTCGACTGGTGGGAGGGCTGGGCGTACACGGCCATGACCCTGATTGTCCTCGTGTCGAGTCGCGCGCTCGTGCTGCTCAAAAACCCAGAAATGGCCAGAGAGCGTGCTGAAGCTGGCGGACGGGAAGATGTCAAATCGTGGGACAAGATCCTCATGCCGGTGACGGCG
>WVZH01000036.1:1911-2094 GCA_011772595.1 Anaerolineales bacterium
CACGTACGCATTCAAACCGATCGCGGCCACACCGTCGTCAGCGCTGGTCCCTACCGCCTGGTGCGGCATCCGGGGTATGCAGGCGTCATCCTGGCCTGGATTGCAGCGCCGATCTTCTTCAGTTCGTATTGGGTGGCGATCCTATCCGTCGTGGTGATCGCGCTGAACGTCATTCGCACGGCG
>WVZH01000036.1:2192-4191 GCA_011772595.1 Anaerolineales bacterium
ATGGGTCAAAAATCCCCGGCTGGCGCCTGATCCCTGACCGCCTAATCCCTTAAATACAAAACCCCTTGGCAATGACCTACAAGTGACTCCCACCCCCTTATGTTGACTTGATTCTGTATAATCTTGGTTATCCTGCAAATAAATAATCCTTTATGAAATTACATATAAACAACTCACGAACCTCATCAGCGATAATCGCTCTTTTTGTTGTATTTCTATGGGCAACTTCTTGGGTCTTTGTCAAGATTGGGCTTCAGGAGATCCCCGCACTCACATTCGCTGGATTGAGGTATACGTTAGCATTTATCTTTCTCCTGCCAGTAGTTTTTATGATCAAGAGTGGATCATCTCTTCGTTCAATTACAAAACGATCTTTGTCGCAACTTCTTTTTCTGGGCTTACTTCTTTACACAGTAACACAAGGAGCCATTTTTGTTGCTCTTGATTACATGCCTGCTGTATCGGTCAATTTACTATGGAGCTTTAGCTCCGTAACTGTCGCAATCCTTGGAATTCGTTTTCTTAATGAGCGACCGACATTATTCCAGTGGGTCGGTGTAATCCTCGCGATATTCGGCGCAGTGATTTTCTTCTATCCGGCAGCATTTCCAAGAAATTATCAAGTGGGGATTATCGTGTCTGCAATAGGCATCCTGGCAAACGCAGGTGCTTCAATTCTGGGGAGGGATATTAACCGTTCTGGAAAACTGCACCCACTTATCGTAACAGTCGTTAGTATGGGCATTGGTTCCATTGTGTTACTCACCAGTGGGATCATAGTTCAGGGGCTGCCCAGCATTGGATTGCATGGCTGGGCTATCATAGCTTGGCTTGCTATTGTCAATACAGCAATTGCGTTTACTCTTTGGAATTTTACGCTTCGCAACCTCTCGGCGACCGAATCAAGTGTCATTAACGGCACAATGATGATATGGATTCCAATCCTCGCGGTTGTATTCTTGGATGAACATATTACCCATCAAGAACTCATCGGTATGATTGTGGCTGGCATTGGAACCTTTATTGTTCAACTGCGACACCCATCGGCACTATATCGACTTCTCGGTCGCCGGTCTATCCTTCGAAATTGATTATGCAGGCTGACCACTCGATAGAGCGGACCTGGGGGTTTTTATAAACGATAAACCCACCTGCTCATAGTGAAGAGGTGGGCGAATAAAGCCAGTTCCCCTTGGCAATGACCTACAAGTGACTCCAATCCCAAAAGCTCCCTATCGCCTAGGTACCCCGGCGCCCAGCTGCCCTGGTGCCTGATCCCCGATCCCTGCTCTTTAAAAGCAAAGCCCCTTGGCAATGACCTACTCTCCCAGGCCGTCTCCAGCCAAGTACCATCGGCGCTGGCGGGCTTAACTACTGGGTTCGGTATGGGACCAGGTGTACCCCCGCCGCTTCAATCACCAAGGGGATTTCAACGATATGAAGATGTTAAGTCAACGGAATAGCGTACAAGAAGGGATCAGGGGTTAGGGATCTGGGATCAGGTCGCTATCGATCCTGTTCCCTAATCCCTAGTCCCTGTTCCCTGCGCCCGTAAGGCGCATGGAAGAGCGTCAAGTTCTCCGCACCACAGGTTAAGCCCTCGGCCATTAGTACGGCTTAGCTGAACGCATTGCTGCGCTTACACTTGCCGCCTATCAAGCAGGTAGTCTTCCTGCGGCCTTACCCGGTTAACCCGGTGAGGGATCTCATCTTGGGGCGAGTTTCCCACTTAGATGCTTTCAGCGGTTATCTCTGCCAGACGTAGCTACCCAGCGATGCCGTTGGCACGACAACTGGCACACCAGCGGTCTGTCCACCCCGGTCCTCTCGTACTAGGGGCAGCTCCCCTCAAATCCCTTACGCCCACAGCGGATAGAGACCGACCTGTCTCACGACGGTCTGAACCCAGCTCACGTACCGCTTTAATGGGCGAACAGCCCAACCCTTGGGACCTTATCCAGCCCCAGGATGCGATGAGCCGACATCGAGGTGCCGAGCC
>WVZH01000036.1:4289-4575 GCA_011772595.1 Anaerolineales bacterium
TACCTTTTAGGAGGCGACCGCCCCAGTCAAACTACCCACCAGGCACTGTCCCCCCGCCGGATAACGGTCAGGGGTTAGGGTCCAAACTTAACCAGGGTGGTATTCCACTGTTGGCTCCACCGAGGCTGGCGCCCCAGCTTCACAGCCTCCCACCTATCCTACACAAGCTAAGCCCGAACTCAATGCCAAGCTATAGTAAAGCTCCACGGGGTCTTTTTGTCCTGCTGCGGGTACGCGGCATCTTTACCGCGACTTCAATTTCGCCGGGTCCCTCGTTGAGACAGTG
>WVZH01000036.1:4594-9161 GCA_011772595.1 Anaerolineales bacterium
AGGAATTTCGCTACCTTAGGACCGTTATAGTTACGGCCGCCGTTCACCGGGGCTTCGGTTCAAAGCTTCGCCTTACGGCTAACCCCTCCCCTTAACCTTCCGGCACTGGGCAGGCGTCAGCCCCTATACATCGCCTTGCGGCTTTGCAGAGACCTGTGGTTTTGGTAACCAGTCACCAGAGCCATTTCACTGCGACCTCCTCAAGCTCCACCTGATTTAGTTTCACTCAAGGAGGCGCCCCTTCTCCCGAAGTTACGGGGCCAATTTGCCTAGTTCCTTAACGAGGGTTCTCCCGTTCGCCTTGGTATACTCTACCCGTCTACCAGTGTCGGTTTGCGGTACGGTCACCCAGGTTTCATCACTTAGAGGTTTTTCTTGGCAACAAGGCTCAACCACTTACGCCTCTGGGGCTCGCTATTGCGCCTCGGCTCAGGGCACGGATTTGCCTATGCCCGTCATCGCTTACACGCTTAGCACCTGCACGACCAATCGCAGGCTGGCCTACCCCGCTGCGTCACCCCATCGCTCCACCTAGGTGGTTCCGGAATGTTGACCGGATGTCCATCGCCTACGCCTTTCGGCCTCGGCTAAGGACCGACTAACCCGACGCGGATTGACCTTCCGTCGGAAACCTTAGACTTACGGCGAACACGGTTCTCACGTGTTTCACGCTACTCATGCCGGCATTCTCACTTCTGCCCGCTCCAGTCGTCCTCACGGTCGACCTTCTGCGCAGACAGAACGCTCCCCTACCGCCCCGGCCGCCCGCAGGCGACCGAGACCCATGGCTTCGGTGCTGAACTTAAGCCCCGTTGAATTATCCGCGCAGGACCGTTTGACCAGTGAGCTGTTACGCACTCTTTAAAGGATGGCTGCTTCTAAGCCAACCTCCTGGCTGTCTCAACAATCCCACATCGTTTCCCACTTAGCTCAGACTTAAGGACCTTAGCCGATGATCTGGGCTCTTTCCCTCTCGACTACGAAACTCATCTCCCGTAGTCCGACTGCCACGCTCTGGAGTACCGGCATTCGGAGTTTGGTTGGGTTTGGTAAGCGATAAGCCCCCTAGCCCATCCAGTGCTCTACCTCCGGTACTGAACGCGTGACGCTAGCCCTAAAGCTATTTCGGGGAGAACAAGCTATCTCCGAGTTCGTTTGGCATATCACCCCTACCCACAGCTCATCCCACGCTTTTGCAACAGCGAAAGGTTCGGGCCTCCACGAGCGGTTAGACTCGCTTCACCCTGGCCATGGGTAGCTCACTCGGTTTCGTGTCTAATCCCTGCGACTAATTCGCCCTATTCAGACTCGCTTTCGCTACGGCTCCGGGTGTAACTCCCTTAACCTCGCCACAGAGATTAACTCGCCGGCTCATTCTCCAAAAGGCACGCCGTCAGGCCTAGCGGCGCATCACCCGGTTTCCCGGGGACACCGACCCGCCATTAGCCCTCCGACTGCTTGTAAGCGCACGGTTTCAGGTTCTATTTCACTCCCCTAACAGGGGTACTTTTCACCTTTCCCTCACGGTACTTGTTCACTATCGGTCGCCAAGTGTATTTAGCCTTGGAGAGTGGACTCCCCAGCTTCCCACCGGATTAGCGTGCCCGGTGGTACTCAGGATCCCGACGGGAGTCGATCCGCTTTCGCATACGGGACTAGCACCCTCTATGGTTGGCTTTTCAACACCATTCTGCTAGCCGATCGATTTATCACTCCCATATGCCGGTCCTACAACCCCGGCCCGGCAAGCCGAGCCGGTTTGGGCTTTTCCGCGTTCGCTCGCCACTACTAGCGGAATCATTTCTTTTCCTCTGGGTACTAAGATGTTTCAGTTCCCCAGGTTCCCCTCCCAAGCTCTATGGATTCAAGCAAGGGATGACATCGGAGACTTGCGTCCCGACGCCGGGTTTCCCCATTCGGACATCCCCGGATCGCAGCCTGCACACGGCTCCCCGAGGCTTATCGCAGTGTTCCACGTCCTTCTTCGGCACTTGGCACCAAGGCATCCACCGTACGCCCTTAGTAGCTTAACTCGACGTGATGCGGAGAAATTGAAGCTCTTCCTGTGTACGCTATTCAGTTGTTAAGGTTCTTCGTTCGACGGACGAACTGCTCGCTCGCCCCGCCCGGCGGTTTGACCGCCCAGCTGCGCCGCCCATGCTCGCATGCGCTGCACACCTCGATCGTCAATCCCGCTTTACATACTGCGGCCCGGCATACCGCCGGGCCCGCTTGCCCCCTCACGTGGGGGCTTCGTCTACCAGCCGAATGCGCTGCTGCCGCTATTCAGTTCCGCTTCGCGACCCTAACCTCAACCGTTGTCTTTCTCCCTCGTCGCTCAGGTGGAGATGACGGGATTCGAACCCGTGACCTCTGCCTTGCAAAGGCAGCGCTCTCCCAACTGAGCTACATCCCCAGGCCGGACCAACGCCTCTTTGCTCGCAGTGGGCCTTTCAGGATTCGAACCTGAGACCTTTCCCTTATCAGAGGAACGCTCTAACCAACTGAGCTAAAGGCCCCTGACCCTCCGCACCTCAACAACTGAGAAGTGATAGGAAGCGCGTCATCTTGAGCCGGACGCCCCTATACCGCGCAAGGGGCGATTTTTAAGGTTGGAGCTCGAGAGCCAAGCCCGCAGGCTTGTTCTCAGACTCCCTTAGAAAGGAGGTGATCCAGCCGCACCTTCCGGTACAGCTACCTTGTTACGACTTCGTCCCAGTCACCAGCCCCACCTTAGGCGGTTCCTCCCTTGCGGTTAGGCCACCGACTTCAGGTGTTGCCAGCTCCCATGACGTGACGGGCGGTGTGTACAAGGCCCGGGAACGTATTCACCGCAGTATTGCTGACCTGCGGTTACTAGCAACTCCGACTTCATGCAGGCGAGTTGCAGCCTACAATCCGAACTGAGACCGGCTTTGGAGGATTGGCTCCACCTCGCGGTTTCGCGACCCATTGTACCGGCCATTGTAGCGTGTGTGTAGCCCTGGACATAAAGGCCATGCTGACTTGACGTCATCCCCACCTTCCTCCGGCTTTATACCGGCAGTCCCGTGTGACACATGTAACACACGGCAAGGGTTGCGCTCGTTACCGGACTTAACCGGACACCTCACGGCACGAGCTGACGACAGCCATGCAGCACCTGTGCACGCTCCCCGAAGGGTCGGTCACCTTTCGGATCCCTACTACGTGCATGTCAAACCCAGGTAAGGTTCTTCGCGTAGCCTCGAATTAAACCACACGCTCCGCTGCTTGTGCGGGGCCCCGTCAATTCCTTTGAGTTTTAACCTTGCGGTCGTAGTCCCCAGGCGGCAGACTTATCGCGTTAGCTTCGGCACTGATGGCGTTTAAGCCACCAACACCAAGTCTGCATCGTTTACGGCTAGGACTACCGGGGTTTCTAATCCCGTTCGCTCCCCTAGCTTTCGCGTCTTAGCGTCAGGGACAGACCAGGAGGCCGCCTTCGCCACTGGTGTTCCTCTGGATATCTGCGCATTTCACCGCTACACCCAGAATTCCACCTCCCTCTTCTGCCCTCTAGCCTGGCAGTTTCGAACGGCCTCTCCCAGTTGAGCCGGGAGCTTTCACGTCCGACTTACCAAACCGCCTGCACGCGCTTTACGCCCAGTAAATCCGGATAACGCTTGCCTCCTACGTTTTACCGCGGCTGCTGGCACGTAGTTAGCCGAGACTTATTCCTGGGGTACCGTCCTTCCTCTTCCCCCAGAAAAGCGCTTTACAACCCGAAGGCCTTCATCGCGCACGCGGCGTTGCTGCATCAGGCTTTCGCCCATTGTGCAATATTCCCTACTGCTGCCACCCGTAGATGTATGGCCCGTGTTTCAGTGCCATTGTGGGGGACCACCCTCTCAGGCCCCCTACCCGTCATCGCCTTGGTAGGCCATTACCCTACCAACTAGCTGATGGGCCGCAGGCCCCTCCCAAAGCGGATTGCTCCTTTTCTCCAAAGACCTCTAACTCCTTGGAGCTCATGGGGTATTAGCCCCCGTTTCCAGGGGTTATCCCCCTCTTCGGGGCAGGTCACCTACGTGTTACTCACCCGTTCGCCACTAGGACACCTTCGTACGAATACAAAGGGCCTCGTTCGACTTGCATGTGTTAGGCACGCCGCCAGCGTTCATCCTGAGCCAGGATCAAACTCTCCGTAGAGACTTCACCACATCCGAAGATGTGGATCAGATCCATTTCGACCGAGCTCAAAGTTTTCAGGGCTTCCTATCACTCTTCAGTTGTTAAGGTTCGGACGCTTGAGCGAACAGTATCCTACCAGCCGTTCGCGCGCGTGTCAAGGGCAACGCACTACATCCTCCGATGTCCTGCTTGTCAACATCGGCTGAGATGCTAAAGCAACCAGGTCTTCACGCCTTTCATCGAAGACCCTGGTCTTTGGCGCCCCTGACGGTATTCGGTTGTTCAGGTCTTCCCGTTCTCTCGGGCGAGACCACGTTCTTTCTTAGCAACATTATACCGCCTGAAGACATGGAGAGTCAAGCTCAAGCATCCTGGTACGGACATGCTATTTGGGGTTAGGGACTAGGGATTAGGG
>WVZH01000036.1:9223-11458 GCA_011772595.1 Anaerolineales bacterium
CAACACGCAAATAATCTCCCCCAGACCATGTACCGGCAGCAGTGAATACAATCGATTCAGAGGGCGCACTCAATCCCGTGCTCTGCACTCGCTTGATTGTCACGGTCGTCGGTCCTGTGACCTGTATGGTGATATCGACATCGAAGGTGACGGGAAAGACACAAGGGGATGGTTTGATGGTCTTGGGCTTCAAGTCCACCGTCACCGCTGTCACGATGCTCACAGGCGGCGGCAGCACGGGTGCCAGCATCGCCTCCCCCTCCAGGCTCACGTCGTCGGATATTACCCAGCAGTGCTTGCCCGGTCGCCGTGGATTTTCAATTTGCAGCCAGAGCGCGACTTCATCCCGGCCAAGGACCGGCACATTCTCACCCGCGAGCAGCCCGCCGTCGACGGAGTAGTCCTTGCTAGGACCGAAGTAGCACAGGATGTCCCCCTCTTTCGGGGTGACCCAAGGAGGGGCGGGTGTTAAGGTCGTGGTGAAGGTCGCGGTCGGCACCGAAGTTGGCGATGAGGTGAAGGTCGGGGACGGCGGGATCCGGGCAGTCGGGGACGGCGTACGACTTGCGGACAAGGCCGTTCTTGGTGCACCAAACTCGGTCGGCTCGGGAGGAGCCCATAATCCAAATGGCGCATCGCAGGCGAGGGCAAGCAGGACAAGCAAACAGAATGCGAGGGGTATGAATTTCTTGTCTCTCATCAACACACCCTGGAGAGACATGATCTCCTCAAGAACCACGGTAGCTCACAATTCCGAGCGACCCTCCAAGGCTTGCGACAGCGTGGTCACATCGGCGTATTCCAAGTCTCCACCGGAGGGCAAGCCACGAGCCAGTCGTGTGAGACGTAGCGATTGACCTTGAAGTTGTCGTTTGAGATACATGGCGGTAGCTTCCCCCTCCAATGTGGGGTTCGTCGCCACAATGACCTCCTTCACGCCTTCCTGCGCGATACGTGTAAGCAGTTCAGCGATACGGAGGTCCTCAGGACCTACTCCCTCAACAGGATTGATCGCACCATGCAGCACATGATAACGTCCTCGAAATTGATCGGTGCGTTCGATCGCCACGACGTCCAACGGTTCTTCGACCACACAGATCATCGTGGGATCGCGGCCCTCGTCACTGCACACCGAACAGAGTCTGTCCACGGTGATGTTAAAACAATTTGCACAAAACGTGGTGCTTGTACGCATCGCTAACACCGCTTCCGACAATTCTCGACTTTCCTCTTCTGGCGCGCGCAGTAAGAAGTAAGTCAGTCGCGAAGCCGTCTTTGGCCCGATACCTGGCAAGCGGGCAAAGGCCTCAATAAGACGCTCGACCGGCTTGGGGACTGCGGAGGTCATACACCCATCCCCGGGAGACCTAAGCCACCTGTCAGCGGGTCTAAACGCCTGGCCGCTAAAACCTGTGAGTCATGGATGGCCTGATTCACCGCCAGAAGAATCAGATCCTGCAACATCTCCACATCCCTTTCGAGAATGAGATGATGCGCGACATGAACCTCTCGGCACTCTTGCGTGCCGCTCATGACCACCCGTACCGCTCCGCCCCCTGCGCTCGCCTCAACGGTCTCCTCCGCCAACTCCGCTTGTGCACGAGACAACTCTTCTTGCAGGCGCTCGAATTGAGACATCATCCCTTTACCGGAGCCTTTAGGCTTTTTACCTTTACCCACGAAACCCTCCCCACAAGCTATGAAGGACACGTCAGCAATCGCAAAGGGATTAGGGACAAGGGATCAGTTGGATTGATCAAATGTCAGAGCCTGATCCCCGATCTCTAATCCCTGATCCCTTTAACGAAAAGGTGATTCGTCCTCAGCGGATCCACGTTGCTAGGTACCACTATCTGGAGGCAGGTTTTCTATATTTACTACCTGTGCACCCAAGTCACGTAACGCTGTAGAAACCATCCCGTCGTCTTCCATTGGTGTAGGCTGGTGTTCGCTGACATTGTCGGGTATCCAGGACTCTGTGAGCACACAACGAATCCCAACGTCTTTGCCAAAGACCTCTTGAATAGCTAGCGAGGCAAGAGATATGTTGTGTCCCTTCTCCATCTTCTCACGTAGCAAGTCGCTTCGAAAACCGATAATCAACGCACCCGATTCCAAACCAAGTGGTCGACAGGAGTTCAACAAGGCCTGTGTGCGCGGGTCGTGGCGGCGTGCGGCAGATAGCACCTCTTTCCACCGATCGATCACGCTCTGAAACGAAATCCCCGTCTCCGG
>WVZH01000036.1:11520-20546 GCA_011772595.1 Anaerolineales bacterium
AATCTCCGGCGTCTCAGTAACGTTTACCGCCTCCACAAACGCCAACTCAAGCGGCAAGCCAGCTTGCCAACTAGTGCTGCGCTGATTGGCTGCCTCGCTGAAGGAACGAATAGCGGTTAACAATGCTTGCGTCTTCAACTTCTCTGCCTGCTCTTTCATCTCGACTCGGGCATCTTCGGAGGCATCCACGAGTTCGGCGTTGCCCATTCGCACCAGTAGAAGTCCGCGTAAATAGTCGACCACCTGACGGGCAAACTGGCGCGGGTCAGCGCCACCGTCCAATGCTTTATTGATCAGCGTCAGCCCTTGGGAAACGTCTTTCTCGACGAACGCCTGCACCACCTCCCGCACAGCTTCTCCCGTCGCAGTACCGAGAACCGTCTGAGCCAATGCCAACGTGACACGCTCACCGGTGGATGCCAATTGATCCAGCAAGGAGATGGCATCGCGCAAACTCCCGGTGGCCTGGCGGGCGATGGCTTCGAGCGCTTTGGGATCAACGCCGAGTTCCTCTTGCTCGATCAACGGGGAGAGGTAGGCCACGATTGTCGCCAGCGGCAATCGCCGAAATTCATGCCGCTGACATCGAGAAAGTACGGTCGCAGGGATCTTGTGAACTTCTGTCGTGGCAAGTATGAAAATCGCGTGCGGTGGAGGTTCTTCCAGAGTCTTAAGCAAGGCGTTAAAAGCAGCTGTAGAAAGCATGTGGACCTCGTCCACAATGTACACTTTATAACGTCCCTCATTCGGTGAGAAGTTGATCTTGTCCCTCAGATCGCGAACGTCCTCCACACTGGTGTTGGAGGCGGCATCGATCTCGATCAGGTCCAAGAAACGACCTTCATTAATGGCGAGGCAATATTCGCAGTCGTTGCATGGGCGATCTGCCGGGGAGGGAGCCAGACAGTTGACGGCCTTAGCTAAGATTCGAGCGCTTGACGTCTTGCCCGTGCCACGCGGTCCGGCGAAGAGATAGGCATGCGCTACGCGTTCACCCTTCACGGCGTTTCGCAAGGTCTGAATGATGTGATCCTGCCCTACCACTTCGTCCCAGACTTGCGGTCGCCATTTCCGGTACAACGCTTGAGCCATCCCTCGCACCTCACCTCGATCCCCAACAGCATGCGTAACAAATGAGCAGGAGGGATTCAGCGCACATACACAAATTGGGCCTGGGTTTCGTCGGCGCGTATCCCCACGATCCGCGAGTTTATCAGACGCTCGGCAGGCATGCAAGCCCCTCCCATAAGATTAACCCAAAAAGGTGGCAGTACGTTGCAGATGAGCTTCCCTGGTCACGCTTGGGTGAGAGTGAAAAGATGAAAGTATGCGGCGAGGACGTCCTTACCCTCTCCCCCCATGGGGGAGAGGGTAAGGGTGAGGGGGGATTCTTCAATCGTGATCCTCCCTCTCCCTGCAAGTGAGAGGGAGTTGGTATCTCACTTAATTGACCCTTCGTAACCCGGTCGAGAATGCTATAATGATAGCGTTCAAGCATAAGGATTGCGGAGGGTATCATGCAGCTACCAGGTGGTTGGGAATGGATCTTCATCCTCATCATCGTTCTGCTGTTCTTCGGCCCAGGAAGATTGAGCAGGATCGCCGGTGAGATTGGTCGTGGCATCCGTGAGTTTCGCTCTGGGTTAAAGGGTGAGGAAGAAGAACAGGACGCCGAGGCAGATATCGAACANNCGCTCACCAAGGAATTAATGAATCAATTTAAGCATAGCGGTGAAGTCTCAGGTACGGGTCGATGCGGATCGTCAGCGAAATAGGTCCTGTCCGGCAAGAGACCATAATCGGCACCAAAGTAGGTGTCGAAAATGATACGGAATGTGTTGACCGGACTCACAGCCGGATAGAGTGATGGATTGTCCTCTCCGCGTAGATAGTAGGCGTTCAGGATGTTTGTTATTGTACGGTCCGGCCCCCCTGTATCAGCCTGAAGGACGATGATCGGCGGTGATGCGGAACGCCGAAGGATGCTCTCAATGATGTTGAGAATTCGATCGTTGACGAAGCGGACCTCATTCGTGTACCCCTTGATCTCGTACTCCCCACTGACAGGCCCACCGCCCTCCCCACTATAATAGCCGGGATCTTCTACGATGCTGCCATCGGGCATGAAAACTCTGGGCGGGTGTGGGATGGATATATGTGCAAACACCCACTTGGGACCAGGAATACTAACCACTTTGGGCAAGTTTTCGAGGATGAACAATTGACGAGTGATGTAACCCGAGTACGGGAATTGTTTAAGTGGCTCGTATACAACTTGCTTCGTGTTGCGAAGGGCTTGAAGCTGAAGGTCTGTTATCACCAACCCCATTGAATTTCGAATGAGCATCATCTCGAAGGGGTTGACGAGTTGAGAGAAGATCGATCCTCGATCGACCCCCAGGAAGATATCAGCATCGGTGATCGTGGTCCAAAAAAATCCCGTATCAAAAGCCACGGTCATATACCCAATCGATTCCAGGTGCCCCCTCACAAGGCTGTATTTAACAAGAGGTAATAGGTCCGGGTCCACTCGCATCGCCTTCATTATCTCTTCCAACTGCGGTAAGTAATCGAGGTTCAAGCTGGATGTGAGTGAACCCTGGGTGAAGCAATGGTTACATCGACTACAGTCTGCTACATAAAACCCCATTTCGATCAGTGAATCCAGAAAATACGTGTTGTCGAAATTAAAGAAGCTCGACATGGAGTCTGCACGCGTATAGGTGTCTAAAATGATGTAGTAGATGTCCGGAGGGTTTTTCCCGTCGGGGAGCTCCAAAGGCTCCTCTTGAGCAACCAGAACCGAAGCAATCTCCTCCACTTCAGACACGACGCGTATTTGGCTAACGATCTGGAATACGGGGTAAATGAGTATTGCCACACTGATAACATTAAGGACTTGAGTGATGTTGTGCTCATTCTGAACTTTTTTCCACACCCACCAGAGCCCCAATGCTAGAAAAGCTAAATAGGCCAGCAGCAGAAAACGATGGCGACCGATGATCTGTCCAACAACCGGGATTTCCTTTATTCCGTGGTAAAGATGACCGTAGGAGAAAAAGAGAATCAGTAAAAAAGTCGTCGTCAATCCTGCTCTGTACACATTCCGGGATACGAAGTATGCCACCAGAAGGAGAAGAGTCGCCCCGCTAAGGCTATACAACAATGGCCTTTGGGCAACCTCAAGAGCAACTTCCTCGACATTATGGGCCAACAAGGCTAACGTAGGAAATATAGCGAACAACAAGGGGTGGAAAACGAAGCGTTTGAGAATGACCATATTTGATCAAAAAGCTCACGAGTCAATCGAAGCACATACTCGACGAACTCCTATGGTGTGGAGATTTCACCAACGTATTGTACCGTAAGACCCTGCCTCACTCATTCGCGACTGAGAGGCGAGGAAGAAAAACGGGACGCGGCTACTGATATCAAGTATGAAGCCGAGCAACAAAATGTTTTCGCCAGATATCCAGGAGTGGAATACAACCTGCCGGCATTTTTCGGAGGTCAGGAACTGGAAGAATCAAGGAAGGATCACTTCGTACAAGCCAGGGCTGTCTCAGGCACCGGATGGGTTAGGTCATCTTCGAGAAAGGTCATATCCGGCAGCAAGCCATAATCCGTTCCAAAATAAAGGTCGAAGATAAGTCGGTACGTATTAACCGGACTTATGCTCGAATAGAGCAGATCGCTCTCCTGGCCACGCAGGTAGTATGCATTCAAGATGCGAGGCAGCGTGCTACCTGGTCCACCAGTATCCCCTTGAAGAATGATTATGGGAGGTGTTTTAGATCGACGAAGGATGTCCTCAAGAATGGTCAGCATGCGAGCGTTGATAAAACGCACTTCGTTTACATATCCTTTGACCTCGTACTCCCCATTGATCGGGCCACCAGACTCTCCGGAATAATACCCAGGATCTTCGACGATGCCCCCATCCGGTGTAAAAATCCGCGGGGGATGAGGAATGAGGATGTGCGCGAAAACCCACTTGGGACCTGGAATATTGACAACCTGCGGGATGGTTTCCAAGGTGAACAACTGCCGTTTGGCATAATCTTCGTTAAAGTAATTCAAATCCTGGAGTCCCGCGAAGATCGCTCGCCTTCTGGTACGCGCAGATTGCTGTTGCAGATCAGCCAAGACCAACCCCACCGAATTGCGTATTAACATACCCTCGAAAGGCGTGACGAGTTGATCGAAGATCGACTCTCGATCGAATGCTAAATAAAATTCCGCATCTCGCATTCTGCTCCACTCATAGCCCGAGTCGAACCCGATAACCTTATAGCCGATCGCCTCGAGATGACCCCGCACCAAGCTGTGCTTGACGAGATAACCCAGATCCTGGTCTAACTCTTGTGCAGCCATTCTCGTTTGCAAAGGAGTCAGGTAATTCAGATTTAAGCTGGAGGTGAACGCCCCTATCGTGAAGCAATAATTGCAGCGGCTACACTGCGCCACATAAAATCCCAAGTCCTCCAGTGCAAAGACAAAATCCGAATTGTCGAAGTTGAAGAAATCCAGCATCGCGTCCTGGCGCGTATATGTATCGAGTATGAAGGTATAGATATCCGGCAATTCTCCATCCGCGGGCACTTCAAGAGGCTCCTCCACCGAGAGGAGGATCGAGGTGACTCTTTCAGCCTCTGAGTCCTTGCGAATCTGCTGGACAATCTGAAAGACCGGGTAGATCAGCAACCCGACACTGACGATATTCAAGATTCGGTTCACAGAATGAAGATCGTACTGCTTCCTACCCAGCCACCACGGTCCCAATGTCATGAGAAGGGCGTAGGCGATTAGTAAGTATCGATGATGACCGATAACCTGCCCGATTGTAGGGATCTGTCGGATGGCCTGGTATGCATGTCCATAGGTGAAGAACAGGAGCAACAGGTAACTGGTGATTACACCCGCCCGGTAATCATTCCGAAGAATACGCTTCAATAGCATGAAGATCAGAACAGCGCCCACCAGGGATACAAGAAGAGGCCGAACCACGACCTCAAGTGCCACTTCCTGAATATTGTGAGCCAATAATGCGAGGACGGGAAAACTCGCAAAAAAGAAGGGATGGATGATGTATCGTCTCAGAACGGTCATATCAAGCGCAACAAACCTCCACCGATAGGAATGCCTCCACATAGTAATCTCAGCGCATTCCCGGTGAACTCCTACAAAGTGGAGATTTCAACACCGTATTGTACCGAAAGTCCCAGCCACAAACGCTGCCGACTACTTTCCGCTGACAATTGGGGGAAATCATACCCCCAGAATTGAGGATCCTACTGCCTCGTATGCATCATACAGGTGGTACTTCATCACGTCTTTCTCGAGGCTAAGGAATCTGGAACGTAGATTGTACTTCCCCCTCAGCGTTGCGTAAGGTTATTAATTTTCCGGATGTCCAAACCGCCTGCTCCAATCCCCAATAGAGGTCTATGGTCGTGTCCGTGCCTGCGCGAGTATGAACGTCCACAGCACCCGTGGTGTAGAAAGTGAACGCGGGAAATTCATAGACCATTCCTTCGCCGTCATCGAGCGTCCAGCCGGCCATCGAGACCTCCCCGCCTTCGTTGTGTAGACGGACGGTTTCCGTATCAATTGTGCCTGCCCCCTCGATACCGGAGATCACAACGCTCGGCGATACCAGAGTAGGTGCCGGTGTGGCGGTTTCTTGAGTTTTCGTTGGTCGTTCAATTTGAGAAGGGATTTCTCCTCCAAGCAAAGCTTCCACGGGAATCACAAGTGTTTGACCCGCGGATAGAGAATCAGGATCATCAATGTCATTGACCGCCATTAATCTCTCGAGCGAAACCTCGAACATCAAAGCGATATCCGTGAGCGTGTCACCTGAACGCACCAAGTATGTTATTGGAGTCGAGGAGGGTGTAACTGTGGAAGTTACCGTTGGCACCTCACTGGCGATGAGCGCAACGATGTCGATCGTAGGTGTGGGTGTCCCAGGTGGTGGTCGATCTCGTCGATCCCATACGCTTAGTATTACAACAACCGTGATCGCCGAAACCACCACGTTCAAGAGAAGATAAAGGAAGTATTGCCTCCAGTTGCCCCTTCGCACGCTTCCCATCGGCGCGCATGATAGCACAGGATCACAATTAATGGAATTGACCCGCAGTGGAAGCTGACTTTACAATTGCGATATATTTGGACACACTAACCACTCAGGTATCAGGACACGCAAGAACCGCCCTGTGATACTTCCTACACCACGATGCGTCGAGAATATTCAAGTGCCCTACATTATTGATGGTCATAATCTCATTGCACACACACCAGGAATCTCGCTGAGCGATCCCGATGACGAGATGCAACTGATGATGCTCCTACATGCTTTCTGTGCACGTGAGCAAAAGCGCGCGACGGTTTATTTTGACCGTCGCGCAGCCGGTCAACCGGATCCGGCCCCTATAGGCGGCTTGAGAGCCCACTTCGTCACACCCCCGCGCACTGCAGACGAGGCCATTCGTGCCCACCTCGTCCACCTTGGACCCGATGCGCGCAATTGGACTGTGGTCTCTTCCGACAGACAGGTGATGTCTGCCGCAATTCAAGTCGGGGCGCGGCACATCGACAGCCGTGTCTTCGCAGAGAAGATCGTTAATCTAACCTCCACGCCGGACTCAAGTGAAAAGCCCGACCCACCGTCGTCTCCTGAAGAGCTCGCCGCCTGGCAAGAGATCTTTGGGGATGCGGGTGGTAACGAGTGACCCGTTGCGCTAACCAAATATTAATATTATTACGATCTGGTAAGTGATAATATACAAGTGGGATAAGCTGCTCTTCTTGTGCTGTGTCGGTATCCGAGCTTATCCAGGGGGAACCCATATTACCGTTGATGTGCTCCCCCCGCACAGATGGTAGGTTCCCCGATTTATATCGAACCGCTGGATGCTCCCCCCCACATCCGGCGGTTCATTTTTATTCCACTTAACTTGGATAAGAATGGGGAGCCCTGAATCCCAGGTCTCAACCGGCTTTGGCTTCCGCTAACGCACTAGAATTCTAACTTTGGGGGAAAGTGAATCAACACAGCAGTGATATTGTCGGATCCACCAGACTCAGTCGCCGCCTGAACCAACGTATCGCACGCCTGTTGTGGATGATCAGCCCCCAAAACGATGTCTTGGATTTCGTCATCAGAGATCTGACCCCACAAGCCATCCGAACAAAGAAGAAGATATCCATCGTGCAAAATGGGATATGAGAAAACCTCTACCTCAAGCTCCTCCGTACGACCCATTGCGTTCCAGAGAACATTGCGATGCGGACTCTCGGCGGCTTCATCTTCGGTCATGGCACCCATATCGACTAGCTTCTTCACCATAGATTGATCTTTGGTGAGGACGTCAACCTTCTTCTCATTCAGCAGATACGCTCGCGTGTCGCCGACGTGCCCTATCATTAAGTATTCACCCAAGAGCAGCGTGATGGTCAGCGTTGTTGCACCACCCTCGGCATGCTTGAGGATGGCCTCGTTGGCCTCTACGAAAGCAGAGCGCACCATGTCTTCTAAAGGCTCTTCTTCGTTTGAAGGCTCCAATTCCATCAAACGCAAGAAGGCACCCTGAGTCAGTCGACGAGCGACTGTGCGGACAGCGATCGAGCTGGCGAGATTCCCGTGCTCATACCCCCCAAGTCCATCCGCCACACAGAATAAACCAAAATCAATCAAACCTTCGTGGCCGTCTGAGCCTCCTGTCAACACCAACAAGGCATCATCGTCTTGGCTGCGCTCTAGTCCTAAAGAATGCGCTGCGCCAACAACAACGTGCTTTCTACGCCCGGTTCCTAGTGTCATTTTCGGATCGAGAGGCGCAGTTGCTGCCCGATCGGGCGCTGGGGTAGTACGTCTACCAAAAATACGTTGGAATATCGACATGCAGATACTTTCCTTCGTTCCTAATCTTTGCCTCTAAGTCCCTGGCGTACGGCACAATTCTACAACCCTGCTCAAGTGCTGGCAAGCCGCTCAAATGTCACCTTTCTCCACAGAAACTTTCGCATAAATCTCACTCGAAACCATCGGGGGAGGCGACACATAACTTGCGCAATCCTGCACTATGGCTTGCATCTCAAAAAGCCTGTGCTATAGTCCGGTGAAGAAACAGGGAGAGATTGATGGGCGACACACGCAGTAGTTTTAGAAGTCGCTTAGGAATTCTGAGCGAGCTACTTGCATTCCTCTGGAAACGCAAGCGATGGTGGTTGATTCCTATGGTCAGTATGTTGATCCTCCTTGTGCTTGTCCTGGTCTTCGCCCAAGGATCAGCAATTGCTCCCTTCATCTACACTCTCTTCTAGCAAATCGCCTCAGCCCCCTATGGAGCAAGAGCTTGGAATCTTTTGGCGTCGCTGCGCTGTTACTCATAATCACGGTAGGCTATTCGCTCGGTTCGGTAACGGCCGCCAGCCGAGGGAGCACACCCTCGCCCACATTGCTCGATCTTTCCATTGTGAGCGCTCTTTGTGCAATAGCGCTCATCTCACGTCCGATGCTTGGCAAGTGGGGTGCCATAGGCGTTTGGCTTCTAGGAGCATTTCTGATTGGGGCTTCTCGAATCCTGCTCAGCAAAACCGGCACGCACGCGCAGGAAACCAGAACAATTCGGGGTGGTCGTGGACCTCTCTGGCGTAAATTGTGGGGGGCGTGGAAAGTTTTAGCAGTTGAGATGGGCAATTATCAAGGCCGAATGCTTCTAGCCTTCTTTTACTTCATCGTCGTCACACCGTGGGGGATACTGTTCCGTTTTCTGAGCGATCCGCTGAATACCCATCCACCCCCGATTCCGTCATTTTGGCTCGAACGAGTTGATCACACCTCCAAACTGGAAGACGCTGGGAGGCAGTTCTGATGTACATCCTGGGTGTCTCCTGTTTTTACCACGATGCAGCTGCGACGCTAATAAAGGACGGCTTGCTCGTCGCAGCGGCAGAGGAAGAGCGGTTTTCTCGTCAAAAACACGATTATGGTTTCCCGGCAAAGGCGATCGATTTTT
>WVZH01000174.1:0-160 GCA_011772595.1 Anaerolineales bacterium
GCGTGAAGAAAGCGCTCGCCAAGGGAGCAACCGAGGCCGAAGCCTACATCTCCTACGCAGACGTCATCTCAGTCACGATCGAAAAAGCCGTCGTTCGGGCGCGGCAAGGCTCCCCTTGCGGCATCGGCATGCGCGTCGTCGCCGATGGAAAAGTGGGATT
>WVZH01000174.1:317-791 GCA_011772595.1 Anaerolineales bacterium
TCCTACATGTACGGCGGCATCTACTGCATTGCAGTCAAGGATGGAAAGCAGAAAACGGGATCCGAATTTTTCGTTTCCCGGGAACTCGCGGATTTCAGCGAAATCGGCATCACCGCGGCTGACCGCGCAGTCAAGATGCTGGAAGCCAAACCGCTAGGCACGTCGATCAAAACCACAACCTTGTGGGAAAACCGATCCATCAGCTACCTCTTAGGCAGCATGCTCAAAACGGCTTCCAATGCACGCAACGTGCAAGAAGGCAAAAGCTACTTCAAAGAACGAATCGGCGAGCAAGTGGCGAGCAACCTCGTCACGATTGCTGATGATGGGCAATTGCCGGAAGGCCTTTCCACACAGCAGATCGACGCAGAAGGCGTGCCCATGCGGACCACCACGTTGATTGATAAGGGTGTCTTGAAGACCCATCTGTACGACAGCTACGCAGCCCTACGAGAGAACAAAGAGAGCAGCGGC
>WVZH01000174.1:883-1181 GCA_011772595.1 Anaerolineales bacterium
ATCACCGATTTCGTCATGGGAATCGGACACGCCAACACCGTAACCGGTGAGTTCAGCGTCGTAGCCCCTAGCGCTTTCCTCGTCGAAAACGGAGACGTCATTCGCCCGCTTGAACCAGTAACCGTGGCCGGCAACTTCTTCCATGCATTGAAAAACGTCCAGCAGATCGGCCGNNCTTGGGAATGGGCAAAATCCCCAGCATCCTCATTGGCGACCTCACCGTGTCAGGATGAATCCGCCAAGTTCCCACGCTGCGGAAACCGAAAGACTCATCCCTTCCCCCTTTTTCTCCCCGTTC
>WVZH01000023.1 GCA_011772595.1 Anaerolineales bacterium
TTGTGGTTGATGGCGGGTTGTGAAATGAGAGGTGGCCGCCAAATTCAAAGCTGATTCTCGTCGATGGCCTAATGTAAATCATCGCCTCTCTCGAATCGCGAACAAATATAACATTTTTAGAAAAACGCATGACAAAACCAGTAACCGTTTCGGCAATCTGGAGGACGAAGAATGTTCAAAGAAGTAGAATCCACAGCTGACTTCCCAAAGCTGGAGCTTCAAATCCTAAAGTTCTGGAAGGAGACTCGTGCCTTTGAGAAGCGGGTCGCCCTAAACCGAGGCAAAAAGCGCTGGTCGTTCATAGATGGCCCGATCACCGCGAATAACCCAATGGGTGTCCATCACGCGTGGGGACGTACATACAAAGATGTATTTCAACGTTATCGAGCTATGAGTAACCTTGAGCTGCGTTACCAGAACGGCTTCGATTGCCAAGGCCTCTGGATCGAAGTTGAGGTGGAGCGAGAACTAGGCTTCAAGTCTAAGCGCGATATCGAAGCTTACGGAATCGACGAATTCGTCAGAAAATGTAAGCAGCGAGCCTTGCGGTATGCTGCCATAATGGTCGAGCAGTCCATCCGACTGGGGTACTGGATGAACTGGGACAATCCGCAACTTCTACGTAAGCTCGCTGACCATCTAGAAAAGCAAGATGAAGTATTGACTGTTCAAGGCTCCGCAGGTCCGGTGTCTGACACGGTAGAAAACCTCATCAGCCGACTAGGTACGCCCAAGTTGGGCGGTTCCTACTTCACCTTCTCAGATGAGAACAACTACACCATCTGGACCGTCCTCAAGAGCTGTCACCAGCGCGGATGGATATACAAAGGCCGAGATGTAATGCCTTGGTGCCCCCGTTGCTCCACCGCTCTCTCACAGCATGAGATCGTTACGGAAGGCTACCGCGAAATCACTCATCTCGGAGTCACCCTGAGGTTCCCCCTTCGGGGACGACCAAACGAAACCTTACTAGTCTGGACGACAACCCCATGGACCCTCTCCTCCAATGTCGCCGCAGCGGTTCATCCGACTATGGCCTACGCAAAGGTTCGCTACAACAATGAACTTCTATATCTAGCTAAAGCAGCTCTGAGCCGCGTCTTTCCGAAAGGAGACTACGAGCTAGTGGAAGAGCTCATGGGCACAGACATGCTCAACTGGACGTACGTCGGACCATTTGATGAACTCCCTGCTGAACAGAAACTGGGCGCTGTTGACGCTCACCGTGTTGTTCCTTGGGAAGAAGTAAGTGAAGTTGAAGG
>WVZH01000084.1:0-11417 GCA_011772595.1 Anaerolineales bacterium
GAGCACGTGAATACCCAAAGGTAACCATCCGTGAAGTCAAACTCGGTGCTCGAGAGGAGAACAGCGACAACGACTTCCGGCACCGCGTCTCCGGTAACATCCTCGATCAGAACGCGCGGCTTGACGGTCCATGCCGCCTCACCCCACCTGAAATCCAATGATGAGAGGGCGTCCTCCAAGTCGCCCTCACCTCCCGCGGCGTTGATATAGGCACGGATTTGCGGCTCAAGATTGAGGGCGAGGGAGTCTTCTAAGAGTGTCGTCGGTTGGGTAATAGTTGGATATTCAAGGCTAGGCGGAGGACATATGGCTGCGCCCAGGGTTGGAGTCGGCCCTGATGTGGGAACTTGTGTGACTGTCGCCGACCCGGCGTGAGTCGGTTCGGGCGTGAAGGAGGGTGTTGATATGTGCGGCGTTGCGGAAATTGTCGTTGCTGGGGTTTCGACGGATATTTCCGGTAGACCAGGCGTCTCAACCTCGCGTGGTGTACATGAAAAGGTAGCAATGTAAAGGAGAATTGCCAGCGCGAATACGGCGACTCTATGTCGGATGACCATATTTATCCTCTCCTAAACATAGCAATCCGGATGGCAAGGCGTCATAGCGCTAACTCATGACCCCGAGCCCATGACTTTCCATCCACCTGTGCCTGTATCTGGCACAACACAATCTCATCAAAGCCAATCGGGGCTGTATCAGCTGGCTAACGGCTTTGAGTTGAACGGTCCCGCAATGTTACCCTGTCAATTTCTCTGCCTTGCGCGGGGTCCCCACCAGCGAGATGTTGGGCATCCAATACTACGCTCAGCTGTAGGACAAGATTTCAGGATACAATCCCCAACGATTCTTCACCTCACCTCAAGTGGAGCTGCTAGCCAGTTGGCCCACGTACCTTCCAATATCTCGGCACAAGCCATGGCATATGATCCCGGCTCAAAGTTAATAATCATTAACCGGGGATCACTTAATACAGGTTTGTGACTTACGATCGAAGCCCAAGAGGGAAAACTAACTCCTGTTTTGCCCTCGCGATAATGATACTCAAAATCCTGCCATGTCTTGTCGTCTTCCAGCTTATACACCCTAAGGGTGACATTGGCCTCAGTAAGGTTATCGAATATGAGAGTCACCTCACCCTGCTTGATCGCAGGAGGGCCATCATATCGACAATTTTCCGGTTCAAAATACACAGTAATTTCATCCACATCGACGGGATCAACTCTTTCTTCTTTTGCAGAGCAGCTTGATAGAAGCAACAGGATGAAGAGGAGAAGGAAGATCGCCCGGTTAGGAATGCCTTTCATGATGCACCTCCTGGTGTGAATGTCTTCGTCAATGTTTATGGCGATTCTTTTTAAGGATGCCTTACCCGTTGATATGTGGATTTCTATCCACATACTATAAAAGATTGTGTACAAATGAGGAAGCTCATAACCATCGAACCCTGCGTCCGATTCGCTGTGGTATCAGGGGCAAATTTGAATTCAAATCACGAACTGAATTCATCTCCGATATCAGGGATAATAAACTGCGCGTGCATCTAAGAACAGCCAAAATAAAGACGATAATAATCCGATAATGGAACTAACTAGAAACAGTACCTTTGGTAATAGTCTGAAGACCGTTTCCGACTATCCATGAGCGGACGAAGAACAGTCACAGAGAATTGCTAGACCTACTTCTGATACTTACTTAGAAATGAGATTTGGGAAAGCTTCTCAATAGAGATCATCAGAGAATGTTACAGGTCCTGCGGCTTGAGAAAACCGGGAGTTCAAGATGCTATGATTTTGAGACCATGAAACAACATCAAAATATAAGTTCGAATTAGGTACAGATAAGTTCAAAAATAGGCTTTAAATTTATGCTCTCAAGTTACATTGTCCATTGACTTCACACTACGCCGTGCTTAATCTATCATGATGACTGATGTTAGATTTGTACGAAAACGAAAAGCGAATGATCATAAATGTCTGCCTAAATCCTTATAGCCTCCCCCAAGAAAGGAATCTCAATATCAACCCGGGGAGACAACTCATGTAAATACTTAGCAACCATATCAGCATGCCTGAGTGTCCAATAATCTTCCGCCGATCTTCCATATTCTTTAAGATGGGTAATCACGATTTTCCGTGGTTTCATAGCAATGAAGAACCGACTGAAATCATCTATTAATGGTGGACTGGTCATCAGAGCACAACCACGTCCAAGCCACAAATGTGCGAAAACGGCATCGACGGGGCTAAATCCATTTATCATACCTGCATCATATGTCCAAGTATCCCCCTGGAAAGAGCCAACGTTTTTGAACCATCTCCACCAAATATCCTGTGGAAGGCACTCCCCTGACAAGTTTACTGGCTGTAGCGGTGAACGACGATGAGTCCCAATGGGAACCAGAAAAAGGAGTGACCCGCAATCCGCACGCATCAATAGGTTCATATGGTATTGGAACGATGATGCGATCCCTCTGAAGTAGGGCTTCCTCCAATACGAAATCCAGCAATTCGTGTCGGATGATCCAATGCACGGAGAAATCTCGCAGTCTCTTTAGCAAATATAAATCAAGATGATCCTTATGTTCGTGTGTTAAAAGAACAACTGATAACCCTTGCAGATCTTTTTCGACATCGACAATTGGCACTTCAAAAACGCGATTTCTTAGTGTCATAGGGTCAATCGCCCAACGCACGCCACCCGTACGGAGGAGATAGTTCGACGAGTACATTAGTCATGCGAAATCTCCCTCCCCTGATGCGGTCCACCCGTCTATCATGTTTGACCAAATTACAGGATATCTAGATACCAAGTTGGCGCGCTCAGAATCAATTTGATTGGCTCTTGCTTTGGACAAACTTTCGTCGGTATTGCGGCGTTGCATAAGGTTCGCCTACCTCCTATAAGCCTAACCGCGCATTCATTTCACAATAAGGGCTTTATTAGAACATTTCGTGATCGCTAGTCTATCAAGTTCATGAATCATTCAATGTCTGCTTGCTGTAGAAAGGGTAAATTTATTAATTCGGGGAAATCCTCAATATAAAAATCCGCCCTGGCCTCGCGATCGTAATTGAAGGCAATCGTCATAAGACCAACAGCCTTGGCGCCTTCCAGTTCCCTTCGGTCATGACCCACAAATACCGTCTCACCCCCAAAAACGCCTGCCTGCGACAAGGCTTCCTGGTACATAGCTCTATCAGGCTTGCGAACGCCTAAATCCATAGAATTAGCATACGCGTCCCAGTAAATGTTCAATCCGTTGGCCTCGAACCATTCCAATTTCTTGGCTTTAGGGACTGCAGCATCCGTGACAATGCCTAATTTAAAGCCACGGGTTTTTAGTTCAACCAAGGTTTCCTTCACACCCCCAAAGAGTTGGATATCGCCGTGGTCTCGATCAAGAGCAGCGCGTCCATGAACCATCAACGAGGGATTCGTCACACCACAGAATCTTAGGACAGCGTTGAAGTAGTCATTATTGCTCACTTGTCCACGCAAGGCTTGGTCATGGATTTCAGCCGTGGCGACTTTTAGGGTGTGCACGTCAGGCATTTGAAGACCAAGTTCCTGCAAGAATGCCTGAAAAAATCGTTGTCCATGAACCCGAAAATACAGCACGCCGTTTGCATCAAAAAAAGTTGCTTTCATCTGACTAACATCTTGTCATCAAATGAGTGGGGCGACGCGCTTCGATTAGAGTGTCGATGTAGGTGTACAGCTTCCTCCACCGAGGTTTGCAAATGCAAGCGGAAGCGGTATTTTACCCGGACACCCTTGGTTATTCCGACCACAAGCCTACGTAAAAAGGATTTGCTAACACCCAGGGGCGCCCGTTAATCTTTGCCTCGACTCGCCAAACACCCGGAGAATCTACGAGTACATCCCATTGATCCAGGTCGCGCATCTCCTGCATCAATTCGCCATCTCGTAGAATACGAAGCGTCGCCAGGGTGGGGCTGTGCACCTCGATCACTAGATCTTCTGCATCGTTGATGCACGCACCAGGAAGAAATACATGCGATTCTGCTTTACGCCGAGCTGTAGCCCGAAAACCCCTGGCCACATGTAACCCATCATGGGCAATGATCAGGCTTCCGCTCCCCACCGCATCCAGGAAGCTGGTTACCGGTTGTTCCGCAAATCTAGTAGCCTCCACCCACACATAACTAACAATCCCTGAGAGACCTACTTCCCATGGGAAAAAGACGCGTTCCACACCCTCAATTTCTCTCTGGTATGCATGGTTGTCCGCGCTGCCTAAGCCGACAATTCGACGTGAACGACCAAGTCTGTCCCATCGGGCAAGTCCTTCCTCTGCCGGTCCGTTGATGACGGCGTCAGGATTTCGCCAAGCGTACGTCTTCGAAGCGATTGCTTCCAAGCCACGTTTCCAGGCTGCCTTATAGGTCCATATCTCAAGTCCGGTAAAACGTTCGACGGTCCAATCAACCCAAGAATGCCCTGGTTCCGCAGGATGTGCAAGAAAACTTAGTCCCCCTTGATCGCTGACGAGATCGATCAACTCTTGAGGGGACCTATCCTCACTTCGGATGGACTGCTGGATACCAAGTGCGAGAAGGTGATTGGTAAGCGATGCTCCCTTCATCCTGCCGGAGGCGTCAGGTTTGATCGAGTAATTAGGTGTGATCTCCTCGCCGGTAATCACCAACACGTCACCGACAAAGCCGTTGACCTTATGGCCATGAGTCTCATGATCTGTTATGACCACACAATCGATCCCTTCCGCAGAAGCCGCGTGGCAAATTTCCTCGACGCTTGCATTGCCATCACTGGCGTAAGTATGAACATGAATACAGCATCTTAGGGGAATGTAGTTGTCGTCGTCCATCAGACCACAATTCCCGACTGAAGGAGTTCGCGCATACACGATCGCTCAAGATCGAATTGAGGACAGGTGGCAATGAATTTGGGTACTTTCCAAGGTTGTATGTTTGAATCCGTGTTCGTTGAACGAATGGCGAAGTACCGACCTCCAGCTTTTTCCACCAACATCATACCCGCAGCAACATCCCAGGAGTTCGCATTGGTTTGAAAACTCACATCCGCCCTACCGCATGCCACATAGGCCAATTCCAACGCCGATGGGCCCAGGCGACGGACAGAGCGGAAGCTTCTCAGCAGCGCACGAAAGAATTCATGATCGGCTTCTGATGCACGACCACCTTCGTATGGATATCCCGTGAGCAAGACCGCTGTCTCGTCCGACGAGTTGCCTGAGGATCGGATGCGTTTCCCATTCAAGAAGGCGCCCTCAAGAGTGGCTGAGAGCATCTCCCTTCTTATCGGATCATAAACGACAGCCGCTAACAAGCTCCCATACGCTGCAGCAGCGATTGAGACGCAAAATACGGGGATGCCATCGATGAAGTTGTTCGTGCCATCTATGGGGTCAATATACCATTCAACGGCTCCATTGCCTCGATGACCACTCTCCTCTCCAATGATGGTTGAATCAGGGTAACTCCGCAAGATATGACCGACGATCATACTCTCAGCTACACGATCGGCTTCCGTGACAGGGTCAAAAAAGCCTGCTTTTCGATTTGAAGAATCTACACCTTTCTCAAACGTCGAAATGAGATATGAGCCAACATCAATGGCCGATTCTTTGGCAATCCCAATTAGCTTTTGCGAGAGTTGGTTGAGATCTAGATCGTTAACCATATCTTGTTCTGCGTATCTTTTGTTTATTGGACTGCATCACCACCGCATGCGCACAGTACCAAGCAGAATCCACGGATATCAAAGAAACGAGGACCAGCATTCGAAATGGCTCCTCACCACAACAAGCATTGAATCGATGCTCACAGACGCTCAAAGCAAATCGATCGGAGAGAATCACTTCCATGCTGTTGTGCAATTAAAACTAGACCCTTTCTAAATAAAGGTGGAAAAAGGGTAATGGCGATCTACCCCAAATCGTCCTAAGAACCTCAGCGTATCGGCTCGATGCCACTCTCGTATCAGAAGTTCTTATAACCTCTCTGACAATCTCTGTCCGTGAGCATCAAAAAGATGGAAACAATCGGCGCGCACTGCAATCTTTCCTCTATCCTGAGACTTGAATTGAGGATCTTCATCGGTTCGCATGAAAAGCACGCTGTCGTCAACTCGAAGTCGAATGATCCACTCCGATCCTGTGGGGAGGATGGCCTCTATGATCGCCGCGCAACTCCATACTCCATCCGCCAGCGACGCATCGTGCTTCACTAAGTTGATTGCTTCGGGGCGCAGCCCGATTTGTTTCGTATTCTCCGGATCTTCAAAAGCGATTTCCGAACGTTGGTTCAGTAAATGCTTTAATATTGACCTCGCCGTCGTCGCGGTCGGGGAATCATCCACCCAGAAGAAATTCATCGTTGGGCTTCCTACAAACTCGGCTACGAACGTGTTGGTCGGCTTGCGATAAATCTCCATCGGCGGTCCGAATTGCTGCAACCGTCCCTCACACATGACCGCGATTTCCGTGGCTAACGTCATAGCCTCGAGTTGATCATGGGTCACATAGACAATTGTGTTCCCGATTTGCTCGTGCAGGCGCTTCAGCTCGGCTCGCATCTCCATACGCAATCTCGCGTCCAAGTTCGACAGAGGCTCATCCAGGAGCAACACCTCCGGGTATATAGCAAGCATTCGTGCAAGTGCGACGCGCTGCTGCTGGCCTCCGCTTAATTGGAGCGGGTAGCGATCCCCAAGCCCTTCGATATGTAGAAGAAGTAGGAGCTCCTTTACGCGATTGACTTGAACATCTCTGGGGTGACGTTGCATCTGCAGCCCAAAAGCGATGTTTTGGGACACTGTCATGTGAGGCCATAATGCATAACTTTGGAAGACGAGACCCATCCCGCGTTGTTCGGGAGGCACCATCTCACCCGTGTCGCTTGAACTCAGGACTTGGTCTTTAAGCCTGATCTCACCGCTTGTCGGATCTTCGAGGCCAGCTATCATCCGCAGTGTAGTCGTCTTACCACATCCGGAGGGTCCAAGCAGACAGACGAAGTGTTGATCAGCTATCTCTAAGCAAAGATCATCCACCGCAATCACAGAAGCTCCGAATCGTTTCGTAACATGGAAAAGTTCAATCCGCGCCATTTTCCCTTATCCTTCGAACCCAGAGGCCAAACTGCTCCCGGTCAAGCGTTGAGCGATATACGTCAGTATAAATATGATCAGAATGATGATTAAGAGTGTCGCGTTCGCAAGTTGCACATAGTTATAATCGATAAAGCGTAATACTTGCGTCGTGAGCAAGTCAATGCCTGGCGCAGCCAACATAATAATCAGGCTCAGTTCTTTCATACCAGAGATGAAGGGTAGAAGCACACCCGTTATCAATGCGCTCTTTTGGATTGGCACAACGATGCGTAGAAGACGACTGAGCCAGGGCGCACCACAAATCGTTGCAGCTTCCTCGGGCTCATTTCCCAATTGCATCATGGCTGAGATCCCGGCACGAGACGGTAACGGAAGATATTTCACTCCCATCGTAATCGCGACCAACAACAAGGTGCCATACAGCGCCGGGATCGGTCCTCGAGGCATAGCGAACAATGAGAGATAGGCAGCCCCAAACCCTATGCTCGGGACCAAATAAGGCAGGAAGGAAGCCTGGCGGAGAAAACGCGCGCCCCATGAGTGGGGCACTTTCACCACTACGTAACCGATCAGGAATCCTAGAATACCCGAGATGATGGCAGCAGCACTGGCAATTCGTATGCTGTTCCATGCCGCATCCAAAATGAGGTCGTTTTTAAACGCACCAGCCTGCCCGAGGTTGACATCAAGCGATTCGGCAAGCCAGAACTTGGTCGTGAGGGTCTCAGCGGTAAAGACACCAGGAACCCTGGTCAGGGTTGAGAGCAGAAGGACAATCAAAGGGACGAAGATTGAAATCGCGACGATGGCAAAAGCAAAAAGTGATAAAGGTAGTCGCGCCTTACGAAGAGCAGTAGGTTGCTGTGACCCACCTTTTCCAGATATTGTGACGAAGCGGCTTGATTCCCGCACGAAGTACATGTCCAAGCCAACCATGCTGATCCCAAGAAGGACGATCACAAAGGTAAGAACAGCCGCCACGCCTGTGTTGGCGGATTTGATACTCCCATAAAGTGAAGTTGAAAGGACGGTGTAATTAATTGGACGACCCAAGATATATGGGGTGCCGAAGGTCCCCAACGTGCGAGAGAAGGTCAGCAATACAGCGGACATCAGCGCCGGTCGCATGAGCGGCAGAACGATCCTTCGCAATGTAATCAAACGAGAAGCGCCAAGTATACGGGCAGATTCTTCTAGCATCGCATCCATAGAACGCAAGGCGCTTCCGAAAAGGAGGAACGCGAAGGGAAAATAGTGAAGACCGAGGCAGATGATGATCGGTACGGGTCCGTAAGCCAGCCAGTCCGGAGGTAAGAAGCCCAAGGTCTCCGCGATCCCTGCCACGCCTCCAATACGACGATTCTTGAAAAGAGTAAGCCACGCCATGGCAAAGGTCCACGACGGCAATATGTAGGGGATGACCAACGCTGAAGCGAGCCATTTACGCCCGGGTAGGTCTGTCCTCACAACCAACCAAGCAAGGGATGACCCGAGAAGAAGTGCCAGAAACAATACGCCGACACCAATTGTCAATGTTCGTGAGAGGGGCTTCCAGAAGAAAACTGTACTGATCTTGGAAAACAAGGTGCGTTCAAAATAGTAGGTTGTGAAATCGCCCACCTCCTTCCCAATTTGCTTCGCATCACGAAACTGGACCTGCGCCCCTTCGGTCACCAAGGCACCAATCGGCGCGAGCACAAGATAAATGAGGAAAATAGTTAGGACAACCGCGATCACCGGAGTGGGATTAAATCGCGTGTACGACAAACGATTCCAAAACCGGATGATACGACGACGAAAGCCAAGCAGCCTTTCGTCTCGAGTAAGGATGCTCATCAGATCGAACCTTTAATTGCGGGTCCGGCTTTTACTTTTCGCCGGACCCGCAGTTGAGTAGTGAACGCTATTGTGGACCGTGAATCAGCCAAAAGTCAAGAACGGGTTGCTCGAAATCCCAGATGGCTTGGTTTTCCCAGGTTAACATCCGCGCCTCCCACTCCGTAAACAACAGAAAGTCATTATCGGGGTGGACTTCGACGTCGGGATTTGGAGAGAAGCCACCGATACTGTCAAAGGCCCATGGCTTAACGCATGGTCCAGACAGGAGGCAATGGATGAACAGTTTGGCGGCATTGGGATGTGGCGCATCCTTGACGATAAGAGGATACATGGGATACCAATACCCCATGAAAGGCTCCATCTCGTGGCAGGCGCGCAGTTTCAGATTCTTTTCTTCAATGTCGCGATGTTTTGTCAAGGCATAGATCCCAATCGGTGGGTCTGTTTGTCCTGCGCCTCCAACAGCTTCGGAGACATCCGAGTCGCTGTCCATGAGGATCAGATCGTTCTCAAACAACCGTTTAACGAACTCCCACCCCGCGTTCTCCTCATCCGTTGCCAACGGCTCACCATAGTAATCCTCATAGGCTTGAGCCAGAGGTTCTGGGTTCGATACAATGGCAACAAACATGTCGAGCTGAGCGGAGGTTATTTGAGGATCACGCACGATCACCTTGCCCTTCCAATCCTCCTCCGTGAGCTGCCAAACGTTGGATACGGGGCATTCATCCCCATAGACTTCGGTGTTATAGCCGAAAACGCGCGGTTGCCAGAGAAAGCGCACAGGGTCTTGAAGTTTTTCGGGTATAACATCTACCAGGTCGGGTGGGAACCATCTGATCAGATATCCCTCAGGGATCAATTCAAATTCATATCGTGGACCTGAGTCGCCTGCAACGAGATCGACCTGGACGTTCCCCGCATCCACTTGGCGCACAAGGCGCTCATTTTGCTCGGCATCCTTCATCTTGGTGCCTTCGACCTTGATGCCGTACATCTCCTCAAAGATCTCGCCCGCCTTTTCGATGCGCCCAGATCCACAATAGGCAATGAGCTCACCCTCCTCTTGCGCTGCGGCGATCAGAGTATCGAGGTCGAAGGCTTCCTCGGGCGGGGCAGCCTCCTCCGTTGGAGGGGTCTCCGTAGCGCTGGGTTTACATCCAGCCAGCAAGAGTGCGGCCAGAATGACCAGACAGAAGAGCATCTGGAAAGTTTTTCTCAGCTTCATCATTTCCTCTCTCCCTAACGTGGTGGCAAATGACACTCCCCAGACAAGGATAGCTCTGTGAACAGGTTTCTCCTCTCTGCGAAGCTCTCTTGCCCTTAAAACATGACCGATAGATTGATAGAACTCGCCGTTCGATTCTTTCGATGCCTCCTCCCTCCTTACGACGCTCAACAGTTGGAAAGACAGGGCACACAGCGAAATGCGCCAACTTTCAGAGCGCGATGGCTCGTCCGACAACCCAATCCGAAAGCAAGTCCTGGAGCTTTCCCGGGCTTCTCAATTTTTAACCAACACAAGAGAATATGATTTATTTCATTTCCTAATGAATTAAAATCATATTAGCAAAAATATTATCCCAGGTCAAGAAGCTTCTTGATGTCAACGATGATCAATTCATTGAGAAGGGCTCAGAATCGCTTCATACTCGTACGAGCGCCATCAGAGGTAGCTTACTGCGGTTATGGTCTTTCCTCTTACAGGGGCATCATGTCACAACTGCGAATGCTCGGTCGATTGCCTCGCACCAACAATGAAGGATAGCCGTATGCTCCTCTTGTATCCTGGCAGTCGATTTGGAAGGGACGGACAGTTCAAAATCAACATCTTCATCGTGTAAACCCGCCGCTCCGGTTAAGGCAATTGTGGCCGCCCCTGCTTTCTTGGCAGCTTCAAAGGCACGGAGGATGTTTGCCGATCGACCGCTTGTGCTTATTCCGACCGCAATGTCTCCTGGCTCAGCCAATGCTTGGATTTGTCGAGCGAAGATTTCGTTAAAACCAAAATCATTGCTGATGCAGGTACCGACACTTGTATCTGCTGACAAAGAGATGGCAGGAAGAGGTTGTCGATTCTGATAGTAGCGTCCTAAAAGCTCCCCCACAAAATGCTGCGCATCTGCAGCGCTTCCACCATTTCCGAAGACCAGCACCTTATGTCCCTGCTGCAATGCTTCGACGAATACCTGAGCGGTTATTCGAATACTTGAGGAGAGACTCTCTATCGTACTTTCGCGTAATTTCATCCCCTCCCTAAGTCCCTTAAGAATCTCGGGATCGTATGTCCCCGCGCTTCTCCGTTGCGCCTCAGATTGCAATACCATGATGGCAGCCATGAGAGCTGCGACGTCACCCAGCCGGTCACCGAGTTGAGCCGGTACAACTTGGCAGATAGAGGCAGGTAGGGGAAGCGCATCTTCAACCAAAATACGCCGAGCCGGTGCTAATAACATTTCACC
>WVZH01000084.1:11456-18677 GCA_011772595.1 Anaerolineales bacterium
GGCCATTGTTCTGGAAAACGCATGGGGGCTAACTTACCTAAACCGCTCGCGCTACAAAGACCCTCCCACGATCCCGCGCGGCCATACGCGACAGGTCCCTGATCTGCGATCCGAATGTGCCCCACCTCGCCAGCAGTGTCCGTAGAGCCGCGATAGATGCGGTTGTTCAAGATGATGCCCGCCCCAAGTCCTGTTCCAACTGTCAGGAAGATGAGATTCGCCGCCCCACGGCCAGCGCCAAAGGTGAATTCGGCCAGCGCGCCAGCATTTCCGTCATGTTCAACAAAGGTTGGCAAGCCGAAATAGTCAAAGAGCCTCTCTTTGAGATGGACACCGTGCCACATGGGGAGATTCGGTGGAGATTTTATGATGCCTTTCTCAATGTCCAATGGACCGCCCACGGATACGCTCACTGCAGAAGGCGATCTTCCAGACTTCCGTGCGGCGGCTAGCAAGGATTCACCGGCTTTACACATTGTGTGAAAGGCTTCCTCGAAAGGTAAATCCACAGCGTTCGCGACCTCTCGTCGCTGAATGATGCGCGCTTCAAAATCCCCCTCGACAATCGCGATCTTGCTTCCACCGATATCAAAACCTAGGATTGTCTCTTCCACGGGAAATTCACCTCCTTCTTCGTGGCACAAATGAAGGCGCAAGCTATCTCAATGCATTCAGTCATTTCCGGACCAAGATGACACTTCAGTGGCTCAATGGTAGAAGAAACACCGGACAACACCCCGATCTTCTTCACCACTTCAACTGGCCGTGTCCTATCGACAGAGCCAATGGGGATTTATATTTATAACTTCGTTTCTATTGGAGAAAATTAGATTTTCAAACCCCACCTTTCACGATCCCACGGTTGTGGTGTTGTTACTTTCGAAGACGACCAACTCCCTTGATTGGTAGAGACCGTCTAAGGCTACCGCAGCAGCCGCCAGCGCCTCCGGATGATTGGATCTAACCACTTCATGCAATCGCATCCAGATCAGAGGTTTCTCGCTGTACTCCGCCTGGCGTTTCAATTCCTCTTGTAGTCCCATCCACAGTACTTCCGAACTTGCGATCAGACCACCTGCAAACACGATCATGGGCAGATCCAAGACGTGCGCTACGGTCCATCCAACAACACCTAACCGCTGCGCTGTCCGGATAAGAATTTCTCGTTCACTCCCCTCCCCCTCTTTAGCTAAACTTTCCAGCGTCTCAATTGGCATGATCGATCTGGGGTTTCTGGTATCGATCAGGGCAACCCCGTTCTCAATCGCTTGGCTAATAACACCTGGTATGGAAAGCACCATTTCCAAGCAACCAACGCGACCACAATGACATTTTTCTTCCGACCATCCGAAGGCTGCAGTGTGTGCTAATCCCGATGAAACCCTTCTGTTTTCTCCGGTGTAGATCTGTCCATCAAAACAGAACCCAACCCCGAGACCAAAATCGACTGATAAAAGGAGGAAGGATGATGGCAAATCCGCTGGCGAAAACCAAAGAACTGCCCGTGTTAGGGCGATCGTGTCGTTGTCCACTTTGCATGGAAAATCTGTTCGCTCACTTATCTCCTCCATGAGAGGACGACCGCGCCAGTCGGGAAACCTGGAGGGCTTTGTTAATAATCCCGTGGTGGAATCCACAGAGCCTCCAAAGGATATTCCAACCCCAGCGGTCACAGAAAAACTTTCACAGGCCAGTTTTGCAAGCTTCTCGATTTCTTCAGTGTACAGACTAAGAGCCTCCTCATAGGGATCGTCCCCTGAGATTTCGATCGTATTGCTGTGGTGGACATTTCCGTGGGCATCGACTAAATATATCCACGACTTGTCAGACCGGATCACCAAAGATATGACACATAAACCATTCGACTTCAGCTCTAACGCGATCGGCGGGCGACCACGAGCTTCAGAGGGTATGCCATCGCCTTCTTTTAAAATGCCCAGCTCGCGTAGCTGTTCTACTGCCCGAAAGACAGTCGGCGGGCTGATACTAAGCGCATTCTGAAGTTCCGGCTGTGTGCTATAGGATCGTATCGTGAATTCTCGGAGTACACCAATAGTCCGCAAAGGCAACCTAACACGTCGATACATAACTAAAGTTCCTTTCATGGTGAAATTATATCCTCTTGAACAATAACACTGTATCGCTTCACAGTCAACAACCTTGCCTCTTCTAACCAGGGCTCACTGCTGGTGATGTTGGAACGTTGATAGCGATAGTTTACGACCCATACCCGACTTCGCTGCCCTTGACAAGATACTGACACTGGTCAACACTGATCACCCAGTCCGGTTGGGCTTTCGTGGGTGGATTGCGACTTGAGATTCCATTGCCACAAACCATCTGAAAGATTAGGGGAGGATAGATGCAAGGACTCTAAGTATGTGCAGATTAATGGTGATGTCTAGTTAGGCGCATAATCGTTTATCCGACATAGATAAGCCCAATCAGCAGTCAGCCAGCCATGGAGTCTAAATGTCGGGCTGAAGTCCACGCCATCATGATTATTGGCCATGATATCCAGCAAAGATCTTTTTAATGCCTAATTACGGGAATTCTTACCTCAGGTAGCCAGAAAGATATAACATTACCATGAGATTATTAGTTCCGATTAACAATGAAATTGGATGAATATTGAGGCTGATCATGGAACTTATCGGTTGTCGAACGATTCTTTTTCGGAAATAGCGCATAGAGAGATGTTATATAACCGATCAACTCTCAGGAGGATTAGTTACGTGAATTATCAAGCCGCCTAACGGCTGCGAGCTGAGCCGCCTTGAGGCTGGCGCAGTGTCACCAAGCCTGACCTGAAGAGCTACAAAGGCAAGACCATCCTCAAAAGGATACTCGACATCAAGGTCGGCTCCAGCGACTTGTTGGGCGGGCCTCTCCATCTATGGGGTTTTACTCTCCTAATTCAGTCCCGATCTGTGCTTGCTACCGGTTGCCGGCTGTAAACACCCCTTTCCCATCGTTCCACCACAACTGATAGTCCTGCACATTTCTCCCGGTAAAAATGTCCTGATCCCCGTCCCCGTCAAAATCCCCCACCGCCACACCAGTATCCTCTTTATATTCAACGCGCACATCCGACCGACGGGCTCCTAGGGCTATATCTGCCCTATGGCAGCATCCGGACACACCGTTGTTTACGAAGACCACCGAGTAACAGGTGGATGAGGCCGTGGCTCGGTGGCAGGACAGAACTCCAGCAAACAATCGTTCCGATGAGCGAGGACGTCGCCGGGCGCTATTCCGACCCGAAGCGGTACAACACATTGCCAAAGGGGACCGGTCGAGCATTTTGTAGGAACTGCACCACGAGTTTACCGAACGCTTCCCGTGCTAGCTCGAGCGATTCCGCCAAGGACACATTGTCGTGAGAAGATTCAAGTCCAGGGATCGAGTACTTGTGCCCCACCACCAAGCCTGCCGTGGGGATCTCGAGCTCGTTCGCCAACACCACCTCGGGTCCGAGACTCATGGAGTTAACTTGGGCGCCAAGCTTGGCCCACATGCGGTTTTCGGCTGGGGTCTTGTTTCTTGGGCCACCGACGTAACCGAAAACGACGTCGCCGGCCACGGACCATTCGCCAGCCTCGGCCAAGGCAGTAACTTGCGAACGAAGCGCCGGCGAGAACAATCCTTCAGTGATCATCATATGGCCGTGCGTTTTCGAGGGCTCGACAAACATCGTACAGGTGCTGCCGTCCGGCAATCGATTGTCCAACATGATGAGATCACTGACGAGAAGTGGTTGGAAAAGAGGCAGACCACGATCGAGTACACCCACCGAGCTGGTCACGAGAAGAGCACCGCAGCCGATTTCCTTCAGCGCCCACACGTGCGCCCGATAAGGGATCTGATGGGGGAGCAAGCGGTGCGGAAGGCCGTGGCGAAAAAGCACGTAGGCCGGCGGATCGGTGTCGGGCATTCGATGAAGGGTGACATCACCGTATGGCGTAGAAATATTTAGAGCTTCGAGCGTGAACCCGGCCGGCATTGCATCAAAGGCGCTTCCCAGGATGATCGCTACGGATGCTTTATCTGAACGCATGTCTCATGCCCTCTCCAGATTGAGTAGTGTTTTCTCGGTCGTCGCATTGCCAAACATGCCCTCTAGAGGCAGTTTGTACCTCAATAGAGGATAGTATAACCTGACTACCGGGTTCTTTTACTCAGTCCTGAGGTTGTACGTCTGCGAAGCGTTTCAAACACCAGGCAACTTTGGTATTGCGGGTTCGCGAGGATCACCACATGCGCCATTGCGCGGCACGAAATGCCGAAGCAATCCCCTCCCCTCAATCGTCATTGCGAGGAGCCCTTCGTCAAGCTCAGGATAAACTTCGCGACGTGGCAATCCCCAACTTGTGGCTTGGGGATCGCGTCGCCCTTGGAGTTTACCCTGAGCGTAGTCGAAGGGGTGCTCGCGATGACAACTCGCGGGAGTGCGGGTCCGCATTGTTCCTCACGGGGCGTGTCAATTTTACCGTGTCGCCGAGTCTGTGTAGCGGGAGAATGTCGGTGAGTTGTACACACATCCAACGATATCGTCTAAAATTGACCCGATTAAGCTATAATGGCCTGAAAGTATATCTTTAGACTGCACGGATGGCCGACTGATGGCGTAAGAAGAAGAATTAATGAAGCGGCCGCACCATAATTAGACAACATCCTCCCAGATCAGCTTCTTCCATTCTGATTCTCATCCATCATCATCCCTTCGGCTCGTCACCAGGATCAAAATCCCACTCAAATCTTTGCTGCCCAGATCCGGGAACAGAGCATCTGATCGAGGATCTGCTAGGGGGATGGAAATAAGGACAGTTCAGGCACAAGGGTGGTTTTATAGATTTTGTAGATCGAATCCAGTTACCAAATTATTAAATACCAAAGCTACCGAACACATGCCTTGATTTGCCTTGAAAATTATCAAATCTACGCTGATTCGGACAGACAAACCCTGTGAGTGACTACAACAATGAGGACTGGATCGGATCCAAATGTTAATCCACCAAAATTCCCCAAAGGGACAGTCACATTCCTCTTATCGGATATTGAAGGATCTACAAAACTATTGAATCATCTCAGTGACAAATACGGTGAATTGCTCTTGAAGCATGCAAGCATATTCAGGAGTGCAATTCAACGCTGGCGGGGGTATGAGGTCGACAATCAAGGAGATTCGTTCTTCGTGGCTTTCGAGAGTGCTCAAAATGCGTTGGCTGCTGCGGAGGAGATCCAGCATCAATTAACTGCACAAACATGGCCAAAAAGCGTTGAAGTGCGTGTACGCATGGGCATCCACACCGGGGAGCCTACCATCATCGAGGATCGGTACATTGGAATGGATGTCCACCGAGCAGCGCGTATCTGTCAGATTGGTCATGGAGGTCAGGTACTCATCTCAGGTACCACGGCAGCCATTGTACAAAACGATGATGCCAGGCGTGTTGAACTGCAAGATCTTGGTGAACATCGGCTCAAGGACTTGGAATCACCCGAGCATATTTATCAACTCAATATACCAGGCATGCCATTTGACTATCCCCCACTTAGATCGTTGGACGCGCGCCCCAACAATTTACCGGTATTGTCGACTCCGTTGTTGGGTCGAGAGGAGGATCTTGCTGCAGCCAAGAAACTAATCACTCAACCGGAAGTACGTCTCCTCACTCTCACCGGACCAGGAGGGATCGGCAAGACGCGCCTCGCCTTAGAGCTCGCGCTCGAGCTCTCGAGGGATTTTCAAGATGGAGTCTTTTTGATCCCCCTTGTTTCAGTAACCGATCCTTCTGATGTCCCAGCAGCCATTGCTCGCACACTGGGGGTCCGTGATTTCGGCACCCGTCCATTGTTGGATTTATTGATTGAAAGACTACGTACACAACATCTGCTGCTCCTGCTCGACAACTTCGAGCATGTCATACCGGCTGTTGGGCTCATTACAGCCTTATTAGAGAACTGCAAGGAGTTGAAAATACTGGTTACCAGCCGTGAGGTATTGCGTGTAAGTAGTGAATACAATTTCGCTGTCGGTCCACTTGCGCTACCTGATCCTTTGAACACCCAGGATATCGGCAGCATTGAGCAAAATCCAGCGATCCAGCTATTCTTGCATCGGGCTGCTTCGTACAGTCGTGGATTCAAACTGACGGAGCAGAACGTGCCGGTGATCGCTCAAATATGCTCACGAGTTGATGGCTTACCTTTGGCCATTGAGCTCGCGGCGGCAAGGATTAAATCCTTGGCTCCCCAAGAATTGCTGAAACGGTTACAGCCAGGCGAGACTCACATCCCCCTCGAATACTTGTCAAAAGGCACACGTGATGCACCCGAGCGCCACCGCGCCCTAAGAATGACAATCTCCTGGAGCTATGATCTATTGCGGCCGGATGAGCAGAAATTCTTTCGATCCCTATCGGTCTTCATCGGGGGCTTCAATCTGCATTCTGCAACCTCAGTCTGTGGACGAAGCGGGGACTTAATAACGGCTCCACCAGATAGCCAAGAGGCGAAATACATCGATCTGATTGAATCGTTAGTGGATAAGAGCTTGATTAATTCTGTGGAGAGCATCCTGGGTGAGTCACGATTCGAGATGCTCGAAACGATTCGTGAATATGCATGGGAAGCGTTATCTGAAGAGGGATCCATTACGCAAGTTCGAACACAACACGCACAGCACTTCCATGACCAAGTGAAAGAAGCCAGCCTTCACTTTGAAAGCACGGATGAAGCTTACTGGTTTAAGCGCCTTGAATCGGATTACCCGAATGTGCGCGCGGCACTTCAGTGGTATTACGAGAGCGGAAATTGGAACCACGGGCTTGAGTTAGGCAACTTGCTCCGTCTTTTTTGGCTATTTCGAGGTTACCTAACAGAAGGTACTGAGTGGTTAGAAAGATTCCTCACATTGCCAGGCACGGAGAATAATCCTGCGCTACGGGCTGCGGCACTCGATAGCGTTGGGTTCATCTCACGCTACCGTGAGGATTATTCTGCTGCCTTCGATGCAGCCCAAACCTCACTTGTGCTAAGACGGGAGATTGGAGATCGGAACGGTGAGGCTGACTCACTAGCGAATTTGGGCTATATACACCTCCAGACAGGTGACTTCAAAACCGCTGCTGAATTCTACCGGGATGCGCTGGAAATCTATCGAGAACAAGGTAATAAGCAGGGCATCGCGGATTCCCTCAGCCATTGGGGTTTGGTCGT
>WVZH01000084.1:18710-19257 GCA_011772595.1 Anaerolineales bacterium
AAACGCTATTGTTTACAAATTTGGGATCGCCTTTTCTTTGGAAGGGATGGCATGTGTTCGAGTCAGACAGGGGAGGTTGCAGGAAGCGATTCTTTTTGCAGAGGCGGCTAAGTCTTTGCGCGATCCGGATGGGCTACAGATGCCTGTGCAAGCTCGCTTAGCCCTAGCTCAAGAAATGCAACCGATTCGTGATCGTCTGGATGCATCTACAATTGAAGCACAGATCCAACAGGCAAACTCCATGCCTTTAGATGAGATCATTCACCTCGCATTACAGTAATCCCAGAGTGGACATCGAATATCAGGAGTAGACTCTTTGTCGATATCCGCGATCCATGAACAACGTTCATGATTGAAATACCGTTCAGCGATAAGAAAGCCATTTTTAACGATCAGCAAGCCATGCAGCGTTGGATGTTCTTCCGCATTTTGGTAGAGTTCCGCGACAAGATGCGCATCCAGCCCTTGCTCCTCTGGCGTAGAAACCTTCCAACCTTCCAAGACAAGCGGCGTGTAATCAACCTCTTACGAAACCGGAATCTGAGGG
>WVZH01000084.1:19266-19772 GCA_011772595.1 Anaerolineales bacterium
GCACGCCACAGGTCACTGTTCAGCCAATCTTGCTTCAGCGTGTCCTTATCCTCACGTTTCCTGTTCATGCTTTCGGGTACTCCTCTCGCGTGGGGTCTCACGAGGATCATTCTTCAGTATCGCCGAGGCTCACTGTACGAGCTAGCGAAGGTTTGCCGCTCAGCGCGGCGAGGTCGTACGAGCGGCTTCGCATGGGTTTTATGTGGGGTCCTTCAAGGATCTCCAAGGGCATATCATAATTCCTTGGGGCTACACATATAGCTCCCCACCCGAGTTTGGGAGGGTTGTTTTATTGTCTAAGAAGTAGCGGTTCGATTTTTCTCAGGGTCACGCTTCCTCAAAACAAAGAACACCCTCACGTGAGTGATTTTACGGAGCGTAAATTACGGCAACAGCGGACGTGAAACCCGATCTCGAGCGGCGCGTACTGGCTTCAGCGCTTGCTAGTACAGCATGAACTTGACTCTTACCTACTCGAAATCTGGCCCGGAAAGATCATCCATGCA
>WVZH01000397.1:0-2250 GCA_011772595.1 Anaerolineales bacterium
AACCTCTCTCACAATAACCGTGATAGACAAAGACCCCACAGCGGATTTTGACGCTTCACCGACCAGCGGAACCGAGCCCCACCAAGTCAGCTTCGAAGACAAATCGACATCACACGATGGACTAGTAGGTTGGACCTGGAATTTCGGAGATGGACAATCAAGTACCGACCGGAACCCAACCCACCAATATGTAGATAACGGGGTTTTCACAGTTTCGCTGACAGTGGTTGAAGGTGATGGAGACGGTGACTCGGAAACTAAGACATCTTACATCACCGTTGCCGATACAGCTCCGTCAGCGGACTTCACAGCAGCACCCACTGGCGAAGCTCTGACAGTAGGTTTCACTGAAACTTCAACCTCATACGACGGAATCGTATCTTGGCTTTGGAATTTCGGTGATGGAGAAACAAGCAGTGAGCAGAACCCAACCCACCTGTTTCCAGATGATGGTACATTCGATGTCACCCTCACTGTCACTGACAGCGACGGATCCACTGACATAGTTACCAAGCAAGTTTCTGTGGTGAATACGGCGCCAACCGCGGACTTCAACATTGTGTCGTCTGAGAAACCGACAGTCAACGAAGAAATCTCCTTTGTAGACCAGTCCTTTGACCCAGACGGCAACATCATCTCATGGTTCTGGGATTTGGGAGATGGAACCACAGTCATAACTAAGAACGTCACTCACGGGTATCAGGCTCTGGGAACCTACGTCGTGAATCTCACGGTCACAGATAACGATGGCGCAAGTGACACCGTAGCCAAGAGCATAACCATCTTCGATGTTACCCCGCCAGTTACAACCGACAACTACGATGGGCTGTGGCATACTTCCGACTTTACCATAAACCTTACAGCCACAGACGACCTCACAGGTGTGGCTGAAACCTACTACCGAATCAATGATGGCACCACCAAAAACGTCAGTATTGACGGTCAGCCACGCATCACAACCGAAAGTGCGAACAACAAACTGGAATACTGGAGTGTAGATGCCCCTGGCAACGAGGAACTACCTCACAAGATTTTAACTGAAATCAAACTGGACAAGACCAGCCCGTTCGCTGACGCTGGATCAAATCTTAGTGTCGATGAAGACCAGCCCGTGACGTTTGATGGCTCCTCGTCATTTGACAATATAGGAATAACCAGTTACACATGGACTTTCTTCGGTGAAAATCCTCAAACCTTGACCGGGTCAAATCCAACGCACACGTTTAACACTCCAGGAGTATACACTGTCAATTTGACCGTAACTGACGCAGCTCTTAACTATGCAACTGATACAATCACAATCACTGTTCGTGACGTAACACAGCCCGTCGCCCATGCTGGCGACGACCTGGTGGCTCACGAAGAGACTTTAGTCGTATTCAACGGTTCAGACTCAGCAGACAATGTAGGAATTGTAAGCTACGTATGGACATTCGTCGATGAAACATCACGCACTCTTCGGGGAGTCAACGCAACTTATGTTTTCACTACTCCAGGTGAATACAACGTAACATTGACTGTGTTGGACGCTGAAGGAAACTCTGCAACCGACACTGTCGTGATCACTGTTGTTGATGCCACATATCCCATCGCAAATGCGGGTAGGGATCAAGTTATCGATGAAGACACTATGCTCACCTTCAACGGCTCAGCTTCATGGGATAACGTTGGGATAGTCACCTACGTCTGGACGTTCACAGATGGAACACCGCAAACCCTGTTCGGAGTGAGTCCCAGTTATCTCTTTGAAACTCCAGGCGTCTTTACAGTCACGCTTAACGTAACTGACGCTGAAGGACATTTCACAACCGATACCGTTAAGATCACAGTTCAGGATACAACCCCACCCCTCATCGACATAGGTCATTATACAACAATCGTTGAGAACGTTCCTGTGAATCTTGACGCAAGCGGATCCTTCGATAACGTAGCCATTGTAGACTACCTGTGGGACTTCGGAGACGGAACATCCGAAAACAGCACCATACCTTCGGCTGTCCACACCTACACCAGACCAGGAGTCTACATGATTACCCTGACAATTGCAGACGAAGCCGGCAATCTAGATAGCACCTCAACATCAATTGTTGTGTACAGAGATACGGACGGAGATCTCATAGCCGACCACATAGACACAGACGATGATAATGACGGAATGCCCGATGATTGGGAAATATTCAATGGGCTCAATCCACTCGACCCATCGGACGCCGCCCTTGACCTCGACGGCGACAGCTTGAGCGCCCTCAC
>WVZH01000397.1:2334-2469 GCA_011772595.1 Anaerolineales bacterium
TGCTTGTAATAGCCATAATCGGTTTCATAATCTTCGTAGGAATATTGTTTATGCGAAAGTTGTAAAGGTGAATAAAATGAGAGTACTTGTGACCAACCCACCGTGGCCTGGGCCCGGATACGGAGCGAGATCAGA
>WVZH01000575.1:0-1897 GCA_011772595.1 Anaerolineales bacterium
ATTCCGATCGCTCTCGACTTGGATGAGGTGATCGAGGAGACGACAGGGATTGAGTACACCCTCGGCGACGGGAAGATTGCCATTCAGTCGATCGCAATTGTGGAAGGCGGCTTCTTTGGGGATCAACTTCGTTATGAGCTCCTGGCGGTAGAACGAGGGAGTCGAGCATTCTGGATTTTCATTTATGGGACGCCGGAATCTTACGATCTCAATGCTCAAACGATCGAGACGATCCGTCAGAGCCTACGCGTTTTTTCCCCAAGCCCATATGGCGTCGATCGTGAGAAGGCGTTGTTCTTACCCTCAGGGGAGCCGGACACGCTCGATCCCGCCAAATGGATGGGCGGCGCAGATGGGATCGTCGGGGAACTTTTCAGCGGTTTGGTACAACTGGATACCAATCTACGACCCATCCCCGACTTGGCCGAGCGTTGGGAAGTCAGCCCGGATGGCAAGGTGTATACCTTCCATCTGCGCAGAAATGTGACCTTTCATGACGGAAAACCGTTTACCGCCCAGGACGTCAGGTATTCCTGGGAGCGCGCTTGTAACCCAGATACTGAATCGAATACGGCTGAGACCTATCTGGGCGACATCGTCGGAGTATCCGAAGTCATAGCCGGCGAAGTGGACGAGATCCGTGGTCTACGTGTCGTCGACGACTATACACTCGAAGTGACACTCGATGCGCCTAAGGCATATTTCCTCGCCAAGTTGGCTTATCCAGCGTCTTGGATCGTCGATGAGGACACCATAGAAGCTATCGAAGAAAATCCCAATGGCACAGGGCCCTTTCAGCTTGTCAAATTCGATGAGACTGAAGTTATCGTCCTGGCTCGTAATTCGAGCTACCATCGGGGGCCTGTCGCCTTGGAATACATCGTCTATCTCATTTATCCTGGGTATTCGATTCGGCTATACGAGGCTGGAGAGATCGACATCGTGTCGATCGACAATGACTTGGTGGAGCGGGCCAGGGATCCCTCTGATCCCTTGTATGGGACGGTTTTAGATAGCATCGGATTATGCACCTACTATGTGCTCTTTGATGTTGAGCAGGCGCCTTTCGATGACTTGCTCGTCCGTAAGGCATTTGCGTTGGCAATCGACAAGGATCGATACAATGAAGTCGTCTATGAGGGAGAGGGTGTGATTGCTCAAGGTTTATTCCCTCCTGGCTTGCCTGGATACAATCCAGACGTCACCGCGCCTGGTTACGACCCAGTGGGAGCGCTCGAGGCACTTAGCGCGTCGTCTTACGGCGGTGCTGACGCACTGCCGGAAATCATCTTCACCATATCGGGATCTGGCTTTGATATCCCCCCTTCAGCAGCGGTCTTGATGGATATGTGGGAGAAGAACCTCGGGGTAGAAGTAACGTTAGAACAGCTTGATTGGGACAGTTTCCTCGATGAGCTCCATCGAGGAAATCACGGTCAAATGGTGAATATTGGATGGTGTGCTGATTATCCGGACCCTGAAAATTTTGCCGACATCCTGTTTCACTCTGGAAGCAAGATGAACCATGGTCACTACAGCAATCCGGAAGTAGATGTTTTGCTGGAGCAAGCTCGTGTCGAAGAGGACTTTGAGAAGCGGAAGGACCTTTATTGGCGGATAGAGCGCATGATCATCGATGATTTCTCGAACGTGTTCCTCGGTCACTCGCGAGCATACTTCGTCGTCTTGAAGCCGTACATTAAGGGATACGTCAGCACACCGATAGGTGTGGCGCAAAGTATGAATCTCTCCATCGTGCGTGAAGAATAGGGGGCAGGCATTCCATAATCGTCGCACGAGAACGAGCATGAGATGCGGAAATTCAGCTGCAAAGAACCTTTGGATTTTCAGCTGACTTCATAGGTGGAAGGGATGGATCATAATTTCACAGGAGCTG
>WVZH01000575.1:1904-2336 GCA_011772595.1 Anaerolineales bacterium
GGGGCACCGATTACGACCGTGGTGGGCGAGATTCTCAGGAGAACCTCTGCGGCAGAAGTGCACGTCGAATGGATGAGCAACGAGAAAGTCGCCCTTGAAGCAGCGTTTGGAGCCTCGTTGGGAGGTATGCGAGCACTGCTGTGTGTAAAGAGCGTGGGGCTGAACGTTGCGTTGGATCCTTTGATGGCGATCAACCTGGCGGGTAGTCATGCCGGCCTCGTCGTCCTTGTGGGTGATGATCCAGGTGGTTGGGGATCGCAAAACGAGCAGGATAGCCGCTGGATCGCGCTAGCAGCCGAACTACCATTACTGGAACCCTGCACCACGCCGGATGCACACCTGAGCATCCCTCTAGCGTTTCAGCTTTCCGAGGAATTGAGAATTCCGGTGATGGTACGCGTCACACAGTCACTCGTCACAGCCGGGGGTGAC
>WVZH01000575.1:2352-29614 GCA_011772595.1 Anaerolineales bacterium
GTCGTCTTGCCGATCGACGTCGTCTCCCTGCATTATCGGCTACTGGAGAAACTCGATGCGCTGCAAGTCCGATTTGAGGATTCGCCGCTCAATAGTGTACAAGGCGATGGAACGCAAGGTGTGATTGCAGCTGGCTTCTCCTACCAGAAGTTGATGGATCTCTTGGACGGTGTAGTCGCCCCTGAATTACGGATTTTAAAACTGGGAACCCTCAATCCACTGCCGCGCGGACTTTTGTTGAAATTCCTCCAAGCGGTAGAATCCTGCCTCGTGTTGGAGGAGACAGCTCCGATCTTGGAAAGGGCACTGCGTGGGGTCGCGCAGGCAGCCGGTATTACAGCAAGCATCCAGGGTCGTGATACCGGACATGTGGATCGGNNATACGTTCCCACTTTCGAAGCGCTGATGAGCCTGATCGATCAACAAGGAGACCGGGAGAACGTCATCGTGGTCGGTGACCCGGGGTGTATGGTAAGAGCGCAGCTTCCCCCGTACGAACTGCTGGATGTCAAAACGAGCCTCGGATCAAGCATCGCCACAGCTGCGGGGATCGCGTTGCGGAATAAGCGTGATCGTGAAGCTGCGAATAGTGAACGAGGTACTGATAGGCGTGTTGTGGCGTTAGTAGGGGATTCAGGTTTTTTTCACAGTGGTATTCAGGGATTGGTGGACGCAATTCGCCTGGGGGTTCGATTGTTAGTAATCCTCCTGGATAACGGTGTTACGGCGCTCTCAGGTGGGCAGCCGCACCCCGGGAGTTTGCACGACGCACGTGGCCGCACTCGGCAGGCGATCGATTTATCAAAGCTTCTCCGCCAGTCGGGTGTGGAAAGGGTTGCGGTGGTCGATCTCGATCGAGGGGAAAGCATTCAGCAAGCGTTGGCCGATGCGTGGCAATCAGAGGGCGTCTCGGTCGTGGTAGCGCGAGGTCAATGCATACTCACAACCAGTGATGCCGGGTAGGAGAGGGAAGTAGCGAGTCTGGCATAATTCGTGCAGCCTCCCCGGGGAAGAATCGATGGGATGAGGCCCTCGGGAGGAATGCAGCCACGTGCACCTACTGTGCTCATCGTGGATGATGATCCGGCGTTTTGTGTCATTATGCGCGAGTTTCTGGGGGGTGACGGATTCGAAGTCCACCTGGCTTTCGACGTTCCCCAAGCACTATCGTTTCTGGCGTTCGTCACGCCAGACTTGATCCTTTCCGATATCATGATGCCGGAGATCGACGGTCTGTGGCTTGTTCGCAGCCTGCGTTCTGCGCCGTCAACGTCGAACATCCCGACGATCGTCATCAGTGCCAAGGCCATGCCCGAGGATCGTATTGCGGCGATTGAGGCCGGCGCGGACGCTTTCGTCTCAAAGCCTTTCTCTATGGTCGAACTTCGTCAGGTGATCTCCGAATTCCTGCCGACGGCGCTGCATTAGCGCTTCACCTCCCCTCTTCTCCTGCCAAACATCTTCAAGAACGGAAAGAATAAGCGTGTGGTTATGTAAATATTACACGTTTGTTAAGGAACAGATCCAATTAAGACCTGTGAGGTAGAATTAAGCAAGATCAGTTGACGATGTCTCTCGTCGAGCTTGTGTTTTGTGGCAATTGAAATTTGTGTCGAGCAGGAATCCTCTGCTCGACGCACTACGATGTGATCATAGTTTGGTATCGAGATCGTGCGATTAGGTTTAGGAGGTAGGGATGGTTAAGATCAAGTCTTCCGAGATCACACCGGAACACCTGTACCTTTCACGGCGAGAATTCCTCAAAGGGTTGGGGTTGGTCACCTCTGGCTCACTGTTGCTCGCAGCTTGTCGAGGAGAGGATCCTCCTTCCACGCCGCTTGCCGTCAACGATAGCCCAACCGCGGTAATGGGAAGTGGTACGGATGAGTTGGGTGATCCGCTCAACACGTATAAAGAGATTACAGAATACAACAATTTCTACGAATTCACGACCAGCAAAACTGACGTAGCGAAGTTGGCGAAAGATTTCATAACGACGCCGTGGACTCTGACGGTCGGTGGGTTGGTCCACAAACCTAGGACTTATGACCTCGATGATCTCATGAAATTTCCTCAGGAAGAGCGTATCTATCGATTACGGTGTGTCGAGGCCTGGTCGATGGTCATTCCTTGGATCGGATTTCCACTGTCAGCCCTTTTGAACGAGGTCGAGCCGATGGGGGACGCCAAATACGTACGCTTCGAAACCCTTTTTGATCCCGAACAAATGCCGGGATTGGACAACCGCTGGTACAAGTGGCCTTACGTCGAGGGATTGCGCCTCGATGAAGCCAACCACGATCTTACGATCTTGGCGACCGGCCTCTACGGAAAACCGCTCCCGCCGCAGAACGGTGCGCCTGTCCGCTTGGCTGTACCTTGGAAGTACGGTTTTAAGAGTATCAAGTCGATCGTCAAAATCGACTTGGTCGCAGAGCAGCCGACTTCACTGTGGATGGCGGCCGCCCCGCACGAGTATGGCTTCTTCGCCAACGTCAATCCTGAGGTGCGCCATCCGCGTTGGTCTCAAGCCAGTGAGCGACGCATTGGTGAGATTGGCCGAAGAAATACACTGCCTTTCAACGGGTACGCAGAGGAAGTGGTTCATCTGTATGCAGGGATGGATCTCTCTGTTCATTACTGATGAAATGGCTCAAGCGTAATTGGCTTCTCCTTCTCACGCATGTAGGAGCGCTGATGCCATTGGGCTTGCTCCTATGGGATTGGCTGCGTGACAACCTGACTGTGAATCCAATCCAGGATGCGACTGCACGAACTGGAAAACCAGCCCTCGTCTTACTGGTGTTGACTCTGGCGGTCACGCCGTTAAACACGGCCTTTGGTTTGGGACGCTTGATCCCGCTTCGCCGATGGTTGGGACTGTATGCAGGGTTGTATGCCGCCCTGCACTTCATGGTCTTTATCGGCCTGGACTATGGCTTCAACATTGATCTCTTGAGAGAGGCCATCTTCGAAAAACGATTTGCTTTGGTCGGTTTCGCGGCAGGAACCATCCTCCTCCCACTGGCGATAACCTCGACAAAGGGCTGGATGCGAAGGTTGAAAAGGGGATGGAAGCGTCTGCATCGGTTGGTTTATCTGGCCGCCATCCTTGCCGTTGTGCATTACGTATGGTTGGTAAAGTCCGATATTCGTGAGCCGCTTTTCTATGGTTTGGTTGTCCTGATCCTTCTAGGGCTTCGCATCCCTCCACTCCGCAGAGCTGTAAGTCGGTTGCGGCGTCTGCGCAAGTGGATGTCTTTGGAGCTTCAGTCCCGTTTTCGCGGACAACAGGAAATTCACCCTACGCCCTAAAGGCTAGTCTTATTACAATTGAGCGTCCAAGAGTTGAGGGGTGTTCCTCTTCGCTCGTCACCATGAAGGCTCACTCCGTAATGCCCCCGAACCGCCCGACCATGAATGGTCGGGCTCATGACCCAAGGCCCTTCAGGCCTCGAGAGAGGGTGTTTCAGCACCCTTTGAGCTCTGGGCCCGGTGGTTTACTATTGGGCGTTTTTGAATTGAGTCTGGCACAGTTCTCGTGTATGATTGCATATGTTCTTCCAACATCGCTCACTTCAAGGAGAAGGGGGGGGAGTACCCGAAAATATTCCCTGACGGTTGCAAACTGTTTCGAAAACCATGCCAGTGTCTGTTTGAGCACGCTGGATGTATTGATCTTGGTGGAGAATAAAAGACATGCGCTACCGTGACGGGGAGTTTGCTCAGTGAACCCATTGACGTGGTGATCGTGACTTTGGAATGAGATAGGCTCGAGAGGAAGGATGTCGATATGACGGATCAAGAGCGACATGAACAGGAAGAAAAATTTGAGGAGAAGTTCGATAGAGGTTGGATGGACGAGAAATGGGTCGATAAAACCCAGGAGAAGCCAGTGGGGAAGCGCTGGGAAGAGAAGTGGAGTCGCGATCCGCTCTCGAGCTTCGTGTGGGCGACGATCCTGATCTGGGCTGGAGTGGCCTTTCTCGTTTGGAACCTGGGTTTATTAGACGATATCCGTTTGCCAAGCGGTGCCAATGCATGGTCGTTTGCGCTGGCAGGTGCTGGGCTGATCCTGCTGGGTGAGGTGGTCATTCGGTTGTTTGTGCCAGCTTATAGCGGTCCCGTGGGTGGGAGGCTGGTACTTGGCATTATCCTTTTTGGCATCGGCTTGGGCGAAATCACTGGGTCGGAATTGGTCTGGCCGTTGGTGATCATCGTCGCTGGCCTTTCGATCCTCTTTCGCGGTTTTCTCCGCAGAAGTTGATATCAGAGATGCCGTCTGGCAGGAATTTAGGCCGACTGGATTTTACAGTCGGCCTAAATTAAATGTGCTGAACTCGTCCCACGCATATCGCAATGGTGTCCACCAGCGATCACGGCCGATACAGCGGAAATAAGGTTGTCGAACGCAGAGAATCCGATCTCCAATCGCATAGCGTGGAAGGATGGCCGTGGAGACGACTAGATTGCCCATCTCCCCATCACGCATTTCATACAGCATTTTCATTCCTGAGCGGGTGGCGACCTCAAAGAAGAATTGGTCATAATTCGGTACCCAAGCGCGTTTCTCGTCGCGCTGTTGCCCGAACATGCCCTCCGTAGCACCGTAAATCTCTCTGATAGCGACTGGTCCGTAAAGCGCTTTCAGTGCGGTGGCCTGGCGGGTATTGATTCCTGGGACACTGCCGAGGGTCATGATTTGAGTCTTCCACAGTTTCTTTGGATAGACGCCGTGTTTCTGCCTCAGGTAGCGGGCAAAGCGAATGGTTGTAGGCTCAACGCCACCCACCAGCGTGACATTCTCGTCCTTACACTTCTGATAGGCCAACTCGAAACGTGCTTCCCAGTCGCTTATCGCTTTGCCGCCTCCTAAGGCATCAATTTCATCCTGAGTAGGGGCAGACCTGAGCGGCGTACGTTCTGCAACGTATTTCGCGTAGATGCCGGAACTGTATCCATATTCCACCTCGCGATCGCCGACTTCGATAACCCCAACTCTGGATGGGAAATTCAAGTTTAGGTTGACACCCTCGAAGAGGTCAAAGCGACCACTCTGCAGGATGTAATTCAGCAGGGCGCGTCCAGCGCTAATACGCATGCTCAAATCGGTGGGCGTCATGGGGATGAATTTTGATTCACCGGCCGTGGTGCCACGTGTGATGGCCCAGCCGACAGGGTCTTCGGCTAGAATAGAATCGATCTCGCCGGCCATGACCTGCTTGATGATCGGTTGGAAATCTTCGTACGTGGCGATCGGGAATGCGCGCCGGTAATCTTCAATCGATGCAACCTGCGCCGCCCCGTATTGGCGTCCGTAGCCTGTCTTTGCATAGTCGCTGAGTAGGCGTTGCAGGACGGATTGCTGGGCATTTACCGGATCGGCGACGGCTTCGTGCCAGGGTTGTAACTGGGCTTCGAGAATCGACTTCGGGTCAATAGTGTCCATAGTATCCTCCTCCCACTGTGACACAATGGCGATGAGTTTATCCAGATTCCATAAAAAAGGGAAACAATTGGATGTGAAAAATGGGCGGTTGTCCTCTCGAGTGAGTGCATATAATATAGACCGCAACGCATGCTAAGATAAGGCGTCCGGGTAGGCGAACAGCCCGTGGAGAACTTGATCTCGAAATAGGGAGTCTCTGTGGTACGTAGATTTCGGATACTGATTGCTGTGTTGGTCATCGTAAACCTTGGTTTGATCGTTGTGATCGCAGCTCTTCTGATAACGAACACCGACATCTTCTCTTCCATTTTCAGCTTTCTCGGGGGTTCACCTGCAGGAATGCGGGTGGATGTGAGCGTGCCATCCGTGGTCGAAGTTGGTGAAGCGTTCGAGATGATCGTGCGGGTGGAAAACGCCAGGGACGAGTATCTTGTTGTGGAGGAGATCCGCTTACCCCGCAACCTGCTCGACGCTGCTATCGTGACCGACGTTTTCCCGGGTACGCTCGATCAACACCACGAGGGTTCGATGACAGGCTTTGTGATCGACTTCATTCTGGCACCTCATGAGGTGAGGGATTTCCGCCTCGATCTGCGGGCCCTCGAGGTGGTGGATTTCAGTGGGGACATCGAGGTGAAAGCCGGCTCCTGGCGTGAGTCTTCCGGTACTCGCCTGCTGATCGTTGTGCCGACCAGCCCCGAATCGGTCGCTGAAGTGACGCCGACCGAAACGATGCCACCCGCTGCTGAGATCCCTTTCCCATCGGTTGTGAAAATCACGGCGTTGTACAAGGAAAACAGTCGCTTCATGGAAGGTTGGACAGGTTCTGGCTCGATCATCACGGAGGACGGCCTGATCCTCACCAATGCGCATGTGGTGCTGCCCGATAAATTCTTCCCCGTCGATGCTCTCATCGTCTCGCTGACGGATCAGCCGGACGAACTTCCGATTGATGTTTATTACGCAGAGGTACTCCAAGCGGATTGGCAGTTGGATATTGCCGTCCTTCGCATCACTACGGATTTAGATGAGATACCGGTCGAACTTTCGCAATTGCATTTGCCCGCCGTTCCTTTGGGAGACTCGGATCAAATACAGTTGGGCGATTCGCTGCTCATTCTCGGATACCCAGGAATCGGTGGGGAGACCATCACGCTGACGCGCGGAGAGGTAAGTGGCTTCACAAGTGAAGTGCGTTTTGGGGATCGTGCGTTTATCAAGACCTCGGGCACAATCGCCGGTGGAAATAGTGGAGGTCTGGTGGCTGATGAGTTTGGCCGCTTGGTGGCGATACCGACACAGCTTGGCTATGGAGGCGAGGATCAGTTCGTGGACTGTCGTGTGATTGTGGATACGAACCGTGATGGTGTGGTCGATGAGAACGATAATTGTGTTCCCACCGGAGGTTTCATCAATGCACTGCGACCGATCAAGCTGGCGCTGCCCATGATCGAGGCGGCGAAACGCGGAGAGTATAGCATCATCGAACAACCGAAGCCCGACGTCCCATTACCTGAGGGTCGGGTCGCGCTTTATCAGGAGGACTTCTCGGATACGGATTCAGGTTGGGCCCACGATACGGATCCCGGGGGTTTCGTCGGGTATAAGAACAATGAATACGTGATCGAGGTGGATGTGGAGAAGTATCTTTATTGGGGGGTGCCTAGAGAGACGTTCAGCGACATCGTGCTCCAGGTCTCCACGCGGGTGATCACACCCGTTGAAGGGGGAGAATTTGGTGTGATATGCCGCTATCAGGATAACGAAAATTTTTACGGTATGTCGGTGACGAGCGATGGGTGGTTCGCGATCTGGAAATTGGAAAACGACGAAATCGTGATGTTGTTGGATTGGGATTATTCGCGCGACATCCCGATCTACGAGCCCATGACGATCACAGCAGCCTGCAGCAGCAATGAGCTCACGCTGGCGGTCAATGAGAAGGTTCTTGGCCAAGTCAAGGATTTTACGTACACGAAAGGCGATATTGGGCTATTCGCGGGGACGTGGGAAGAGGGTGGTTTGGCCGTCGCCTTCGACGATCTCAAAGTTCTATCACCTTGAATGAAAGTGATCTGTGCCTGGGAGAACAGCACGCTGAATCAGGAGTAGCGTGTTGTTCTTGGTCTTTAAAGCAGGATGGATCATCGTCTTCCGTATCCATTGCTGCCGCGTGGTTAGCAGGAAGCTAGATTCCGAGTGTTGTGCAAGCTTCGGCCTGACACCATTCAGCGGAACTTGCACCGACGTTGGCCAAGGAGGAACGACCTTCCCCTTACGTGTGCTCGGTGTTGATCATGTCGCGTGCGATAGCCCAGAAGATTGCGAGCAGGGTGACGTGTATTGTGTTGAGGGAAACAGCTTGCGACGTCGCTCGTCCGACGAGTGCGCCGGTATCACGGTATGTCATGGCTGGACCTTACGGCGATCTAATTTCATAGACCCTTATGCTTGCGATGAATGGATTGTCTTGTGCGATTTTTTCTGCAACATCGAGGTCTTCGGCCTCGATAATGTTGTAGCCGGTGATAGAATCCATTCCCCACGGTAGATCTTTGGTTCCGCTTCTTGAGATCTCTCGCCCACTACTGAAACCACCCTGGTCGACTGTCTTGTCGGCGATTGACTCGAACCATTTTTCCCAGGCCGCCATGATTTCAGGTGTGGGTTGCTCGAATCCGAAATGCAGTAACAAAAACTTCTTCATTGCTCTCTCCGTGATAATGGTTTCACTCTTTCATTCGTCGCGCGCATGGCGATCGACTCTTGAGTGCCTATCAAATGCATAAATATCTAGAAAAGTTGCATAGCATCATCCCTGGTGGGACATCTACCCCGAGATGGCATTGATGTGAGTGGGGTTGGTTAGGTTGGAATCAATTAGAATCTCAGGTCAAATATTCACTACATGTTTGGTTAGATCGTTCTGATGGTTTTGTGTGTTGAGAGATGGACGGCACTGGAGGGTGGTCCGGAACCGTGAACATGCTCTCTCCGATAAACACCGTCGGGTGTTGGTTTAATCCTCGGCCTCCATGATGGCCTTCAAACTATCGAAATCGGCTTCCAGCGCATTGGCAAACGTTCGTGAGACGACCGCCTCGCCCAGCTTGAAGAAACCACCTACTTCCGCCTCTCCGAGAACGCTGACCTTTGTGCCGCCCGCAGCGGGTTCGAAGGTTGTGGAGATCGAGTATGGTATGGGGCCTGAGGTGGCCTTGAAAGCAAATTTCTTATTCAACTCATATTCGCTAATTTCGTATGTCGACTCGAGCCGGCGGCCCAGAAACTTGCGGACTTCCCGGAAGGTCGTGCCTACTTCGATCGCACCCTCTGAGGTTTGCTCGACCTCCAGGACACCCGCCTGCCACTTCGGGTCATTTTGAGAGTCCTCTAGAAAGGCGAAGACTTCCTCAACCGGTCGATTGATCACCACGCTGTGCTCTATCTTTATCATCGCGATGTCCCCTTTCACACTTTGGCGTGGACCACCCTCCTGCATCTTTTGTCAGTGGCCACCGCCATTGTAACGCCTTAATCGACCTGATATATCCCACATTTTGCTCTCTCGTGATCATCAAGTCGGTATCCGAAATCTTGAGGATAGCGGAAGCGATTGGTCTCTTGCCCCAATGTAGAGTGTATGTGAAACCAAGGTGGATCCTCACGCTGCCGATAAACGGTATGTACGCGGGTCAATTTGGAAGGTGCTTGTAAGGTTCTAAGTGATACAAGAGAAGGTAAAGTTGAATCGGTATGGAGCTGTGATGATTTGGTTTATCTTGGGACTGTTGGTGTATTTCCAAATTGGTGCTGTCCTCGTCGCATGGGTGTTCGCGGGTGTGACGGTAGACACCGACCGAGCAGAGATAATCTCCCTCGTCCTACTTTGGCCGTTGGCCATCCCCTACTTTAAATTTGTGTTGCGCGCACGACAGTTAATGCGCATACTCGAGGAGTGGGATCGATCCTCCGAGTAACCCCCCCTTGAACAGCTCTCTAATCAAAAAGCTTCTTCTCAATGGCCTCTCGACTGTCAACGGCTGATGATGAACGTAGTGCAACATCGAATCACCTGGAAGGGAGGGTGGCCCATTTGTGTCTATAAACTTCGGAGAATGGATACCTTCGAGCGTCGCCTTAGGCGCCAGCTTCCAAGAGATCCTTCAGATTGGCGAAATCGGATTCAAACTGTTTCTTAGCCGAGCGTGCGACGAGCGGCTCGGCCATCTTGAATACACCACCGACTTCCGCCTCCCCGACGATGGTGACCTTTGTGCCACCCTCGACGGCCTCGAAAGAAGCGCTCGCTTCGAGCGGGATGGGTCCGGAGGTAGCTTTCCAGGCCATTTTTTTATTCGGTACGAATTCGGTGATCTCTGAGGTCGACTCAAGCCGGCGGCCCAGGAAATTCCGAACTTCNNAGGACCCCTGTCTGCCACTTCATGTCGTTCTCGGTGTTGCTCAAAAACTCAAATACATGTTCAACGGGTCGATCAATTACCACACTTGTTTCGACTTTGACCATCTTGTTTCCTCCTATTGGCTTCGCATCATTTGTGGTCTATCTGATGTCCTGAGCCACCCTCCGTCGTTCATCAATCCCAATCGGATCTTCCAAGTCCTCCCATTACGGATATGTTTCCATTCGGTAATGGATTTGTACCATAGTAAGGTAAGAGGAAATCCCCTCAAACTACCAGTATGCTGCGGTGGGTACGGCGCCAGAGATCGACGACTGGGGTGATGATAGCCGTGAGGGGAAATCACTTCTGAGCTTGGTGGCGATCTCTTCAAGTGTCCGGCAATAAAGTGGCAACACCTGTCATGCCTGCATCAGTCTCAGGTCTTAGAGGTCGCCGATTCTACGGTGAGGGCTTTTTATCTACGATGTGTAGTAGAGAATAAAAGCCCTGATCTACCCCATAGGTGGTTGAATACCGAGTTGAGCCATAATTCCCATCAGGCCACTGCCATCTCCTGCCTCGATCTGTATGGACGAAATTTTACCGTTCTCGACAATCCCAACGCCATGCTCCTCTGGATTGGCGAAGGGCTTGCCAGTAGGTGGAAACACGCCCATGCCCATTGCCGACAAGTCAAGGTTGCCCGTGTGGGTTCCAGAGAGTCTGGTTGTGGTCTTGATTTCGTTTCCATTTACACTCACGATGCGCATGTTGTAATTAATGTCAGGGAATGCGGTTTGAAAGATGCGCGTGAGGCCGAGCCATTCTGCTGAGCCGATGGGCTCTGGCACCGGACCCGAGAATTGGAAATCCTCGGACAGAAGCGAGGCGACGGAATCGATGTCGCCTTTATTGAACGCGTCGGCGAATGACTGAGCAATTTCTTTTGGTTCCATAGTGCGTCTCCTTTGAATAGGGTAATTCCGATATTATAAGTCTTATTACGCATCTGTGCAAGGGGCGATGAAAAACGAATTTATAGCTGGAGCGCCAGTGGCCGAAGGATGAGGGAGATGAACAAGGCATTGGAACTAATGCGCGTCAAATGCAGGCAGCTTAAAAGAGGGTTCTCTACTGCCATATCCGTTCTTGACCCGATGTGTGTTTCCAATTATCATAATCAAGACATACTAGGTGAACTTAGTGTTAAAAGTCACATGAGTATGCTTTTGGAATCAACCTTTGGCACGACGGGAAAATGAGCACCTTCACTATTTCGTTGACGACAAACATGCATGAACTCGGGAGTTTTTAACCACGAATGCAGGTCTTGCGTAGGGCGCAGAATGCGTGAATGGGTGTTGGGATTTCCGCAATACATACCATTGGTAACCTTTGCGGAATTCTAGCCGATATGACCTTGGTAAAGGTTGTTCGTGGAATTGATTTCCTAGGATCCCTTCATGGGGGAGGAGATAAAGACTTCTTTCCACAGAATCACTAGTTAGGCAGAACGGAATGGGACAGACCACGGATAGATCGATGAGTGCCAAAACCCATTGGGAAACACTCTATAAAAATAGGCAGACCGACGAGGTCAGTTGGTACCAGCCGCATCTCCGCCTCTCAATGCGTCTGTTGACACGCGCGGGCGCCTCGGAAAATTCGAGGGTGATAGACATTGGAGGTGGAGATTCGACGCTGGTAGATGATTTACTCGCGAATGGTGTTCAGGATGTGACCGTCTTGGACATTTCTTCGGAGGCATTGTCGAAGGCTAGGAAGAGGCTGGGCGCGAGGGCTGGAAGCGTAAGATGGATTGAGGCGGACATAGCTCATGTCCAACTGCCTTCTTCGTACTATGATTTTTGGCACGACAGGGCCGTTTTTCACTTCCTCGTAGATCCAGAGCATAGAGCTGCATATACAAAGATACTTGGCGCCGCAGTACGACCCTCCGGTCATGTCATTATCGCGACCTTTGCGCATGATGGTCCGACGCGATGCAGTGGTCTACCAACGATGCGATACAGCCCAAGTGATCTTCAAGCGGAATTGGGTCCCCTCTTTGAACTGATCGAAGTGGAGCCGGAGAGGCACCGGACGCCCTCCGGTGCGGATCAGCGATTCGTGTACTGCCTTCTACAGAGACGAACAGATGATGATTCCACCTAACATCTCGTTGCAGGCAACGGGGGATGCGGCGACCTTTGCCAATCAAGTTGTTTGATCCGGGCTTGGGAGTTGTCGTTGGTGCTGCAAGACCCGAGGCCATACCCTGCCTTGGACGGGCAGTCCAGGACGCGTAGCCAATAGCGCGCCAAGGAACAGCTCATGAACCGCTTTGGATATTGCACATACGAGGAGTGACGGTAATGAAGCTATTCTATGAGATCGTCTACCGCTACTTTCGCGCTCCCTGGGACATCGGTGCGCGAGAGGAACTTGTAGCGCTCGTTGACAGTGGGCGCATCAAACCGTGCCGCGCCATCGATCTAGGCTGTGGTGCGGGGGCCAACGCCATCTACCTGGCGCAGAAAGGCTTCCAGGTGACCGGTGTGGATTATGCCGAAGCCGCAATCGAAAAGGCGCAGGCACGCGCACTAGAGGCAGGCGTGCAAGTTGATTTCATCGTGGATGACCTCACCAATCTACGTCACGTCTCAGGCACATATGACTTTCTATTGGACTACGGTGTGCTCGACGATCTTCGCTTACCCCAGCGGGGACCGTACGTGCAAAACATGCTGAAGCTGACTCACGCCGACAGCCGCTACCTGTTGTGGGGCTTCGAATATCCACTGCGCTGGTGGGAGCGATTTTTACCCTTCTATGACATCCCTTTCCGTGAGGGTGAGATCGAGCAGCGCTTCGGACCTTATTTCGAGCTCGAGAAGATTGCCAGCAATCTAGATTGGTCTCGATTTCCACCCGGGTACGCCGCGTATCTGATGATCCGAAAAGGAGATGTGCAATGAGAAATCGGCTTATTTCCCTGAACGGCGCAATAACGCTCTCCGTGATCGCCTTGCTCGCATTCTTGGGCCGTGGGTTCATGGATTGGCGCTACGAGTATCCCCTTCAGGACCCCTCAGGTGCCTGGGATCTACCCGGCGCACTGGTCTATATGGCGCTTGCCGGGGCTTGGGTTTGGAGTCTCCTTGCCGCCGCTCGTGGCAGTAGACGTGGGCTTATCGTGATCTTGGTTCTGGCCTTGGTGTTGAACGTTGCACTAGCAGCGGCGACGTACTTCATTTTCTGCCCACCGTGGACGGACTGCCAGGGATGGCCCAATGTGTGGCTGTGGAACTGGGCGAATCTGATTTCAGGCCTGCTTGCTGTTGCAGCGGTGGCGTTTCAGCTCAGACGGAGCCAATCAGCGGGCTAGCCACCCGAAGCAAGGGAACCGGCATGCGCAGATGGGGCAGGAAGGTTTCTCAGTTCAATTCCTGAAAGGAGCGGTCAAGATGGTGAAAGTTGAGGGAAGCGTCGTCATCAATCGCCCCGTTGAGGAGGTTTTCGCGTTTCTGACCAATCCCGAGAACGCCTCAGTTTGGCAGGGGACGGTATTGGAATCAAAACAGACCTCCGATGGACCGGTGGGTGTGGGCACGACAGGTCATGGGGTGAGCCAGTTCCTTGGCCGGCGGATCGAGTCGGACTGGGAGGTTACAGAATACGAGCCATACACGAAGGCCAGCCTTAAGTCCACGTCCGGGCCTGTGCCTTACGAGCAATCAGCGACCTTAGAGTCAATCGGGGAGGGAACGAAGGTGACTCTAGTTGCCAGGTATGAGGTGGGTGGCTTTTTCAAGCTTGCCGAGCCGATCGTCGCCCGTCTGAGCCAGCGACAGTCGGAAGCCGATTTCGCCAATCTGAAGGATTTGGTAGAAGCTATGGGTGAGGGCGTAGCCTGACTATAAAAGCGAGGCGGATAAAACGCTTTCTCACAGGGCGCCAATAGAATCAGTGCGACCGGTTTTATTCCCGGCTCATTCGGCAGTTCCCAGTGGCTTCATTCGTAGGCCAGTACTTCGCGAATCGTCAATCGAGCCGCGTTGCGTGCCGGTAATATGCTGGCTACAAAAGAGAGTACCACCACCACCGCAAGCCAGATCACCATGCCCTGTGTTGTGAAAGCGATGTTCATCACAGATCCCATCATGGATTCACTGATAATTCTCAACAAGGCATAGCTGATTGGGAAAGAAAGCCCGATTGCCAATACCCAGGTTATGAGGCCGATCAACACGCCTTCGATCACGACGGATTTAATGATCTCCAGATCAACTGCTCCGATCGCCCGCATGACCCCGATTTCACGGGTCCGCTCGAGAACGTTCATGCCCATGGTGCCGGTCAAGCCGATGCTGCCCACAAATGCGGTCAGCAAGGCCATGATCAAGAGGAAGATCACCAGAATGTTTATCCCGCGCGATGCGTCTTCCCGAATGGTCATGCCTGCATCCACATTGCTTACCATAAAATCACGATCGCTCAGATATTGATCAAGGATCTGACTGATCTCTTGTTGGGCTTCGAGTGTGTGTGTTTCTATGATCACTTTGTACGAAAACGCTTGGTTGGGTAAATCGAGTAGATCGGCGACGAAATCAAAATCCGCATACCCGAGCGTGTCTCCCAGCATACTTGTGAAACGAAAGACACCTACAACTGACCAATATTCTTCACGTTGTCCAGGTACTTTCACCAAGATCTCATCCCCTGGTTGGAGATCGGGATAATAGTCGTAAATCGAATCGGAGACGACCACGGCTTGCCGTTCGCCGGGTTCAAGCCAGCGTCCTGCGACGATCTCAGGATCCAGGAGCGAGGTGTTGGTAGGAGGGGCAATAATTTGCAGGTTTTCCACGACATTATCGTCGCTATCCCAGATTTCTGTACTTAAGCCGCCCCATCCTTCCAGACTGCTGACACCGGGGATGGGGAGCACCGCTTGCTCAATTCGGGAGATGGGATAGGGCCGGCTGAAGTTCAACGTAACATCACCCATGAAATGCTGTGTTAGCTGATCCATATACTGAGCCATTGATGCACGCACATTGAAAACACCAATAAAAACTGCCCCGCCAATCGTTAGCGTGAAAATTGTGAGCAGCAGGCGACCTTTCTGCCGAAACGTGTTGCGGATGGAAAGCAGGATGGGTCGCGAAACCCAGCGCACCCATTTTGAAAACCGGTTGAACCAAGCGAGGCCGGAGGCTTGGTTGCTGGGTCGGTCGTTGCTGATTGCTCGTCGTACGTTGGTCTTGGAGCCTTTCCGGACCGGAAAGAACCCAGCACCAAATGGGATGATGAAAGCCATCAAACCTTGCAAAACGATGGCTATCGGAATGATCCGAAAACCTTGTAATTCCGCGCCCATCATCGAGGCGATGAATCTCGCTAATCCAAAGCCAGTCGCTGCGCCGGCGGGGATGGCCACAATCAGTGAGATGAGCCCATACGCAAAAATCAGAACCAGGTACATCCCTAAGATCTGAAAACTGCGCCCACCAATCAACTTCATAACGCCTATTTGCCGCATTTGTTGGGTTAGCAATGCGTTGAGCGTATTAATGATGAGCGTGCTGCTCAAAATGGTGATCAGGATTCCAAGAGCGCCCAACACACCTAGGAGAGCGAGTATCATGGATCCCATGGGGTGTTGATCGGAAACATTAATATCGGTTCTGTATACTTGGCGGTTATTTCTTTCGACTTTATCTTCGATAACTGTGCCAATCTCCGCAATCGCGTTTTCATCCCCTCGATCACCTTCTGTCGTGATGTAGAGACGATTGAAATAATTGCTGACGCCCAACGATCCCAAGGAGTCCAACGTGATGTATGCATTTGAACCTGCGGTGGGATCGCTACCTCCCGTGGCCTGATCTGTGACAATTCCGACCACCGGCAAGATGTGGGTGGACCCATCGGGGAGTTCGATGATGATCTCATCTCCAACCAGATAGCCTGTGTTGTTCATGAAGTCCTGGCTTACCAGCAATTCACGTCTGCCAGGGACCTGTGTGCCAGCGACGGTTGAGAGCTGGTTGATGTTTAGGCTATTAAAGTCCGTGGTTGCGATTAGATTCAGATTTTGCCAGGCTTCGTCCGCGCGTTTTGTTCGTATACCGAATATGCGCCTGCCCTCAGCGTCTGACACACCAGGCACTCGCTCCATGATGCGAACGAAATCTTCATAAAACGGATCCGTCCAGATCTCGATGTTGACAGGATTTACGGACGCGTAGCTATGATCGATGTCTTCGGCCAGGATTGCATAGGCGCTGACAATGACACCGATCGCAAACACCCCAACGGCGATCGAAGCGACCACAAGCAAGGTTCTCGTTTTGCTATCCCACAGATCGGAGAGCACCTTACTCCATCTTGGCTTCACAACGTTAGGCTTGGTTTCCGTTGTCAACAATCACTCTCCGTTGCGTTTCTATTCTCTGTGAGGCGCGATTGGGCGACTTCTCCAAGTACCTTACGTGTGGGTGCCGATCCTTCGATGAGTTTAAAGAATTCTTCCTTCGGCAATAAAGCCAACTCTACGGGCCCTTCAAGGGCGGCACGCACACTTGCGATCGAGTTGCCACCATGTGTCAATTCGACCTCACCGAAGAACTGACCCGGACCTAAGCGGGCCAAACTTATCTCCTTGCACTTTGCGTTGCTCAGCAAAATTTCCACTTCGCCGGCGGCGATCATAAAGAAATAGTCGACAGGTTCTCCTTGAGAGATGATGGTTGAGCTGGGTGCATACACTTGCTTCTTCGCCCGGTGTGTGACAGCTAGCATTTGAGGATGGGACAAAAGAGGCAGCGCCCGTGCTACAGCCTGGTCCACGATCTCCCCATCTGAGAGGATCACGGTTTGATCGGTCCTTTTTGTGATCTCAGGATCGTGTGTGACGATGATGATCGTCTTCCCTTGCGCGGCCAAGTGCTCGAATAGGTTCAGGATGACGCCCGCAGAGCGTGAATCGAGATTCCCGGTGGGCTCGTCGGCGAGAATGATGGGCGGATCATTGGCCAAGGCGCGAGCGACAGCGGCGCTTTGCTGTTGGCCACTCGAAACGGAAGACGGAAGTGCGTGAGCCTCTCCCTCCAGACCGACCATCTTGAGCAGTTCCATGGCTCGTTCAGGGCGCTCATTGAACGGATGTACATCGCAATAATCCATCGGCAGCATCGTGTTTTCTAACAGGGTCAGCGTAGGGAGTAACTGGAAGAATTGAAAAACGACTCCCATATTGCGACCACGCCATAGCGCGCGTTCGCTTTCACTCATCCTAAAGATATATTCATTGCCCACGATGACCTCACCCGATGAGGGGTGATCGATACCGGTGATCATGTTCAGGAGCGTAGATTTACCGCTGCCGGATTTACCCACGACAGAGATAAATTGACCGTAATTGAGTTGCAGATCAATCGATCTTAGCGCGGTAAATTTCCCCGCTGCATTCTCATAAACTTTGCCTACTCCGTCCAACAAGATGGCGGGGTGGTCTTCAACGGCGGCATTCCTCTTTGCCCCGCTTTCATTTGCTTCGGAGTGGATAACCCTTGGATGGGCAGATTTCTTCGTTGTGGATGGCGAAGAGTATTGCGGTGCGATTTCACTTTCTAGATCGGGTTTGGATTTCGTCGTTATGCGTCTTGATTTGCCATTGTCCGATGGCGATCCCAATACGCCATCGAAAATCTGCAATCGACGCGCAAAGCGTGGGGCCAAGGTCTCATCATGGGTGACCATGATGATGGTCTTTCCTTGATCGACAAGCTTCTCGAAGATTTGAAGTATCGTTTCTGCTGTAACCGTGTCCAGGTTTCCTGTTGGTTCATCAGCCACGATCAGTGGTGGATCATTCACCAGTGCTCTGGCGATGGCAACGCGTTGTTTCTGACCCCCAGAGATATGGGCCGGGATTTTGTAGGCGTGCTCGGCGATATCTACTAACTCTAGCAGTTCGAGGGCTTTTTCTTTGCTGGCAATTGGGTGATAGGCGCCCGAAAGATCAGGAGGAAACATCACGTTCTCGATCAAATTGAGGGAAGGCATCAATTCAAAAGATTGATAGATAATGCCTAGGTTTTGACCACGCCATAAAGCCAATTCATCTTCATTAAAGGTGTGGATCGATAAACCACCGTTGTTCGATGTTTGGGATCCGTTCTCTCGCCCAAAGAATTGAATCTCCCCAGAGGTGGGTCCGCTGACCCCGGAGATCATGTTGAGAAGCGTAGTTTTACCTGCCCCCGATTTTCCGGTTATGCCAAGGAATTCGCCTTCGTGGATTTCCAGATTGATATCTTTGAGCGCGACAAAAGGTTGGTCTCCGGTTACATATACCTTCGTCAAATCGCTGATCTGGATGATAGGGTGCTTTGTTTGTTCAGCCAAGTTGTTTCTACTTTCGATACTCGACCCATACCAACATCAATCTGAGATGGATTTTACTGGGCAATCCGACCTAAGACTTTCTCGTTTCTGATGTCAATTGGGAGTACAGCTCAGTCGAAGACTGTGCAAAGTGGCCACACTCTTCGAGGCTTAAGTTCATAACAATACAGTCGTTATCTTACCAAATCTTCGGTGCGCGCACGGCTTACAAATTCCTAAGAAATCCGTTAATAACGCTTATGTAGATTGGGAGCGGAATTCCAAACGCGAAAGAAAATAGAGCAGCAAATGATCCCAAGGATTGATCGCGGCCGAAATAGGGCTAACGGAGGCTTGAGTTTATCGGAGTAAGTACGGATGATTTGATGCAAGTGGCTCCGTAAGATGTGAGGGTGAATCAAGGTTCGTGTTGTGTTAAAATCCAAGACAATGATCACCAATTATGTCCAATAACAACACATTGGAAGAACCGGTTTCGCATTGACACAGATCGCACGGACCGAAAGAGCACAGCCGAAATGGACTCTGTTCGCACTTGCATGCTCACGATTTCGGTACGTAAGAGAAGGTAAGCATGGTGAGAAAGGCCAAGGTATCGACCGAAACGGAATTCAGGATTCACCCAGCGACGCGGCCGGGGCATGTATCCCTCACCGTGGCCGATCTGGAGCGTCAGCTTGAGTTCTACCGTGAGGTCGTAGGCCTCCAGATTCACTGGAGGGAAGGCGCCAGGGTGGGTTTGGGCGTCGGTAAGGTAGATCTGTTGCTACTGTCTGAAGCACGCAACGCACGCCGGGCTCGTGGTACGACCGGGATTTATCATTTCGCGCTCCTGCTCCCAAATCGCCGTGAGCTGGCGCGTGCCATCGGTCGGCTATATTCGTCGAGCTATCCCAATTACCCGACCGACCACGTCATGACCCAGACGACATACCTGGACGACCCAGAGGGCAACAACATCGAGCTATACGTCGACACACCGGAAGAGGGAACCTTCAGCCTCACCGATGGTGACCTCGTGGCACGGCGGGCCAACGGCGCCACCAGCAGCGGGAGGGAACCGCTCGACGTCGAGGCGTTGTTTCGCCACTTGGACCCGGAAGACCGGCTGGATGCGCCGATGCCGCAGAACACAACCTTAGGTCACGTTCATCTATATGTCGCGGATCTAGATGCCACAATGCACTTCTACCATGAATTACTGGGCTTCGATGATATGGGTCTGGCACGTGCCTTCCGCATGGGCATGGTCTCCGCCGGTGGTTACCATCATCACATCGGCTTCAATACCTGGGTTGGTGAAGGCACATCACCGCCACCGCCGGATACGCTGGGGCTGCGACATTTTTCGGTTGTGCTGCCGAATCCTACGGAACTGGAACATGTCGTGGGACGCATTCGGAGGGCGGGTATCGACACCGAAGAGACGGAAGGTGGCATCCTGGTGCGAGATCCATCCCGCAACGGCGTGTTGCTGACAACGCGCGGGGATGAGGATCTTTGACAGCGTCTCGAAGGTTGGTTTGATAAGTAGATATAGATCCGCCCGTATGAATAAACAGACCGCTCAGGATTGCGATGAATACAACGTCCCTCTTTGTCGAACTGCTAATTATTGGTTTTGAAGTTGTCGTTTGGCTGGTCTTGTTTCTCGGTGCTGCTACAGGTTCACTAACCTGGATTGCTTGCCTTTTCAAGACCTTCAAAAACTTCGAGGTGCTCCTGACAGCGCTTGTGTTTGCACTTGCATATTTTCTTGGGATTCTGGTGGATAAGATTGCTAAGTGGTTGATGGAGGAGTCGCCCCCTGGGAAGCGATTGCAAAAATACATTGATCGCTCCATTTCCCAACCCCGTCCTTTCCAAAAGATGTATGCTGACGTGATGGTTCAGGAGGGTGAGCCAATGTCAGATCTCATCTATGCTCGCAGCAAAGTCAGGATCTTGCGCGCTTCCATCCTCAACTTGCCACTAATTGCACTATTTGTAGGTCTTTTCATGGAGCAAATCTCACAACCTGAAACGTGGTGGCAACTGTGGGTTATTGCCGGCATTGGTGCGTTGTTAACGGGATTGACCTTCTTCGTTTACTTATACAACCAGAGGCTTTATAGGGGACGCTTGCGTCTCTTTGCCAAGTTCTCTAAAAGAAAGAACAAGAGCAAGCGCAGGGATTAGTTCTAGTCGCTTGAATAATGCAGGATGCATTCTGTGTATTGCCCAGTCGATGTTGGGGTCACTAATCCCATTTTTAGATTGGCGATCAACGTGTACGGCTCTGGGGGTGTTATCCCGAACCGTGAATATAAGCTCTCTGGAGAGTACCAAATGGGAAAAGCCTAGGCCTCTGCCTCCATAATCGCTTTCAAGCTTCCGAAATCGGCATCCAGCGATTTTGCGAATGTTCGGGAGACGACCGCCTCAGCCAGCTTGAAGAAGCCCCCTGGGTCTGCTTCCCCTACGACAGTGACTTTGGTGCCGCCCTCGACAGACTCGAAAGTCGTGGTGAGCGTGACCGGGATGGGCCCCGAGATGGTCTTGGAGGCGAGCTTCTTATTTGGCTCATGCTCCGTGATCTCGTACGTCGATTCGATCCGCTGGCCCAGAAACTTGCGAACTTCTCGATACGTCGTGCCCTTTTCGATGTCACCTTCTGACGTTTTCTCAGCCTCCAGCACCCCGGACTGCCAGGTTGGGTTGTTCTCGGCGTCGTTGAGGAAGGCGAATACTTCCTCAATCGGTCGCTCGATTACCACGCTGTGCTCTATCTTCATCATCTCAAGTTCCCCTTTCTTCTTTTGGCATGAGTATTACCCCTGCCCATCCTCACTAGCAANNTCGACACACCTTTTCTGAGCTCGAGGGGTAACGCCTGGTGAAACGGCTTCTCATAGCAGTTGAGGTAGGCGAGACCATGATCTTCGGCTTTGAGGTGTATATAGATGCTCAGTTGCAAGAGCAAGGGGTTGTCGGGGTCAAGCCATGAGCGTTCGAGCGATATTCCCTTGTCTCTTATCTGGTTTTTAAGGTTTAATGAGAAACTACCCGGGTGGGGTGCAGATTCAATGTCATTCCGCCTGGAATGTTTTCTATTGGTTTATGTGATTCTCCATAGAAGCGGCTCCAAGGCGGTTGCGGTTATCCTACTAGATCGATAGAGGCGCATGTAGAGGAGGAAGATGATGAAGCGATTATTTGCAGTCATATTACTTTGCGTGATACTACTTCAAGCTTGCGGAACCGCGACCTCCGTCAGTCCGACGGATACCGTTGCGCCAACCTCCACGCGACGAGCAGCGATTGTTCAGTCTCCAACAGCGACACGGTCCCTTGAGCCGAGTGAAACCTCGCCACCCACGATAACGCCCCCACCGACCATCACCCTCACACCAACGCTGGGACCGCCCACGACTCGTACACCCGCGCCGCCGGCCGTATGCCCTGAACCAGGAATAGCGCAGCCGATTGAATCCGAAACAATGATCCTGCCTGAGCTGGAAACGCAGATCCTGGCCTACCTCAATGCGCGGGGATCTGCCGACGGTTTGGAAGCCAACCTCGAAACCCTCAGCGGAACACTAATGGCCGATGCTCCTGCCGAGCCCTTCCTGGCGTCTGTCGTCACCCAAGACGTCACGGGCGATACCACTCCCGATGTTATCCTGGGCTTGACCCTTCCTTACGGCTACGGATATGGTGCCGCGGCCATCTATTTCTTCTATTGTCAGGAAGGGCAGTATGTGAGCGTACCCTGGTTCATCAGAGAGGGTGCAGGGGACCGCGCGGAAGGGCTATACAGCGGCGGCGGTGCACGCATCATGGCCGTCCAGGATATGAACCTGAACGGCGTGCCTGAGATCGTAATGGCCGTTTACTGGACCGACCAGAAGGAGTTCTACATAGCCGAATGGGACGGCGCCAAGTTCGCCAGCCTGATCCGTCGCCTCGACCCTGTTCTCCTCGAGGAGTTCGCCAATTTGACGGTTTACGACGGGGACGTGACCATTGCGGACGTGGATAGAGACGGCACGTTTGAGTTGGTGGCCAACCACCGCATCGGGCCCAGCATCATACCTCTGGAGGTTCCGATCCCGGAACGTGATCGAACGGAAACCTGGGCTTGGAATGGCTACCTCTTCGCCCTGGCCCGCACTCAGTATGGACCGCCTATCTACCGTTTTCAAGCCGTCTCCGACGGCGATGACGATTCATTCTTCGGTGACTACGACCGAGCCCTGGCGCGATATCAGCAGGCGATCTTTGATGTGGAGCTCCTGGGATGGAGTGAGGGTTTCAACCCCTACAGCTCTGAACCGCTGCAACCGGATCCTGAGGAATGGCCCCGCCTGGAGGCATATTCCCGCTTTCGCATTATGCTCTTGCACGTCGTACGGGGGTATATGAAAGAGGCGCAAGTCGTGTACGACACGCTGCAGGAGAAGTTCCCGGAAGGGACCGTGGGGCATGAGTACGCCGAAATGGCGACGGCGTTCTGGGATGCGTTTCACGCGAGCGATGACGTCGCAGTGGCCTGCAGCGCAGCGATTGCGCATGGCTCCCTACATGAAGATGAGATCTTGGTGCCTCTGAGCAGAAGTTTCTACCGCTCGTGGGCTATCGTCGATGCGGCGGAGGAAGTCTGTCCGTTTGAATAGGAACGTTATTCTTGGGTCCTGCAGTTGGATGACGGCAGACGCTCTTGGCGATAAATACGGATCCTAACAGTAAATCAAGCCTCAAGTTGACACGAAAATCTGGTGATATTGGGTTTGAGGATACGTGATATTGATGTGGACTGTGTCAGGGATTTGATGTTCTCTCATATCCTATCTCCCTGCTACCTCCACCCACATCCGCTTCCCGTCGCTCGTCAGCTCGATCCAGCCGTGCTGATTGGTCTGAAGAACGGTTGAACCTGCCATCACTCCGTGGCGGACACCGAGCAAGCGGCCGAAGAGTGAGATGAAGATGGCGGCGATGATAGTGATATTAAAACCCTAAAAGTAAATGCAAACCGGACGTGGCTTTTCAGCTGTGTGGAGCCTTTGACTAGCGACCAATTGCGATGTGGTTCGACTCCGATCCTTGGTGGGGGTACAGGTTACATTGCCTGGTACGATTTCCATCGGCGGCTTACAAAGGGTCTTACGGCCTCACCGGGAACCCGCTCTGGCAAGTGGAAGATCCAACCAGGCAAGATGTTGGTTTCCTATACTTGGAGTACCTGCACGCCCAAGGGTTCATCGCTTATACGAGCATGAAACTCACCAGGAAGGAAGAGGAGCGACGAAATTGATCTACATCCCCAAGCTAACTACTTCTGCGACGTAACTGTAACGTTACTTTGTGCCAAGATTTTGATATAGCAAGAAGCAGGTTGGGATGAGTTAACAAGCTACGGGGCGCCAAGGTAAAGATCGCCTCCAATCTGAGGGGGACAGGCCGTGGGAACCTAGAGCTCAAAGCAATGTTGGAACGGATCTTCGCCTAGTCTAAATCCCAATTATACTTTTCTGCCATTCTGTCAAACTCACGCATCGCCGCTTCAGATGCCCTTATACTTTCTGCATCATATTGGGCTGCAAGTTCAAAATCACCATTTGATGCGGCTTCATACATCTTCCATTCATACCAGAAGAAATCAATATTATGGTCGTGTAGGTCTTTTAAGCACTTAATGGTTTCTTGTTCCAATTGCTCCCTGTAGCGCTTCTCAGCCTGTACCGCCAGTACTGAGAACTGGCCTAGGGTTGTATAGTCATCCCAGCTAGTGTAGTCATAATCCGCGGCTTCCAACCTGTCAGTAGTGGCATTAACCCAAGCTTCAGCACCTGGTCCCTCGCATGTTGTGAAATCGGAAATTTGATACCCAATCCATCCAATAGCGGTGAGAATCCCAACGATAACAAGTCTGGAGAATAATCTTCTCATCAAACCCCTCCCATCACACAAATAAGGCGGTATCCAAATAAGTTCAATACTTGATCAGTCTCAATCACGAATTGACTGATGGACCTAAGTAGAATAAGAGCCAAAATCGCCGATAGTTTGCGAAATATATTAGCTTCTCCTTGCTAACATTAAAAAAGACCGACAATATATAAAGCCGGGCTTCCCTCAGAGTGCTCTGCTTAACCCTAATCGGTGAAGGATTGAAGGTTTGCAAATAGATTACATCAGGCCTACAGGGGATTCAATGGACAAAACCTCCCCCATCCTGAGGGGGTCAGGCTGAGGGTTGATCTCCGAAATTCATTTAGGATGACATGGGTATTCATCGGTAGAGATCAATAATGCAAAGAACAATAAGTGAACCAAAGCATAAAGAATAAAGAATTGCCTCCCACGGATCTAAAAAAAGAATGCCCCATTTCAAGAGGAAGAATATGAAAAAGATGCTCAGGACTAAAAGGGAGCATCCCCCGATGCCCATTTTATCAAGTCCTTCTGTCAGCGTTCTCGTTTCTTCACTCGACTCAGTCTCAAAATCAGATTTATGTAAGGGCGCTCCACAATAGGTACAGGTTGTCTGATATTGTGCTATTGCTTCTCGTCCACATTCCGGACAGGTCCTCATCTTGCTCTCCGGATATTTCTGCAACCAAATATCCCTCCGCTGATATTAATAAGTCGCCAGACGTGAAAAACCCGACCTCTACTGAAGTCGGGCTAATGTGCTTATGTTGTGTCAGACCCTATATGGTGCAGGGAAGGTTGTATCTAAAATACTACATCAATCCTGGATGCGATTCAATGGCAAAACAATCGCCCCCAACCTGAGGGGGGCAGGCTGAGGGTTCTCGGCCGCATCAATGCCTGGTGATCCCATTGTGGATTGGCTTGGTTTAGAGGTAAAAGGTTCTAAGTTTTAAACTTCCGAGTCAAAGATAACGCTCCGGAGTAAAAATCCGCACGCCCAATCATGAAGGTACGCCGATGCTGTGTCCGCTCCAGCGAGTTGTTTTGTTTTGCCATCATGAGTATATGTTTGCTCTATCAAAGCTACATATATGATGAATCGGAGGTTGTAGCTATTTATCTTGATTATCCTTTAAAACAACATTTACTAATAAGTCCTGGTACTTCTCTTTTTCTTCTATCATTGGCATATGCCCTGAATTTTCAAAAATGAATAGCTTTTTACCTTTTTCAGCATCTAAGTTGTCATAAAATTTCTCAACAACAACTGTGGGAGTAGTCACATCGTATTTACCTTCAAAGAAGTATATGGGAACTTTAATAGATTGTATTTCTTTTGTAAGATTGACATTTTTCAATTCCTCCCACATTGCATTAATAGTAAAATCAAATCCTCTATTTCTGAATGTTCTAATTCCCTCTGATAATGAATATTCGGGTGAAGTCAAGAAGCTTATCACTAAAGCTACCAATTGCGCGCGGTTATCATGCATGAATCCTCCAAAGTGACCAATCTGTCCTTCCATTTTCAGGAACTTTTGCGGTGATTCGTAAGGTGGTGGACCTATCGCTTTTATTGTATTTTGTCTGCTTACATCTCCAGATTTTTCAGCTTCTTCAACTAAAAAATCGTATGATACTTTATGTTGCTCATATTCGTTTATCACTTGCGCCACTCCTACATAAGCATGTATTTTCTCTGGATATTTGTATGCAGTTTTAATTCCTATTATCGTTCCCCCCGAATGTGCAACAATAAAGATCTTCTGGGTGTTAAATCTATTTCGTAAATGATCAATTAACTCATTGCAATCCTCAACAAATCTATCTAAAGTCATTGAAGCAACTGGGATATCACTATAAAATGATTTGCCAGCCCCTCGTTGATCCCAATGAACTATTGTAAAATGTTTGATCATTTCGGCATCATATTTACGCGAACTCGACATCCCCAGCAGAGGTGCACCAGGGCCACCATGCAAAAACAAAAGAACTGGATTATTCTGATCAGTACCTCTGATAAATATCCATTGTTTTAGACCGCCCAGTGTAATCTCCTCTAAAGAACTTATACCATTAGGAGTTTCAATCTCGGTCGACTTTTCCAAATATACCCTGTACATTAGTAAGCTAATAGAACCAAGTAATAAAAGTCCTGCTAAGAGATATAACGCCCATTTAATAATCTGTAAAAGCATTCTCATATCCTTTCTCATTTGAATTCACACTACATCGGGTGATCCATATTTGGGATAAACATTCGCCTTCATAAGTAATTTCTCAAGATTGCGAAGCATATTGGCTGGGTGCGGCGCTTTGTTAGGTTTTGATATAACGTTCCACAGTTATGACTACATTTCCCTTTTTGTATCCTTTATCGACATATCTGTAAGCCTCGGCTATCTGTTCCAAGGGATAACGTCTATCAATGATCGATTTTATCTTCCGCGCCTCAATAAACACTTTGAGGATAATTTGATCTTCAGTCCTTTCGCTTGCCTCCCAGATATTGCTTTCTAGCTGCTTGTCATTGCGTGCGCCCTCCTGTTTAGACCCACTTCCATGCATACCAAACAGTCAGCACATTGAACACAAGTCCTACAATGATCAAGAATTTGTCATAAGCGCCAGGGTAACCTGGCAATCCAATGAGATTAAGGCCAAAGAGTGCTGCGGCTGCGACGATGCTTACCCAGCGAATCGCGGGATACTTCAACGTCACGGTTAGCACAACCATAACAATCGGAATCAGCATCAGTAGTGCAGCTACCATCCAAATTCCCTGTGTTGCTTGTATGCCTGAGATTACTCCCGGTGTAAAGTCGCCGGCAAATATTCGCAGCACATCCCCCAAAAGATAAGTCAACATCAGAGCTACCCATAATGCTGAAAGGATTATCCTCACATCTGCCATAATTCAATCTCCTCCTTATATTTCACTACAATCTATCCTATAAGCCTGCAAAGCCGAACATATGCTTATCTGGAAAGGTTGCATTGTATCAACCACTAGTGGGATTTTCATTAGAATCTCTTCCGCATAAACCCCTCCTTGGGCGGACTACACAAC
>WVZH01000198.1 GCA_011772595.1 Anaerolineales bacterium
ATCTGAGAGGATATAAGCCCTAATCTACCCGTTGGAGAGTAAAAGAGAGGGAGGATGGGAATGGTTCAGGCCTTCCAGTACATATTTTCCAATCGGCGTGCGTGTAGCGCGTAGTAGATCAGGATGGAGGCAGCGAAAAAGCCGCAACCCGCTACCAAAGAATCCATCTCATTGCGGCTTAAGACCAACATTGCGATAAATGCAAGGATCGCTCCGACCACACCGGCTTTTGCACCCCTATAACGTCCTTCAGCCTCGGCGATGGCTCCAATAAGTAACTCTTGCTCTGTCAGGTCGCTCGGGGGTCGAATCCATCCCAGGTCGGTAATGGCTGTGATGTATTCACGCAGATAATAGCGTGCAAGGAGCAGCCCCACGATGGTGCCAATTAGGCATGCCAGCCAACTCGCCCCAGATTCGATGACGAACCACACGATGACAGCAAGAATGATCGAGCTTATGATAAGCATCTGGGTCGAGTAACGCGTCTCCATGTTTCTAACACTACTTAACCTTCGCCAGAAATTCCTCATCCAATCCCCCCAACACATCCAGGAGCCGTAAGGACTGCATCGTGGGGACGATGAAACTCCGTTCGAGTCGGTCAATCTCGAATCGGTGCCCCGAATAGATGGCGGTTGCGATCCCGCTAATTCCCTTATCGTGGCGAGCCTCCTCGATCCATTTCTCTTCATCCGGCAGTCTGCCGCCCAGCAGGTACAGGGCTTCCAAGTGCTCCCAAGCGATGACCCATTTACTTTTATCTAATGCCCAGGTGACGGCTACGGCACCTTTCAACCAATTCCGGCAGGTTTCAGCGTCGCGGGGTCGTGTAGCCAAATCCTCGAGCGCCATGACGGCCCAATAGGTGTCTGTTAACTGATCGCTGAACGTGTATTCAGCAAGTTGCTCAGCGCTCATAGTCGCAGGATCCAAGCCATCCTCACTGATTTGCCAATAATCAGGGTAGCGTTTGCCGGAGAAGAAACCCTCCGGATGCTGCAGATCTTGCAGCCATTTGATCGTTGCTGCTTTGTCGCCAGGTTCGCTACCCAACAGTTTCAAGGCTCGCACGGCGTGGGCTGTCTCCTCGACTTCGGAATAGGAACGCGTTCCGGTGATCAACGGATGATGGTACTGAATGTCTTTCCCCACCTCATCCACCGGATGGCGTTCGGCGAACATCTGATTGTAGCGTGTCTCCGTGTCGAATCGTCCTCCCGGTGTTTGCGCTGCTTGCAGCCAATTCACCAGGGCTTGCCTGTCCTTGATGGGGACGTCCAGCTCCTTGAACAGCTCGATTATCTCGACCGTAATCGGAAT
>WVZH01000410.1:0-24677 GCA_011772595.1 Anaerolineales bacterium
ATGTGTCCGGGTCAATGTGTTACCTATGTCCCCGGGTTGTACATCACGAACCGCCCCTACGTACTGTGCTGATCGACTTCGGAAGTCCGTAGGACTTCCGAAGTCGGGTTGATTTTAAAGTTCCTCCGCCAGGGCACGGGCGCGCATCCATGGCGGCATGTCCTCTTTTTCCACCATGACCTGTCGCAACTCGAAGATCTGATCACGCAATGCAGCCGCTTTCTCGAACTCCAGTGCCTCCGCGGTCATCTTCATTTGCTTTTCCAGTTCCTTGATGAGACGCGACAGTTCGTCCTTTGGCATATTGTAGGGGGTGACCGCTCGATACTCTTCGCCTACTTCGGCGATTGCGTGCGAGGCGACCTGGTCAGTCAGATCGCGGACCTCTTTCACTATACTTACGGGCTCGATGCCGTGTTGCTCGTTAAAAGCAGTCTGTTTCGACCTGCGACGTTCTGTTTCGTCGATCGCCCGGCGCATCGAATCGGTGATTTTTTGCGCATACATGATCACCTTGCCATTGACATGTCGAGCCGCACGACCGATCGTTTGAACCAGGGCAGTGTCGGATCGAAGAAAGCCCTCTTTGTCGGCATCGAGAATGGCCACAAGTGATACTTCGGGGAGATCGAGACCCTCTCGCAGTAGGTTGATCCCCACGACTACGTCGAAGACTCCCATGCGAAGATCGCGCAGAATCCCGACGCGTTCAATGGTATCGATTTCCGAATGGAGGTAATGGACCTTGATCCCCAGTTCCAGTAGGTAATCGGAGAGATCTTCGGCCATGCGCTTTGTTAAGGTGGTTGTCAGGACACGTTCGCCCACGTCTACACGCGCGCGGATCTCCGAGATTAAGTCGTCGATTTGGCCCTCAATTGACCGTACCTCAACCTCGGGATCGACAAGGCCCGTAGGTCGGATGATCTGTTCGACGACCTGCGAGGCAATATCGAGCTCGTAAGGACCCGGTGTTGCTGAGGTATAGAACAGCTGGCCGGTGCGCATCTCGAACTCCTCGAAGGACAACGGACGGTTGTCGAGTGCTGAGGGAAGTCGGAATCCGTAATCCACAAGTGTTTGTTTGCGTGAGCGGTCACCAGCATGCATCCCACGAACTTGGGGGATGGTCATATGGCTCTCATCTACAACGAGCAGGTAATCCGGTGGGAAGTAATCGATCAACGTCCAGGGTGGAGAGCCGGATGGGCGTTGGTCGAGATGTCGGGAATAATTCTCAATACCGGCACAGTAGCCGACTTCACGCAGCATTTCGAGATCGTAGCGGGTACGTTGCTCCAAACGCTGGGCTTCGAGCAACTTATCCTCCGAATTGAATTGCTCAATCCGTTCGGTGAGTTCGATTTCAATGTCCGCGATGGCTGCCTGAAGTTTCTCCTCCTCCGTAATGAAGTGTTTGGCAGGGTAGATGCTAATCGTGTCGCGTTCGGCCAGGATTTCTCCCGTGAGTGGGTCGAATTCAGCGATGCGCTCCACCTCATCTCCGAAAAAACTGACTCGCACACCGTGCTCATCGTAGGCGGGTAAAACTTCCAATGTGTCACCTCGCACCCGGAACACGCCGGGTCTTAATTCGATGTCGTTGCGAGCATAATGGCTCTCGACCAACTGCCGTAACAACGCATTGCGTCTATAAAGCCCGCCCTTTTCGAGATCAATGACGACACGACCATATGCCTCCGGACTGCCGATACCGAAAATGCTGGATACTGATGCCACGACGATCACGTCTCTACGGGAGATTGCGGAAGTTGTTGCCGAAAGACGCAAGCGCTCGATTTCTTCGTTGATGTCCGTCTCTTTTTCGATGTAGAGATCGTGCTTGGCGACATATGCCTCCGGCTGGTAGTAATCGTAGTAGGAGACAAAGTATTCCACCGCGTTCTCAGGAAAGAACGATTTGAACTCTGCGAAGAGCTGGGCAGCTAGTGTCTTGTTGTGTGCTAACACGAGTGTCGGGCGTTGAACTTGGTCAATTACGGAAGCGACTGTGAAGGTTTTTCCTGTCCCTGTGGCGCCCAACAACACTTGATGCTTTAAACCCCGTGCGAGCCCCTCGACGAGTTGGTCGATGGCTTCGGGCTGGTCACCCATGGGTTTAAAGGGGGCATGGAGACGAAACGGAGGCATGCGGTTTCCTGGTTATTTCAGGTAGCGGAGAACATATGGTCTAATATTATACCATGGTCAGTGGGATAACCTTTATTTGGCTTCTGAGCTTTGGACATAAGTTCCGACAGTGCAATCATCGTCACGTCAATATATGGAAGAAATCATGCATTCCTGGCAGCGGCGGGGGAGCCCGGGCTGCAAATATTGTCCGAACTATCGTCTAAAGATCTGGTGAATTCAAGAAGGCGAGACGCCATTCAAGGCGTCCCCCTATAGAAAGGGCACGGGAAGATGATTATGGAGTCCGCAAGCTCTGCTTGCGGACGAAAGCAGAGCTTGCGGATTCCCTAATCTCGATCATTATTCCCCCAAGATCTTCACCAAGACCCTTTTTCGGCGACCGCCGTCGAATTCGCCGTAGAAGATTTGTTCCCAGGGACCAAAGTCCAACCTGCCGCCTGTAACTGCTACCACCACTTCACGTCCCATGATTTGACGTTTCAAGTGAGCGTCGGCGTTATCTTCCCCGGTGCGATTATGACGGTATTGGCTGACGGGTTCGTGTGGTGCCAGTTCTTCCAGCCAATCGTCGTAATCCTGATGCAAGCCGCCTTCGTCGTCGTTGATGAAGACCGAAGCGGTAATGTGCATGGCATTTACAAGTACGAGACCTTCCTGTATTCCACTTTCAAACAAGGCCTCTTCGACCTGGGGGGTAATGTTGATCAAAGCTCTTCTTTCAGGGACATTAAACCAGAGCTCTTTTCTTAAGGTCTTCATTCGTATCGCTCCTTCAACAAAGTCGGACCTAATACTCACATAACCTTGCAGACTGCCTCGATCGGGCACGATAGTTTCATGCAACCGATTCCGATGAGAAGGCAAGTCGTATGACCATTGCGGGAATTATCCATCGGGATTGATGTTGATTTTTAGGCAGGGCTACCGTGTATGGATCCGGCGCAGTATGAGGAATACAGGAAACGTCCTATTTACCCATAAATGCTATTGCGCGACGTAGATCGGATTGCTGAAAATCCACCCACACCGTCGACCTTTATATTCGATGTGCGCTTCGGCGCGATATGCCCCCGGTGTGGTCACAGTACACACGGCATTCTCGCTAAAATCCCAAGTTTCGATAACCTCACCGTTTCGAATGAGTCTTATATATGCACGTTGAGGAAGCTTTATCTGCAAGGTGACGCCGAATCGTGTTTTAATGCTTTCACCCATGAGCACCTGGCCTCTGTCACCCTGTGCACTGAAACGGAATCCACGGGTCGATGCGGGGAGGTCGAATCCGACGAAGCAGCGGCCGTGGGAGATGCTGTGGAAGAGTCTCCGTCGGTCGACATCCAAATCGCCACTGAGCGGTTCAGACGTGAGGACATGTGTATTCACGCCTCGGAAGAGAAATTCATAGGGTAGGATCTCGCGCTTGAGAGGGCCTCTACGATGAGGTGCACCGTGTGCGTCTGCTCCTCCGATCGCTACGATCCGGCTCCCGGCGCTTAAAAGGTTGTCCCAACGTTCGAGTACATCCGGAAAAGGACCCGCAGCGCTCCTGGTGGGGTTGTAGGCGTAATAAAGCGCCACGGGAAGGGACGAAAGATGAGACTTGAACTCGCTCATGTAGTTCCACAATTCCAGGCCCGTGTAACCCTCGATCTCCCAATCGACCCAAGATAGGTCATCCTCCCCGAATTCCAGTGCGGCGGGATCTGTTGGATGGGCGATGAAGGTATAACCTCCCACGCTCTTGACCGCCTGGATCAATTCCTGAGGCTCTTGTGCGAGTGGAGCTAGTTCTTGGTGGGCTTCGAAAACCAGCATGTGGTTTTTTTGGGGATCCCGTGCTTGGTCGTGGATTTCTTCCCCGGTGAGAAGCAACACGCGATTCTTTCCCAGAAACCGGTATCCATCCATGCCATCCACCCAAACGTTATGGTCTGTCACGACGACAAAATCAAGACCTGCCTGGATGGCAGCATATGCGATCTCATCGTGTGTCTTATGGCCGTCCGAATATGTAGAGTGGACGTGAGGATTTCCGGCATACTCGTAGATCAAGGTCGGGCTCCAATCCGTGGGAGATTTCCCGAGGGGCAGGTAGAGGATGATGCGGCTTTCATCGGGGACGTCCCGCGTCTCCAGGTGTGATGAGTTGTGTCCCCGACTGAGCGCACATTCCGATTAATTGTTGTCGTTGTGCTGAGGATAAGGGGGCCAGGTGAGTCACAACCATGCGAATGTTTTCATGAAGGAGACTCTCTAGCAGCCGTTCCCACTGAGGTCCGGCAGGGTTATCGTCCGTTAGAACGGCCAGATCACTCTCGTCGAAAGGTCCGATCAATCCTTCAAGTTGTTCATGCATGTCGTCATCCGACTGTAGCCAGTGAAACGGGGGCCCTGTGTCTGGTGGTTGGAGGGGATGATCTCTGATGATATACAGCACAATGGGTTTGTGTATGGGAGAGTAAGTCAATTCGGGCTCCAATGTAAGCGTAATGATCGTTCGTAAAAGGATAACATATATAATCAGTGTCGTTATTAGGAAAAAGGATAATAATCCCTTGGAGTGAGTACATGTGGGGGGTCGATATACATGTCGTTGACGTCGTAGGATTCCTATGCATCGTCGTGCTCGTCGAGCGGGATGGTCTGGGGAATAAGTTGAACTCAACGTTATTTGGTATGAGGTGACCCATGAACAATCTTGAAATGGCCGAATATTTTGACACAATCGCCGATCTGCTCGAAATAAAGGGAGAGAGTGTTTATCGCGTTCTGGCCTACCGTCGTGCAGGGGATGCGTTGCGTTCACTAGGAAGAAATATTGTGGATGTTTGGAAAGACGCTCAATTAGAAGATATTCCTGGTGTGGGGAAGGCGATTTCATCGAAAATCGATGAGTTATTAAAAACGGGAAAGTTGGATTTCTACGAGCGGCTGGTCGCTGAAATTCCACCCGGCCTTGTTGAGGTACTGCGCGTAGGCGATGTGGGCCCTAAAAAGGCTGCTCGCTTTTGGAGAGAGCTTGGAATTACCAGTGTGGATGAGTTGGAAGCCGCGGCGAATGATGGGAGGTTACGGACTCTTAAAGGGATGGGGGCGCGATCCGAGGCGCGCATTCTTGAAAGCATCCAAGCGATGAAACGCCGGAAAACGGATCGGATATTGCTCGGACAGGCCTGGTCAACTGCGCATGATCTGTTAACCGCCCTTCGAAATTTACCCAATGTAGTGGCGGCCGAAGCCGCGGGCAGCCTTCGCCGTTGGCGTGAAACGATCGGCGACCTGGATATCATCGTGGCTGCGAGCGATGCGGCAGCGGTGGTGCGGGCTTTCGTGGAGTTGGAGCGCGTTCATCGAGTGCGTAGCCAAGGCGAGACCAAGGTCAGCGTGGAATTGAGTGATGGTCTCATGGTGCAGGTCTGGGTGCATCCCCCTGACCGTTTCGGGACGGCGCTTCAGTACGCGACGGGCTCACAGTTACACAATGTGCGTCTAAGNNCCGAGGTTTACGAAGTCTTAGATCTTCCCTGGATAGCGCCGGAACTCCGGGAGGATCGGGGTGAGATTCAGGCGGCACTCGAGGGGCAACTACCGCTGCTCATAAACGTTGAAGATCTTCGTGGCGATCTGCAATCCCATAGCGATTGGAGTGACGGATCGGCCACGATACAAACCATGGCAGAGGCGGCAAAAAGATTTGGATTGGAATATCTGGCGATTACGGATCACTCTCAGAGCCTGGGCATAGCTCAGGGGCTTTCGCCCGAGCGGTTGGCTCAACAAGGAGTGGAGATCGAGCATGTAAATGAGAAATTGGGCAAAGGTTTTCGTCTACTCCGTGGTGCAGAGGTTGAAATCCGAGCGGATGGTAGCTTGGATTATTCCGACGAGCTTTTGGCTGAGCTTGATATCGTCGTTGCTTCATTACACACCTCGCTAAGACAACCGCGGGAGAGGATCACTGAGCGTCTTGTAGGTGCGATCCGCAATCCGCATGTCGACATTATCGGGCATCCCACGGGACGTCTGATCGCAAAGCGGGATGCGGCGGATTTGGATATTGAGAGGATTATCGACGTAGCAGCCGAGCACGGTGTCGCGTTGGAGATCAACGCCAACCCTGAGAGATTGGATTTAAAGGATGTGCATGTCAGATTAGCCGTGCAGCGCGGTTGTCTCCTGGTGATTAACACCGACGCACATCACGCAGACCATTTCGACATGCTAAAGTATGGCGTTGGTGTCGCACGCAGGGCGTGGGTTGAAGCAGAGCGAGTGATCAACACGTGGCCGCTAGATCGGCTCCTGGAGTGGTTACAGGCACGGGGATAATCAGTAACCTCCGCGACGACTGGGGGTTTTACTACTTGGCACCTAATTTCCCGCTTTATTCATCAGGAGGAGAACTCATGAGCGATTTTTCAATCGTTACAGATAGTCTTGCGTCCTTACCGCCCAACCTGATCGAGCGCTACGACCTCAAGGTCGCTCCCCAAGTTCTCATTTGGGGGGAGGACGAATTTCTCGACGGCGTGGACATAACCCCTGCACAATTCTATGCACGGCTCAAGACAGACGATGTCATGCCAACTACTTCTCAGGCCACCCTGGCATCTTTCAAAGCGATTTACGAGTCTTTGGTTCCCAGAGGTGTGCCAATCCTAACGATTGTAGGTTCATCTGAATTGACCGCCACGATCAATTCTGCTCAACAGGCGAAGGCGTTGTTTCCTGAGGCAACAATTGAAATCATCGATTCTAAGGGCGTTGCCATGTCCTTAGGATTCCAGGTATTGGCGGCAGCTAGAGCGAGGGAGCAAGGCAAATCCTTCCAGGAGGCTGTCGACATCGCGCGAAGAGCAAAAGATCACACAGGCGTGTTGTTCGTCGTGGAAACGCTCGAATATCTACACCGTGGGGGACGTATCGGCGGCGCCGCCCGCCTATTTGGCACAGTTGTAAATCTCAAGCCTTTGTTAGAGCTGAGAGATGGCAGGGTCGAGTCTGTGGAGCGCATCCGCACGAAAGCTAAAGCATACGCGCGCTTGGCGGAAGTGATCGTAGACCGCCTGGCTGACAAAGAGCAGATTCGCTTGGCCACACTTCATGCCGATGCGGAGGAAGATGCGCAGGCTTTGATGAGGGAAGTCCAGAATCAACTTCAAGTTGTTGAGACTGTTCATGAAGAACTCACTCCAGTAATCGGAACGCATGCCGGCCCCGGAACCGTCGGTTTGGCATACAGCTTCGGGATGTGAGAATACCGGGAATCCACACGCGCCAGTCTGAAAGTCTTCGACCGGGCAAAAATGTCCGGTCTTTTTTCCCCCATATCAGTTCGGAATGGCATTTGGCAAGTCGCCTCTCGTTATTGATTGGTAACGGGCCTTTGTGAAAACGTGATTCATCGAGGTAATGCACTCCGAGTGCTGATGTGAGCACTATGATTTTATTTACCACAAGATCGGCATTAATTCGAGAATCATGTTAGGAAATGGAACTATCCCGATAGAAATGGTAAAATCTTACTTCCAGCAAACTCGCATTGCCTTTTCATGATCGAGTCGTCAGCGTAGCGGTGGTCTTCCCCGGCAGAAGGGGAACATCGGGAGAATCGTCACGTCACGCGGCAAGCTGATGACCTGGTCTTAATGCCAGAGACCGGAGGTGGGATAGACGTGAGAGAGCGCACAATTTTTGCGCTAGTGGTTGTTTCTTTGCTCCTGATCGCAATCGGATACTTCGTGGCCACCCGTCTGGATTTGAGCTGGCTAATGCCCGTGCAGGCTTCTAGTCGCGCTGTGATCGTCGATCAACTGTTTCGCTTTATGTTGGGGATCGCGACCGTAATATTCTTGATCGTTGAAGGGGCATTAATTTATGCAGTCATTCGCTTCCGCAGGAAGGCGGGCGATGAGAACGATGCAGCTCCCGTTCATGGAAACAACGCACTCGAGTTCGTTTGGACCTTGATCCCGGCCGTCATCGTGGCCGTAATCAGCATTTATTCCTATCAAGTTCTGACGCAAATCGAATCGCCAGTTAAAGACCGTCTCGTTGTCGAGATGGTTGCGCGGCAATTCGTATGGGAATTCCACTATCCGGAAGCAGACGTGAGCTCACATGAACTCCATCTGCCCATCGATCGAACGGTGATATTTCAAATCACCTCAGAAGATGTGGTCCACTCATTTTGGGTGCCGGAGTTTCGTGTCAAGAAAGATGCGACTCCCGGGCAAGTCTCTGAATTGGTTGTCACGCCCACGCGATTGGGCCGCTATTCCGTTCTTTGCGCCGAGTTGTGTGGACCTTTTCATGCGGGGATGATCGCTGATGTTGTCGTCGAGAGTGAATCGGAGTTTGAGCGTTGGCTTGCAGAGCAAGCGGGCGATGATGAGATCATGCAGGTTCAGGAGCAGCCCGACGAGCAAACGTCCGTTGAAACGGAAGCCGTGGAGGAAAGCCAGGTGCTGGCTGAGGGACGGGCGCTATATCTCCAGTTCGGGTGTGGCGCCTGCCATGTCCTAGCGGATGCCGGCGGAATCGGGATCGTGGGGCCTACCCTGGATGGCATAGCCGAGATTGCAGCTTCCAGACGGCTTGGAGTGGAAGCTAATGTTTACCTCCAAGAATCGATCTTGGCACCGGATGCTTATGTCGTTGAAGGTTATTCGGCAGGTCTCATGCCGGGGGACTACGGCGACCGAATGAGCGAAGATGAAGTCGAGGCCCTTGTAGAATACTTGATGAATCAATAAGAGCGTTGGGGATCATTTTAGGAGAGAGCGAGAATATGAGCGCGGAGGCGATCACGGCCGCACAACCGAATTGGCGGCGATACCTCAAGTGGAATACAGATCACAAAGTCATTGGGATCCAATATCTCGTAACGACCTTTTTCTTCTTCCTCGTCGGGGGAGTGCTGGCGATGATGGTTCGTGCCGAGCTATTGCAGCCAGGCGTAGATTTTATGGAAGGAATTGAATACAACCGCTTTCTAACCAACCATGGCTCCGTGATGCTGTTCCTCTGGATCATCCCCGTCTTGGCAGGATTTGGGAATTATCTGGTGCCTTTGATGATCGGCGCGAAGGATATGGCCTTTCCGAAGCTTAACGCCCTTTCCTTTTGGGTGATCCCACCCGCAGGTTTGTTGATGTTGGCGAGTTTCTTTGTGGGTGCGGCAGAAAGCGGGTGGACGGCCTACGTCCCCCTCTCCATCCGTGCTCCAGATGGTCAGACACTTTGGGCGATGAGCATCATCCTGCTTGGATTTTCTTCCATTATGGGTGCCATCAACTTCGTCACAACGGCGATCACGATGCGTACTAAGGGAATGAGTTTCTGGGATTTACCCTTATTCGTCTGGGGAATGTTGGCGACTTCGCTCATGATCCTGACGGCTACACCCATGTTGACTGCCGGGTTGATCCTGGTCGCGTTTGACCGTATCTTTGGCACGCTCTTTTTTGCCGTTGAAGCTGGAGGCAATCCGATCTTCTGGCAAAACATCTTCTGGTTTTACTCCCATCCTGCGGTTTACATTATGATCCTGCCAGCCATGGGAATCATTTCGGAGGTGTTCCCGGTATTCTCAAGAAAGCCGATCTTCGGCTACAAAGCGATCGCACTATCAAGCATGGCGATCAGCATCTTAGGGCTTACTGTGTGGGCGCACCATATGTTCACCAGTGGCATGAATCCGGGGTTGCGGGTGCCGTACATGATCACCTCCATGATCATCGCCGTACCAACAGGGGTGAAGATTTTCTCCTGGCTGGGCACGATCTGGGATGGAAAGTTGCGCTTCAATACACCGATGCTTTTCGCATTAGGATTCATCTCGATGTTCTTAATCGGTGGTATCACGGGTATCTTCCTGGCTTCGGTTCCGGTCGACTTGCACGTCCACGACACTTACTTCGTCGTCGCCCATCTCCATTTTGTGCTCTTCGGAGGAAGTGTATCCGCGGTATACGCTGGTCTGTATTATTGGTTCCCCAAGATCACCGGTCGGAAGTACGACGAGACGTTGGGCAAAGTTCATTTTTGGGCGAATTTCATTGGCACCAATCTCAGCTACCTGCCGATGTTTCTTGCGGGGTTGTTGGGCATGCCCCGTCGTGTAGCGGATTATGCTCCCGAGTTCACGATGCTCAACGTACTTGCGAGCATTGGCGCCTTCATCTTGGCGGTATCAACGTTGCCGTTTCTATACAACGCCATCATTAGCTGGGCAACGGGACCGAAAGCCAGTGATAATCCCTGGCATGCGTTAACATTGGAGTGGTCAGTTTCCTCACCACCCCCTGATCACAATTTCGACACGCCGCCCACCGTCTCACGAGGCCCATATTCATACGGTGAAACGCTTGAGGCGGCGAAACCTGCATCCGCAGAGGCTATGGGGGATTGAAAAGAGGAGGTTGATGATGGAATCTCGTACAGCCGCGCATGAAGATCACTTTCGCGCCGGGAAAGCTCTCGGACTTAACCATCTGAAACTAGGGATGTGGCTATTCATTGCCACCGAAGTGATGTTCTTTGGGGGTTTGTTATCAGCTTTCCTACATTACAAGGTCAACAATCCCTCACCGTCCGAAGCTGCGTTACTCGATATCGTTCTCGTCGGTATCAACACATTCGTGCTGTTGACCTCCAGCTTTACGGTTGTCTTGGGATTATCTGCCATCCAACAGAACCAACGTCGTAATTTCGCGCTTTTCATGGGATTGACCATTCTGCTCGGATCCGCTTTTCTCGCTGGGCAGGGATATGAATTTGTGCATCTGTACCGCGAGGGGATGACGCTCAATAGCAGTGTATACGGCTCGAGTTTCTTTACCCTGACCGGTTTCCATGGACTGCACGTCTTGGTAGGAATTGTCTGGGCAGCGGTTACAATGATCCGCGGCATACGCGGAACGTATTCATCCGATCGTTACGAGGCAGTTGAGGTTTTCGGCTTGTACTGGCATTTCGTGGACATTGTTTGGATCGTTCTTTTCACTCTCATCTACCTGACGTAGGAGTTTTTGAATGGACTCTCGGTTGTCAACCACCCGCAGAACGAGGCTCGTGTATGGGGCTGTGTTTCTGGTATTGGCCGTGATCACCGTCGTTGAAGTGTGGCTATCGTCATCCGGCGTTGGCTTATCGCGCCAGGTGCTCACCCCGATTTTCTTCGTGTTTTCGTTGGGCAAAGCTGGTCTCGTGGCGGCTTTTTACATGCATCTGCGAAGTGATGCGCGCTTCTACACCTTTATCTTTCTCCTTCCCGTAATTCTCCTGCTCCTATTTGCATATTTGATGATCGTCACCTGAACGCTAAGACAAATTTGGGCATCGATGTGTAATGATTAGGGTTTTTAAGTGAATTTTGGTTTAGGGACACTGATGGGCTTGGAACTTCGTGCGAAGGCCGATTGGCGTGATTACTTGGCACTGACGAAACCTATTGTTGTGATTCTGCTCCTCGTCACAACACTGTCCGCGATGTTCGTGGCACTTGAGCGTTGGCCTGGCACGGCGCTCGTCAGTTGGACGATGATCGGCGGTGCACTCGCAGCCGGCGGAGCGAGTGCGCTGAATCAATACATCGACCGCGGCACCGACAGCTTGATGCAACGTACGCGAAGAAGGCCTCTCCCGGATGGCCGGCTTGATGCTGGACAAGTTCTCATTTTTGGAATCCTATTGTGCAGCATTGGTCTCCTGGTGCTAGCTACCCTGGTCAATTTGCTCAGCGCCCTGCTCGCCCTCTCCGGGATACTTTACTATGTGCTTTTTTACAGCTTGGTGCTCAAATCTTCGACCCGCAGAACATCGTCATTGGGGGTGGGGTGGGCGCTATCCCGCCATTGGTTGGATGGGCGGCGGCGACAGGTGAGCTGAGTATCTCGGCATTCTTCCTCTTCGCCGTTGTTTTTTTCTGGACGCCTCCCCACTTCTGGGCACTGGCGCTACTCAAGCGTCAGGATTACAAGCGAGCCGGAGTTCCCATGTTCCCCGTGGTGTACGGCGAACATCAAACCCGCCTACACATATTTCTCTACAGTCTTCAGCTTGTAGCGCTTACATTCCTGCTCACACTCACACACTTAGGACACGCCCTATTTCTCTTGGCTGCGAGTGTGTTGGGTGCGGCTTTGATGTACATTACCTGGCAGGTACTCAGAGAGGGGGGAAATCGGTTAACCTGGCGGATGTATCGCTACACGAGCATGTACCTAGGTTTGCTCTTTACCGCGCTTGTTCTCGACACTTTGATACTAGCCTAAACTCAAGCTTCGTGCCCGTTTTCGCGCTCCCGGCTAGTATTCCTTTGTAACCAGAAGAAGAACCCGACTAGAGCGAGCAATCCTGCTACTGGTGCCCCTACGGCGATCAGGACGCCAATAGCAGGAGGATTGCGGACGCGCTCGAGGAATGAAGTTTCGGCTGACCCCAATTCGCTGACGATCTTAATTGTGATCTTCCACAGCCCAGGTTTTGGAATGAGTAAATGCGCGGCATACTCCGTTGGGATAGGGGCGATGTCGTGGGAAGCGACTTCCTCCAGGATCCCTGCTGCGATCTCGGTATGCTCGGCCCTGATCTTGACCTCCGCTCCGGTTAGGACCTGTCCCGTCGCGGCGTCGGTGACGCGCACTTCAACGTTAAGATTCTCGACTTGGGGAGGTGTCGGGGAGGTGACCACACGTAGGAGGTAAGGCCCGACGGGCTCATCATCCAATCGGACCCGCCGGCCACCCTCGCCGGGTCCAGAGGCCAGGATGGGTCGAGAAGCTGGAAGAAAGACCAACAAGAAGGTAATGAATAACAACACGGCGGAGCGTCTGAATTCCTTCATGTCATCATCCTTGTGGTGCGCATTTCCATTGGCAGATTGAAGACCAGCAGAGCTGCGATCGTGAGCATCATGAGGAACAAGGCCCACGGCAGCAATTCCTTCAAGGCTTCGATCGGTTCCTGAAGCGATCTCACCCCGGACACTGCAAGAACGACCATAGCAATAATGAATCCAACAGTCACGGAAAAAACTTGAAGGGGAAAGATCCAATCCGGCGGGAGCAGATAACTGAGCGTCCAATTCGGTGTTTTTCCGAGCCAGGTGAGACCATTGTCGAGGAGAAAAGTTTGCAGGACAGGTATGAGCGCCAACCCACCCACGGCGAAATGGAAGCCGTAGTGTGCGAACCAGACGCCAAATCCTAGGGGGATGAAAGCAGGCGCATAACGCGCCGCAATGTCGCGGCCAGGAACGGGCCTGACTCTCGAAGTCAACCGGGCGCTGGACTGAGTGCAAGCCAAGATTGCTATGGCTGGGATTACCAGATTCAGCGTGCTGAAGGTGATCAGGATTCGAATGGCGCCGGATTGGATGTGCAGCGTTTGCTGGAGCCATTTCTGCAGAGCGAACATCGGCGGAACCATACCGAAGGCATTTGTGACAGCGAAGAATGTTAGGCTCACAACAAGGAAGGTGTAGTCCCATCTGCGGCGAAGTACTGAACTTAGCCATTCGGTGAGCGGCCGACGGGCAACGAGAAGGACGTTGTCGTATGGACAAGCGCGTACGCAATCGAGGCAAAGTGTACAGTCCATATTGGAGCGGAGGGTTGGGGCGAACAGCTCCGTGCCACAGCCCAGCACCTCTTCGCTCCCGTTGACACACTCCTTGCCTTCACATTCTTGGCAGACTTTAAGACTATGGGCAGTAATTTGTAACGGCGAACCCGTGCTGTAGATGAAGTTAAATGCTCCGAGGGGGCAGACGTATTTGCAGAAGGGTGATTCGGCAAAAAGGAACTCCAGTGCGAATGCGGCGATGAAATATGCGACGACGAGCCAGGCAGTGAGTGGAGGATTAGCCCATAGATCAAGCCATTCGTATAGCCAAAATATGATGAGAAGGCCGGCAATGGAGAGCCACTTATTTCGGAGGGCGCGTGGCCAGCGACCACCCGCACGGCTCAAGCGAACAGCGACGGTTCGTGGGAGCGTAAATGGGCAGGCAAAGCAAAACAGATTACCGAGGATTAAAAGAGCGAGGATGATGAAGCCGCGGTAGTGAATCCAAACCAAAACCGTGGAGAGGTTCGTTGAGGCAAGGTCGGGTCCGGTGAATCCTTCGTAGATGACCAAGACGGCCAATGCGAGGAGGAGAAGTTGGAAAACGAGCCTTCCCCAGCGCCAGCGAAAGAGGCGACCAAGGAGTGGAAGGTCAAATACGTTCATCCCATAGCATCCCTAGGAGATACCGACAACTTGATTGGTACTTCAAGATCGACCTCGCCCAAATTCTTGAGGAGCAGCATGGATTGACGGTTGTCTCCGTCCGTCGGAGCTTGGATCGACCGCAGTATCACGACATCCAGATCGCTGAGGTGCTTCCACGAACGCTGAAAATCATTCTATCATAGGCGTTGAACATGCCTTCCGTTGTTAAATTAGAATCGGTTCAGCGGCTAGGCAGAGGGAGCGTGTCCCCACCCTTTGATTATCGATCGCGTGCAGAATGTAGTCCGGTGTGGGAAGCTTGAGGTGTGGCATCAAACTACTGAAGAAAGATTGAGGAGGATAGGATGGAATACAGGAATTTGGGCTGTACGGGATTGAAAGTTTCCGAATTATGTCTCGGAACGATGCAATTTGGTTGGACAGCGGACGAGGACACATCCTACGAGGTTCTAACAGGTGCGTTCGACGCTGGGATAAATTTCATCGACACTGCAGACATCTATTCGAGGTGGGTGGAAGGAAATCCAGGCGGCGTCTCGGAGACGATCATTGGAAATTGGTTGAAAAAGAGCGTGGCGAGAAGAGAAGAAGTCGTGATTGCTACCAAGGTGCGGGGTCAGATGGGTGCGAGACCGAACGAGGAAGGTCTCTCGAGGGTACACATCATGGCTTCCATCGAAGCCTCGTTACGCCGCTTAGGGACGGACTATATCGATCTCTACCAGTTGCATTGGCCGGATGAGGACACACCGATCGAAGAGACACTTTCTACGCTTGACGACCTCGTTCGGCAAGGTAAGGTCCACTATGTTGGTTGCTCGAATTTCCCCGCCTGGCGACTCGTGCAGGCGCTGTGGGTATCTGACAAAAATAACCTGGCGAGTTTTGTGAGCCTACAACCGCACTACAACTTGATACATCGCAAGGAGTTTGAAAACGAACTCGAAGAAGTTTGCCTGAATTATAGTCTCGGGGTGATTCCCTACAGCCCTTTGGCAGGAGGCTTTCTCACCGGAAAGTATATTCGTGATCAGGCGCCTCCAGATGGTTCAAGGGGAGCAGGCAGCCAACGGATCCAAGAATATATGGCAGCGGAGAGAAGTTGGGCTGTTCTCCGAAGGTTAGAGAAGTGGGGACGAAAGAGGGGTAAAAGTGCCTCTCAAATGGCGCTGGGGTGGTTGTTGTCAAGAAAATCGATCACGAGTCCGATCATCGGTCCACGTTCGATGACGCAACTTGAGGACAATCTTGGGGCTGTAGGGTTAAGGCTCGAGATCGAGGAGATCGAGGCGCTTGAAGACGCTTCAATGAATGGGGAAAAAGGTTGATATAGTCTTTCATGTATGCTTGCATGAGGTCAAAGATGTGGATGGACGACTGATTTAGGTCAAGGAAGGCAGATGTTTACTTATGGTAAGTCTAGGGGCGCGAATGGTATAATGGCGTGCGCTTCTGTAATGGTAGCAAAGGACCCCGATGGACGAGGAAAACCGGCGATATTTCAAGTATCTGGCAGATGAAAAGGGCTACGCTGAGAATACGATCCTAGCCTACAAGGCTGATCTCGAGCAATTGAGACATGTCCTGGCGTCGATTTCAAGCGAATCGCCTACAATAGGTGGGATCACCTTCGAATCGCTTTCCTCCTATGTGAGATGGCTTCATAGACAGGGATATCGAAATTCTACGATCGCACGCAAGATCGCGGCGGTGCGCTCCTATCTTGATTATCTATACCATCATGAAGGTATTGGCTCCCCCTCGTGGTTGGATGTCCTTCAGCCGCCGCCAAGCCCCAGGCGTCGACCGAAAGTTTTGACAAAAGACGAAGTCGACAATTTGCTCACCACGGCCTCGCGTGGCGAGACTCCAAGAGCGAAACGTGATTTCGCTGTCCTCTACCTGCTCTACGCGACGGGGATGCGCGCAGCGGAGGTCATCGAACTTGAGCTAGAAGATGTCGACTTCGAAGGGGGTTCCATTCGCCATCCGCTCGAGTCTCGGCAGATTAAGCCCATTGGCGAAGCGATCGAGGCGTTGCGTGTGTACCTACAGCAGGGTCGCCCTCATCTTTTGAAAAGTCCTGAGGTTCAAGCGTTGTTTCTAAATCAACGCGGAAATCGGCTTAGCAGACAAGGCTTATGGCTAATTGTCAAGCGTTGGGCATCGGAGGCTGGTCTTGATAGCGACATTTCACCGCAGACGATGCGACATTCCATCACGCGCCATCTTCTCGATCAAGGACAATCGCGGCGCGAGATCCAAGAGTTCCTCGGTTTGTCTAGTTCGAACACGATATGGATCCATCGGAGGTCCTAGGGAATATGTCGATTGGAGAGCGCTCATGAACTTTGTGACAATGGAAGACATTGACAAAGCGGTCCGGACCATCCAGAAACACTCTAAGATCGAGCCCAAGATCGGGATGATCCTCGGATCGGGGCTGGGAGCCATCGCGGATTCCGTCGAATCGGCTGACACGGTGGGGACCGAGGAGGTGCCGGGATGGCCCGTATCGACCGTCGAAGGGCATGCCGGCCGCTTGGTCCTGGGAAATCTTGAGGGTCATCCGATCATCGTGCTTCAGGGAAGGGCTCATTTTTACGAGGGGCATACAATTTCGCGAATCGGTCTCCCAGTCCGGGTGATGCAACGATTAGGGGTGGAAACATTAATCGTGACCAACGCGGCCGGAGCTGTGAATCCTGATTTTGTTCCGGGTGAGTTGATGTTGCTTACAGATCACATCAATCTGATGGGAATGGCAGGTGTAAATCCTCTCCGTGGTCCCAATCTGGAAGAGTTTGGTCTTCGATTCCCCGATATGAGCCAAGCTTATGATCGAGGACTGATGAAGATTGCTCGAGAAGTAGCTAATGAGAATGATATTCCATTGCGAGAAGGGGTATATATTTGCCTATCGGGTCCAACATATGAAACCCCGGCAGACTTACGATTTTTACGCTCCATCGGTGTGGATGCTGTGGGGATGTCTACAGTCCCTGAAGTTTTGGTTGCCCGTCACGGTGGCACGAAAGTTCTAGGAGTCTCGGGCATCAGCAATAAAGCAAATCTTGACGGCGAAACTATCACAACGCATGAAGAAGTCCTGGAAGCCGGCAAGGTTATCACCCCTAGACTGTCTATGTTAATCAAGGGGGTCTTGCGTAAGCTCTAATCTGTGCAGATATGGAAGAAATCTTACTCTTCATTGAAGAGCGGCAGACTTGGATTTATTTGATTTTTGCTTTAATCGGTCTGATCTACCTGCGAGCTTTGATCCTCTCGTACCAGAACTTGCGAAAATCGTTCTTTTCTCTAGAGCGCGAACGGGCGATGAGCCGATTATCGAGGTCCGCCGCGATGCTTGCATTAGTCGTGGCAGGTCTGGTTGCAACGTTCGTCCTGGCCAACTTCGCAGGACCGGCAGTACCAGCATCGATGCGATCCACGCCCTTACCGACGGTTTCACTATTGGCAACACCCAAAAGCCAGAGTGAAGCTGTTGAAGAAGGATTTGCCACTGTCACCCCGCTGGCCCCGCCAGGTCTGAATGGCGCAGGTTGTCTCAATCCTGATGCCACAATACTCGAGCCGGAGAACGGGGACACAGTTAGTGGAAGGGTTCAAATCTTAGGCGTCGCCAACATTCAGAATTTCGCATTCTATAAGGTGGAATATCGGAGGCTTGACGGTGATTGGTTGACCGTTTCTGCAGGGTCGATGCCAGTTTGCGAGACATGCGAGAATATCGAGGAGCTTGGCATCTGGGACACACGTCTGGTGGAACCTGGGATATATGGTTTTCGTTTACTGGTCACGGATACAGCGGGTAATGCACCATTGCCTTGTGAGATCCAGATCCAAATCATGCCTTCTCAGTGAGGGATAGGTCGGTTGGCAAATACTTGGTGGAGGGTCGATGGAACGCATTTCGTGGAGTGCAAACATAAACGTACCAATTCACCGGTTGAAAGAGGAAGTGTGAAAAGGTAGGATGATAATCATGGAGGCCACTTCCATCCGACCGGCGATTTCGAGCGATATCCCAACACTTATGGCGTTAGATCACGGCTACAGCACGGATCATGTGTGGCAGATGTCCTTCGAGCGGTCCCCCTCACAAGTTGGCGCCACGTTCCGGGAGGTTCGCCTGCCAAGACCAATGCGGGTGACCTATCCGCGTGACCCGAACCGATTGGCAGATGAGTGGACCCTGCGGTCGGCGTTGTTGGTAGCTGAGAACGGGGAAACACTCATAGGCTACGTTTCGATCGTAGAGGGCCCTTCTCAAGCCATGGGATGGATCACGGATCTTGTGATCGATCTAAGGCACCGGCGACAAGGCGTCGCCTCTCGTTTACTAGCAGCCGCGCGTGAGTGGTCTCGCGAGAGAGGCATCACGCGGCTATTTTTGGAAATGCAGAGCAAGAATTATCCTGCGGTCTGTCTTGCCAGGAAAATGGGATTTGTGTTCAGCGGATATAGTGATCAGTATTATCAAGACCAGGACATCGCATTGTTCTTCTCGTTGTCGCTGTCTTAGAGTGGTTTAAATTCGATGGTCGCAGCTATTACCTCTACGCTTATCGTCCTCAACCAAATCCTCGATGCCGGTAACTCCATTACGGCGTTTTCGCTACTTCTTTATGCGTTGACTTTCAACATCCGTGAGAGGGTGGCCCAATCCTTGGCGTTACTCCTGGGGTGTGTGACCATTGTGTATTTTGGAGACGTACTCATCAGCACTGCGTATTCCCATCCAGAGATCGAGCTTTGGTTGAGGTTTCAATGGGTGGGGATCTCTTTCGTTCCAGCAACGTATCTACATTTCTCAGATGCTCTATTGGCAGCAACCGGAAGACCTTCGCGAGGCCGCCGTCGTCTCGTCGTTTGGCTAAGCTACATAATTGGGGGCATCACCCTAGTCTTGGCGGGGATGGGCAGGGATTTAGCGGGTGAGCTGGTGAGTCAGGGGACGATGCCCTACCTCAATCCGGGTCCCTGGTTCACTGTTTTTACCTTGTTCCTCGTCATTAGCATGGCCTTTGCTGGGGTCAACCTTATGCGTTCCTACAGACGTTGCCTGACGCGAACGAGTAAACGTCGCATGCGTTACTTGATGATCGGGTCGCTTGGTCCTTTGCTGGGTTCATTTCCATTTATGATGATCGGCGGGACGTCCTTGGCAAATACCCCTGTCATATTTTGGGGCATTTTGACTATGGTGAACATGTTGGTCGCAATCCAGGTTGTCATGATCACATACAGCGTGGCTTACTTCGGCGTGAGCTACCCAGACCGTGTCGTGAAAAGCCGATTGGCTCAGTGGATCTTGCGTGGTCCCGTGGTAGCCTCCACGGTGTTGGCTGTGACCGTCGTGGTCAACCGATTGGGCCTTACTGTAGGGCTGGAAAATAGCAGGGCTGTTCCTTTTGCTATGGTGGCCATCTTGCTGTTACTGCAGTATGTCATCACGCTCATACGGCCGAGTATTGAGCGCTGGTTTTTCTATGGCGAGGATCGAGGGGATATGACGCGCCTGCAATTGCTCGAGGATCGCTTGCTGACGACGAGCGATCTGCAACAATTTCTCGAGTCGATATTGAATGCGGGATGTGACGTGCTCGGCGTTGGGTCTGCGTTCATCGCCGTGGTTGGTCCCGAGGGATTGGAGCTGGAAGTTGCCGTAGGACCTGATGACCCATTCCGGGGAAAGGAGGAATTGCCCCCGCTTCTCATCACGNNCCCCTGCGACTGGTTCACCCCGGGGAGATCATTGGTTTGGTAGGGTTTCGTGCGAGAAACCTTGATCCTGATTTTACCCCCGAAGAGGAAACGAGTTTAAAGGCCCTCGTCAACCGGGCAACGGTCTCCTTGGCGGATCGACTGTTGCAGCGTGAGGTGTTCAGTGTGGTCGATCGACTAGTGCCCGAAATGGAGGAAATTCAGCGCCTTCGAGCACAAGCAAGCTACGGCAGTGCGGAGTCGCTTGCCGATCCAATTAATGGATTTCAATCGGAGGACGACCTGGTTGAACTTGTCCGTGAGGCCTTGGGACATTACTGGGGAGGTCCCCGACTTACACGTAGCCCGCTCTTGGGTTTGAGGGTTGTTCGCCAGGCCGCAGGGCAGCTGGATGGTAACCCAGTGAATGCCTTGCGGGAAATCTTGCGCCGGGCGATTGAACGTGTGCGCCCTGAGGGAGATCGAAGGTTTACAGCGGAGTGGATGCTGTACAATATTCTAGAGATGAAGTTTCTTGAAGGGCGGAAAGTGCGCGACGTGGCCATGCGACTGGCCATGTCAGAAGCCGATCTTTATCGTAAGCAACGCGTCGCTATCGAGGAAGTCGCTCGAGCGATCACCGATATGGAACGGGAAGCCGTAGCCTCAGAGTTGGGAGGGGAGGTGGTCAATCAAAGTGAATGACATTTGGCACTTCCGGGGGGAATAGGGTATCCTAGCGTGGCTACTGGTTGGAATACNNATCGAGGTTGAACAATGGAGATGGACGAAGGTTTGCATGAAGAACGGGGGGAAACGCCTCCGCCCATGGATGAATCATGGTGGTCGGCGGTGTTACAAGATGAGGGAAGGCACGCGACGTATGAGCATGAGCGATCTAATGATCACATCGGGGACAAAAGCGAGAATTTCGGCGATCCGGAAGACTGGGTATGGGCTCGTGAACTATATGATAAAGATGATACTATCGAGCTTCCTGTCATCGGTTACAACCGTGGGGGATTGCTCGTCGAAGCTCGTAGCTTGAGAGGCTTTATCCCGATTTCCCATCTCGTTGAAATTCAACAAGAAGGAGAAGAAGTGGATTTCAGCGATCACCTTTCAGAAATGATCGGAAGTGATCTGATCTTAAAGGTGATCGAATTCGATCCTGATCGTGGTCGGCTCGTTTTTTCTGAACGTGCAGCGCTTGCAGGTCCTGGCAAACGTGCCGAGCTATTGGCAACGCTTCAGCCAGGAGAATGCATCGAAGGAGCGGTTACGAATATCACACGGTTCGGTGTTTTTGTTGACTTAGGAGGAGTCGAAGGGCTTATTCATGTCTCGGAATTGTCTTGGGGGCGTGTGAGGCATCCAAGCGATGTCGTGGAATGTGGTCAGAACCTCAAGGTCCAAATTCTCTCGGTTGACCGCAATCAAGGAAGAGTTGCGCTGAGTTTGAAAGAACTCTTACCAGATCCTTGGGCCTCGGTAGAGGGTCGCTACCAGGTTGGTGAATTTGTCGAGGGAGTTGTTACAAACGTAGTTAAGTTCGGTGCTTTCGTAGGTATCGAGGAGGGATTGGAAGGACTGATCCATGTCTCCGAGTTGGGCGACGGCAATCTCTTGCATCCGCGCAATGTCGTTCGGGAGGGGGAGAAAGTGAGAGTGCGGATCATTCACATCGACGCAGCTGATCGTCGATTGGGTTTGAGCTTGAGGCAAGTGCCCCAACGCAACTTGGATGAAAGTGAGCCAGAAGAATCCTCGGAAAGCCCTGAAGCTTTTTCCTCCATCGTCTAAGTCTGTTCGGAAGACGCGTGTCGGATGCGCGCATTCCGCGTCTGGCGGGCGTCTTTCTATTTAGGAAGCCGAATGGCTACCAAGAAATCACAAGACCCGGCAGGCAGGGAAGAGGCTGATCCCGGGACCGATCGAGGCACCGGGGTTGGTTGGTTGCTTCTGGAACGAGCACTAAGCTACGCGGACGATCTGGGCGGCGTGATATTGTGCGCTTTGGCGGTTGTCACGCTGCTGGCTCTTGTTGGTTGGACGCAAGGAGGGCTTGTCGATCCCTGGGCTGGACTCCTCAGACGTTGGCTAGGTTTAGGCGCCTTTCTGATTCCCATCTTTATGGGATGGAGCGCAATAGCACTTTTCAATCGACGTCGAGGGCGTCCTTTTGAAGTTGAGTGGATGCGCGTAATCGCCGGAGAGTTGGCGTTTGTCGGCTTACTGGCCCTCTTGGCAATCCTGGACGGAATGGACTTACCGAGGGCTGAAATGGGATTTGGTGGCGGTCTTGTAGGGTGGGGAATTGCTACAGTGTTGGGTGATCTACTCGGGAGCTTCGGGAGAATTGTTGTTCTTCTCGTGCTGGTGCTATTTTCAGGAGCAATGTCGCTTCGGGGAATCTTCAGCGCACTGAAGCGAGTCCAGCTCGCTTCTGCGAGGGTTCCACCGATTTCAGAGCATTCTCTTGGGGAGGGTGAAGTTCCTTCCGAAGTCGTGGTGCGTACCGAACCATCAAAGGCACCATCGATACCCGCCACGCGCCTCCCTCGCGCCTACCGTAAGCGATTCAAACTGAAGGACCTTCCAGAAGAGAAACCTGCAAGACCTGCAACACGCGACACGCGGTTGCCTGCTTTGGATCTATTTGAAGGAGGGAAATCTATCGGTGTGACCGTGCAGGAAATCAACCTCGCCGCAGGTCTGATCGAGAAGACCCTTGCGGATTTCGGGCTTCCAGTTCGCGTGATCGATTTTCGCACTGGCCCTACGGTTACACAATTTGCTGTGGAGCCGGGGTATATCGAAACAGTTGTTTCTGATGGGGAGGTTCGTCGTCAAAAAGTGCGAGTTTCACAGATATCCTCTTTGGCGAGCGATCTCGCATTGGCTCTTTCTGCTCCTACCCTGCGTGTCGAGGCGCCCGTTCCTGGGAGGGCATACGTGGGGATCGAAGTCCCAAACAAGCGGCCCTCCATTGTTCGTTTACGGCCCATCATTGAATCAGAATCTTTTCAGTCGATCCGCTCACCGCTGACGATCGCACTTGGTAGGGATGTAGCTGGCTCCGCTGTGGCCGCCGATCTCATTTCGATGCCACACCTGCTCATCGCTGGCACTACGGGCTCTGGGAAGTCGGTCTGCATCACTGCAATCGCAACGACTCTCGCGTTTGAAAACGCTCCGGCAGATCTGCGTATGGTGATGATCGATCCCAAGATGGTCGAGCTAATTCGTTTCAACGGTTTACCCCACCTCTTAGGAAAAGTCGAGACAGAATTGGATCGCATCGTAGGCGTATTGCGCTGGTGTACGGTCGAGATGGACCGCAGATACCGTTTGCTCGAGGAAACAAAAGCTCGCGACATTGAGGTATACAATCGACGCATACGGCGTAGGCGTAACACCGAGCACTTACCTCGCATCGTGTTGATGATCGACGAACTGGCCGACTTGATGATGATGGCGCCAGACCAGACGGAGCAGACCCTCGTGCGATTGGCACAGATGGCACGAGCGGTCGGAATTCATCTAGTACTGGCGACGCAACGTCCGAGCACGGATATCCTTACCGGCTTAATAAAGGCAAACTTCCCAGCGCGTATCTCGTTCGCAGTGGCATCAGGAGTCGACTCGCGCGTCATACTTGATGCCTCGGGTGCCGAGACGTTGCTTGGCCGAGGCGACATGCTCTTTCTCTCACCTGAGGCAGGAGCACCCATTCGCCTCCAGGGTGTATTTGTCAGCGATCGTGAGATCGAAAAGTTGATTGACTACTGGCGAAATGAGCTAAAGGAATCCCTCGACGAAGAAGAAACTGCGCCGTGGGAGACCCTGCTAGCAAGACAAGCAGCATTGCAAGATCGCGATGAGATTCTCGAAGAAGCCATTGATCTCGTGAAGCGAAGAGGCGAAGCAAGTGCGTCCATGCTACAGCGGTCGTTGCGAATTGGTTATCCACGTGCAGCCCGTCTTATGGACGAACTCGAGGAACTGGGCATTGTGGGTCGACCACAGCATGGAGGCAAGACTCGGGAGGTGCTGATCGATCCGGACAGCGATCCTCTTGTGGATCGCGAAGAAGAGCAAGAGAGTGAGGATCTTTGAGGTCCGACCTCGATTTTACATTGTGGATTTTCGTCGCCTCCGTCCTTAATAGGGAAATCAAACAGGCCGAATTAGAGTTTAATCCGAGGCATATCTTGATTTTCCTCAGCACAACTCTGTTTTAGGAGTCTCGTTTTTCGGATAACACTGACGTAACTGAAGAATGAGATCCTCGGCTTCTCCTTCGGCTTTGCCTACGGCGGAGTAGACCCTGAGCTTGATGAAGGGCCCAGGATGAAGTTCGGGATGCCGTTCGGATGAGAGACCGATCTGCGTGCGTAATCCCCAGCCCCCATACGGCCACAGGGTAAACTTCACCCCGATCATCGTGACAGGACCAGTTTGTGAGTTCGAAGGGGGAACAACTCGCGCGCTATTAGGGAATACAAGTATTCGCACCTTCACCCCGAAAGGAAGCAAATTGGACTTTGGGTTCC
>WVZH01000410.1:24745-51199 GCA_011772595.1 Anaerolineales bacterium
GCATCTTTTCTAAATCGAATCGGACTTACGCCCAACGCCGTCACACTTACAGGCCTGTTCGGTAACTTTATCGGTGCGCTATTCTTAGCGCGTGGCTCCTTTTTCGTCGGAGGCGTAATCCTGCTTCTGATGGGACCTATGGATGCGTTGGACGGAGCCATGGCAAGGCTGCGAAGCGAGTCCTCCAAATTTGGTGCACTGGTCGATTCAGTGAGCGATCGCTATTCCGAGCTGATTATATTTGCTGGGCTGCTGTATTATTATTTACAGCATTCGGATTGGTTTTGGGCTGTTCTGGTATTCTTCGCGGCAAGTGGATCGTATATGGTTTCATACGTAAGGGCACGTGCGGAAGGCTTAGGGTATCATGCTAAGGGTGGTTTACTGACCCGTGCGGAGCGGTTCATCGTCCTTGTTCCAAGCATAATTTTTCAATACCCCGAAGTGGGGATCGCCATTATCGCACTTCTGGCGAATGTAACAGCGCTGCATCGAGTCTTCATCGTCCGCAAGCAAGCGCATCCCCACTGATCACATTCTAGAAGAGGCAACGATATGAGCATTGACGCGTATGGTATTCACATTGGGTTCTTATACTTCCGATACTATGGGATGATTCTGGTATTTAGTATCATCATGGCATCACTAATGGGCAGGTACATGCTGCGCAAGATGGGGAAAGACCCAGATTTGATTTGGGATGGACTAATCTGGCTATTGGTATTTGGTCTTATCGGGGCACGTCTTTACCACGTACTCACGCCCTCTAAGTTTTCCGGCATCACGACCGAATACTATTTACGGAATCCGATCGCCATCCTGACGACATGGCAGGGTGGCTTGGGCATACCGGGTGCGATTATTGGAGGTGTGATCGGGGCTTATATTTTTGCGAGGCGAAGAGGTCTAAAAATCCTTGGTCTCCTGGATGCCGGTGCGCCTGCGATTGCCCTCGCACAAGTGCTTGGTAGGTGGGCGAATTTCATCAATCAGGAACTGTACGGGCAACCGACGGACTTGCCATGGTGTATTACCATCCGTCCCGAGAACCGATTACCTGGTTTTGCGTCCTTTGATTGTTTCCATCCCCTCTTTCTGTATGAGTCTCTGTGGAGCCTCGGAAATATGTTTTTCTTGTTATGGTTGTGGAACAGATTCGGAAACCGCATGAAGGAGGGGGATTTATTTTTGACCTATTTGATCACATATCCCGTGGGGCGTTTCCTGTTGGAGTACCTCCGCTTGGATTATGTCCAGATTATGGGACTCAACTTCAACCAGGCGTTCATGCTTGTTGTAGCGCTTCTAAGCGCTGCGGCGATCTTCCTCAGGCATCGACCGATTTTCAGGAAAGGTTCGTAAGCACCTGGAATTGACCGATCGATTTTCGGATTGAAACAACACATTGCCTTGGTGGGTAACAGCTCGCCGTGAATCATTTTTAGATCTCTCGATGTCCGACTCAAGAATATACGTCGGACGTCGCACACTTTGTCAGTTGGTATTTGGGGACTCGCAGCGAGGTCGTTGTGGGCTGATATNNNAAGAACAACTTGCGTGTTAGATCGTATTTTGAGCATCGTTTGCATGGGAGGTCAGACCGATTGTGGGGGTAAAGTCCTGCTGATATAATGCCTCGAAATAAGACGAATCATGGCTTTAATTGAAACGCACGAACTGACTAAGCAGTTTGGAAGCCTGACGGCTGTCGAGGACGTCTCTATCCATGTGGATGCCGGGGAGATTCTCGCTTTGCTTGGTCCAAACGGAGCGGGGAAGACGACGACTATTCGGATGCTGGCTTCCATACTTCGTCCTACACGCGGGACAGTCACGATCCAAGGTCAAGATGCCGTAGACCAAGCGATAGAAGTACGCCGATCTGTAGGATTGCTGACAGAGCATCATGGACTCTACACGCGTATGCGAGTGCACGAATACCTTATGTTCTTTGGCAGGGTCTATGGGCTTCCCCATGACGCGATCCGAAGTAGAATCGATGCCTTGTTGGAGCGTTATGGGCTGAGCGAAGCGGTCGGGTTACGCTTGGGGCAGTTCTCCAAAGGCATGCGACAGAAGTTGGCCTTAGTTCGAGCCATGCTGCATAACCCTCCGATCCTTCTCTTGGACGAGCCAACTTCTGCAATGGACCCGGCAAGTGCCCATCTTGTACGTGAGAGTATAACGGGATTGCGTTCCTCCAATCGCGCGATCGTGGTGTGTACCCACAATTTGCATGAAGCTGAGTTGCTTGCGGATCGGATCGCGATAATTCGTCTCGGCAAGATTGTCGCCGAGGGAAGTCCGAGGGAACTGAAACGCGCCCTGCTTGGATCACCTGTGATGGAACTCCGATTGACCGTTTCCCTTGATGGCGCAATGAAGCTTCTTCCCGCCGAATTGACCGTCGTTGCCCGCGGGCAGAATTGGTTACGCTACGAGACTTGTGATCCTGAGACGGACAATCCTCGCATCCTTCAGGCGATGTCGAAGGCTGGTATCCCTGTAGTAACACTCTCTGAAGTCGAGCGAAGTCTTGAGGATGTGTATCTCCAAGTCGTGAGTGAGGATACGACGAGGTCGGAGGAACGGGAATGATCCAGAGTTTGAGGCGAGCTCGGCTTGGTATAGATGGAGCCTGGGTTGTCGCGAGTCGTGAAATTCGAGATCAACTGCGCGACTGGCGTATCCTAACACCCATCGTCATTCTCACACTCTTTTTCCCTTTGCTCATGAACTTCACAGCCAGGCAGGCCGTGGATTTTGTCTCCCGCTACGGTGCACCAATTATTGGTGAACGCCTGGTTCCGTTTCTGCTCATGGTTGTAGGGTTCTTCCCGATATCGATATCGCTCGTGATCGCGCTTGAGAGTTTCGCCGGTGAGCGGGAGCGCCTTTCACTCGAACCGTTGTTGGCGACACCCCTGACGGACAGCCAGCTGTACTTGGGGAAAATGGTGGCGTCATTGGTTCCGCCATTGGGTGCTGCCTACCTGGGTATCTTTGTCTACCTAGCAGGACTGTTGCTGGGGATTGGTTGGAAACCAACGGCGCAACTATTATTTCAGATCCTTGCGCTCACAACGGTTCAGGCGGTCGTAATGGTCAGCGGTGCGGTTGTCATATCCTCTCAAACCACCTCCGTACGCGCCGCGAACCTGTTGGCTTCCTTCATTATCATCCCCATGGCCGAGTTAATCATCGCCGAGAGTTTGATCATGTTTTGGGGAATCTACAGCGCCCTATGGTGGATCGTTGTCGTGCTACTGTTGATCGCCATCGTGTTAGGTCGGATGGGGCTGCGTTTATTCAATCGAGAAGAACTCTTGGGGAAAGAGTTCGACGTCATCGATTTGCGCTGGGTATTGAGGAGATTTCAAGAAACCTTTATAGGTAAAGCTCGGTCTCTTGTCGGGTGGTACAAGGATTTGGTGTCCAATTCTCTAGCTCAGATCAAAATTCCTGTTTTGATCACATTCAGTACACTGCTGATAGCGTTTATTCTGGGTTTTCACTTGGCCACCGACTTCACACTACCCGCCGAACTCTTCAACTTGGAAATCAGCAGGCAGGATTTAGAGACTCAATTTCGAGACTTCGGTATGCTCTCTGAGCATGGGTGGCTGTGGATCCTGTGGAACAATATTCGTGCGCTGATCTTAGCCACTTTGTTAGGTGCATTTACTTTCGGGGTGCTGGCTCAGGTTTTACTCATGATCCCTGTTGGGATCATCGGATATTTTGCAGGGAATGTATGGTTGGCGGGAGGTGGAACAGTCAACATGTTAGTTGGCCTCGTACTTCCACATGCTCTGTTAGAAATACCTGCGACGATCTTAGCGGGGGCAGCAATCATGCGGCTGGGACTGGCGGCCCTCAGCATTCCGAAAGGGATCTCTCTGGGAGAGGGGTATATTACTGCATTTGCCGATTGGGCAAGGGTGGGATTGGGGATCGTGCTTCCGCTCCTCATTGCCGCAGCGGCGGTGGAAGTATTTATCACGCCACGAATCGCGATTTTGCTGCTCAGCGGATCGTGAGGCGATGAGTCGATTGATCATTCTCGGGACTGCGTGGGCCGTGCCTTCACCGGGGCATGAAAACACGCATATGGCTATTCATGGGAGTGATGGTGTTGTGCTCCTCGACTGCCCTGGTTCACCGACTATTCGTCTGGCCAACGCCGGCATTCCCTTCGACGCGGTTACCGATCTCATATTAACCCATTTCCATCCGGATCATGTCGGGGGAGTCCCATTGTTGTTGATGAATATGTGGATGCTAGGACGTCAAGATCCACTTCGGATTTATGGGCTCCATCACTGCCTTGAGCGGGTCGAGGATATGATGGGGTTCTTCCATTGGGATAATTGGCCGGAATTCTTTCCGGTTGCTTTCCATCGTTTGCCGGAGCGCGAGCGTGTGCTTGTCTTGGAGAAGAAGGATTTCAGAGTTTATTCTTCTCCCGTGAGGCACGTGATTCCCACGATTGGTCTACGGATTGAGAGCAAAGGTGGTGGAAAGACGATCGCTTATTCTTGCGATACGGAACCCTGTCCGTCGATGGTCAGGCTAGCAGAAGGAGCGCAGGTTCTTATTCACGAGGCGACAGGCGCAATCGTTGGTCATTCCTCAGCTTCACAAGCAGGCGCGATCGCGCGTGAAGCGCAAGTCGAACACCTCGTTTTGATCCATTACAAAGCGGGAAAGATACAATTGGATACGCTCGTTGAGCAGGCCAAGGAAACATTTGCAGGTGACGTCATCACTGCCACAGATCTCATGGAACTTGAATTCTAAGGTGGGGACCAAATAGGCGAGCGCCAGGATCTATTTATCCGCTGGTTTCAATGTGACGTGTAGATAATTGAAATCGCCTCTTGGCGGCACCAAAGGGATGACTTCGAGGATCTCGAAAGACTGCTGACCTATTTTGATCTGCTCCCCAGGTTTAGGTTCCTTATCGGTATTCAAGATGGCGCCTGGGTGTTCCCCGCCGATCACTACATAACTGACTTTGTATACCTTTGGCACGGTCATCCCCCCTATCGACTCGACAAGTGTCGATGCCGGACCTTGAAAGATAAGTCGGCGGCGATGTTGCGCATAACTGTGTATCCCAAATGAAGGTTTTCTTCACATATACGATCGAAATCACTTCTATGTATCACCTGTACGATCGTATTGTCTGAAATAGCACGCACAGTGGCTGAACGGGGACCTTGATCGACGAGAGCCATCTCACCGACGATCTGACCTCTCCCCAGGTTAACGACAGTTTTTGGACTCGGGTCGGTGGGATCGTCACTGCGTAAGACTTCAACGAATCCTTCGTGAATTACAAACAACTCATCGCCGGGCAAACCTTGTTGAGTGATTAGGTCGCCAACTTTGTAAATACGCTCATGGCAAATGTCCGCCACCGCCTGTAATTCATCCTCAGAGACGCCATCGAACAATTCGACACTACGTAACACTGTGAGTGGGTCCATAGAATCCTCCCGGTTGCGATTCTCCCATGGGCGGCTCTATCAACTTTAGAATGATTTTACAGCATGTTTGGCTCCGCACAATAGATCATTTGCGTGTGCTTACATCCCAGGCGTTACACTTTGCGATGTCTCCTATTGCCCATTTGGGATGAAGAGTAATTTTCTGTGCGGATTTATATTTATCTCAATAATCTTACGCAATGCGATGGCGAATCAATACCCTTTTTTGTCTATAGAGATGAGGATCAAGGGGTCGCGCTAGGGGTGAGGGCAACTTCAGGGGTCAATTCCGACGACCAGATGTCATGAAATCTACCGNNTCTACCGATTTATCCGTATGAGGGCCCTGTGGTAGAATCATTCAGATTAATCCATTTTCGAGCTAAATCGCAGGTCACTGAATAGAAGTATGGGTCGGTGAGGTAGGCATTTCTTAGTGGATGACGTATTTGTTTTGGTACAACAGGTCGTGATTAGAGGTGACGAGCGATGAGACGATCGCATATTTGGCGGCCTCCGACGGATGTTTATGAGACCGAAGATGCTTACATCGTTCTGGTCGAAATCGCAGGTATGCGTGATGCGGAGATTGCGGTTACGTTTGGTCGTCGCAATCTTACTATCAAAGGATCTCGGGCAGACACGAGCGCAAGGAAGGCTTTCCATCAAATGGAAATTGCCTATGGGGAATTTGCCACAGAAGCAGAAGTTCCCAGTGCGATTGACGCTTCTACTATCGAAGCGACGTATAGTGATGGATTCTTGCGCGTTGTGCTTCCTAAGGCGAAAGCAAAGAGCGTTAAAGTCGGCGATAAATAACTTGCATGTCGGGTCTAGGATCAGGATAATTGGTCCCGCCCAAGTGCACGGGAGTGTGAAACAAACAATATGGAAGGTAAATGGAGCACAAGGCAAGGTTTCTATTTAGAGGATGATGACTCGACAGCATCTGTAATTACGGTGCAAAGAGATAGTCAGGAGACTCCAGGAGCGCCATCGGATTTGGAATTCTCCGAAATTCCGGATGAGCTTCCTATTCTTCCATTACGTGGCGTTGTCGTATATCCACATACCGCGCTGCCGCTCAACATTGGACAGCCACGCTCGATAAAACTGGTTGATGAAGTCGTCGCCTCTCACCGATTGATTGGATTGGTGGCGTCCAAGGATCCGGAGCTAGAAACACCAGGACCTGATGATCTCTATCGATTTGGAACTGTAGCCGCAATTCAGCGTTTGTTGCGCGCTCCAGATGCCACTATCCGCTTGCTTGTGCGCGGCTTGGGGCGTTTCGAACTTGATGAGTTTACCGCTCTTGAGCCTTACCTCAAGGCGAAAATCAAACTTTCTCCGGAAGAGATTGAGGAAGGTGTCGAAGTCGAAGCCCAAGTGCACGCGGCTAAGGATCAATTCCAACAGATTGCGGAGCTGGCACCTTCACTACCGCAAGAAATCCTAGGCAGCGTCTTGCTTCTGGATCATCCGCTCCATGTGGCCTATACCATTGCTAACTATCAACGCATCGAACTCGATGAAGCTCAGAAAATACTTGACGAAACCTCCACGATAAGCAAACTGCAACGCATTAACACGTTGCTCAGTCGAGAGGTGGAAGTTCTGTCTTTGGGTCAACAGATCCAACATGAAGCACGCACAGAGATCGAGAAGGTGCAGCGCGAGTATTTCCTTCGCGAGCAGCTTAAAGCCATTCAACGCGAGTTGGGCGAAGGTGACGAACAAGCTGCTGAAGTGGAGGAATTTCGGCAACGTATTGAAGCCGCGCACTTGCCTGAGGAAGCTGAAAAACAAGCCCGTAGGGAGCTCGACCGAATGGCGCGCCTTCCAACTGCGGCGGCGGAGTACGGCGTCATCCGGACGTACCTCGATTGGCTTGTCTCCCTTCCTTGGGACAAGTCGACACAAGACAACCTCGACCTCAAACACGCGCGTGGTGTGCTTGATGAAGACCATTATGGTCTGGAGGACATCAAAGAGCGGATAATAGAGTATTTGGCGATACGCAAGCTCAAGATGGAACGTAAGCAGGAGCTGGAACAGGAACCTGAGGACGAGATAAGGCGTCAACGCGAGGGTGTGATCTTATGCTTCATAGGTCCCCCGGGTGTCGGCAAGACGTCATTGGGGCGCTCGATCGCCCGTGCCATGGAGCGAAAGTTTATCCGCATGTCCCTAGGCGGAATGCATGATGAGGCCGAAATCCGAGGTCATCGTAGAACCTATATCGGGGCGATGCCGGGACGCATCCTTCAAACCATGCGCAGGGTTGAATCTCGCAACCCTGTATTCATGCTCGATGAGGTCGACAAGTTGGGGAGGGATTTTCGAGGTGATCCCGCTTCGGCTCTTCTTGAAGTGCTCGATCCGGAACAGAATCGCGAGTTCAGGGACCATTATATCGATATCCCCTTCGACCTTTCTCAAGTCATGTTTATCACGACTGCGAATTGGGTCGAGACCATCCCAGCGCCCTTGCTCGACCGTATGGAAGTGATCCGCCTTGCAGGCTATACGGACAATGAGAAGAAGGCGATCGCCAGTGGCTATCTAATCCCCCGGCAGATCCGTGAGAATGGATTGAAGGAAGGCGAGGTTACCTTCAACGATGAAGCGCTCGAGACGGTGATTCGCTTTTATACACGTGAAGCAGGGGTACGCAATCTGGAGCGCGAAATCGGTAGTCTCTGCCGCAAAGTTGCTACCCAGATCGCTGAGGGTACTGTCGACAAGGTCGAGATCACTCCGGAAGGAGTGCGTGAGTTTCTGGGTAAGCCTCGCTTCCTTGGTAGCGAGGAGCTAATCGAGCGCACGTCCGTGCCAGGCGTAGCCACGGGGTTGGCGTATACGCCCGTTGGTGGAGACGTACTCTTTATCGAGGCGACGGCGATGCCTGGAAACAAGCAGTTCATGCTTACGGGATCGCTTGGGCAAGTGATGCAGGAATCCGCTCGTGCTGCGCTTTCCTACGTACGTTCAATGTCCGATGACATGTCGATCTCCAACGACTTCTGGGAGAAGAATGACATCCATTTACATGTACCGGCCGGCGCGCAACCTAAGGACGGGCCCTCCGCAGGTGTGACGATGGCAGTCGCCTTAGCATCATTGGCAACGGGAAGACCGGTACGCGCGAGTGTAGGCATGACAGGGGAGGTCACATTACGAGGCAAAATCCTCCCGGTTGGTGGGGTGAAGGAGAAAGTCTTGGCGGCACACAGGGCAGGATTGAACACAGTGTTGCTTCCACCCCGCAATGAGATGGACTTGGAAGACGTGCCAGAAGAGGTCCGGAATGAGATCGATTTCGTATTTATAGAAACCATCGCTGATGCGGTTCAGGCTGCATTGGAGCAGAAGCAGAAAAGGCAAAGGACAACGGCGCGAGCGACTACGAAACGAAAGACTACGAAAGCCCAACCGAAAACATCGCAGCCCAAGGCTCGACGAAGAGCGAGCAAACGATCGACCAAGGAAAACGAAAGTTCCCAATGAGCACAGCTGCACTGTTTGGAAAGGTGATTCCATAGTGACCAAAGTGCTAATCATCGATGACGATAGAACCATGGTGTCGTTGCTTACTACGCTCCTTGAGATGGATGGCTTCGAAGTCGCGGAGGTGCGCAATTGGGGAGCCATTCTAGAGACGGTGCGGTCTGAACTTCCTGATTTGGTGCTGATGGATTTCTTTTTGCCGCAGATAGAAGGGCTGGAAGTAATCACGCAGATGCGCGGCGATCCTGAACTCGCTGACATTCGCATCATTATGACTTCCGGTATGGATGTCTCCGATCAGTGCCTGGATGCGGGAGCCGATACCTTTTTACTCAAACCCTACACCCCGGATCAATTGCTTGAAAGCATCCAAGCGAATCTTGTTTAACCTTGGGGGGAGAAGAGTTCTTTCTCAATTATTGAAGGAAAGCTGGAGACCGTGACAAAGAAAAAAGGGCGCCGTTCAGCTAGGAAATGGTGTTTAGTCGATTTACATTTACATACGCCGGCTTCAAGTGATTATCAGGAGCCGGACGTTTCTTTCCTCGATATCCTGCGGAGAGCCGTCGCAAGAGGATTGGATATTATCGCTTTCACAGACCACAATACTGTGGCAGGCTATCGTCGCATGCAGGAAGCACTCACACAACTGGAACTCTTGGAAAGCCTGGACCGCATTACGGATGATGAGCGCAGACAGTTAAATGAATATCGAAAGTTATTGAAGCAAATTCTAGTTTTACCGGCATTTGAGTTCACGGCGACATTTGGATTCCATGTCCTGGCGATATTTCCTCCCGAGAAACCAGTCCGTGAATTGGAGCATCTACTCCTGAGCCTAAACGTTCCCGCCGACCAACTCGACTCGGGCTCCGTCACCGTCGGTGCGAGCAGTGACGTGTTAACGGCCTATCGAATGATTGATGAAGCCGGCGGTGTTGTCATCGCCGCTCACGCGAATTCCACCAACGGGGTTGCGATGCGAGGTTATGGCTTTGGAGGGCAAACTAAGATCGCTTATACCCAGGATCCCCATTTGTACGCACTGGAGGTGACGGACCTGGGCCAGAAAGGACGTCGCTCGACGGCGGCATTCTTCAGTGGGACGAAGCCGGAATATCCCCGCCGAATGCATTGTATTCAAGGCTCCGACGCACATCGTTTACGCACTGACCCCAATAACAAAAAAAATCTTGGCGTAGGTGACCGTGCAACCCGGATGTTCTTGGAGGAAATCTCCTTCAAGGCGTTGAAGGATCTCTTCCAAAGTAACGACTTCGCACGGACACGACCTCATTGGCCCACCGAGCGTGAGGAATTTGATTTTGTGCGTCAGGCACGAGAGGAAGGTCCAAGCATTATCCAGGATTTTCATGAAAGCATGACGGTCCGTGGCGGACGATTGTATGCCGTCATCGCCGATGTCTGCGCTTTCGCAAACACCAATGGTGGTACGCTGTTCATTGGAGTAAGTTCCGATCCGAAAAAGGAACCGGCAGGGATTTCCCGTCCAGCGACGGCTGTATCCCAATTACATCAAGAATTGGCGAAACGCATCCACCCCACGCTACCTTATGAGGTGGATATCCAAGATACGCAGGATAAGAAGATCATACGTGTATTGGTACCACGCGGCGTGGATCCGCCTTACGCAGTCGACGACAACAAGATCTACGTCCGAGACGAGGCGGATACCGGCCTCGCAGTACGAGACGAGATCGTACAACTTGTGGTGAGGGGTCAGGAACGGCGAGTTGATAGCCCACGCCCGATTCCCGAGAAAGGCGAACTTGCGCCGGATGAGAAGATCGAGGTGGGTGTAGCCCCCCCAAGGACAGGTGTTGAGGTTGTAGCTTATGAGGAGCGAAACGGGGTTCGCTACTATACAATGCGGGATTTGCGTAATGGAAACGTCGTTAAAAATGTCACCAAGACCTCTGCTCGCCGATTATGGCATTACGCCATCTCTCAATATGTGAACCTCCCGGAGGATCTCAACAAGGCGAGCATTGCGTGGCAAGGGGACTTGGGCGTTCTTCGTGAACAAAAGAGGGGTAAGCGAAAGCGTTACGATCTAGCGCAGCGAACCCAGCAAGGCATCCGAGTGTACTTCGGTGTTACCGAGGATGGAATCGGCGGCGAATGGAAACGTCTTGTGGGGGTAGATGGGGAGTAGAGAAATAATTTCCAGAGTTCTGTTGAATCCCCTTTCGTAACGATTCGAGCGGGTTGGTTGCGTTCCTATATCCTGCAGTGGCGTGCAACCAATACTTATCAATGAGCGCACAAGCCGTTCCCTTTTTTGTAGATGATGATGCTTTTTTATGGGCGAAGGTGATCCTATGAGGGTTGCGGTCCTTACAGTCTCAGATCGGTCTTCTCGAGGCGAGCGAGAGGATCGCTCGGGTCCTGAATTGCAGAAGAAGTTAGGCGCGCAAGGGTGGCGAGTGGTGGAAAGCAAAGTGGTGCCAGATGAGCGCCAGGAGATCGAAGGAGTTCTTCGTGAGTGGTCGGATGCGGGAGAAGTCGACTTAATCCTCACAACGGGCGGCACCGGTTTCTCGCCACGGGATCAAACCCCAGAAGCGACTCTGGCGGTTATCGATCGCATCGCACCGGGTTTTGCAGAGGCTATGCGCGCCCGCAGTATGAATGTCACCCCACACGCAATGCTTTCCCGAGCTGTTGCTGGAATCCGGGGGCAGGTTTTAATCGTCAATCTTCCGGGTAGCCCAAAAGCAGCCGTGGAGAACCTTGAGGTGATCCTCCCAGCATTACCTCACGCAATCCAGTTGCTCCAGGAGGCACCGGATTCGGAGCTCGGTCATCAACCGTCCAGACCGCCTGGCAATGTATAGTCCTTGGTGCCTGCTTCATCCATTCGCGCCAAGTATTTCATGTCATGGGCAAGGAATCTATATGGTCGTGAGTTGAATTGCCTTGAACCGCGCCTAACGCATAAATACCCGTCCATAGGTGCATCACTTTCCCCAGTGGCTATGGGACTGGCATCGCCCTTTAGGATGATTGCATCGAATACTGGCTGAAATCGGTCTTGAAGACATACAACGGAGGTTTGCATGGCGTCTAGGTCTCGCTACCGCTGGATTGTCGTCGCCGTTTTCTTCGCCTTTATGCTTCTGCACCAATCAGATCGTCTACTCATAGGCTCGCTAACAACCCAAATCATGGAGACATTTTCCATCAATCGAGCGCAGATGGGCGCCATTGTCACCGGCGCACTACTCGTCTCAGCACTCCTTTATCCAGTGTGGGGATATTTATTCGATCGTTTCGCAAGAGCAAAACTGCTAGCACTGGCGTCTGCGATTTGGGGCTCAACCACTTGGTTGAGTGCAATTGCCCCCAACTTTACCAGCTTTCTTGTTACTCGGGCATCGACTGGCGTGGATGATTCAAGCTATCCAGGATTGTACAGCCTGATCGCAGACTACTTTGGTCCTGCGATGAGGGGGAAAGTCTACGGGTTGCTACAGCTATCCCAGCCTCTCGGATACATGCTTGGTCTGATCGTGGCAACGATGCTCAGCGGTGCGATCGGCTGGCGGGGTATTTATTACATCACAGGTTCGCTTGGATTGGTTATGGCGATCGTGATCCTGCTCAGTGTTCGCGAGGCACCGCGTGGCAGAAGCGAACCTGAGATGGAAGGCCTTGAAGAGATTGGGATTTACCGATTTGACAAGAATATCGCTTTTGGGCTCTTCAAGAAGCAAAGTCTATTGTTGCTTTTTGCGCAGGGGTTTGTCGGAGTCTTTCCGTGGAACGTTATAACCTATTGGTTTTTTAATTACCTAGAAACGGAGCGCAATTACACGCAAGATGCGGTACTGATGACGATGGCGCCGGCTGTCATCGTTCTCGCTTCGGGATATTTCGTCGGGGGATGGTTAGGGGACTTACTTTTTAAGAGGACGCCACGCGGCAGGTTGTTGGTTTCTGTATTGGGAGTGTTTGCTGGTGCCGTGCTTCTCTTTCTGACGATGAACGTCTCGCTAGAAAATCAAACCCTTTTCCTCATCCTGCTAGTCCTGACGGCATTCTTCATTCCCTTTGCCTCGCCGAACGTGATCTCGTCGGTTTATGACATTACATTGCCTGAAGTTCGTAGTACGGCGCTCGCCATTCAGTATTTCATCGAAAACGGAGGCTCGGCGCTGGCTCCCTGGCTTGCAGGTTTGATCGCGGTGCGGTCGTCCCTGCATCAGGCGATCCTTGTGATCTGTATCTCGGCTTGGGTTCTCGGTGCAGGCCTGTTGACCCTGACCGCCTACCTTGTGCCCCAAGATATACGGACTTTAAGGCGCCAACTTCAAGAGCGTGCGGATAAGGAACGAGCCATCCAAGAAGCTGCTTCTGTGGCCGGGTGATTATTGATTGTCTTTGGAAGCCTTGAAAGATGGTTGATTCCTTAGAAACACCTCGCGCTGTTCGAAACGTGAACGATGAGCATGTACGTCCCTTCGCTTGAGAGTCCAGAGAGCTCTTCACCAGTAATAACCCGTGCTGTTGCCGCGGCGCTGGCGGATGAGGAGTTTCGGCCCTTCGAGTTCGCATTCTGGCAGAAGATTGTCCTTTCGTTGCTGAGTTTTTTTCCGCCAATCGTGTCATCGAATATGGCTCAGTGGAACGTGACGCGGGCAGCATTGGACCCTTCCTTGGCGCTGACGCTCGATGTTGATCGTCTCGTCGCTGAACGCTTGAAGGATTACGACACACATCCCGGCCCCTTCGACTGTGTTGTCGTCGGTTCAGCCCTTGGAGGTGCGGTGGCGCACCTGGCGGCTGCGCTACAGGCACCGTTTTTACCCCAACCTTTTGTACTTAATTTTCGTGGCGGAAGTCGGGACGACAGCGTCGAACCACACTTCCAACTAGCGAGAGATCTTGCGGAGCATATTTTTAGGAACAACGATGACGTGTTGGCGATCGGCCATTTCGATCCCGTCCATGACGGTTGGATAACTCGCACAGTAACCCATCTGCGGCTAAAGTTGCTCCATCTCCCGGAAGGGTATCGCCAATTCCTCGACGAGAGGCTTCGACCCGGTGGTGAGATTCTCTATCTGGATTGCGGTGCACAATGGCTTCAATATGTCATTCATCCCCGTTTCGTCTATCAGATTGGTGGATGGGGTGGACTATCAGCTCGTGAGTTTATCGAGGGAAGCCAACGAATCGATGATCATCTGGCGCGGAGAGGTTCTCCACACCGCGGAGGGTGGGAATTAGAGGGTCAGAGTCCAGTTGTAAGATTCGAATCAGAATGGGGGAGTGAGCCGGGCCTGGATGATGCGTTAGAGGGCCTCGCTCGCGATCAGGGCTTTAGGTTTTGTCGACTGAGTTTGTCGCAGCCGCATGATTTTTCGCGCCTTGTCTTCCAGGCCTACAAGGTGCTCTGTGAGAAGGGTGGTCTGGAGCCACAGGGCGTCGCCGTCGAGGCTTTTGGTCAATACGATCCGGTTTCTGTTCTACGCAGCAGCTTGTTGCCACTATGGTTGGTCTTCAATACGTACGACAGTCTCGATTTCCTCAAACAGTCGATTCCCGAGTTTCCGACCCATAAACCTGTGCTCTTCAGCGGATTAGTCACCATGACACAAACCCCTGACATGGTGCCTTGGGAGGACTGGGTGAAGGCTCTTGAAGACCTTGATTGGATGAATGTCGGTGCAAGATCTCACCGTTACCCGGTGGACCTCGCGGCGCTTTGGCGTGGGCCAGAAGCCTTACGACGCTGGGTGCGACAGAATCCGGCACCGATCAGGGCGAGCTTGGAAGTGGAAGATCTGATCGAACTCGCCGATTGCCGCTGACTGTACACCTCAAATGCTTCGACCTACGGACGTGCAGCCCAGATTGGTCGGGTCAGGCGTTAAAAACGTGAAAGCGCCATAAAGAAGGCGTACCCGCGTTCCCTTCCTACGATTCGTGAAATTGTGCCAACTTGCTCTTGACGAAGGCTACATCCTTCACTATAATTCATATACCCCACCCCCCTGGGGGGGGTATTGGCTTAGGCATGAAAGGATGTGGGTGGAAGATGGATAAAGAGGACACCCTACGAAGGCTGAAGAACATTGAAGGCCACGTCCGTGGAATTCAGCGGATGGTCGATGAAAATGCCTATTGCATCGATATCATCCGGCAGCTCCAAGCGGTTCAGGCCGCCTTGGGTAAGGTGAGCACAAGAGTTCTCAACGATCATCTGCACTCCTGCCTCATCACTGCTGTACGTGGTGAAGAAGTGGAGAGCCGCGAGCGCGTGCTGAAGGAAATCGCTGAAGTCTACGAAATGGCATCGAAAGTTTAGTATCGACCAACAGTATGGAGGTGATGAAATGACAACTGTGACCTATTCTGTTCCGAACATTTCCTGTGGACACTGTGTACATACGATCCAAATGGAACTGAGAGAGCTGGAGGGTGTTTCGCGCGCTGAAGCGTCCCAAATGACGAGGGAGGTCGTTGTGGATTTTGGGCCGCCGGCCACAGAAGAGCAGATAAAAGGTGTGTTGGCGGAGATTAATTACCCCGTAGCAGCGTGATGTCAACGTATCGTTGCATGGAGAATAGTTATGACTGAAGGAACCCATCATCTTATCTTGCCTGTCACCGGTATGACCTGTGCTAATTGTGTGGCGACAGTTGAACGGAATCTCAAGAAGCTTGATGGTGTCCACACGGCAACCGTCAACTTGGCGTCGGAAAGAGCAACTCTAGAATACGATCCTGCGTTGCTCGATCAAGAGGCAATCATCGCCAAGATTCGTCGTGCGGGCTATGACGTCGCGCTTGGAGAGGCCGATCTGGCGCTTCAACGCGTTGGCGATGTCAGCGATGCAAAGCGCTTGGAGCGAGCGTTGCTTGAGAAAGAGGGCGTCGTCGAAGTTAGGGTCAATCTGGCATCGGAACGCGTGCGCGTCCGGTATATCCCCACTGTGATCAGTCAGGCCGAGATACGAGCGGTGATCCTGAGGGCAGGTTTCAGTGTCTTGGAGAGCGACGAAGATCTCGAGGACGCAGAGCTGCAAGCGCGTGAACGCGAGATCGGTCGCCAGCGACGCCTTCTCATTATTGGACTGGTGTTCACGGTTCCATTATTTCTTCTCTCAATGGGGCGTGATTTCGGGGTAGTTCCATCTACCCTTGCAGAGGCGAATTGGTACGATTGGCTGTTGTTCGTGCTCGCCACTCCGGTCCAATTCTATGTGGGCTGGCAATATTACGATGGAGCATGGAAATCGCTTCGAAACAGGTCGGCGAACATGGATGTGTTAATCGCCATGGGTTCCTCTGCAGCATATTTCTACTCCATCCCGGTACTTCTCGGTTGGATCGATGGGCACATGTTCTTCGAAACTGCGGCCGTCATTATCACGTTGATCGTGTTGGGGAAATTCCTGGAAGCAAGGGCGAAAGGCAGGACCAGTGAGGCGATCAAGAAATTGATGGGTCTGCAAGCCAGAACTGCGCGGGTCGTTCGTCATGGATCTGAGATCGATATACCTGTTGATCAAGTGCAGGTTGGGGATCTGGTGATCGTGCGCCCAGGAGAAAAGATCCCCGTAGATGGTGTCGTGGTGGAAGGAAAGACGGCCGTTGACGAAGCGATGCTGACCGGCGAATCGATGCCCATCAATAAAGGACCGGCTGATGAAGTGATCGGGGCGACGTTGAACAAGATGGGGATGATTAAGTTCGAAGCTACCCGCGTGGGGCGCGAAACGGCGCTTGCCCAAATCGTGCGTCTCGTGGAGGAAGCTCAGGGAAGCAAAGCGCCAATCCAGCGCCTCGCCGATCAGGTTTCTGCGGTCTTTGTCCCCGCTGTGATTGTGATTGCGATCTTAACCTTTTTGGGATGGTTTTTCCTTGCGCCGCCACCTCAAGGTGATCTGTCGGCGTTTACTCGCGCATTGGTCAATATGGTCGCAGTTTTGGTGATCGCCTGCCCATGTGCTATGGGGCTGGCGACACCGACAGCGGTTATGGTAGGTATAGGGAAAGGCGCAGGGCTGGGTATTCTATTCAAATCGAGTGAATCCTTGGAACGCGCAGGGGATCTGACGACAGTCGTGCTCGATAAGACAGGTACCATAACTCGGGGTCGCCCCGCTGTGACGGACGTAGTTATAGCACATTGGTCGGGAAGTGCAGACGAATTACTGACCCTCGCTGCGGGTGCGGAAAAGGGATCCGAGCACCCTTTGGGTGAGGCGATCGTCGCGGCGGCTGGTGAAAAAGGGCTCGCCATCCGAGATCCGGAAAGCTTCAAGGCGGTATCGGGTCAGGGTGTGGTCGCACGAGTCTCTGGTCACGAGGTTATCGTTGGGACTCCTAAGCTGCTAGCCGAACATCACCTCGTCTTAGACGGACTGGTCTCAAGAATGGAGGCGCTACAAAACGAAGCCAAAACTGCAGTGGTTGTGGCTGTAGATGGCGAAATCGCAGGATTTTTAGGTATTGCCGACACCGTGAAAGACGACTCGCGCGAAGCCATCCAGGAACTGAAGGACATGGGGCTGGAAGTGATCATGATCACCGGCGATAATCGTCAAACTGCGGACGCGATTGCCCGTAGCGTCGGCATCCACACTTCTGTGGATGGAGACCAATCGGCTGTGCGTGCGGACGTCTTGCCAGGCGGCAAGGTGGCCGAAGTCAAGGCCCTTCAGGAAAAGGGGAAGGTTGTTGCCATGGTGGGCGATGGGATCAACGATGCCCCTGCACTCGCCCAGGCGGATGTCGGGATCGCGATCGGAACCGGTACCGACGTTGCAATCGCCGCGGCGCCAATCACCCTGATCAGCGGGAGTCTGCGTGGCGTACCAAGGGCGATCGCGTTGTCTCGCGGGACATTACGAACAATAAAGCAGAATCTGTTTTGGGCTTTTATCTATAACATTCTCTTAATCCCGAGCGCTGCTTTGGGCTATCTCAATCCGATGCTAGCAGCTGGAGCTATGGCTTTCAGTTCTATCTTTGTGGTGACGAACAGTCTTCGCTTGCGAGGGTTCAAGCTCTCCTGATATCGTATGCAACTGAAGGGTAGTTTCAGGTCAAGCTTGCCGCGCGCACCCCTTTCGTTTATGCTTCTATACGATTTGGCATGTAAGGAATGTTAATCTCTGCATTGACCAAGGAAATGTGCCGCTCGTAAAACGGATGATGAGGCAACCAATCAAATTCAATGAGCAGGAGATGACTCAGTAATGGATCTAGGCGGTATTTCCGTAGGACCGTACGGAATGGGGATCGCAGTACTTGCAGGATTGCTTTCTTTTCTTTCCCCCTGCGTTCTCGCACTCGTGCCCGCGTACATTGGTTACCTCAGTGGTCGGACCGTAACTTCCGAAGGCGTGGTGGTTGAGAACCGGCTCACCACATTTCTTCATGGTACAGCGTTTGTCCTTGGTTTCAGTTTGGTATTTGTGCTTGGAGGAGCGGCCGTTGGGGCAATTGGTGCACTCTTAGGTGACTATGATGTGCGCCAATGGATCTCGCGCGTCGGTGGCGCCATCGTGATCTTGTTTGGGCTGCACACCATGGGAGTGATCAATATTCCTTTCCTGGATTACGATACACGCCGTCAAGTTCAACCGGATCCTCGCTTGGGTTATTTGTCATCGCTATTGATGGGTATCTTTTTCTCGGCTGGATGGGCGCCGTGTATTGGACCCGTCCTGGGTGCGATCTACACATTAGTCCTTGCCGGTGGACGTGCCATCGAGGGCGCAACACTCCTTGGCGCTTACTCATTGGGTCTTGCGATTCCATTCTTGCTCGCGGCTTTGGGAATTGGCAGCGCAGCAGAATTGTTAAAACGACGTGGCAGGGTTGTGCGCGCCTTATCCATCGTCACCGGTTTGCTTCTCGTTGTCGTAGGGATCATGCTGCTGACGGGTACTTTAGAACGACTGGCACAATTTGCACCTGTGTTGCCGACGATTGATTTTGAGGAGACCTTGGTGAGGTAGAGATTCAGTATGGAGCGACGTTGGTGGATACTCGCTGCTGGTAGCTTATTCGGAGTTGCACTTGGTTTGGCTGTCCTGGAAGGGGTCCCCGAAAGGCCTCCGGAGTTTCTCACACATACGCCCGAAGCAGGAATTGTTAGCACGCGAGACTTCCTTGAGAGCCCGAAGCGTGAGATTTCCGAGACCAAGATCCTCGACTCGGTGATCGGTGTCTCGATCGGAACAGAAGCTCCCGATTTCACGCTCAGCGATCTGGATGGTAATTCCCTACGCTTATCCGACTTCCGTGGGCAAGTCGTGTTGGTCAACTTTTGGGCCACATGGTGCGGACCATGTAGAGTGGAGATGCCAGCGTTCCAGAAAAGGTATGAGCAAGCGAAAGACGCAGGATTTATCGTCTTAGCAGTCAATTTTAACGAACCGGAGCGGAATGTGCGCGAATTTCAAGCGGAATTGGGTCTGACGTTTCCCCTATTGCTCGATCCAGGTGCGGAAGTTCAACGTTTGTATCAGATACGCGGATATCCATCTAGTGTGTTCATCAATCGAGCGGGGAGGGTTGAGTTCCTTCATGTGGGGGTGCTCACGGAAAGCCAGCTCGATTTTTATCTAAATGCGTTGGGTATTGAGTCATGATGCGAGTAACGCTGTTCACAAAGGATGATTGCAAATTATGTGAGGACGTCAAGGCTGAACTGCGGGCTTTGCAGGTCGAGATTCCGCATGAATTGATCGAAGTAGATATCGAATCCGATCCTATCCTGCGTTCTCACTATGCGGAAATCATCCCGGTTGTAAAAGTGGGACCTTACGAGCTTGAGGCACCCATTGATGCTACGCAATTACGGGTAACGCTTGGGGCCGCGAGGGATGGTTGGGAAGATAACCAGTTGCCGCCTGCGAAGTCGCAGGAGCGTGCGATCAATTTACATAAGATCTTACTATTTTTTTCCAAGCGCTGGTTGGCGATTGTAAATTTGCTCGTGTTTCTTTATGTCGGTCTGCCCTTCAGTGCTCCGGTGCTCATAAAAGCCGGTGCCACACGTCCAGCTAGCGTCATCTACGCTCTCTACAATCCCATGTGTCATCAACTTGCTTTCCGATCGTGGTTTCTCTTCGGCGAACAGGCTGCCTATCCGGTAGAAATAGCAGGGACGGGTCTCACGCCATATGGCGAGGCGACTGGATTCGAAGAGGATGACTTTTGGGGTGCGCGTGATTTTATTGGAACCGAGCGGTTGGGGTATAAAGTCGCACTGTGCCAGCGAGACGTGGCGATTTATGGTGGCATCCTTCTTGGCGGTTTGTTATTCACCCTAATTCGAGGTCGTCTCAAACCTATATCCCTTGCGCTCTGGTTGCTCATTGGGGTGTTTCCTATCGCTCTCGATGGAGGATCTCAGTTGCTTTCGAATTTGCCATTCCTGTCCTTCCCGATTCGGGAGAGCACACCTCTGCTCCGTACGGTGACCGGATTACTTTTTGGTATCATGAATGTGTGGCTTGCATTTCCCTACGTAGAGGAGAGCATGCGGGAGATGCGCGTGATGGTCACATCTAAGCTGGCCGGTGCAGGCGTCGACATCTAGTTCTCGATGATGGTGCAGCAGGTGGCAATATTTTTCTCAATTCGCTTGGATTACAAGCTGGCTCACTTTTCCCGGGGAGTCGATTAGGGATGTCACGAATTCTTGTCGGATGCGATCGCTCCGTGATAGACTGTTAGTATGCCATTTCGGCAACTTGGTTCCCTTCGTATCTATCAATTCGAATCTATGGCTTCCCCTCACCTCGTTCACGCGATTTTCTCGCGGCATGGTGGCGTCAGCCCAGATCCTTGGCGTTCACTAAACGTGGGTGGCACGGTGGGTGACGATCAGTTAAGGGTATCGGAAAACCGCCGGCGTGCCTTTTTAGCCCTAGAGCGGGATCCTGATTCGATCTACGATCTTTGGCAGATCCATTCGGCACGTTACGTCGTCGCGGAGGAGCCGCGCAATGGAAAAGCCTATCGTCGTGGAGACATCCTGATCAGCGATTCATCCGATGTGACGCTATTTATGCGCTTTGCGGATTGTGTGCCGATTATGCTTCACGATCGGTGCAAGGGAGCCGTAGGCATGGCGCATGCTGGCTGGCTGGGGACAGTTCGTGGCACTGCACAAGCAGCAGTTCGCGCCATGGTAGAGACCTTCGGATCCAAGCCGCAGGACATTGTGGCAGGTCTTGGCCCATCGATCGGACCTGGTCACTATCCGGTGGGGCCGGATGTCGTCGCCAAAGTAGAGAAAGCTTATGGATCCCGCGCCGAAAGATATCTCTCAAGAGTTGGCGAAAAGGTACATTTTGATCTCTGGTCTGCGAATCGCGATCAACTGGCGGAGGAAGGAATCGAGAATATCGAACTTTCAGGTTTATGTACAGCGTGTCACAATGAAGATTGGTATTCCCATCGAGCCGAAGGCGGAACCACGGGTCGATTTGGTGCCTTGATCGCCGTGTGCTAAGCGAGCGTTTCGATACAAGCGGGTCTTCCGAAAAATGGGCAAGAACAGCCTGGACACCAATATTTTTGAAAGCCTCGCCTGAGAACTTGCGATCGGACTCCATAGAGAATAGGAGGATTTTGGATAATCAGTGGAATTGTGGCATAATTGGATGTCTTTGGAGAGAGTGATGTCGTGTCGCTTCTGATCTCAATTTTCAATCTTATTCTTGACATTTTAACGGTGGTGATCTTAGCTGATGTCTTTGTATCCTATTTCTTGGACATTTATCACCCTGTTCGGCGGGCACTTGACTCGGTCGTGCAACCCCTATTAACGCCGATTAGGAGATACGTACCTCCCATAAGTGGGATTGACCTGAGCCCCATAGCGTTGATAATAGTATTACAGATCATCCGCTGGATTCTTGCTCTCCTGTAGATTTGGAGGGAGGAAGGCGCATGCGGCAGTTCAAACTGCATGATGGGAAACGCGGTGCTGCACTAACCATCCGGGTGACACCACGCGCAAGGAAAACCGGCTTCGGCGGTGTGATGGAAGACGGCACATTGCGCGTTCGAGTCAACGAGCCACCGGTAGAAGGCAAGGCCAATAAAGGGCTTATCAAATTCTTATCCGAAGTTTTAGACGTCAAGAAGAGCCGTATCGAAATCGTCGCCGGTAAGAAGGGCTTGGATAAAATCCTTTCGATTCTGGATATGTCGGCGGAAGAAGCGGAAGAGAAAATCCTGGCCTGGATGGAAAAAAACGAGGAGATTTGAGCTTCATCAGGGTTTATAACGGCACAGATCGAAATCGGTTGAATGAGTATGGAGCTGTCAATAATGACAATGACAGCTCCTTAGACGTTCCCATGGAATGCGCCGGAGAATTAAGAGTTGATTGCCTTGATCGGGCTCAACCTATCAGGCACGTCTGTCATATTGAAAAAATATCGGAGTTCATCGGCACCTGGGCTACTCGCACCATTGTGGTCGAGCTCTGAGCTCAAGACCCTTCGGATCTTCTCAAAGTGTGCTTCAGGCGAATTTATTGAGCCCGGGAATTTTCCCCCGGGCACCCTCACATTCACGGGTTTCTTCGCGTGGATAACTTGGTGAATTGTCATGAAAGTATATCTACGTCAGCTGGTTGCTTGCGGAGCAGCGGCCAATATTTCCACACCCGCAGCTTTGATCCTCCATAAGGCTTCATAAGCCGCATCTCGAATGTGTGCCTCTGATGAAAAGAACGTTTTGCGTAATTCGATGGCTAGTTCATTCGCATCAGATGCGGAAATCGCCTCGAGGGCGGCGATCTGTTCCTCCTCCGTACCTTTCGTAATGGCACGCCGGATCATCTCCAATGCTTGTGGACCTGGACCGACAGCCATCCCTTCGCGAGCAGCAAACTCGACGAGCCAGGGCAATTCAGCGATTTCTTCGACCCGGGGATTCACTTCCCAGGGAGGATTTCGTCTTCGCTCGACAGCTTCGGCGGCTGCGCCGCGTACAACCCATTGATCGTCATCCACCTGCACAAGTTCCAGGATCTCCAAAGCCCAGGGTTCGGGAACACGTGCAAGACCGAACACTGCGGCGCGCCTTGTCAGCAGATTCTCCACTTCGATAGCGTCGCGCAGCATGTTGAAGCCTTCTCCGGGTTGGGAGGCAAGGGCTTCTGCAGAGGCTAGACGCACGGATTCATCGCCATCGAGCAGCACCTTACCTAGTCCTTCTAGCGCGGGTTCTGTGTCCATTGCCGCTAGAGCAAGGCAGGCTGCCTGGCGAACATGAAGATTCCGATCCTGGTAGATGGTATCCAAGAGCTTTTCAATCGATTCCTCATCACGGACACCACCAAGACCAAGTGCTCCCAGCAGTCGCCCGATGGCCGATTCAGAGGCCAGGAGGCGGCGAAACAGGATAGCAATGGATGGATCCTCGGATTGTGCCAGGGCGTGGACGGCGCGTAAACGAAGGCCGTATGGACGCTCTGCAGAGCTCGCAATCGTGGCCAACGGTCGTAGGATCTTGGCTCGCCATGTGAGCTTTGTCGGGGCTTCTCTTAGCCACTTGGCCGCAGTGAGCAAATTCGTTTCGAGCGGATCGTCCCTGGCTTGAAGATAGCTTTCCAGGACTTTGGAAACGTCGCCACCCAGAGCTGCGAAGAAACTCAAGGCTGTCTCCGCTGGCGCCCATCCTGGGCGGACTGCGGATTCGGTCAGTCCACTATCCATCATCGCTCTGGCCGCGAGATAGCTGCCTAACGCAGGCAGGGCGAACGAAACTCGATTTCCTGTGCGCCGAATGAGGATCCCGGCAGCGACGAGGTCGTTTACAGGAGTTCCGCGACGCAAAGATCGTTCTTGAACCGCACCCTGCCGTTCGTCGATCCAATTCAATCCAGCAGTCTCCGCCGGTTGGCGCTCATTTAGCGACAAGAAGCGGGCGATGAAACTGTTCATGGTTTCACTTACATTGGCGCCTAAAATATCACCAGCATAGGATGCCCATACGCGCAAGGTGAGTTCGAGTGGTGTCAGGCCGCGCATCGCACCTGCTAGCCATCCTGTGATTAACGCCGGATCGAGATCGTCCATCCTTCTCTTGGGAAGATTGGGGATGACGTACTGTTGCCACGCTTGGCCCCACTGCGTAAGAAAGACGTGCTGATCGTAGAGGGTCCACGGTGCAATCGCAACAGGAACCAGACCGGCTTCCGCGATCATGTCGTAATCCTTGACGGGCCCAGCGGCAACGATGCGGATTTCCGGGAACTGTGTTCGCAGATGGCGCAACCATTCCGCTACAGATGCCAGCTCATCTGCGGTTAGCTCGTCCAGGCCATCGAGCAGAAGGAGCGCACGTCCCTGACGGAAGATTGGTCGCACGTAACCAGGAATTCGCGAGGCGAGACCGGAGGATGCAGCTTGTTGCGCGGCCGAAAGCACAGCTTTAAGAGGATCCTTGTCCAATCTGCGCCCGAATTCCAAGTCCGAGGCGTGGATGAGAACGGGGACCAGGTCTTTGGCGACGCCGGCCTCGGGCTCTTTGTTAACGACATGGATGGCGAGATACGCAAGAGCGGTTGTCTTTCCGCTCCCGAGCGGTCCTGTGATCATCAGGTTAGCGCCATCGGCGAGTGCATCGCCGAGCGTGATTGACGGCGCATGATAGATTCCCGAAAGATACGTCCAGTCAGGAAGGTTCGGAAGCACGGCCAGGGAATATTCGGGCAGTGGTTCTGTCCTTAGGGGATCAGCCGGAAATGGGGGCGCAAGAAGGTGCGGGAGGATAGCAATCTCGTCCAATTTGAATATTGCCCGTGCTGCGTGCATCATTTGTGCTCGCTCGAGGATCTCTTGATGGTATTGGTCCCTGGCTACTGAGGAGAACAGCTCCCCGATCGACTGCGTAATCCGACTCAACCNNACCAAGCCAGTGAAAAACTCCTCCCCATCGAAGCGATACCCATATAGGTTGCTAAAGAAATCACCCATGAGACATCATCCCGCATATAAAACGCGACCGCACTGGCGGCAGCGGATCAAATCGTCCCCAGTGCGAAGTTCTTGGAGCAGCGAACGAGCCAATTCCACGCCGCATGCACTGCAATTTCCATCTTGTTCCACCGAAACCACTCTACCGGCAAATCGCGCACGAAGGGTGTTATACAATTCCAGATCCTCCACGTCGACGTCTGTGAGCGCTGCCTCACGTTCCGCTTCCTTGCGTGAGATATCCGCCAACAGGCGCTCCTTTTCTGAGGTGAGGTCCTGGTGTTCGGCGGCTCGAGTGCCCTCGGCCTGTGAAAGTTCATTGCTCGCTGCGTCGTGCCTCGCTTCTGCTTCCTCCAACTCGATCATAGCATCAAGCAGACGATCTTCAAGGGTCACCAGGTACCGTTTAAGCGACTCGGCTTCTTGTTGCCGATCCTGGAGTTCCTTAGGGTTGCGCACCGTGCCGCTGTAGAGTGTTCGCTCTGTCTGCTCGATCTTTGCTCGCTGGGAGGCGACGATGTGATCAGCTTTGGAGTGAGATGCGCGTGCTTTTTGTAGAATATCCTCGACTTCACGGAGAGCTTGTTTCAAGTGGACGATCTTCGAATCGTCTTCCAGGATGCGCAGGATTTCTTCGACCCGCTCGCGATTTTTATCGAGGGCTTGATCGAGCTCCTGCAAGCGGTGGAGACTCGAAACGCGACTCATACGGCGATTATAGTTTCATTCATGACTTAAGGGCAAGGAACCAGCGATTGGACGACGAATTTCATACGAGTAGGTGAGCGAGGTTAATCCTGAACATTTATCCTTCCTTCATCCTTCGACTTCGCTCGCCAAAGATGCGGCTCGCTCCGCTCAGGATGCGTGAGAGGTCGGACGNNCGGGTGAATGAGTAGTCTGGACTACGGCACTTGGCGTAAGTCCTCCGCTCGACGTACAATTCGCCCTATGAAGGACCGAACAGAGAGAACGCTCGCCTTCGGGCTTTGCGTTCTCGCAGCTTTCGCCAGCGTGCTGCCGTATCTCATCGCACCCCAGTTGGCGAAGCCGACTATCTTCACGGGCTTCCTCCTCAACCCAATCGATGGATTTAGTTATCTTGCCAAAATGCGCCAGGGATTTGATGGGGGATGGTCGTTCCGCCTACCATATGCCACTGATCCGGGTCCCGGCGCCACCCTCTTTGTTTATTACCTCATGCTGGGTCACCTTGCCAGACTGCTCAATCTTTCCTTGCTGACGATCCTTCATCTGGCACGTTTTTTCGCTGCAACAGGGATGTTCTGGCTTGCATACCTCTTCTACAAGCGCTTCACCACGGGAAAAGAAGAGCGATGGGCGGCATTCCTGTTGACGTTAGTCGGCGCGGGTCTTGGTTGGCTGGCATTACTGTTTTTCGACATCCAAGCGAGTGACCTCTCAATCCCCGAATCTGTCCCCTTTCTTGCAGCATTCGATAACGC